>NZ_NADT01000233.1:0-299 GCF_003264205.1 Bacillus sp. SRB_8 | reverse complement strand
CAAGAAGATCGAACAGTCCATTGCCCGCATCGATTCCGGCGACTATGGCTACTGCGACGAGACCGGCGAGCCCATCGGCGTGGGCCGCCTGCTGGCCCGCCCCACGGCGACGCTGTCGCTGGAAGCGCAGCAGCGCCGCGAGCTCAAGCAAAAAATGTTTGGTGACTGACGGCGCCTGGCATGCTTGCGCACCCGACGTCTTGACGCTGCATGAGCAAGGAAGAAGCTTCCCCCGGTGGACTGCTGTCCAAGGTGGTGCGGTTTGTGCGCAACCCGACGGTCAACTGGGGCGATCTCGA
>NZ_NADT01000232.1:0-360 GCF_003264205.1 Bacillus sp. SRB_8 | reverse complement strand
TAGTCGGTGTCGTCCTTGGGCAGCATGAAGCCGAGGTAGCTTTTGGGCGTGAGCGGTGCGTCCATGAACGCGGCGTGCAGGCGCGGGTCGGCCTTGCTGTAGACCAGCGCCTCGTAGGTCTCGGTGATCATCACATCGCCCTTGCCTTCGGCGATCAGCGCAGGAATCTCGGCGTTCTTGTCGTGCGTGCTGACCTGCGCGGCCTTGAGGTTTTACAGCACATAGGCCTCGTTGGTGCCGCCGGGGTTCTTGATGACGCGCACGGTGGCCTTGTTGAGGTCTTGCGGCGTGGCGAACTGGGCCTTGTCGGCGGAGCGCACCAGCGCCACCTTGCCGAAGGGCGCGTAGCCCGGGAGCATC
>NZ_NADT01000231.1:0-339 GCF_003264205.1 Bacillus sp. SRB_8 | reverse complement strand
GACATGAGTAGCGTTAAAGGGGGTGAAAAGCCCCCTCGCCGTAAGCGCAAGGTTTTCTACGCAACGTTCATCGGCGTAGAGTGAGTCGGCCCCTAAGGCGAGGCAGAGATGCGTAGCTGATGGGAAACAGGTCAATATTCCTGTACCGATCAATAGTGCTATGTGGGGACGGAGAAGGTTAGCTCAGCCAACTGTTGGATATGTTGGTTCAAGCCTGTAGTCGTGCCCGGTAGGCAAATCCGCCGGGCTAAGATGAGGGGTGATAACGAGTCTGCTTGCAGACGACGTGCGTGATACCCTGCTTGCAGGAAACGCCACTAAGCTTCTGCTATTGACGAC
>NZ_NADT01000230.1:0-318 GCF_003264205.1 Bacillus sp. SRB_8 | reverse complement strand
GAGGGAGTCGAGGTCTTGCCAGCGAAGGTGGTGGTGGCGTTGCGGTCCCCGGTTTGCAGTGGACGGTTGCCAGCAGGCGATATCAGTCAGGGCTTCGCGAATGCGGAAGCAGCAGGTGGCGTAGAGTTCGTCGACCTGGGCTTGAGTTGTCGGATCCGACTCGCCGTCCTGTGTGAGTTGTCTGTCCATGTGGCGTCCTAATGCGGCCCAGGCCGCGACCAGCTCCTCCATGACCGGTTCTAGCGCCGCCCGGCAGCGTGCGTTTTCCGGCTCACGGGCGAAAGCTTTCCGCGACCAGTTCCAACGTGTCGGGTCGTG
>NZ_NADT01000229.1:0-397 GCF_003264205.1 Bacillus sp. SRB_8 | reverse complement strand
ACGACCGCCTCTCAGCAGCAACATAAGGACACAAATTGAGAGCGTACTCACCCCTTTGAGTGCTCAGTAGGTTGATGTCCACTGCTTGAAGAAGCGGGAGGTGTGTTGGAATGCACGATCCCAAGGCAAGACAGGGCTTGCTCGTATAACGGGTGGTTAACTAGATGCCATCGTCCAGCTAAGGTATCAATGTTGAAAAGAGGCAGCGCTATTTTGTGGAACACTGCACAGATTCCAACACACGGAATCTGGCAACTGCCAAAATAGGCACAATTACACAGCGGAAACGCATCGTGGCCAGTTGATATGGTGACGGAATGTGGATCCGATTTGTCACAACGCTTTGAAACGCTCCAAAGGTTTCCGACAAGTATGGATTCATATTCGCTGACCTGGA
>NZ_NADT01000228.1:0-318 GCF_003264205.1 Bacillus sp. SRB_8 | reverse complement strand
AGCGAAACTTCTCGCCAGCCTCTGTTTGTACAACCATATATCTCCTCAATCTAAGTCCCCACAGTCACCTATCTTATCACATGTCTCCATTCGAAGCCTGGCACAATAAGAAACCAGACCTAATGCACTTGCGAACGTTCGGTTGCGATGCGTACATCCACCTTCCAAACCAGCTGCATCGCAAGCTACAACCAAGAAGCTCAATGGTAACATTTATCGGGTACGCCATGGAACAGAAAGGTTATCTCTTTTATTGCAGCTCTACCAACAAAATTACTGCCACTCGGTTCACTGACGCTGTCTTCGACGAGAACTCTT
>NZ_NADT01000227.1:0-292 GCF_003264205.1 Bacillus sp. SRB_8 | reverse complement strand
TGTCCAGCCAGCAGCTGCGCACCGTGCGCCAGCAGAACGCGGTGGCGCAGATCGAAGGGCTCGACGATGTGGCCGCCCCCGCCTCGGTGGCCGATGCGCGCGTCAAGGCCATCGCCACGGTGTCCGAATCCAGCCTGGGGCTGCTGGTGGAGCCGCGCTTCCTGCAGGTCACGGTGCCGCTGCCGCCCGTGCTGGTGGCCAATGCCATCGCCGTGCAAGAGGCCAACCGCGAATACCAGGAGCGCGCGCTGGCGCGCGACGGCCTGCGGCGCATGTACATCGGCACGCTCAC
>NZ_NADT01000226.1:0-336 GCF_003264205.1 Bacillus sp. SRB_8 | reverse complement strand
AAGCTCGTGGTCAATGATGGTAGGCTATCTTGCCAAAAGTTGTCATCAATGTCACGAACACAGCCAGGCAAAATTATTTTCCTCAAGAAGTCGACATCTCGCTTACCTGATTGCAACTAATCCATGAAGCTGGGCGCTCCAATCAAGTTCGTGGAGCAGGCCGACGACGTTGCAAAGTTTATAGTAAACCGTTTCGAGCGAGGTGATCCAGTGACTAGGGAGGAAGTCTACGTGACGACGCGCGCGAAGTGGGGGCGACGCGATGCCAAAGACAAGAAGTTCATGACCCTGGTGAACGACAAGCATCGCTTGTCTGTCTGGTTGTCGCGCCTGCTT
>NZ_NADT01000225.1:0-355 GCF_003264205.1 Bacillus sp. SRB_8 | reverse complement strand
GCGTGATGCGCCAAGCCAGTCCCTCGGCGATCGCGGTCTTGCCCACGCCGGCCTCGCCGACCAACAGCGGGTTGTTCTTGCGCCGGCGGCACAGGATTTGAATGGTGCGCTCAACCTCGTAGTGGCGACCGATCAGCGGGTCGATCTTGCCGTCCTTGGCGAGCTGGTTGAGGTTCTGCGTGAACTGCTCGAGCGGCGAGGCCTTCTCGCTGCGCTCGCCGCCGCCGTCCTCACCCTCGGGCGCGGCATCCGAACCCTTGGACGGCTCTGGCGGCTCGCCCTTCTTGATGCCGTGGGCGATGAAATTGACCACGTCCAGCCGCGTCACGCCCTGCTGGTGCAGGTAGTAGACGGC
>NZ_NADT01000224.1:0-481 GCF_003264205.1 Bacillus sp. SRB_8 | reverse complement strand
ATAATAGCAGCGGTCGGCTTAATAGAACATCGGGAATATCAGCGTCGAGCACGTGCACCCAATGTCGTCTGACGGTGACGCTTCCAGTAACTGTAACAATTGTTATGTCCACCAATACAAGAAAATGCGAATCTATTGGGGAGCCGTCGCCTAATGAAAATGTTCGCGAGCCTGATCGAATTTCTGGATTTGCTGTTTGTAGAACCTGCCACGTGTTGTGTTCCCTATGACAGTAAAATCAGCACCGTCATCGATTGCGGTTGGAAACGTGAACTTGTTATCTCCGACAGATAATTCAACTGATCTTATTAGCTTCGGCACTGGAGTGAATTGCAGAACAATCGGTGTTTTCTTTGGGGTTCGGGAACGCAATGAACCTTTGGAGGTCGCCATTCAGTGGGAATTTCAAGGTTAGTCTGGTGGGCAGCATTAATCCTATTGATGCGACCTGAATTATCATCGATTGCATCTACATGCTCAT
>NZ_NADT01000026.1:33787-497121 GCF_003264205.1 Bacillus sp. SRB_8 | reverse complement strand
TACCTAAAGGGGATAATACCATTGTATTATCGGTCTTTTTACTTTCAAATATTATATTTTTAACTAATTTCTTAAATTGAAATATAATTAAATAATACTTTTAATACTATTTCACTTGATAATATCCTCTGCAAAATACTGAGTTCTTCGGTTTCATTGCAATTAAAAATGAATTGTAAATATCTGAGGCGGAAATTATTGCGTTTATCCAACATACAAATAATATGATTGATTTAATATTTCCTGATACATAGAACGACATAAATGCAGGGGCTACCGATAATACAATTATGGGTAAGCTCATAAAGACCCAAAATCTCGCTTTGGATAGGGTTGCATTTGTATTTAGCCAAAAAAATATTCCACTACATGTTAAGCTAATATCACCTTTGTTACTTATGACCAAAATGTGTAGACATTCGTGAATGATGAAGACAAAGATACCTATTATGATTAGATACAATATATTAATATGAGTGAAACCTACTCCAAAGTAATTTGGTATCAGAAAAATGATTATTTGAAGTAGATATACAAACTTCATATAATGCTTTTGATACCAATTATTCTTAATAAAAGGAGTCCATTCTGAAAAATCCATACTTATCTGTGGCAATTGACGAAACCAAATTATGATATGCGTTCCCCTCCCTCATTTAATCTATTTCATAACTTAAAACTTTTAATCCACTAACACTCAACCGTAAGTTTTATATGCAAAACTTCGCTCACCTTCACTTTTGCCGTGCGTTCTTCTATTTGAGCTCAAAATGATTCATTTTTAGGATAAGTTGAGTAAGAAAGTGGTGTTTTCATAGATAAATGCATTCGACAAAATTATCCAAACCCCTTTTCATATATGATTTTTTATAAAATGATTATCGCATGTACAGCTTAATCCCCTTGTTTTTTTGATGAGAAAATCCGGCAAGAAGCCATCCAAATTGTCTCTTTGATATGGTAACAGGTATAATGGAATGTAAAAAAGCTNNAGCTTTTTTACATTCCATTATAGATTCTTTTAAAGAGCAATATTTTTTATCCACTCTGATTTGCTCAATAAATAATGATTATATAGTTGGTTTTCTATCGTCTGTTGGCTCAAATAAGTAAATCCACATTTTTCAATAACTTTATTTGATGGTACGTTGTTAATTAAAGCAATTGCGTTGAGGACATCTACATTTGTATTTTTAAACAAATAATCAATTAACCCTTTAGTCGCTTTCGTAGCGTAACCATTGCTTTGATACTCGCTTGAAATAGCATACATTATTTCTCTATTTGGTGAAGGGAGTTCTTCTTTAATGCTTGTGCAGCACCATCCAATAAATTCATTTGTATCTTTATTAAATATTCCTAGCTTTAATATATGATCATCTATGTTAGACGTTTTTGTCACTGCATCAAGAAATGCTTTGTTTGCTGGTATTTCATCATTGATAATCCAATGAGCCCTCTGTTCTTTCGTTGATTTCCAGTCCGGCAAAAACTGTTCTATTTCCGGTTGATTCGATATTTTATAAATACTCTCCGCATCTTTGATAGTAAACTCTTGCAAGTATATATCTCCACAGTCTATTCTAAATAATTTAGTCGAACTCTCTTCTCCCATGTTAATCCCCCTTAATTAGATTAAAGCGCCTTAATCTGCTTCGTAAGTTCTATAAATCGTTCATCAAGTTCTTTATATTCTTTATCGTTAGAAGTTAAGAAACTTAATTTACCTAATACTTCTTGTCGCTCGGTTTCTAACGTTAAACGTAGCTCTTCAATATCATCTCTTGTTTTAATAGGTTCCTCTAGCTGCTTTTGTATCGTATTATTTGAAAACACGAGTTTCGTGTTAGTTGTTTTCTCTAGAAAATATCGATCGTGAGAAACTATAACGAGTGTTCCATTATACTCAGCTAATGTATTTTCAAGCTGTTCACGTGAAGGGAGGTCAAGGTGATTCGTCGGTTCATCTAAAATAAGTACATCTTTTTCATCTAAAATATAAGCCATTAACTTGCATTTTACTCGTTCCCCCATACTCATATGCTCAATCGGCTCTTTCCATTGAGAAGCTTGGAATCCTAAATGTTTCATTAAATTTTGGACTTTTCCTCTTTCTTCAAATGTCTCTTTAAAAAATAAATCTTCTGGTGTTTTATCCAGTGGTAAATCAAATACTTCTTGTGTTAAATAACCGATGTTTGCTGATGGTGAAATCCATACTTCTCCTTGTACAGTTTCCGTTCCCATAATCATCTTCAGTAATGTTGTTTTCCCGCTACCGTTTGGTCCAACAATCGCAACCTTCTCACCGTGCTGGATTGTAAAATTAACGTTTTCAAATAATGTCTTTCCATGAAAGTCTTTTTTTAATTTCTTTACTTCTAAAAAGCGTTTTCCTACTTTTTTATTCGCTTGAATAGAGAACTCCACTGAATACTCTTCTTTCACACGTTCTACTTTCGTTTTCTCCAGCTCTTTTTCGAGACGTTTTCGTTTTGACTTCACTTGCGCATCCATTCGCTTCGCTTTTACACGATAAAACTCTTTAACTCCTTCTTGTTTTGTAGACTGTGCGTGTGCCTTTTGTGACCATGAACTTAATTCTTTTATATGTGTTTCTACTTGTTCTATCTTTTTTTGTTGTTTTTCATATTCACGTTGCTGCGTCATTCTTTTATGCTCACGTGCTTTCATATAACTCGTATAATTCCCGCTATGGTCAATTAATTTCTTATCCTCAATTGACCATATTCTTGTTGCGACAACATCTAAAAAGTATCGATCATGCGATACGACGATAACTGTACCTTTCATATTTTTGATTTGTTTAATGAGAAATTCCGTACTCATCTCATCTAAATGATTTGTCGGTTCGTCTAATATTAAGACATTAGGATTTTCGGCAAATCCTTTTGCTAATCGAACTTTTAGCTTTTCACCACCACTTAAAGTTAGAAAATCGTTCGTTGGCACGCCCCATTTCGCAAGAAGTTCTGCTTCTTTTGCAATCATATCATTACTAATAAAAGATTCTATTTCTTGTTCAACATATGCCGTTGTCATATTCATTTGCTGCCATTCAACAATCCCTTTTGATGGCTCAATCTTCCCATTTATTAATTGAAGTAACGTTGATTTACCGGCACCGTTTTTACCAATTAATCCGATAACATCCCCTTGTTTAACTGTCACATTCATTTTCTCTAACAAAGTATTTTCCTTTATTTCAACATAAACATCATTTAATTTTAAAAGTTCTTTCATAATACCGATCCCTTTCATTAAGGGAGAATAAAAAAATCCTCCCAAATAAATTTGGCAGGATTAGTCGTTAACATATTTATACCCAAATAAGCTATTACGCATAATAAATAGCAATACCGTTGTAAGGAAATTGGGCAGACTAATCCTATTTTTTATAAATTGAAATTTATTGAATTTCAACATTTAAAAATAAGATTAGTTAATCATCGTCCACCCATCATTCCTTTCCGTCGTTAGTAACCATATTGTACCATAGTAGTACTGTATGAGTAAATGCGATTATACGTGCTGTGAAAATGATTGCTTTCTTTTAGGTCTATTTATCTTCACTTCATATCGATCAAACACAAACAACATCTGTAATACTACTGGCTTTAGATTTCCTTAGTAGTAAACTTCTAAGCACTCTCTCTTATATAATTTTTATATAAATGTATCATTAATTATATATTATACATATTACATTTCAGTTCTTATAATAAAGATATCATTTTAAAAGGAGGATACTACAATGGAATTTAGTAAACTAGGAAACAGTGGATTAACAGTAAGTAAGATTGCATACGGGAACTGGATTAACCATGGTGGAAAAGTAAACGAAGATATTGCAAATGATTGTGTGAAAGCCGCACTAGATGTCGGAATTACTACGTTCGATACTGCTGATGTCTATTCGGACACTATAGCCGAAGAAGTACTTGGCCGGTCTTTGAAAGGTATACGCCGAGAAAGCATAGAACTATGTACAAAAGTATGCCATCCGACCGGACCTGGAAAAAATGATCGTGGATTATCGAGAAAACATATTATAGAAAATTGCAATGCATCGTTACATCGGTTGCAGACAGACTACATTGATGTCTATTATGCACATAGATTTGACTCAACAACTCCTCTTGAGGAAACGATGTTAGCTTTTGCTGATCTTGTAAGACAAGGTAAAGTCCTTTACTTAGGCGTAAGTGAATGGACATCAGAACAAATTACCCGCGGTGCAGCACTTGCACGAGAATTGAACATTCCACTTATCGCTAGCCAACCTCAATATTCGATGTTGTGGCGAGTTATTGAAACTGATGTAATACCAACATGTCAACGTGAGGGACTTGGTCAAGTTGTATGGTCTCCCCTCGCACAAGGTATTCTCTCTGGAAAATATCAACCTGGTAAACCCTTGCCGACTCAATCACGTGCTAATTCAGATGCTGGTAAACCATTTTTCCACAAACTCGTGCAACGTTGGATGAGTGATGATGTACTCACTGCAATTCAGAAACTCAATCCCATCGCGCAAGAAACTAATCTTACCCTACCACAACTCGCAGTTGCTTGGGTACTACAAAATCCAGCTGTTTCCTCTGCAATTATTGGCGCTTCAAATCCGGAGCAAATAAGAGAAAACGTAATTGCTTCTAGTGTTAAATTGCAACCTGAAATTATGGATCAGATTGATAATATACTAAAAGGTTTCGCTGAGTACGATCCGAGTAAAACAGGTTGAATCTTCAGTGACTTTAAAATAAAAATGGGAGTTTTCCTATCCAACTTTCCCACTGCCCATCCCATCAAGATGGGCCTTTACTTTTCAAATTCAAATTGCGAAGTCGTATAAACCTCTCTAACAACTGTTAAGAAGTTCTCTAATACGACAGACTTTTCATCTTGTCTCCATCCAACATATAAATTTATTTTCGGTGTATTTTCTTGAATGTCTTTATACATGACACCCGATTTTTTATAGCTTTCCACCGATGATGGAACGACAGAAATCCCCATTCCTGCTGCAACTAAATTCACAATAGTTTGCATTTGGATCGCCTCTTGAACAATATTTAAACTTACTCCATGTTCCCAAAAGTAACTAATAATTAAATCATAAAAGTTAGTACCGAAATGACGAGGAAATAAAATAAATGGTTCATCAACTAATGATTTGATTGAAATGTTATGTAATGAAACTAAAGGATGCTCTTCATGCAAAACTAATTTTAAACATTCCTCAGAACAAACTTCGGAAACTAATATTTCATTATTCTGCTTGGAACGAATAAATCCAATATGAATTTGTTTTTCATATAGCGCTTTTATTTGCTGGTCTGTTGTCATCTCGCGTAATATAAGCTGTATTTTAGGAAATCGTTCTCGAAATGTTTTTAATATGTCTATAACTGTTTCTGTAGAATCGACAAAACCAATGATTAAATGCCCGATCTTCCCTTCATCCGCGAGCTGTGTTTCTTTAATGGTTCTATCTACTTGAAGTAACGTTTGTCGCGCACCTTCTAAAAAGATTTTCCCCGCATCGGTAAGTTCAACCATCCTTTTTGTCCTGTGAAGAAGTTGAATACCTAATTCTTCTTCCAACTTTCGAATTTCTTGACTTAAAGGCGGTTGTGCCATCATAAGACGTTCTGCCGCACGGCTAAAGTTTAATTCTTCTGCCACTGTTATGAAATATTTCATTTTACGAATATCCATTTCAATCCCCCTAACATTCACAACTAGCAAAAAAGCCCTCCTTCTAATAAATTATAAGTCAACTACCCCCACTGAGATGAAGCTTTTCAATGGGGGCTTGAGTTAGAACGCTAGGTCTTTTCGTCTATCGCTAGACAGTTTGACGCTCTAGCATTCATGCCACCTTATGGTAACACCCCAAGTAAGTTTTTGGTTGGTACTGGCAACGAACGATTGTTTTCCCACTTGCACCACCCTTTCGAAAAAGAGCAATTCTTCCTTATGGAAGAAGCCACCACTCAGATGAATCCGGCGTGTGCTACAAGCCCCGACAAGTCGAGTACACATGGATGGTTGACGCACCCACTAAGCTATGCGCGAAGCAACAGCCTTACGTTTTTGTACTTCTAATATAATCGGCGTTTTCACTTTGAGATTGTCATCTAATTCTACAACTTTTGATTTTTCCAATGTATTCAACGCACCATTAATATCAGCGTGAATACATTTCCCTGATTTACTTCGATACAGACCACGAGTAATCCGTTTGCCGCTAAAACAATAATGAGTTCTATCATCCTTAGACCAAACTGGAATCGGATCTTTATCAAGAAATTTTGTAACTGTTAATTACTTTTGACAAATCAATATTTGGAACGAAATGGAACAAAATGTGAACAGGGTCTTCATCGTAATTCCTTTTGGCTCAAGTAACCGAATGATGATTATTCTCCAATTTCGTTATCTTACGATATATTCCCTCCTTATCTAAGGGCGGATTATATCGCAAGACAAAAAGAAACAGATATTCGCCCTCAAAAAATTATTATGAACCAAACAAAAGTGTTTGGTCTATTGACTGATAGCAATTCATCACCACCTGAATTGTTGGGTTTCACCCGTAACACAAATCAGATGGAGTCTTTTTACCGAAAAGGATAAAAAGAAAATGTTATTCGCTATCCAATAATCAATTATTGTTTTTCGATAAATTTTTATTGATTACCACCCTGTAATAAGCTATTATATGTTTGTAGAAAATATTAATGTAAGGATTGAATTTATGGACAGGACATTAAAAATCACAAAGTTAAATATGTTTTTAAGGATTTTTCTCATCCCGATTATAGTAGGGATAATTGTTGGTATACTAACTAAATTAGGGCAAGGTATACTTCCAGGAAATTGGAATTCATTAGCTAATCTAGGAAGCGTTTGGTTAGTTCCATCCTTTTTTGTGGCTAGCTTTAGTTATTCTAAGCGTACAGCTATACTTTCTGGTATCCTTGCACTACTCGGTATGGTATTAGGCTATTATGGTTATGCAATAGTTATTAAAAATGTAGCTCACTCTATTTATTTTATATCTGTATGGATTGTATGTGCATTTATAGGAGGAACTATCTTTGGAATTGCAGGTTTTCTATGGAAAGATACTACAAATCCACTTCATAAATTCGGAAGCGCGCTTATTAGTGGAGTTTTTGTAACGGATGGACTTCACATTCTTTTAAATTTTGAAGACTATAGTCACATGTTACCTGTTGGATATACCGAAGTGATAGTCGGAATTATCTTGATTCTTGTATTAGAACGCTCTAATGCTAATCGAATTTCTTCTTTCTTAATGATGGTTCCTATCATTATTTTAGGATTAATTGGATATAAATTATTAAGTTTGTTTACTTAATTACAATACTGTATCATGAAAAAACAAAAGACTAATTCTATTATAATCCACAAAACATATCACGACTTCGAACATTATACTTATTAATGTTGATACATTTATTCATAGGATGGATTCATGAAGCTATCTCTTTCAAAGAGGTGGCTTTTTTCTTACAAAAACTATTTATCAGCTTTTTATTAAATCCTTCCAATTTAACAATCGTATTTATTAGCGTGTCATTATACATACTAAGATGACCTTTTACCATTTCATATAATCGCTATAAAGTGAAACTTTAATCAGTGGGGGGTTTCTCCATCCCCCACTGATTATTAGTTGAACCAATCGGACTTTTATGAGCAGTTGATTCCTAACTTCTTTGCTTTCGCTGAATTTTGAGGTGGGGGTCTTACTGCCCATTAAAGCGGGATAAAATAAGGCTAAAAAACTTATCTCCAAAGTTCTTTAGCCAAGAACACTTATTTACACATTTAAAAATATTATTCGTACAACGGTACCTTTACCAACCTCTGAATGGATTCCTACACTATGTCCTAATTGTTTCGTAATTTCATATACAAGATAGAGCCCCATTCCAGTTGATTCTTTAAAATCTCTACCGTTTTCTCCTGTAAAGAAAGGTTTGAATACTCTTGGTAAATCTTGCTTCGGTATCCCTACGCCACTATCGGTAATTTCAAGTACAACTGTATTACCTTCCTTACGTGCTTTCACTTTAATCTTTTCTCTACTACCTGATGAATATTTAATCGCATTCGATATTATTTGTCCAATTAAAAATTGTAACCACTTCGCATCACTTTCTACAGTAATACTCTTATCAATTTCAAGCTCTGGGTATACAAAATTCCGAATAAAAAAGCGTTTATGTTCATGCACGGAATCATTCACTATTTTATGTAGTTGTACTCTTTCTACATAAAAATCTTGTGTAAATGCTTCTAAACGTGCGACATACAGTGCCATCTCTAACCCCTTTTTCAACCTATCTGTTTCCTCATTAATACTTTCAAAACGTGAATCCACTTCATCTTGTGTAATTAATTCTATTACAGATAAAGGTGTTTTCATTTGATGAATCCACTGATTCATAAAGGTTAAATGATCATTATTTTTCCTCTCTTGTAACTGGAGCTGATTTTGATAATGTCGATATTGTACTTCGAGCAAATCTTGGAGAGCAGTAGATAAAACTGCAAAATCAGATTTTTGAACAGATTCATCCAAAGATTGCAACGGATTTGCTAAACGTTCATAAAAAGAACGATGTGTAAAATAACGAAATACTAAATAACTTACCATAAAAAAAGCACCTAAAAACATTGCATATAATGCCGTTGAAATATGATTATGCCCATCAAACCAATAAACTAAGAATATGGCTAGTAGTTGGATCGCAGTAAAACAAATAAGTGGTATATGATCACGTATAAATAACCTTATCATTTTTCCATACCATTATCCCAAGTAATATGTAATCTATATCCAACACTACGAATTGTTTCAATTGCTCCTTCAATATGTAACGTTTTTAACTTTTTACGCACACGTGTTGTATTTACACTTAATGTATTATCATCAACATAGGATTCACTATCCCATAATTTATTTAATAATACTTCCCTACTCACAACACGCGGATAGTTTTTCATTAACATCTCTAATAAAATGGCTTCGTTTCTCGTTATATCAATCTCTTGGTCCCTAAGTTTTAATACAAGTCTTTCGGGATATAAACTAAGACCTTGTTGCTCAATCATTCGTTCTTCTAGTTTCGGTGCATAGTCTCCATAAGCACGTCTTAAATGACTACGAATTTTCGCCATTACAACTTCATAATGAAACGGCTTCGGAATAAAATCATCGCCACCATTTTCTAACGCCATAACTTGATCCATCGTACCTTCACGAGCCGAAATAAATAAAATTGGACATGTAGAAACCCCGCGAATTTGACGACACCAATAGTAACCATCAAAACTTGGTAAATTAATATCTAATAACACTAACTCCGGTTGTTCTTCTAAAAATATGTCTAACACATTTTGAAAATTCGTTACAATAATTCCTTGGTAACCGTATTTCGCAACATATGTTGATAATAGCTCCGCAATTTTCATATCATCTTCAACAATCATAATTTTAACCATCTCTGAACTCCTTTTTGATCCACAATCTCAAATATACTTATATAAATACTACCTCTTTTCACAAAATCCGTAAAATAGAAAAAGGATACTTTTATACAAAAGTATCCTTTTCTATTTTTCTTATTTAATATGAAATTCATTTAGAGAAAATCCTAACTTCTCCACATATTCCCTTCCTAGTTCCATCCGCGCCGTTTTTAGTGGATCCACAACTTGGCAAATTTTCAAATTACCTGCTGCTGATAATAAAAGAGTTGCATCAGCTTTAGACATTTCTAATTCTTCATGTAAAAATGTCACCATATTACGTACAGCACGACTAGCTGCATCATCTAACAATTTCTCAGAAGCGATTGTCATTATTTTTTCTTTTTGGATAGCCATTGGTATTGGCCATGTCTTTTCTTTTATAATTTGAACAGTTACAGTTACTTCACCAGCAACCTCTACTCCACTAACACCAATTTCACCATCACCCATCGCAGCATGTAAATCGCCTAATGCTAAAAGAGCACCAGGAACATTTACAGGTAATAATAACGTTGTACCTTCTTTGATTTCTTTACAATCCATATTCCCGCCGTGATCATGCGGTGTACCACATGAAATACTCTCTTCTTTCGGTGCAGTACCAATCACACCAATCATTGGATTAATTGGAATTTGCAGTTCATTTGAAAATGAAACATGTCCATTATGTATTGGGACAATTTTTACTGTATTTTCATTTAGCTCATCACCCATTACACCTAGGTTCGCACCTGTAGTTAAAACACCCTGCTCTGCAATTTTAATCTTTTCAATCGTTACGACTAATATATCACCAGGTTCTGCACCTTTAATATGTACAGGTCCGGTCGCTGGATTTATTCGATTCCAATCTAATTCTTGAAACACAACATCTTCAGAATCAATTTGATTTTCAAAGCAATCATATGTTTCAAATACAAGACGGCTCCCAATTTCTACTTCAATACATGGATTATTTTCTGGTGACATTGCGTAAATGATATGTTCTTTATGAATACGATGCATAGTACCTCTCCTTTTTCGTTTTAATAATTAGCTTTTATCTGCATAAGCTCCTTTTTAAAATTAGTAGTTATTTTCAAGAAAAATGCACTTAGCTCATTTTGAAACATACACTCTTTACTATAACAGGTAAAGAAAGGTGGTATTACAATGCCCCTTATTCCATACAACGAAAGTGACGTTGATTTACTAGCACGTTTAATCCGTGCTGAAGCTGAGGGCGAAGGACGACAAGGTGAACAACTTGTTGGATGTGTTGTAGTAAACCGTGTATTTTGTGATTGCTTAGATTTCAAACAACTTCGATCTGTGCGTGATGCAGTATATCAAAGCCCTGGCGGATTCGAAGCAGTTCAATACGGTTACTTTTATCAACGTGCCCGTGAATCAGAAAAAGAAATCGCAAGAAAAGTTTTACAAGGTGAATGGCGCTGGCCAGCACGATGGGCTCTTTGGTATTTCCGTCCAGTTGGAGCTTGTCCACCCGAATGGTATAATCAGCCGTTTGCAGGGCAATTTAAAAGCCATTGCTTTTACGAACCAAGTGGTGATGAATGTCCAAAAATGTATTCACGATAGCAAAAATTATAGTATATACGAGTGGTGACTATTTTCATCTCATATAGTCACCACTCGTATATTTATGTAAATATCATTCCATCGTAATTACAATTTTCCCTCTAACATGCTGACTTTCACTTAAAATATGAGCTTCTCTAATTCCTTCTTCATTAAACGGAACAACCTTACTGATGATAGGTTTAATTTTTCCATGCTCAATCAAAACAGATAATTCGTCCAATTGCTTCCCGCTTGGTTTCAACCATAAAAACCCTGATTTTATGGCCTTTACTTCATGACGTGGTTCATGAACGATAGAAACTAGAACACCACCAGATTTAATAATTTGAAAACTTTTTTCTTGTACTTCTCCGCCGATTGTATCTAACACAATATCATAATCTGATAGTAGCTCTTCAAATTTATCTTTTTTATAATCAATAACAAGGTCAGCACCTAAAGACTTTAAAAACTCTTCATTTTTACTACTTGCAGTTGTTGCGACAAAGGCCCCAAATGATTTTGCGATTTGAATTGCAAAACTCCCTACTCCGCCCGCTCCAGCATGAATTAATACTCGGTCATTTTCTTTTATTTGTGCGTAATCAACAAGACTTTGCCAAGCTGTTAGTCCTGCAAGAGGTATAGATGCTGCTTCTTCAAAATTAAGATTATTAGGCATTTGCGCTACTAAATTTGATTTCACTGTAATGTATTCAGAATAAGAACCTTTCCCTATATTTTCAGGTTTCGTAAACACTTTATCTCCTATTTTAAAATGATTCACATCTTCTCCAACTTCTTCAACTATTCCAGCAACATCTAATCCTAATGTAATTGGAAATGAAAATCGCAACTTTTCTTGTAAGTCTCCCTTTCTTATTTTCCAATCAACAGGATTGACAGATGTTGCGTGTATACGTATTAATACTTCATTACATTTAACAACTGGTTTAGGAACTTGTCTTTCTTGTAATTCTTCAACACTACCATATTGATCAATAACAATTGATTTCATTTCCTCTCCCCCTTGCTGTTTATTTTAATAACAAACAATTATTTTTCAAAATTTTTCGCCTTGAATGAAAATAAATATGTTTGGAGGTGATATTTATGCTACTCTACTAATTAAGCATCATGAGTGCAAAAAACATTTATTTCACTTAAATACAATCTAATTTACGCCTAAGAAACACCCAAAGTTATATTTCTCTTTATTTATTAATGACCTTTAAATGAAACGGAGAGTGTGCTATGAGTGAACAAGTTTTCAAAGTAAACGGTATTGATATATGTACAGAAAGCTTTGGAAATCCTAATAACCCAGCAATATTATTAATTATGGGAGCTACGTGTTCAATGGTTTATTGGGATGAAGAATTTTGTGAAAGGTTGGCTAGCACAGGAAGGTTTGTCATTCGCTATGATAACCGTGATGTTGGGCGTTCTGTTACATATGAGCCTGGGACTTCCAATTACACTGTAGCAGATATGGCTGAAGATGCAATCGGAGTACTCGATGCGTATCATATTGACAAGGCACACCTTTTTGGCATGTCATTAGGAGGTATGATTGCTCAAATTGCTGCAGTAAAACACCCAGAAAGAATTTTGACCTTAACATTACTAGCAACAAGCGTTATTGGATCTGATAACAATACTCGTGATTTGCCTCCAATGGATGAAAGAATTTTGACACATCATGCTAATGGTGCAAATTTAGATTGGACAAATAAAGATGTTATAGCGAAATATTTAATTACAGGATCACGTCTACTCTGTGGATCAAAGCGTATATTTGATGAAGCAAGAACTTTAAAACAAGTAAAGCAAGAAATAGAACGTGCTAACAATCTATTAAGCATGTTTAATCACGCCCTCCTTACAGGTGATGATTCTTATGAAGGTATACTAAAGTCGTTACTAGTACCTACTTTAGTAATTCATGGTACGGACGATACAGCTCTTCCACTTGAACATGGACTCGCACTTATTGATGAAATTCCGAACTCAAAGCTATTATCCCTTGAAGGTACAGGGCACGAGATTCATCCCGATGACTGGGATAAAATTATTAAAGCAGTTTCAGAACATATATCCAGTATAAGATAAGAACAACTATTAGAAGGGGCACAAATTGTTTTGCCCCTTCTATTTATCCCGCTATTTGTGGGCAGTAAAACTCCCACCTCAAAATTCAGCTGAAGCAAAGAAATTAGGTGGGAGATAAACTGCCCGTAAACGCCCGATTGGTGAAGGCTAATAATCAGTGGGGGATGAACAAAACCCCCACTGATTATAGTTTCACTTTATAAAGATTACGATACAATATCAAAAACCCATCACTGCATTCGTATGTATAGTGATGGGCTCTACCTATATTTTTCTATGCTTAAAAAAATGGACAATCTAACTGGTCAACAGATTCCCACGATTTTTTTTTTACATTTTCGGCGGATTTACTATTTTCTAGTGGTACGTGTTTAAATGGATTCATTTCAACTTTTAATAGAGATGATGGTTCTATATATAAAGAAAAAACATGGCTACTTGGCAAGGTTTTTGATACATCAATATCTCCTACTTGTTTAAATAATTGCTGGGCCGCAAAGAAAAAGAAATTAGTTGGATTAGATTGTTTATTAAGCCAAGCAATCATTTCAGGCGATACTGATTTATTAATATTAATTTTCACTCGATCACCACGTTTATATCGCCTAGATCGCATACTTCCACCAACTAACTTATCGTTAAGTTTGTAAACCCTAACTCTTTTTGCTTATGCTCTCTATATTTTGGCGAGCATGTATATACTAATAACCCACGAGCATTGGTGAATAACGGGTTATCTACAAAAATTACATTTTTCAAGCGTCCTTTTTGTTTCAAAATCATTTTTAAGCTATTTTTAATAATAACTGCACCCCCACCATAAATAAATACATATGGATCGTCTTTCATATCATCAATTTTGTTAATAATATCCGTTGCGACACGTGCTGCTAAACCTAAAAACGCTGGTTGCGATTCCTCAACTAACAATGCATTTCTTGGGTGCTTTTCATTTAAATAAATTTGATTAAATTCTGTAATACTATCAATCGTTTTCGTAGGATATTTTCGATTCCATCTCGTAATAATTTGTAGTAAAGTTTCTTTTACACCATATGATAATCCTTTACTTAATTGCGGACGGAAATTTACCCCTAATGAAACAACTTCTTCCGTTGTCCCCGCGCCAATATCAAAAGACAATAAAGTTTTATCTACAAAATCAATTTCTGAAACTTGATTTTGTTCACATTCTATTTTATGTTTCACAACATTTCCTTCCTCATCATACACAATCCCCCACGTCCCAGAAGCGCCTTCAGGTAGACATTTACAAAACTCAATAGAAACATTAATCGTAACATCGCGTCCATTTGGATAATGGAATATGACCTTGTGATTACCCATATACCGTTTCGCATTTTCAGCAGCAATTTCCTGTGTAATAAGTTGCATTGGAAGAGCAACAGATAAATCATAACGAATATTAATATGACTGGAAGTAGGGCTTTGACGCATAGCACTTATCGCTAAACCTGAAAGGATTGTAATAACCATTAACTCATCAGTAGATTTATTTGATTTCTTCTCCACTTCAGTACCTTTTAATTGATCTTGAATCACTTTTTCTCCAACGATGTATCGTACATTATTTAACATTAGCGATGGAGAACTAATGGTCACATCAATGTGATTCTCTAATTCTGACGATGAAACTTCACCCTCATCTAACAACCCCGTAGACTCACCTATATATAAGGAATAAATACTCGGAATAAAAATAGGTTCCTGCCCTTTCACCATTAACTTCAAACCATTATTTCCTGCATCTGCACCCGCTTTTAAAAGAATAGACATAACTACCCCCTAAATTAATCTGACATCCCTTCCAAATATATGCGAGCCCATTCTTTTACATTCAAATGTAATTTAATTTTTTATTTATCCCAAAAATAAAAAATTATAAACACTCACTTCATATGTAAAAAACATTTGACATAAGACTTTTCCAATTTTATACTATAGATGTAAAGAGTTTTTTACAATGGTGGAGGTGCAATTATATATTGAATACTAAAAAGATTATTTTTGTAATCATTGTTTTATCGTTAATCGCGATACTCGGACATGGCGCATACAAATATGCAACTGAAGGCTCGATTTTTGGCGGGACAATTTTCGCTGCTTCTTTAATACTTAGTAATTTAATAAATCATATTACATGGGGAGATCCAAACGGAGTATCAAAAGAAAGTCAAGATGAAATGGGACAACAAATTACATATAAAAGCTTTAAAATCGCGTATTTTGTTCTTGTAGGTGTTATGTTTCTTATATTATTCTGGTCAGAAGGATTTTCTATGGGTTCCAATTTGGATGGTGTAAAAAACCTTCCCCTTTTTATCGCACTTTGTTCTTCATTCTTTATTTATCCTATCGTTGAACTCATTGTCGCCAAACAATATAAATAAAAAAAGTGGTTTTCTATTTACAGAAAACCACTTTTTTATGTTTAAAAACCCTCTGCTATTGCTTTCAGCTTATTCACAGTCCGCCAGTTCCTTACTGTACCTGGCGTATGTAATTTTTGAAACTGGTTCATTAGTTTAGAATTACGAATGCTTTTTTTGAAAAATAAATACACTACTCTTCCTTCGATATGGCAATCTTCTATGTCACTTTTGTACATAAGTAACCGCTTACTGTCTTCTTCAGAAAGTGGATTAGCTAAAAAGGCCACATGTACACTTTCTCCTTCTAATAACGAATGGGTCTCGTAAGGACACTTTTTAATAATATTAATAAATTCATCATTTGCTCGTAACATGACTGGAACATTGAAATCAAAAACGTTCTTAATTTCACATTCAATTCGTTCCTTTAAAAAACTTATCTCTTCTTCTGACTCAAACACTACATTTCCACTTTGAATATATGTTTTCACTCTTTTTAACCCTATTGATTCAAACATTATTTTCAAATCTGCCATTTTGATTACTTTATGTCCACCTACATTAATTCCCCGTAGTAGTGCAATATAAATTGTCATATGATTACCCCTCACGTATTTAAATGCTTAACAATCGAATTGTTTTGCACCTTCATGCTTCTCGAATACTTACTTTAATACATCTAACATATCATGTACGGAAAATATCTCAAATTAAAAAACTTACTACATGATTTTTTTCAAGAGTAAGCTTTGTTATCTCATTATCTCGTTATAGGTAAATGTAATATGAATTGTTGTCCAATTGGTCCCATTCTTCTAAACCCTTTATCTTGAAATCCAACTTTCTCATATAACTTTTGTGCCGGAATGTTTTTTTCATTTACAGCAAGAATCACTTCATTTTTTACTGGATAATAATATTTTACAAAGTCTTGTAATAACGCCAATGATTTTTTAGCATATCCCTTATTTTGTTTATTGTAATTAATGGAAAAAGAAGTTAAAAGTATGGCATCCTTATTTTCTGTAAACTCCTGTACCCTATCACCTGTTTGTAATATAAATACACCGACAGGTACTCCGTTATAGTCTAAAATAACAACTACATTTTTCGTTCGATCATTTTTCGCTTTCTCCAGTAATTCACCTGGATTCGCCGTAAATTGAACTTGTTCACTTGGTAAAGTAAATGATTGTATTATCTCTTTATATTGCTCCTTATACGGCACTAATTGTATTTCTCCTGTATGTATGTTCATGCTTAACTCTCCCATTCCTTCAAGTTATTAACTTAAACCTTGCTGTGTTTTAGAATGCACTTTTCCATCCAAAAATGTTATTTTAGCAAATGATTTTGGATCGTTTCCTTTCCAAGCAAAAATTTGCTTAATTCGTGTAGAATGTTCTTCCCCTTCTTCTATGAGTAAATCCCCTTCAAAACCGATTAAATCTTTCACTTCTAACTAAGTCATTCCTTCATTAATATTTGAGAAATGATTTATATTAATGGTCTCTTGCTTTTTATTTTCCGTTATAGTAGAAGACATAGCTGTTTTCTTCTTCACTTCTTTCTTCTGGTCACACGCTGTCATACTAAAACCTATGCATAAACTACCTAATATGAGTGCGCTTTTTTTCATCATAACGGCTGTCCCTCCCCTCATTATTAAACCATATATTCCCTTGAAAATAAACTGAATATTTAATCTTGAAGAAAAACCCCGTACAATTTAGTACGGGGTTTTCACTATTTTTTCAAATGGTTATTTGACTGATCTTCTTGTTCTTTTCGTAGTTCTTGTTCTTCATCTTTTGGTAATTGTTTATCATTATCTTTAATCGGATTCGTTTCTCTATTTTCAATCATATCATTTGGAACTTGCGGCATTACTCGGCCAACAATTGCTGCTAATTCATCAAGTATGCCTTCACCAGTTTTACCTTTTTTAATTTGCTTGCCTATTTGTTTTAGTCTTTCATACGTATCAACATCTGCTACAACGACTGCATTTGCACCGTTTGGGTCATTCTTCAAACTCTCTGCAACAGAATACTTAATTGACTCAACGCGAGTTCGATCAAGTTTCGCTTTCACATCAATACCTACAACAGCATACTTCCCAACTACTACTGCTGTCGCATCGTTTACACCAGGTATACTTGCAGCTAAAGATGCCAGATGATCAGCTGCTTTTTCATTTGGCTTATTTGATTTATTTGTATACGTAACATTTTTCATCGAGACATTTTTTTGTTCTGGCTTTTCATTAGGATTGTCTTTTTTTCCAATGCTACATCCAGTAATAACGAAACAAAGCATTAACATATATATAATGATTTTCATTATTTTCACCACTTTATCATTGATGTTTAATCATAAATTTTCTCAACAGCTTGCATCTTCTTCACTTTTTCTTCTGCACCGCTATTTGCGTTAATGAAAATTTGGTACGTATCTTTCCCTAAAGTACCAATATATTCATAACAAAGTACTTCATTATGCAAGTCATTTACTACTACAGCTTTACGTTCTTCCATAACTTTTACATCGGGGTTAATTTTCTTTCTCGCCTCAGCAGCGGTTAGCTTCGCACTCGGAATCGTTCGTTTTTGATGTGATGCTAAATATTCCTTTGCGGAAAAACCAACAATCGACCCATCATCTAAGGCAATTTTCATTTGGATTGCTTCTGGATAAATACGCACTCCATTTTCATTTACAACGTACGTAAACACACCGATATTATCATATTGAGAACTATCAAACAGCTCCATATTTGTAAACTTGTGATCCTTTAAAAATGTTAATCCTTTACTTCCTGCATCATTTAAACTGATTTTTTGCTCTTTAATTTCTCGGTTGTTCATTACCCAAATTGGATATCCACCTTTTCCGGTAATATCCATATAATACTCATTGTTCGTTGCTGGATCTTGAATTTTCACACTGTAGAATGATTCTTTTGCACCTTTTCCACTTTTCTCAACTTCTACTTTTTCATTCCCTTTTAAGTTTAAAAATGATTTCGCGATTTTTTCCGCTTCCGCTTTCGAAATCGCCTTTCCTTTTGCTTCAAATCCGCCTTTTTTATTCTTTTGTGCACTTGTAAAAGTCGGTCCAAAGTTTGTGGACGAGTATGATGTTACATTCTTTTCTACCGTCTTTAATCCATCGATAATTGTGTTATCTGCTGGATCTTGGTTTGATGCAAGAGCCATTTCTACATCCATCCAGCGAAGATTATTTTTCAATACAAGATGCTGCACTTTTCTCAGTTCATCTTGTATATTTGCTGCATTTGAATATAAACCTTGTAACGTTTTATATTCTTGATCATTTAACGGATCTTTTTCTAAATCACGAACCGCTGCACGATAACTAAAATCACCGATATTCGCAAGGAACTCTTCCGTTTTATTAAATGGCATTAATGTTAAAGGTAATTGTCCTACATCAGAACGAGCCTCTGATGTTAAACGCCATACATCTACTAAAGCTGGCGATAATGAGGAACGTGAATTCATCGCCAGTGTTGTTCCAATTTTATCGTGTAATAAATCAACTTCATATGCTAAATCATGAAACGCACGCTGATAACTATTTTCCGCTCGAATTAATACTGCATTTTTCTCTTGATGCTCTTTATAGCCCCAATACCCTGTTCCGACTACACCTACTGTTAACAATACGATGATAATACCTCGTAACATGTTTCCACCTCCGCTCTATTTACAGAAAATATGCTTACCAATTTTTTTAATTTGTGGACGAGTCCAAATCCATTTACTTGTCGCAGTATCTGGGTTGAAATAATATAATGCATTCCCAGTTGGGTCCCATCCGTTGATCGCATCTAATACGGCTTTTTTCGCATTTTCATTTGGCGTTAAATATATTTGTCCATCTGCTACTGCTGTAAATGCTCTCGGCTCAAAGATTACTCCTGAAACAGTATTTGGAAATGATGCACTTGTGACACGGTTTAAAATAACCGCAGCTACTGCAACTTGTCCTAAATACGGCTCACCACGGGATTCTCCGTATACAGCGTTTGCCATTAACTGAATGTCATTTTGAGAATAACCGTTTGGAACATTTGTCCCTGTACTTTTTGGCGGCTTATTTTCCTGTTTACCTCCACCACTGTTCCCTTTATTAGTTGTAGTATCTTTATTAGCGGTCGACTTATCATACTTCGTTGCCTTTACAAGCATTTGCTTCGTTTTAGCACCCGCTAAACCATCAACTGGCAATCCGAATTTTTGCTGAAAGTTTCGAAGTGCCCAATATGTACCCCATCCGAAAACACCATCAACTTTCCCCGTATAAAATCCGTTATATTTCAAACGAGTTTGCAGTTCAATGACATCTTCTCCAGATGCCCCTCTTTGAATCACTTGATTAGAAAAGGCTTCCACATTTTTGGTCTGTATACTACTTACCATTAAAGATAGCCCGATAAAGACAAGCAAAATCGCTATTTTAAAAACAGCTTTTTGACGCATGTATTTCCCTCCTTAATTACGGAAATGATTTCATGGTTATGTTTTGTAAAACCCTCGCTTTTATGTAAAGAAGACAAAAAAATCCAAACTTATATGCTTGAAGAAATATGTAAACAATATACAAAAAGAATAAAAGGAGCTTATTATGAAGCGATTCTTCGTACGTACAGCATTTATATTTTTTTTAATAACAACACATTCAAATATACATACCGATCCATCTATTGTTCACGCACAGCCGCCATATGCAAAATGGGGTAAACTAGCCGTTGAAAAAACGAAAGAACAATATCCGAAAGCTGAGATTATCGATTACCTTCATATAGGTAGACAACCAAAAACTGTTCAAATAACAGTTGAAAAGTTTAAATTATGGCTACGTGAGGGTGGAAAAGAGTATGGTGTTTTTGTGGATGTAGAGTTTGATACGAAAACAGAGGAATTTTTAAAGATGTCCTTTCAGAAGACAAGTCGGTAAAACAAAAAAACCTCCGTCTTTACATACAGACAGAGGTTTCTTTATGTACTTCTTCCTTAATAAGGAGGATTATTTTTTATATGCAAAGATCGATTCCCTAACATTTTTACTAATCCGCAAATAGCTCCAATAACAACGGATATCCCTATACTATATAAAAATACTCTCCCATATCCACCTATTCTCGGATCTAAAAACGGATATGGGTACCAATTCACGAATGGCCCGCGTATTAAGCTATAGACAACATATAAAAGCGGGAAAACAAGCCAACTCGCAGCCTGTTTCCATGTAATGGTCTTCGTAGGTGGATTTATAACCCAATCTAAAATCATCGCTAACGGCATGATGTAATGAAGCACAGTATTTACCCACGGTATCGGTGTTTGAAGTGTCTCTTCTAATCCCCTTAATAACAAAAAATAAATAAGTCCTGTTGTCAGTATGTATACTGTAGCTGCACCGCGAAGAACTCCAAACTGCTCGGAACGTCCAAATAGGGCTGTCCCCAAACTACTAAATAGTAGAATTACCGCAACTAAAATATTACTTTCAATTGTGAAGAAACTAAAAAAGTTAACTGGATTGAACGGTTTCACTTGTGCCCTTGTAACAAATTGAGTAATAAGTGCACTAAACGCTAGAAGACTTAATAACAGTCTATAAATCGCTATCATTTTTGCACTTCTCATAAAACACCTCATTTCTCTACTTATTTATGATTGGAATTCTCTTTTATATGTTCTATAAATAACTTTAATGGTACGAGACCACGTTTTGGCATGTGACTACTAATTACAGCTACGAGCTCTAACTGCGGAATGATAATAATGTATTGCCCTCCGTATCCCATAGCAAAATACATACAATACGGTATGTGAAATCTTTCGTTATTTAATACCCACCAGTGATATCCATATGCCCCGACATGTTCATACGTTTCAAATAGAGCCTCACCTGATTCTTCTAACCATTTCGATGATACGATTTCATTACCCTTCCAATATCCATTGTGCATACATACTTTTCCTAATTTTAATAAATCTATAGATTTCATTTTCATACCAAATCCGCCAACATATATACCTTGCGGGTCTTGTTGCCACTCATACTCCGTAATGTTTAACGGCTCAAATAAATACTTTTTCGCGAACTGCTCCGTCGACATTCCAGTTGCTTCTTGAATGATGTAACTAAGTAAATGAGAAGAACCTGAATTATAATTCATTTTCGTACCTATTTCTTCAATGAACGGCTTTTCTAAAATGTATTGCACCCAATTGTCTGATTCCACAAAGTCATTCGGGAAAACAACCCCATTTCCGAACTCTTTCCAATTTTCTCCTGTTGTCATCGTTAATAAATGATACAGCGTTAATTCCCTCTTTTCCTCCGGCACATTTGGAATCCATTTTGTGATTGGTGTATGTATATTATTTATAAATCCTTTATCAATTGCGATACCAATTAATATAGATACGATACTTTTTGTAATCGAATTAATTTTAAATAATTCATTTGCACAGTCTATCGTTTTATAGTACTCAGTCGTTAATTCCCCCTTTTGATAAACAAGAAATGTATTAACCTTTTTCTTTTCAAATTTATTTTGTAATTGCTCGAAATTCAAGAAATCTTCCTCCATCTAAATGGTTATGTAATATTTGTAGTTCATCTCGTTCTCTCTATTAAATCATATTTGTTATTAAAACAAAAAATAAACTTGCCAGCATTTAATAGCTGACAAGTTTATTTTTATAATTTCGTTCGAACGTTCCAAAGCTCTGGGAAGAAGCATTGATCAAGCACTCGCTTTAAATAAGATACGCCAGAAGAACCACCTGTTCCCATTTTATGACCAATAATTCGTTCTACCGTTTTCATATGACGGAAACGCCATTGTTGTAGCCAGTCTTCAATATCGATTAATTTCTCTGCAAGCTGATATAAATCCCAATATTTCTGCACGTCCGCATATACTTCTATCCAAGCCGCTTCTACAGTTGCATCCTCTTCGTAAGGCTGCGTAATATCACGATTTAACACATCTTTATGAATTGGGAATCCTTCTTTAACAAGCGCTTGTATCGCCACATCATACAAACTTGGTGCATGAAATGCTTTATGAAGACGAGCATGTAATTCTGGGTCCTTTTCATAAATCTTTAATGCATGTGGTGTTTTATAACCAAGTGCATATTCAATCATTCGATATTGATACGATTGAAAACCTGAAGCCTGACCAAGTGAATCACGAAACTCAATATATTCTGATGGCGTTAATGTCGCAAGAATATCCCAAGATTGAATAATTTGCGACTGAATTTTTGATACACGTGCTAACATTTTAAAAGCTGGTGGTAATTTATCTTGTTTAATAGATTCAATTGCAGCATTCAATTCATGTAAAATTAGTTTCATCCAAAGCTCACTCGCTTGGTGGATAACGATAAATAACATTTCATCATGATGATCTGATAATCTTTGTTGACTAGATAATAAGCTATCTAGCTGTAAATACTCTCCGTACGTCATATTCTCCTTAAAATCCGTATGAATCCCTTTTTCCATAATTACCTTTTCATTTTCTTTCATATTAGCCAAACGCCCCTTTGTGTTCATTTCTACTTATATTGGTCTAATAACAGCTCGAACTGGACTCCCATCCGCATCTGTTAATGCAAGTGGTAATGCAATAAGTTCGTAATCGCCGTCGACTACGTGATCGAGTACGACATTTTCTAAAATGTGAATTCCATGTTTAAATAATTGATGATGTGCTGCTAGTTCTTTATCATCTAAAGGATCAACAGATGGTACGTCCACCCCGATTAAACGAATTCCCTTTTCAGAAAGAAAGGCTGCAATATCTGCGCGTAAATGCGAGATTACATCTGGGAATTCATTTGCTTTACCATGTGAAGATGTACGTAATAACAATCGTTCTACACCTTCTAAATGAAAGTTTTCTAATTCCTTTTTCCCGATGCTTTCAAGATTAGAAACGTCAATGATTCGCGCTGGGCCAACATAAACTTGAATATCTAAATCCAACACCTTCTTACCGTCATTATCAAAATGAAAAGGTGCATCAATATGAGTACCTGTATGGATACTCATCGTTAACTTTCCGACATTTACTGAACCACTGTTTTCTTTTGACCATGAAACTTCATACGAGAACGGTGTATCCCCTGGCCATGTCGCGATATCATTATTTAGTGGTTGTGAAATATCAATCCACTGCGATGTTTTCATGCTTACGCCACAACCTCTCGCTTATTTTCAAAGTTTTTATATTCTTCATTTTTCATAATTTTCTTTAAGATTTGTACAGAGTTCCATACTTCCTCATACGTATTGTATAAAGCAACAGGCGCAAGTCTAACTCCATTTGGAGCTCTAAAGTCTGGAATAACCCCATTTGCTTTTAACGCTTTACAAATACGCGCCGCCTCAGCATGTTCTAAATAAATATGCCCGCCTCGTTTTTCATCCTCTAATGGATTTCCAATTGTAAATTCAAAGCCTTTTAATTCATGTTCAATTAAATCAAGCATATATCTCGTAATATGTAATGATTTTTCACGTAACTTCTCAATACCAGCTTCTTTAAAAATTTCAAGAGAACCGATTAATGGTGCAGTACTTAATACGTGAGGTGTCCCTATTTGATAAGCTCCAGCATGGTCAGCCGCAGTTAATGAATGCTCCATATCAAATTGCTTATCTTTTCTAGAACTAAACCAACCAGATAATCCTGGGAGTCTATTAAAGTGTTTATTATTTACATAAAGGCCTGCAACACCACCAGGACCTGCATTTAAATATTTATAATTACACCATACAGCGAAATCTACATCCCACTCTTTAAAATGATGCGGAATGGAGCCGATTGAATGACATAAATCAAAACCGATATGAATACCACGTTTATGAGCTTCAGCTGTTAATCGCTTCATATCAAGAATTTGTCCACTTCTATATAGTACAGAAGGCAATAATATTAAAGCGATATCATCGGTCATCGCATGAATAATATCATCTTCAGAAAGTGTTCTTCCATCTCGGCTTTTCACTCGTACTAAATGTTCATCTGGATCTAAGCCTTTTAAACGAATTTGACTCTGAAGCGCATAAATATCTGACGGAAAAGTTAATTCATCCGCAAGAATTTTTGTTCGTATTCCTTTCGGCTCATAAAACGTCGCAATAACTTGATGTATATTCGCAGTCGTGGAACCGGTTACAATCGTTTCTTCCGGTAAAGATCCAATAAGAGGTGCTGTCAATTCACCCAATTTCTCCGAAAGGAAAAACCATGGATGCTCACCTTCAGTCCATCCATCAATCCCAAACTCTTTCCATGAATCTAGCAAGGTAAGTAACGATTTCTCTGCTCTTTTTGAAAGCAACCCTAAAGAGTTACCATCTAAATATATTGTTCCTTCTTTTTTATAAAATTCAGATTGAAAATCTTTCAGTTCATCATGTTTATCACATTCAAGCGCATACTCATAAGTTGGTTGAAATGGTTCTTTATACATGGTGTCACCTTCTTTTAATTTTCTTTTTATTCTAACTAATTGAAATATATCACTTAAATTGATATAACGTCAATGATATTATGTCAGTTGACTTTATATACAAACTTCTTTTACAATACAATTATATTTTCAGATATTTCAGTATAAAGAGGTGACTCCTTGAAAAATTCTACTCTTTCAACAAGAAAACACCGCTCCTTAGAAACAAAAAAGAAACTATTACATTCCGGTTATACTATGTTTATAAAAAACGGATTTCAGAAAACTACAATCACGCAAATTATTAAACATGCAGAAACTGGTTATGGAACAGCATATGTATATTTTAAAAACAAAGATGCTCTCCTCGTCGTTTTGATGGAAGATGTTATGAATCGCTTTTATGATATTGCTGATCGCTCTTTTTCCCCTCAAACAAAGGCCGAAGCACGAGATATGATTCAGAATCAAGTGCGCGCTTTTTTACAGTTAGCACAAGAAGAAAGAGCTATATTACAAGTTGTTGAAGAAGCAATCAGAACCTCAAAAGAAATACGTCAAAAATGGGATGAGATTCGCGAACGCTTTGTAACACGGATTATACAAGACATTACTCATTCCCAGGAAAATGAATTAGTACGAACTGAGTTAAATAAAGAGATTGTCGCATGCGGCTGGTTCTCTATGAATGAAACGTTTCTTTGGAAAATCGTGCAAAATGATAAAGAACTAGAATTAGAAGAAATTGTACATACTTTAACGGTAATGTATACGACGGGGTTATATAAATAGCACATTATAACCTCAAAAAACCGTTACTCAATATGCTTAGTAACGGTTTATTTAAAATATTTTATTAACGATACAATAATACAAAAAAGTGATGTAAGTAATAGCAAAAGCCCCATATTCTTATTCTCTTTTTCATCCTTCTTAACGTTTTGTATCCCCATACCGGCAAGCATAAAAACTAAAAGTAATTGTAAAATGAGCATACTTTGCTTCGAATCATCATTCCAACTGTAAATAGAATAGCCCATTATAATAAAAGCGAGTATGAATGTGATAATTCTAATCATAAAAACACCCCCTATTTGATTCTATTGTTTTAATCTACTCACCATTCCAACAATAAACTTATACTCAGCTCTACTTTTTCTTACTTTCTTAAAGCCCTCTTTCGTATCAAAAATAAAACACGTTTTCCGAAACCAAATCCGTACATATAAAGACTCAAAATAAATAGGTTTAATAATTCCTCGTTCCTCGAATTCAGTTCCATCTTTATTTTCGGTTTCCGTTCGAATGAACCACCTATTCCCGATTCCAATTTCAATATACTTCACATGCTAACCCCCTTCAGGAAATCTTCTTTCTAATTATTCTATTATTTCCCTGGCAAGCGCACATTCCGACAGAACGTGAGCCCATAAAGAAAAAGTAGATTACAAAAATCTACTTTTATAGCCTAAATTTTTGCATACGTTTATAAAATGTACTGCGTGGCACATCTAATAGTTTTGCAGCTAACGAAACATTTCCATTCGTCTTTTCTAGCGCTTCAATCATACTATCACGCTGTATTTTTTCACGGAAATTTAATGTATGCTCTGTTTTATTTTCTGCTTGCAATTCAAGTTGATGTTGATTTCCCATCATTGTTTGTAATAAAAAAGAGATTTGTTTTTCGCATATTTCCCGTCCTTGCGACAAAATGTATATGCGTTCTAATACATTTAATAATTCTCGAATATTTCCGGGCCATGTATGCTGTGAAAACTGATTACAAATACTCTTTGGAAATACAACATTCCAATCCTTTCGTTCACAAAAATGTTGTATGAAGTACGGAATATCCTCTTTTCTTTCTATTAACGACGGAACATATAGCGGATACACATGTAAACGATAATATAAATCTTGACGGAATTTCCCTTCTTCTACTAATCGTAGTAAATCTTTATGTGTCGCAGTAATAATACGAATATTTACTGGTACCTCTTTTGAACTACCAATTGGGGTTACTGTTCGTTCTTGCAAAACACGCAATAATGCCACTTGCATCTCTGGCGGCACTTCACCAATTTCATCTAAAAATATTGTTCCTCCGTCTGCTTGTTCGAATTTCCCTTTATATCCTTGGCGCCGCGCACCTGTAAATGCACCTTCAGCATAACCGAATAATTCACTTTCCATTAATTCTTTCGGTAATGAACCGCAGTTAACAGCTATAAAAGGACCGTTTTTTCTTGGACTATTTTCATGAATCGCTCTCGCTACATATTCTTTCCCTACACCTGTTTCACCACATACATATACACTAGCGTCAGTTGGTGAAACAAGCTTAATTTCTTCTAAAGTATGTTGAAATACGCTGCTTGTCCCAATAACTCCAGGGAAAGTAATTCCGTTTATAAACGGATAAGGAGAAAATAAATTTTCTTGTTTATTTTCCTTTAAGTAAATACATTTCCCAATCATTCTATCATTACTATATACCGGTACCTCTAATTTAGGTTTCAATCCATTGTGCATTAAATCTTCAAGTTTCATTCGTGACCAATTACATACTCGTTCACGAACCCTCTTGCTCGCAGAAACGATAACATCACGATGGTTACAAATAACAACTTGTTCTTCACTGTCAATTACATCTAAAAAACGATGGATTAAATGCAGTTCATTTTGATGTACTCGAATACTACATTCACGTTCAATCGCATGCGCGATCGAAGTTACCATTCCGAGCATATATGGATGTGAAAACTCAATTGGACAGGAGAAATCTAGAACACCAATTAATTTCCCATCATCATTATGAATCGGAGAGGCCGCACAGCTCCAGCTATGAGATGCGACAGAATAATGCTCTGTACCGCTTATCATAATAGCCTCTTCAATCTGTAACGCTGTTCCTATCGCATTTGTACCAACAGCTGCTTCCGTCCATTTTACACCTTCAATAAAATTAATATGTTTCGCTCGTTTCAACGTTTGCTGATTTCCACTTAATGATAGAACGTAACCATCTGGATCAATTAATAATGCCATCATTTGCAGTTCATCAATGGTTTTTCTCATATTTTGTATTTGAGGTATTGCTATATCAAGGAAGATTTCACTCTTTTTCTTTTGATCCTGAAAAATATCAGAAGACAAAATTTTCTGACCTTTATTCATATGAGGATTCACATTTGCTTGTTTACATCGATGCCATGACTCTGAAATTCTTTCGTTTATACGGTTCGAATCAAGGACTCCTTCATCAACAAACTTTTTCCATGTATGTAAGTAAAACGGTGAAGCTAACATTGTATCATCTCCCCTATTAATTGTTTTGGAGATTTATAAAACATACTTTTATTATAAAACTGAATAAAAGCGTTTTCAATACAACTAGAAAGATGACACAAATATGTTAATAATTTGAATATTTTAATGACCTTCTTTATTCTTTTTTAGTAGAACTATATTTTGTATAATGGACGCAAAGAAAATACTTAACCAAAACCACTTTTGTGGATTGCCGTTTATAAAGAAAACTATCACCGCTATTGCAAATAAAATGGTGGATGCTAAACTAAAATATAATTTTGTTTTAATTCCCATTATTCCTCACCTCTCTATCACTTTACAGTACATACTAACTCTTCATTTTTTAACTCTAATATGTACTCCTGTAAAACATATTCTTTCCCGCCATGTTTTTCATACCAATCATGTATTCTTTTAACATGTATCTTGTCGCTTCTAATTTTTGATTCAATTTCTTTATACTGTTCATAACTATCATATTCCCATATTGCAAATACTTCAGTCGTACCATCATTATTATCTTTCATCCAGCGTCCTATTAAACGAGAACCATATTTTATTTGATTAGGTAAATTAGTATCATTGAAATGATCATTAAATATTTCTATGAATTCATTTTTTACTACATAGTATTTCCTTCTGTAAAACATACTTCTTCACCTCTTTTATGAAAAGTATCAGTAAACCTTCCCATTACTACCGTATTATAATACTTACCATCCGACAGTTTTTTATCATTTTTTAGAATACCTTCTACCTCCAAACCTAATTTTTTATAAAGTTGGATGGCTTTTTCATTTTTCTCTAACACTTGCAATGATATCTTTTTCACTTCATTTTCATCAGCCCACTGAATAGATTGTTGCAATAGACTCTTACCCATTCCATATCCCCAAAACTCTCTTAAAATACAAACACCAAACTCTACTTTATGGGATAATCTCTTCAAATTTGATCCTTCACATCTCGAAAATCCTACGATTCGGTTGTGCACTTCTGCAACTAAAAAGAGATTCTTCATCTCTTCACTATCTGTTTTTATTATTTTTTGAAACCCTATCTTATCTATAAATCCCTCTCCAGCTTCTCTATCCATATTCTCAGTTTCTCCATCGATCTGAACTCTAATTTCCGATAACTGCTCAGCATCCGTTTGAACTGCAGAACGAACTGTATAAGTTAATCCATTTATATGAAACTCTTGTCCTTTTATAATCATTTCAAACTCCTTTTAAATGAGGTCTATTGACGCTATTACAATTTCTTTACCTTGTTTCTCAAATTGTTGAATCGTTTCTTTACTAGCCCCTTCATCTGTTATTATAAGGTCAATTTCTATCAGTGACTCTCCTTTTATAAAGCAGTCTATTCCAAGTTTAGTATGAGGAGCTAAACAAATATTTCTTCTAGCAATTTTACTTACTGTTTTTCCAAAATAAGCAACTTCCGGTGTCGCAGTACTTATACCATTCAATGAAATACCGCCACCTGTAGAGAAATAAAGATCAATAGAGAATCTACTTATCAATTCAGAGGCCAGTGTATCTGTCATATTTCCTGATGGTTTCACTTTTCCACCAATTAAGTACGTATCAATGTTCTTATATTCCCGTAACTTACTAGCAATTTCTAAAGCATTCGTAATAACTGTAAATGATGTTTCAGGTAAATACTTTAACATGGCATAATGAATGGAAGCCCCTCCAATAAAAACGGAATCTCCTTCTTGTATGTAGGATACAGCAACTTTCGCAATCGCATCTTCATCTATTGAACTATCACGATAACGTTTCGATGGTTCGGCAGCTAAGTTTCTCACTCGCGTAAGTTCAACTGCACCTCCGTGCGTTCTTTTTAATAAACCATCCTTCTCCATAATAGACAAATCTCTTCTTATAGAATCAATAGACATATCAAAACTTTCCGCAAGATCCTTTGCGATTACTCTTCCATCTCTCTTAAGTAACTCTAAAATTTTCTCTCTACGCTCTTCAGTGAACATGTTATCACCACCATTATTGAAGATTCAGAAATTTAATCTTTATTTTAATTATATGCATGCTTTTTCTGTATTACAATATTTTCAATTCTTATTTATTCAGCTTTATACAGTTTTTCTCCCTATTTCTATCCCATTAACTTGAAAACGAAATAAATGTATATTTGCATATTCCACAAACATACTTCCATTTACCTTCCTATTGATGTAAAATTATTCCTATGTTTTACTTTTTAATACAGAAAGGGATTACTATGAAATCTATAATTAAAGTAACTTGTACAGCATTAATATTTACAGGAATCATGGCAGGATGTAACGGTAATTCTACACTCAAAAAAGAAAAAAGCACTTTTGAAAAAAACGCAATGCATTATGGGGAAATTGTTAAAAATGAATACTATAGAGCAACAGTTGAAAATGCAAAATTTGAAAAAATAGACAAAGAGTGGCGCCTAACAACTCGTGTTATGATTAATAATGTTCGAGACGATGGACAAACTATTGATCTTTCGGAAATAAAATATTTCATACAAGATGAAAAAACTGGTCAGAAATATGAAGGTGAAGCTCATCCGATAGGTGACGAGCACTATAAAAATGTTCCACACGAATTCTCTTTAACTACTGACGTTGTATTTGAAATGAAAACTTCTCCTAAAGACTTAAATAACATGTATTTGTATATTGATAGTAAAGTTGCTCCATTAACAAATACATATTGGAAGCTTGATAATCTAGTATCTAAATAAAAAGACCAGTCTTAAATGACTGGTCTTTTTACATTCAAGTATTCAACTTCCAATAACATTTATATTGATTTTCTAATAACAACTTGAATAACATGAGCTAAGCCAGTATGTCCTTTCCCTTCAATTCGCTCTTGTTCTCCATTAAAGAAATGAATAACCTCATGCCCTTCACACCAAGTAAGAATATCAATTGGATCATACAGCATATCAATATCTTTTGGCCCACCAGTACCATAATTTAATTGTTTTTTCGAATAAACTTCAAACATTATTAATCCACCAGGCCTAATCGTATAAATCATTTTATTCAATACCATTTTTTGATTGTCAGCATGAAAATGTCCAAATACCATAATTGCCGCATCGAATTCATTATCTGGCAAACTATCAGTTAATAAATCGACCTTTTTTGTATGCACGTTTACGTCATACTTCTCGGCTAACTTTTTTGTTTTTTCTAATCCACTCTCAGAGTAGTCAATAGCAGTCACTTCGTGGCCTTTTCTTGCTAGAAAAACAGCATTTCTACCTTCTCCCTCTGCGAAAGCTATTACTTTATTATAATTTGCTAAACGAAATGCTTGTTCTTGAATAAACGTATTAGGTTCTTCCCCATAATAATATTCATCCGATTTAAATCGATCATCCCACATGTTATTCATCATCTTCTCCTCCTTCTAAATGCTAGTTAGAACCGCTCATCTGTAATATCACTATTAATAGCAATCGCCGCTTTATTTCCCTGTGATGCAGCAATAATTAACGACGATGGACCTTGAGTCGTTGTTTCTCCTGCTACGTAAATATTTTTTTCTGAAGTACGACCAAAATCATCTATTACAAAAGTTTCATTACTTTGCAGTTCACAACCAAGTTGTTCTAAAAATTGATTTGGCCTAAAAAAAGTAGGTACTATAAATCCACCGGCTCTTTCAATGTGCAAACCTGAATGAAACTCTACTCGCTTTAAATAACCCTCTTCACCTTGTAGTGAACGAATAGGCTCTGTAATAACTCTTATATTTTTATTACACAGTTCATCCATGAAAGGCTTACTTAACTCATTACCATTTGTTGCGATTACTAAATCCGTAGACCAGTTATAAACTAATTTTGTCATATGCAACGTATAATCTTCGTTTTCAGAAATAATAATAAGAGGTTGGTCTTTTAATTCCCATCCATCACAATACGGACAACTAAATAAACTTTTTCCATAGAATTCCCGTACTTTAGAGATGGATGGAAATTCTTCCTGTATACCTGTTGCTAATAAAACTCTTTCCGCCAAATATTTTTTATGATCTAATGTCATAATCTCAAATAAACCAGTCGATTGCTTCGTTATCGTTAAAACTGTTTTTTCATAATAATGAATCGATGGATACTTCTTCAAATCATTTAACCCTAATTCCTTAAACTCTTCTGGTTTAATCCCGTCACGTGTAATAAATCCATGAGACTTTTGCGTTACACGATTCCTATTCGTTTTATTATCAAATAACGCTATTTGTTTACGAGCTCTCCCTAAAACTAAACCTGCATTAAGCCCTGCTGGACCTGCACCTATTACTGCACAGTCAATACATTTCATAAATAAACATCCTCCATGAATAAGCTTAACTCATTTAACTATAATTATAGATATTAAAGAGTCTTTTTATCCTTAATTAATTTAAAAATAAAAGCGGATTAAAAATCCACATTTATTTTTTTCGCAAGATCTACGATTTTTTGATTTCGTAACTCTTCTTCCATTTTTTCCTCTGCCGCAAGCATTACTTCATTAATTAAACATCCAGGTTCCTGATGTAAACAGCATTCAAACAATGATGTTTTTCCTTCAATAGCATGTATAATATCTAAAAAAGAGATATCTTCCCAATTACTGCTAAGTGAATAACCACCTTTAGGTCCTGATGATGAATGAATCATGCCTTCCTTCGTCAATTTAGTTAGTATTTTAGACAAGTATGTTGGTGAAACTTTCTGCATTTCCGCTAACTGATGAACACTAACTAACTTATTTGGCGTAGCCTCTGCCAGAAAAAGCATTGTGTGAAGAGCGTAATTTGTAGCTTTAGAATATTTCATAATACGGCCCCTATTGCAGACTTCATGTATCTACAATATCTTCATTTTTTCATCATGTCAAACATTTGTAATTTAAAGGCATGATATTATTTCTTTTCAAGTAATAAATTCGTTGCACAAATCGTCACTTCTCTAAATGGACAGTCAAATAAAACACCCAGTTCGAAACCGTCTTCAGTAAGCTCTATTTCATGGTATAGCCACCAAGCACCTTCAAAATTTTCAGGTATAGAACATTTGGTCACTCCTGTAAAAGAAACTTGAAGTTTATTGAAATCCCTAAAAGTACCAGTGCAATCTAATACGATAGACAAAGTATATTCTGACTTACACTTTACTACTTTAATCACACTATCATGCAGTGAGAATTCATGTAATTGAACAACGTTTGACGGAAGTTTTTTCTTAATGGAATTAAAATATTCTAAGTATGATTGATCTAATTGTGTCATTCTTTTTTTCATAATCTGCTGTCCACTCTAACAAAAGTTTCTTTAATTCATTAGGGGGATATTCTGAATCAATAGTGTTGTTATAAAAGTATGAATGTAGCGTTTCAGGAAGATAATTTAATAAATCTTCTTTCCTTTCTTCTACTTCATCTTTCAAACTTTGTAAATAATCGGGATCTATTTCTTTACATTTTTCTATTGATTCTATGAAATGTACAAATCCTGAAAGTTGCATTTCTTTATACCAATCTCTTGTAAAATATTTCAATGATATCTCTCCTAAAACATTTTAACATCCAACAAAAGCAATATATCTATTTATTATATCATTCCAATAGCTATTTTTTCTAAAGAATAAATGCAAAACTGTAAATATTCCGCCTATTATTTCTAAAACTTCAGAATATTTACAAAAATGTGAAATTGGAATACATTTTACATGTACAAGTTTTACCTGTACAAAAATCTAAACAAAAAGGGATGGTTATATGTTGAAGAAATTAGTAGCAGGGACATTAGTAGCAGGTTTTGCATTAACTGGAGGATTAGGAGTAGTAAGTGCTGCAGAAAAAGATAATACAATTAAATCATTTGACTATTTAAAAGTTGATGAAAAGAATGTTAATTCATTCACAAAATTAAGCGATCAATCAAAAAAAGACATCCAAATTACTATGGTACTACCTAAGCAAAATGAAAATGGAGATTGGTTAGCTTATGGCTTTACTAGCAGAGAAACATTGAATGCTTTTATTGAAAAGGATAAAAAGGTACTTAAAAATCAAATTAACCCTTTAGGTAGTGGTGCTGGTAGTACCGATTTTTATGAGCATCAAAATAAAGGTGGACAGTATATTTATTGGAGCAGTGGCTTTAAAAACCTACCTTCTAGCTGGAACGACAGAATTTCTTCTGTAAGTACAGCTTCACCTTCTGCAAGTTATTCAACAACGCTATGGGAACATTCTTCAACTCAAGGATATGGAAAAGGTGTCTCCTTTAGACACTCTGATTGGTATGGTCAAACTGCTAATTTAGCAGCAGATTGGAACGACATAACTTCAGCAATTGAAATCAAATAGTAACAGCGCATTTCAATTAAATAAGCGAAGAAATTTCAAAATCACTATACTCTCATCGATTAAAAAAACATGAGAGTATAGTGATTTTTCTAGTATCTTTTTATACATATTGCTACTTAAATATTATTTACTAAAAAGACCAGTCCTATTAGACTGGTCTTTTTACCTTCAAGCATGCACAGCATGTCCTACTGCCTGCAATAACGCCTCATGAATCGCTTCAGATAAAGTTGGATGCGCTGCAATATAATCTCGCATTATATCAGCTGTAACTTCTGTATGAATCAGTACAGTTCCTTGTCCGATTAGTTCGGTTGCACGAGGACCGATAATAGAAATCCCTACAATTTCTTGATATTTAGGTTCCACAATAACTTTTACTTTCCCCGTTTGTTCTCCAATAATAAGCGCTTTTCCGTTCGCTGTAAATGCGAATTCTCCGATGAGGATGTCACCGTATTGCTCTCTTGCTCCTTTTTCTGTTAAACCGACACTAGCAATTTCTGGAGCTGTATAAATACAGCGAGGTACAGCATGATAGTTTACTTTCACATCTTCTCCGCTCGCGTGTAATGCCGCTGTCGTTCCTTCATGGAAGGCAACGTGAGCAAGCTGTATTCCACCAATCACATCACCCGCTGCGTAAATATGTGATCTGTTTGTTTGCATATGTTCATTCACAGAAATTCCTTTATTTGAAAATTGAATGCCTGCTTTTTCTAAAGCTAATTCTTGTACACGTGGTTTTCGACCTACAGAAACGAGAATGAATTCCGGGGTGGCTTCTTGGATACTTCCTTCATATTCAAATGAAGCCTGCTTCTTATAATTATTTAATCCTTTTAAAGCTGCTCCTGTAAATATTTTTACGCCATCATTTTCTAGTTTCTCCCTTAAAATTTGTGCGATATCTTCATCTTCACCTGGTAATAATTGCGATGCCACTTCAACAATCGTAACTTTTGTTCCAAGACGACTATAAATGCTTGCAAACTCGCAACCTATTACACCACCACCAACGATTAATAATGATTTTGGTATATTTTCTAGGGACATTGCATGACTACTATTTAAAATCCACTTCCCATCAAATGGAGCAAAAGGTAATTCAGTTGGTTCTGATCCTGCCGCTATAATAAACTGGTCTCCAACTACTACATCTTCTTTATCACCGTGTGTAACTCGCATACGGTGATCCGTTTCAAATTTCGCTTTACCTTGTATAACTTTTATTTTATTTTTCTTCATTAAATATTGGATTCCTTGGACGAGCTGCGTTACGATTTGTGATTTCCTCGCCTGTATTTTCTTCCAATCAATTGATATACTTCCTTCGTTAAGTGTAACTCCATAATTATTCGCTTTTCTCACAATGTCATGCACTTCCGCACTTTCTAACAATGATTTCGTAGGCATACAACCGACATTTAAACAAGTCCCGCCAAGATCAGCTTCATCAATAAGAGTGACATCTTTTCCATTTTGAGCCGCGGTAATTGCCGCTACATAACCAGCAGGTCCGCCCCCAATAACAACTAAATTACTCATTTTCTCACCTTCTCTTTATAAAAGAATTGTTACAGGTTCTTCTAAATAACGTTTAATTGTGCGTAAAAATGCAGCTGCTGGTGCACCGTCTAGTACACGATGATCGAATGTTAAACTTAAAGGTAACATACCTCCTTTTCTTAATTTTTTCCCTTTATATACAGGAACATGTTCAATTGCACCTACACCTAAAATACCAGTTTCAGGTGTATTTAATACTGGCGTAAAATATTCAATACCGAAGCTACCTAAATTACTAATTGTAAATGTTGTCCCTTGCATCTCATCACTACTTAAACTGCCTGCTCGTGCCTTTTGTGCCACATTTTTAATCTCTTTAGATAACTCTACTAAAGATAGATTATTAGCAAAGCGAATAGCTGGAACGACTAATCCTTTTTCTAACGCGAACGCCATACCTAAATGAACATGTTCAAATTGATGAATGGCATCATTTATATACGCGCTGTTCATTTCTTTATGCTCTCTAAGCGCTAATACAACAGCACGAGAAACGAAATCAGTAATAGTTAGTTTGTTATCGTATCGTTTTTGTACAACTTCCGCTATTTCTTTATGTAAAGCAACTAAATCTGTAACATCTACTTTCATCGTTAATGTTAATTGCGCACTATTTTGTAAGCTTGCATGCATACGGTTCGCAATTGCTTTTCGCATACCAGTAATAGGAATGACTTTACTTTCTTCTTGTTCAAGTACTTCTGGAATTGCTACTCTTTCTTCAAGCGCCTTTAATACATCTACCTTTGTAATTCTTCCGCCAGGTCCTGTACCAATTAATGATCTAATATCGAGATTTTCAGTTTTTGCAATTTTCTTTGCTACTGGAGATATTTTAACTCTTTGCTTCGTCACATCTATTGCATATGGTTCTGGATGTTGTACCTTTTTAGGTTCTGGATTAGATGTTTTTTCTTCTACAACATGTATGTTTTCATGAACTTCTACTTTTTCGTCCGGTTTACCGATGTAGCAAATTACAGTACCCGGCGGCACTCCCTCATCTTCACTTACAGCTATATCAATAACAGTTCCATCAGCTGGTGCTTCTATTTCAGTTTCGATTTTTTCCGAGTTAATACTAGCAATTAGTTCACCTTTTTCTACATTATCACCTGCTTTAATATTCCAGCTCGTAATAATACCTTCTTTCATCGCCATACCTAACTTCGGCATTACAACTTCTACAGCCATGTTTCTCTCTCCCTTCTCATCGTTTCATTACACACGTAATAAAGATTGGTCTCCGATCATTTCTGATACAGTTTCAATTACTTTCTCCGGCGTTGGTAAATATAACTTTTCAAGTGGTGGCGAAAACGGAACTGGTGTATGTGGTGCTGTAATTCGTTTAATAGGTGCATCTAACAAATCGAATCCTTTATCCGCTACAATTGCCGCAATATCTGTTGCGATACTACATCTTGGATTTGCTTCGTCAATAACAATTAGGCGATTCGTTTTTTCAACAGATGCTAAAATCGTATCTTCATCCAGCGGTGATAAAGAACGTGGATCGATTACTTCTACTTCGAGTCCTTTTTCCGATAATTGCTTTGCAGCTGCAAGTGCTGTATGAACTTGTTTTCCAATTGCAACGATTGTTACATCAGAACCTTCACGTTTAATATCTGCTTTTCCTAAAGGAATTGTATAGTACCCTTCTGGTACTTCGCCTTTCATATTGTAAAGTGTTTTATCTTCAAAGAAGATTACTGGATCGTCATCTTCAATTGCCGCTAATAATAAGCCTTTTGCGTCATAAGGAGTGGAAGGAACGACAACTTTTATACCTGGAATGCTCGTAAATAACGCATATAAACTTTGTGAATGCTGTGCCGCTGCGCTAAATCCAGCACCGTGCATCGTACGTACTGTAACTGGCACTTTCGCTTTTCCACCGAACATATAGCGGAACTTTGCACCTTGGTTTAATACTTGATCAAGACAACTACCGATAAAATCATTAAACATTAATTCAGCTATCGGACGTAAACCTGTTGCAGCAGCTGCCATCGCCGCTCCCATATAACCCGCTTCTGAAATTGGAGTATCTAAAATACGATTTCGACCAAATTCTTGTACAAGTCCTTTCGTAACACCGAGTACACCGCCCCATGCTTCATCATCTTGCAAGTGATCCACTTGTGCACCGCCTGCAACATCTTCTCCGATTAAAATTACATTTTCATCACGACGCATTGATATTTTCATCGCTTCATTAATTGCAGTTGACATACTTACTGTTCTAGTCATTATTTTTCACCCTCCTCTTATTTGTAAGAAACGTATACATCTTTTAATAATTCTTCATCCTCTGGATATGGACTGTTTTCACTAAATTCAATTGATTTTTGTACTGCTTCATCTACTGCCTTTTCCATATCCACAAGTTCGGATTCCGTTAATAAAGCTTCATGAATTAAATGCTTGCGGAAATGCACAATCGCATCTTTTTCATTTAAATGTTCTTCTTTTTCTTCCGCTGTTTTATACGTTTGTGCTTCTCCTTCAAAATGACCGTAATTACGATATGTCATGCATTCAATTAAAGTTGGGCCACCGCCATTACGTGCACGCTCAACAGCCTCTTCCGCCGCTTTATATACTGCTAATAGATCTTTTCCATCTACTTGAACACCCGGAATGTTATATACTTTTGCACGATCAGCAATAGAGTTACAACTAGAAGCATATTCAAATGTTGTTGCTTCACCGTAACCGTTATTTTCTGCGATAAAAATAACTGGTAACTTCCAAATCGCTGCTAAATTAACCCCTTCATGGAATGTTCCTTCATTATTTGCTCCGTCACCGAAGAAGCAAACACTTACATCTTTCGTTCCTTTATATTTAGCTGTTAATGCCGAACCGCAAGCAAGTGGAAAACCTCCGCCTACAATCCCATTTGCACCAAGCATTCCTTTATCTAAATCGGCAATATGCATTGAACCACCTTTACCTTTACATAAGCCTGTCGCTTTCCCAAAAAGTTCGGCCATCATGCCATTTAAATCACAACCTTTTGCGATACAATGGCCGTGACCTCTATGCGTACTTGTAATACTGTCACTATCTGTTAAGTGGGCACATACACCAACTGCTACCGCTTCTTCACCAGCGTATAGATGAACGAAACCTGGCAGAACGCCTTGCGCGAACAATTCATGCACCTTGTCTTCAAACTTACGAATCTCTAACATTTTTTCATACATCCAACGAGCTTGTTCTTTCGTAATTTCATTCCCTTTACTTTCAGTTGTTTTTAACATGTCCAGCCCTCCTATTTTCTTGTTCATCTTTTATATTGCAAGTACTGTGCCAAATTCTAATCCCTGATTTAATAGGTTTTCTCTTTTCTTTCATAATAAAAAAGTGGACAAAATGAGACATCTGTCTCGTTTTGTCCACTTTTGTTCACCTAATTTGAGAATTATTATCTTATTCATTATCAAAACTCTTCTGTAATTTCCGAATGTAAATAATTTGACCAATGTGATACGCGTTATGAGTCGTTACATTAGCTAATACTTCCCACCACTTCGCAGATACAGGAAATCCAATTACATCACTTTCAACCTTGTCTTCATTTATGAGACTTTGCCATTGTAACAGTTTCTCTAATAGTTTTTCTCTTAACTCTTCAAATGTTTGATTATCTGAAAGCATAAAACTTTTGTTATTATCACCAATAGCGGGCACAGCATTAACATTTGATTCTTTGTACCTAGTTTGCCACGTCGTATTCCAATACAATAAATGTTGTACAATTTCAGCTATACTATTACACTCTTCATTCGGTTTCCAGAAAGCTTCTCTCTCAGATAAATCCTTAACTGCATCTGAAAATGGAATATACCAACTGGGATCATTCGCATTTGCTAATAACTGATCTGCTAATACGTCTTTAACATGGAACACTTTGCTTCCCCCCGTTAAAAAGATTCATTTCAAGACAATACTCACTTCTCTATATACGCTGAATTTGCCAGATCCCCTCTTTTTAGCATTAATCCCAAACATATGCACATAAAGAAACCAAAAGCACCTAATCCATAAGCTGTTGTATATCCACTTTCCCCGATAATCCATCCTGCAAGTCCCGGTCCAATCATTTGACCAACTGCATAGAAAACGGATATAAAACTAATTGCCATTGAGACATATTTCGGAGATACTTGCTTTGAAGCAGCAACTTGAATTAATAAAAGGATACCTCCGAGGCTGGAACCCCAAATAATTGCCGACATTATAAAGCCAATGATATGTCCAAATATAATTGGAATCATATCACCTATTACAGCTAATAAAAGTGCAATACATAACGTCTTCTTTATACCAATCCGATCCGAAATCAATCCCCAGACAGGAGCTCCTACGATTGAAAACATTCCTGCAATCGCATAAACAGTTCCCGAAATTGATGCCGAAATACCATTATTAATCATAAAACTAGTTTGATATAAATTTGGAATTAAATAAACAACGCCCACAATAAAATACATCCATGCAATGATGTATAACTCTTTCGTTTTCCATAAAAACGACTTATTATTCCTTTCCCCCTCATCTTCAGTAACTTCTGGATTTTTCAAAACAATTGAGGAAACGAATACAACAATACATGTCATAACGCCAAACAAAAGCCATGAACCACGCCAACTATACTCTGGAAATGTACGTACTATATAAGGAACAATTATTCCACTAAATAGCATGCCTATGCCAGCACCGCTTAATAATAGCCCCATTGCAGTTCCTCTTTTTTCTGGAAACCATCCTACTGTTATTGACATGAGTGGTGTATATACAAGAGCACTTCCAGCTCCAGAACATAGCATAAAAATAGCAGCTATCCAAACTGAAGGAACAAATGATAATCCTATTAAACTTATAACGACGAGCCAACTCCCTATTAATAAAACTGATTTTGCTCCAAAACGGATAGTAAGTATTCCAGATGTTCCGACTGTTAATAAATACCCTAAAAAGAGTATAGTTCCTAACATACCTGCTTGAGCTGTAGATAAATGGAGTCCTTCTTGCATAAACGGTAATATAATTCCATATGCCATACGTGCAAAACCCGTCGTTGTTATAATAAGAAACATTCCTGTTAATACAAATATCCAAAAATGACTTTCATTCCGTTCTTTCATTTAAATTCCTCCATAAAAAGTTATTTCCAATTGGATGTTGTTTGTAATTATAATGACCATTACAAAAAGCAACTACCAAATGACGGAGGAATTTACGGTATAGCGGATTATTCCTGTTTTACGTTAATAAATACGTAAAAGTTCTGATGGATTCATTCCATACTTTTTACGAAATAACTCTGAAAAATGACTGACATTATTGTATCCAACTGCAAATGCCGTTTCGGTCACATTACTATTTCCCGAACGCAGTAAATCTATCGCATGTTCCATACGCTTTTCTCGTAAATATGCAAATGTGGACATCCCAAATAATTCTTTAAACCCAATTTTTAATTTATAATCATTTAACTCTACTATTTTAGCTAATTCTAATAATGATGGGGGTGATTCCATTCGTTGAAGTAAAATTTCTTCAGCCTGTTTTATTTTATTCAAATCCTGTTTTGATAATTGACTCCTTTTATTTGCGTCACAATCATTAAGCAACACTCTCCCCAAATGTATAGAAAGCAATTCGAGCGCTTTACTTTCTAATTCTAGTTGACTAATACGATCCTTTTGGGGATGCTCTATCATTCTCTTAATAAGATTAGATGTTATAGAATCAATTGGATTTTGAAACTTTTTAAAAGATTGATTTCCTAATATAGAATGAAAATCAAGACTTTTTTCAATAGCATTATTCATCATGAAATGATTAAACAATTGTACAGGAATCCCAATCGCTAATGAATATAGAGGCGTTTCTTTTTCATATTCAAATACTACATCAAAATCATTCATAAAATATAAATAGCTATTTCCAGTCATTAATTCATACGAAGAATGACCAACTTGCACTCCTCCGAACCCTTGTAAACAAAAATTAAGCTCCACCATTGCTGCATCAGATGCAAACTGGATGCGATGGTTATTATGAAATTGATAATTTGATAACACAATTTCCATACCTGAAAATGAAGTCCATCTTCGTATTTCACCCATACCTATTGTTTTTGGAACATTCATATGTCTTTCCTCTACAACTTGTAAACCATAAAAATATTTATGAAAAATATCATGAAAACCGTTAGTCTCCATGAAACCCACACTCCTTTTATGTAAAAATCAAAATTTAATTGATAATCACTTTCAATTATATCAAATATCTTTATACAATAAATAGATTTTCTCTTTATAACTCGTTATGATAAAAGAAAAAGAAAGCGAGCGAACAATGAATAAAAAAATCGCGATTATTACGGGAGCATCAAGTGGATTCGGACTTTTAACGACACTTGAACTTGCAAAAAAAGACTATTTTGTCATTGCTACAATGCGCAATCTTGAGAAACAAATAGACTTAATATCTCAAGCTACTAAACTCGACTTACAACAAAATATAAAAGTTCAACAATTAGATGTAACAGATCAAGGTTCTATACATAACTTCCAATTATTTTTAAACGAAATAAACAGAATAGACATTCTCATAAATAATGCAGGATATGCAAATGGGGGCTTTATCGAAGAAATCCCAGTGGAGGACTACCGTAAACAATTTGAAACAAATCTTTTTGGAGCTATATCCATCACGCAACTTGTCTTACCATATATGAGAGAACAGAAAAGCGGAAAAATCATTAATATAAGCAGTATTAGCGGGCAAGTAGGATTCCCTGGTCTATCTCCTTACGTTTCTTCAAAATATGCATTAGAAGGCTGGAGTGAATCCCTTCGCTTAGAAGTAAAGCTTTTCGGAATAGACGTTGCCTTACTTGAACCTGGTTCTTATAACACGAACATATGGGAAGTTGGTAAACAATTAGCTGAAAACCAATCTGATACAACCTCTCCTTACAAAGAATATATGGATAAAATACAAAAGCACATAAACAATGGCAACGATACACTTGGTAATCCGATGGATGTTGCAAATAAAATCGTAGAAATTGCTGAAGCAAGGCGTACTACATTACGATACCCAATTGGGAAAGGTGTAAAATTTATGATCTTTGCGAAGAAGGTTCTTCCTTGGAGATTGTGGGAATTTCTAGTTTTGAGGAGTTTTAAGAGGATGTAACTGTAAAGTAAATAATAACCATTTATCATCGAACGGATAAATGGTTATTATTTACTTCATGATTTCATTATATGTACCATCAATAATCATTTTATTATGCAGCAGATGGAAAGAAGTAAAATAGTATTGAAGTCATAAAAATAAACGTGAATACCCCAATTATCGAAAATATATATTCTTTCGATTCTCTATCATACTTCCATTCCATCAATGCTCTTAAGATTATCGTCCCCCCTAAATAAGTAAAAATGACATAAGCAATATTTACACTTTCGAATTTAAAGATAAATATAAAGCTAGTTATTAAATAAATAAAAAGTAGTCCTATTTCCAATTTTTTATGTAAACTATTTACATGTTTCTTATATCCCCAAAAACCAACCTTGGGCATATTCAATTTTTTTCTTAAAAACTTATCAAAGAAATAGACAGCTATACAAAAAACAATAGTTATAATCCAAAAAGTAGAAGTTCCCACTTTCATCCCTCCTATTACTTCATTTAATTATTTGAAATAAATTGGACTATATTACAGTTATCCTCTTCTAAGTAACTTATGATCCCTTCAGGATATGTTGGTTTCTTCTTTAATTCCTCTAGACTTTTCCAAATTAATATAATATCCTCATGTTCTTTATGCCTTAATTCATTTATAACTACCTCTTGAGCAGTCCCCCAATGTATCAATGTACAATGATGACCTTTTTCGTTGTCCCACTCAAAAATGTGTTCATTTACAATTGCTAACTCTTGAGCATCAACTTTCAAATCGTATTCTTCTATTAACTCTCGAATTATTGCTTCTTTTGACGTTTCACCAAATTCAATAGAGCCACCTGGAAAACGATAAAATGATTCGTTCTCATCACATTGTACTAGTACTTTTGAATGTTCGTCGTTTACAATCATTACTTCTGCCCGTAAACGTGGTCTTATCATTTTCTCACCCTTTATTTGTATGACCATTCATCACCAATACGTATTATAGAATACATTCAAAATAATACCTGTAATTATTAATAACGGAACAACTCCAAACGAAATAATATATTCTTTTGTTTGCCTATTATATTTCCACTGCATATACCCTTGGAAAATGTACAATGTTATAAAAAAGAAAATTGGTATATAAGTCATGTATATTGGATTCAAAATTGAAACTATCATCATAAGTACTACATAAGAAATAATGATAATCCAGTGCCCCCATTTATGTGATTGACTGACATATTTACTATTCCATCCTGTTTGTCTCGGTATATTTAACTTTTTTCTCACGATTTTTTCTAAAAAAATTAAAATTATAATCCATAACAATAAGACAATTAGTTTCAAGAAAAACAGAAAGGCCTCCTCCTTTACCTTTTCTCCGGCTGATCACTCGGATACGTAGCATTCCTTTTATTTTCAACATCCCAACTAATAATTGTTGCACTATCTCGTCCTAATTGATGATGAACGTGTTCTAAAACATTGTGAACATGTTCTTTAAGCTCTACATTATTTCCATTCATATCATTATAAAGATTTAATGGAGTTTCATAACGGCGTTCCCCGCATTCTAATACCCCATCTGTCACCATTACAATTCGATTCTTTCCAGTACGTAATTCACGAATTCCTGATGAATAGCAAGGAACGGGTAAATCAAATGTGTTTACATTTCCAATCCATTCGTAAAAGTGGCGTTGATTCAATGTATATTGTCCTAATTTATGTAATTCATCATGAAATACATAAACTAAGCAATCACCTATGGAAAGCCACCATATGTAATTTTCTTTTCTTACGCATATTAAGCAAGCAGTTTCACCTTTTACCCTTTCGCACTTTTCTTTAAATGAGCGGGATTGAAATATCGTAAGTATATAATTTTCAACAGATCGAAATACGGTTTCAATTGATTCTTTCATAATCACTTCTATATTTTCATATTCTTTTTGGATTGTATTTACTACTAATTCAACACTTTCTGCACTATTATGCCCGTCTAATATAACGGCGAATTCCCAATCACCATTCGACAAAACTAATGCACCGTCTTCATTCTTTTTTGCTCCGGCACTTATATTCCCGCCGTATCTACCAAGTACGATATCACCATATTGCTTTACTGAAACTTCGTCTAAACACATTTCCCTACTTCCAACCCATGAATATTGTGTATTATTTGTTGTATGCATACTCATTTACCATATACTTTCGTATTCTTTCGCATAGTTTTTTAATTTTCTCTGAATCTCCATGTGGTGCACCAGTCCAATTTGCTACTTCAGTCGGTGACCAAAACTCTTTTGGTGTATTTGGATAACGTGGAATAATGTGCATATGCAAATGTGGTACACCATTACCTGAAACGAAACTGTAAATATGTTCTGCACCTTTGCTTTCTTTAAGCGCTTTACTTACTCTACTTGTTATCAGTCCGAATGCCTTTGCCTCATCTTCAGTTAATTCAGCGAGACCAGGTACATGTCTCTTTATATCAATCATTACATAACCAAGATATGTTTCTTCTGCATCCCAATGGACATGTCCAACGTAAATGAGTTCATCTTCGTAAATAGCTCCACCTGAAACTGTAATGTTCCCTTTATGTTTTTCACAAATGAAGCAGTTTTGTTCTGCTTGATTGTTTATTGGCATATCCATCACCATCCTTTGCATATATAATATCATAAAAAAAGGAAAAATAGGTTTTATATTCCGAAAATTCAATCTCTTAAAACAAGAATTTTCACATTAAAATAATTTACAACTCATTATTTCTTCAAAAGCGTAATCCCCATTCCAACTGCAATCCCAATCGCTATTCCGATTGCTATATTATCAGTAAATACACCAGGAATTACACCGATTACAACACCTATAGCGACACCAATTGTCATAGCATCATTTCTTTTTTTATTATTAGCCAAAATAGCATCTCCTCTCATAATTTCTCCCCATATAATATCCATTTACATGAACGTTGCTGTCTCCTAATATATTTGCTATTCCGCTTGGAAATTTCCAGAAAATGTACTTTATTACTTTTCCATTCCCCCTACATAATCCTCTTCGTTTGAAAGAATTTTTAAGTCACCATTACATATACATAGGCATTTACTATAAGAAAGATCAGTAATTTATTGAAGGAGGAACGATTCAAATGTATCCTCATTGGAATCCAAATATAAATCAACAATATGCTTACTCCCCCCATCCAGTAAGGAATACACTGCATTATGATTCGCAATACATGATGCAGCGCATCGCAAGCCTTGAAAGCCAATTAGCTAAATTAATCTCATTAATCGAAGAAAATAATCAATTAATAAAATCAATGGAACAACAGCAAAACCAAGTTTGTGCACCAGCTGGAGGCTCTGTTATTGTTCGGATGTAATTCGAATTCAAAAAACACACTTTGTAGTATAAAGTGTGTTTTTTGAATTATTTTCTTTTTGTATAAAACCCTTGCGTAATTCGGTCTAATATAATCGCAATCACGACGATAGCTAGTCCAGCTTCAAATCCCATTCCGATATTTACTTGTGTTACAGAGCGATATACATCGACGCCAAGTCCTGGCGCTCCTACAAGTGAAGCTGTTACAACCATTGATAACGAAAGCATAATACTTTGATTCACGCCAGCCATGATCGTTCCGGTTGCGAGCGGTAATTGTACTTTAAATAATTTTTGTGATGCGGTAGAGCCAAATGCATTCGCAGCTTCAATTAAATCTTCTGGAACTTGTCTAATTCCTAAGTCTGTAAATCTGATTGTCGGTGGCATAGCAAAAATAACGGAAGCAATAATGCCTGGTACGACGCCTACTCCAAAAAATGTTATCGCGGGAATGAGATAGACGAATGCCGGCATTGTTTGCATAAAATCTAATGTCGGCTTTAAAAATTTTGAGAAACGTTCATTTTGAGATGCTAAAATGCCAATGGGAATTCCGATAATAATTGAGATAATAACTGACGTAAGTACGAGCGCTAATGTTTGCATCGTTTGTGCCCAGTAGTTAATATTTAAAATAAATAATAATCCGATGAGCGTAAAAATGACTAAAGATAATTTCCTCGTTGTGTACCAAATGAGGAAACATAAGATGATAATCATCACTATGGCTGGTATTATTGTTAAAAAATTAGTGAGTAAATCAACAAATCCACCGATAATATAGGAGAATCCTCGGAACAAGCCTTCAAAGTGCTCATATAAACTTGCAACAAATGAATCGACCCATTCGCCTAATGGAATGCGCGGAATATTATTCATCATCTTTCACCTCTTCCTCAATGTTACCTGCAAGAGCTTGAATGACACTTTCACGTTTAATAATTCCTCTCAACCTTTTCTTTTCATCAATTACGGGTAATGGATATTTCATCTCCGCCATTTTTGCATACGTTTCTTCCAGTAATGTATCTAGATAAACGTGTGGAATATCGTTAAGTAATAAATCAGCAATTGGCCATTGTTTTTTCATTGCTTTACTTGCATCATCCGCTGTTAAAATACCTAAAAACTCATACTTTTTGTTCACAACATATACCGTAGAAACACCTGCATTTCTCATAATTTGCAAAGCTACACGCGGCCCACGATCGATTAATAACGTTTCTGGTCTTTTTAAAATAGATTCTGCCGTAATTACTTTTCCTAAATTCACATCCGCAACGAATTTCTCTACAAATTCATTTGCAGGGCTCATCATAATTTCTTCCGGTGTTCCAATTTGGACAATTTCTCCATCTTTCATTAATGCGATACGATCACCAATTCGAAGAGCTTCATCTAAATCATGTGTAATAAAAATAATTGTTTTTTCCATTTTATCTTGTAACTCTAACAATTCATCTTGCATTTCTTTTCGAATTAGTGGATCTAATGCACTAAATGACTCGTCCATTAGTAATACATCTGGATTATTCGTTAGTGCCCTTGCAATTCCAACACGCTGCTGCATACCACCACTAAGTTGACTAGGGTAATTATCTTTATGATGATCGAGTCCTACTAACTGTAGCGATTCTAACGCCTTATTTTCTCGTTCCTCTACTGGAACTCCTTGAATTTCTAACCCGTACGCAACGTTTTGTATTACCGTACGATGTGGAAATAAAGCAAACTTCTGAAAAACCATACTCATTTTCGTCCTTCTTACTCTTCGCAATTCTTCTTTTCCCATCGTTGCGATGTCTTCACCATCTATGTATATATGCCCCGCTGTCGGTTTAATTAATTGATTTAGCATTCGAACCAATGTAGATTTCCCACTACCAGACAAACCCATAATAACGAAAATTTCTCCAGTGTATACTTCAAACGTTGCCTTTTTCACACCAACGTTCATTCCTGTCTCCTTTAAAATTTCCGATTTGCTTTTTCCTTCTTTTAATAAGGTAAGCGCCCGTTGCGGATGTTTCCCAAAGACTTTTGTTACATTTTCAACACGTACCTTTGTATTATCCATGTCACTACTCCTTTTCTACCCATCTATTTACATAGTGTTGCGATTTTACAGAGAAATATTACATAAAAATGACATATATAAGATTTCTTTAAAAATTCTTGTTTCCGTTCATAATAAGAAGGTTCACTTATAGATTAATTTATAAAAAGCAAAAGCTTCACAGGAGGTTTTGAATGCGAAAAAAAATATGGATTATAAGTCTGTTACTATTTATTAGTATGATTTTCACTTCTTGTAATGCAACAAATGCAAATTCGAAAGGAAAAATTAAACTTGGTGTAACAAGTTGGAAAGAAAATATCGCAACCGCAAATATGTGGAAAGTTTTATTAGAAGAAAAAGGCTATAAAGTTGAACTCATGTATTTAGAAAAAGCTGCGATATGGACTGGCGTCGCACGTGGTGATGTTGATGCGAATCTAGAAGTATGGCTTCCTGTTACGGATAAACCATTAAATGCCCGTTACAAAGATGACTTCGTCTTAAAATCAAAATGGTATGAAGGTACTGGGCTTGGTTTAGTCGTCCCTTCTTATGTGAAAAACGTTAACAGTATTGAAGATTTAAATGCACATAAAGATGAGCTAGATAATAAAATTGTTGGGATTGAACCTGGTAGTAGCCTAATGAATTTAACGAATAAAGCAATGAAGGAATATGATATAAAACTAAAACTTGTCCAATCTTCAGAAGCTGCGATGATGAGCGAACTAAAGAAGGCATATACGAAAAAGAAACCAATCGCTGTTACGCTTTGGAATCCTCATTGGGGCTTTTCAGAATTTGACTTAAAATATTTAAAAGACCCTAAGAAAGTATATGGTGAAAAAGATGACATTTATTACTCCGTTCGTAAAGGTTTCGAAAAAGATCATCCGGATATTGTGAAATACTTTGATCAATGGAAAATGAACGATGAACAACTTGGTACGTTAATGGTCATGTTAAATAAAACGAAAGATCCAGAAGAAGCTGCTCGAAAATGGATAAAAAAGAATCAAGCTTTAGTTGATGAATGGATAAAAGAATAAAGAATGACAAAAACAGGCTAGAGAATTTAGTATATTCTCTAGCCTGTTTTACGTTATTTTTTCTCAATAACTGCATCAACAATTCCATATTCCTTCGCTTCTACTGCCGTCATAAAATAATCTCTTTCTGTATCATGAGCTACCTTTTCTACTGGTTGCCCTGTTCGATTAGATATAATTTTGTTAATATCATGTTTTAACTTTAATATTCTTTTTGCTGTAATTTCAATCTCCGTTGCTTGCCCTTTTACACCGCCGAGCGGTTGATGAATCATGATTTCACTGTTAGGGAGCGCAAATCTTTTTCCTTTTGCGCCAGCTAATAGTAAAAGCGCACCAAATGATGCCGCAAAGCCCATACAAAGTGTTTGCACATCTGGTTTAATAAGGTTCATCGTATCTAATATTGCAAATCCCGCTGTCGTTGAACCACCCGGACTATTGATATACAGGAATATATCTTTTTCTGCATCTTCCGCTTCTAAAAACAATAATTGTGCTACTACACTGCTTGCAACTTGATCGTTAATTTCTGAACCAATCATAATAATTCGGTCTTTTAATAATCTTGAATATATATCATAGGAGCGTTCTCCTAATTTCGTTTGTTCTATTACGTAAGGAATTACACTCATTATAAATCCCTCCATCTGTTTTATGCCGCATTAAGCATACAACTGTAAGAAGAAAATTGTTTCATACTGAAGAATAACACTGGTTGTATTGATGGTAACTTAGTGAAATCTATTGTTGGGAGAAGTTTCGTCAACAATTCAGGTCTTTCTTCTCGAATAGAAGTTACAACGATTTCAACATCATCCGTGTACTCCACTATTTCAATGCCTTCTTCATTTACAGTTTTCAGCCTATTTCTACTCCTAAATAAAGATGCTTTCACTGCGCCTTCTGATACAGAGCATATTTTTGCAATATCCGCGATACTATACTGAAAAACATCCTTCAATAATAAAATTACGGATTGTTGCACATTTAACGAAGACAATACTTTCCCTACCATTTCATGCAAATCTGCAATTTTTCCATGTGGTTCTTCAAATGTATTTTGCTGTTCTAACTTTTCTTGAACGGATTTTGATTTCATTTGATCTAACCATTGATTTCGAGCAATTTTATACAGAAGCGTTATACAAATTTCCTTCTCACTATACTTTTGAAGAACTTTGCAAATTGCTTCTTGGGCAAGGTCTTCCCCATCCCATTTGTTTTTCGTCAAAAACGTACAGTATCTTTTTACCTCTGCATAATGTGTAATTAAAAAATTTATATTTGAATGATTCATATCGATATGATCCTTTAAAACCTGAGTTACTTTTGTGCACAAAATAACCACTCCTTTTCAGCGCTTACTTAATAAACGATTGAACAAATAAAAAAGTTACGGGGCTTATAATTAATTTTATGTTTATGTTCATGAATACGGGTCATAAATATGTTATATAGCATTTTACATGAGGAGGAATCAATTTGCCAAAATTAACAGTTGAAGGTACCGGAACTTTCGATATTAAAGAAGGAACGAAATTAGTATTAGCACTTGAAGATAACGGTGTACACATTCTTCATCGTTGCGGTGGCAAAGCAAGATGTACAACTTGTAGAGTTGAAGTCATTGCAGGTGATTTTTGTGAGGCGACAAATGATGAAAAACAAGCTATTACGGAAAAAGGAATTGAAGACCACTTACGATTATCGTGCCAAATGCGTGTACATAAAGATATTACCGTTCGCCCTATACTTACAGTTGAAAATTCCGGTTTAGATGCTGGACCACGCCCAGCGGAGTAAAATGATGAATTTAAAACAGCTTGCAGGCGAATATGCTGCTGGCTTTGTAAGAGATGGTATGACGATTGGACTTGGTACGGGTTCAACCGTATATTGGACGATACAAAAGTTAGGTCACCGTGTACAAGAAGGGTTATCTATTCAAGCTGCACCGACATCAAAAGAAACTGAAGTATTAGCAAAACAATTATCTATTCCGCTAATCTCTTTAAATGAAATTGATATACTTGATCTCACAATTGATGGAGCAGATGAAATCAATAATGATTTACAATTAATAAAAGGTGGTGGTGGTGCATTACTTCGCGAAAAGATTGTTGCCACCTCCTCTAAAGAACTTATTATTATTGCAGATGAATCCAAACTCGTTTCACATTTAGGTACCTTTCCACTTCCTATTGAAATCATCCCCTTCTCTTGGAAGCAAACTGAAAAGAGAATTCAATCTTTAGGATGCGAAACGCGTTTACGTATGAAAGATGGCGGACCATTTATAACTGATAACGGCAATTTAATTATTGATTGTATTTTTCCAAACAAAATATTGAATCCAAATGATACACATACAGAGTTAAAGATGATTACCGGTGTAGTTGAAACAGGATTATTTATCAATATGACGAGCAAAGCGATCATCGGAACAAAAAACGGTATAAAAGAATATTAAGCATTTTAAAGGCTGACTTTTGCAAGTCAGTTTTTTCTTTTATAGCATTACAGTATGATATACTATGAAAACACATTCATATCACACTAGAAAGGGCTGAACAATTTGCAATCCAAACTCATAACAGAACTTACAGATTTAGAAACTGCCTTTCACATTCGAAAAGAAGTCTTTGTAAAAGAACAAGGTGTCCCTCTTGAAGATGAATTCGATACATATGACCAAATTGGCGAGGCATGCAAACATATATTAGTTTATTATAATGAACTTCCTGTAGGAACTGGCCGTATACGATTCGTTGACGGAATGGGTAAACTAGAAAGAATTTGTATTTTAAAAGACTATCGCAAATACGGATTAGGCAAAGTAATCATTCAAAAGTTAGAAGAGATTGCTCGTAACAAAGAAGCAAACAAAGTTAAACTACACGGTCAAACACAAGCTGAAGGGTTTTATGAAAAATTAGGCTATCAAACTTCTTCCGACGTATTTATGGAAGATGGAATTCCACATATTCTTATGACGAAAGTGTTATCATAATAGAAAGGTTACTATATGATTCTACATTATGTATTCGTATAGTAACCTTTCTGTAGCTTATTCGTTTGAAAGTCTCTTTGATGAATATTCTAGATTAATACAAAAAGACGACGCTGAATACGTCTTCTTTTTTATAAGCAGAAAAGTTAACTCTCAAACTTCCTTTTTTTGCATCAAAGCCCATCATCTTTCATTTCATTTTGAGGTAAAGCTTACACTGTTTTCCATAAGGATAAAGCAAAAATCCAGTTTGGATCCCCATGTCCTTCATAATTCTGGACTGCTTCATACACTTTTCCCTCGTGTAAAACTCTATCTTCCTTTTTATATGCTTTCTTTGCATCCCACGCTTCATATGAAGCGCTTTCAGTTTTTGTAGTAATTGTGAACGTATCACTTTGTACGGATTCATTTCCAACTACATCCACTGCTTTCACTGCATATTTATAAGTAGTATTAGCGAGTAAATTTTTATCCATATAAGAAATCGTATTGGATGTTGCAATTTTTTTCATTGTTCCTTCTATTTCTCTATAAATATCGTAATAGTCTACTCCAACGTTATCATCAGATGGGCTCCACATTAGATCCACACTTGACGCTGTTGTTCCCATGCTATGTAATCCTTTTGGTTGTGTTGGTGCTTCTGTATCAGGAGCTTCAACTGTTGTTTTCACTGTAAGCGCTGTACTTTCTTTCGATACATTGCCAGCTGCGTCAATTGCTTTTACAGTATAAGTGTATTCTGTGCTTGGTTGTAATTTCTTATCAATAAAATAAGTGCCTGGTACTGTGTCAATCATCTCTCCGTTACGGAAGATTTGGTACCCTTTTACTCCTACATTATCCGTAGAAACGTTCCATGTTAGTTCTATACTATTTGCTGTTACTTTTTGCGCCTGAAGTCCATTTGGAATACTTGGAGCTTCTGTGTCTGGTTTCACATTGTTGATGAGGTTAACATCAATTACATTATAGAATGCATTTACTGTATCAGCTACATCCCATACTGCTAAAATTACATGATATCCACTACGGTCAGTAGGTACATTGATTTTGTGAGTTAAATTATTTGAAGCTGCAGAACCATCATGTTGTACAGTGCCAATTGGCTCAAAGTCCGCTCTTGTTAGTGCTTTATTTGGATTCCATCCTTTTTTTGTAATATAGTAATGCCATTTGCTTGTTAAGTGAGGCGCTGTATACTTCCAAGTAAATGTATTTTCCCCACCAGTGATTGTATTTTTAAACCAACGCTCCGCTGCTTGTTGATCTAAAATACCGCCAAATTTTCCACCTGCAGAAGCGATTTTCCCATCCACTGGGCCACCTTGTGGGAATCCTTTTGGAGCTTCTAAACTTTGTGGTTCATACATAACACTTCCGCAGTTTACATTTAGAGCACCATAAGTTGGGCTACATAAAGCGGAACGGCTACCAGGCTTTTCAACAAAGCCGTGCGCGTATGCATTTTGAGGAATAAGTGTCGTGCCGATAATTCCAGCTGTTAATGCAACAGCTCCTATACTTTTTTTGTTCATTTTCAAGTTTTGTAGTTGTTTTAAAAATCGATTATTCATGTTCCTGTCCCCTTCTTGTTATACTTCGTAGTGTAATGTGGGCTTTGATGTAAAAGAATAACAAGAGTCAATCTTATTTCGTGTATGCGTAAATATGCATACACCGTCGTAAAGAAACATTTCATTTCTTGTGAAATATTTCACTTACGGAATATATCATGACATAGAAATCACCTAAATGTGTGCAGAAGTTGTGCAGAAACAGTGAAATTACTACTAACACGTAAAACTACATCCTAAATTTATAAAGTAAAAGTGAGCAATAGAAATTGTAGTACTTGTAATGAAAAATTTTAGGTATATATATGGATGAATTGCACCAAGTCGTCTTGAAACCCTTCATCGTTAACTTAAAACGCATGGCAATGTGAGATTACATTATTTTAAAACAACGTGCCATCTCCATTTTCCATATATCTTTCTATCAATACTTTGAAATTACTTATCACTTGTAAACATTTCCGAATCCGTCAATATAGTTTCATAAAACTTATCATATTCTTCACTGTATTGAAGTTTTAACTTTTCTATTAAACTTGTATCTGGTGAAATAATATCAATAACGTCTGTACTTATATACAATAAATAAGTATCGTTATAAAAAGAAATATACGCTTGCTGACCACCATTAACTACATACTTGCAATACTTATATACTTCATCTTCATGTACACCTTTAATCGTAGTAAATATGATTGTACTTTCAAGATCATCAACGTCTACTTTCGTTTCTGCCCAATTCTTAATCTTCATGAACCTTCCAATTTTTGTTTTCTCATTTATTCTCTTACTTTTACCATATGTTATGTAACCGGAAATAAATGAAACATCAATTGTATCAGGACTTTTAAAAAGTTCAGTCAAAATCCCTCTTAATCCTCTCAAATTACCCTCAAATAATTCTATATCGAATCTAATTCTATTTTTCGCCTCCACTTGAAAAAATGGTGTAGCTGTCATGTCAGCAAAATTTACATCTAGTATTTTCATTCTTTCCATTTCATCAATTCCTCGCTTCATATAACATAAAAGTGTCTATATCATTTAATATAGACACCCTTTCACATGTATAGTTTTAATAACAGCCTGTAAATTTAAAAATTTCATCAACTGCTTGCTTATACCCACCTGATTTTCGGAGAGACTCCTTCAAATTCAAAGCAGCTTCTTTACATGACGGATTATTTAATACTATTTCTACACTTTCACTTAGTTGATCCGCAGTTAATCCTTGCATTTGCAATTTAACTCCTGCCCCGAGACTCTCCACTTGCTTTGCGATTACTGGCTGATCTGCACTTTGCGGAATTACAACGAGTGGAACACCGTTATATATCCCTTCATGCGTACTGTTCATACCGCCGTGTGTAATAAATAGTTTCGTATATTTGAGAAGTTCAGTTTGTGGTACATAGTTTTTCACAATGAAGTTTTTAGGGATATTACCTAAATCACTTATTTCCGTTTTGTTGCCAATAGACATAACAATTGTATGCTTACTATTCTCGAACGCCTTCATACAAAGTTTATAAAAATCAATCGCTTCATTAAAAACAGTACCTAATGAAATGTAAATCAGGCTTTTTTCTTCAATTGAAGTGTAATCAAAACCTTCATTTTTCACTTGTGTAGAGATAGATGGACCCACAAATTTGAATGTTTCATTAAATGTATCCCCAAAAGGTTGGAACTCCTTAATTGTATACACAATAGTAAGTGAAGCTGGATTACAGAAAACTTCATACGGTGAGTTTATATTAACACCATATTTTTCTGTAATTCCATTAGTTATGTTTTCAAAATCATTATGTATTCTATCCTGAACTTCCAGTGGGATATTTTTAGAAAGATGGACTAACATTTGTTTAAATGATTTTTCATCTTGTGCAAAAGATGTGCATGAATTTATGGCTGGAAGATTAAGAATTTGGGCAATTAAGCGGCCACAGCCAAACATCGAATCATGAATAATATAATCAAAATGTTCACCTTCAATTTGTTCTAGAACACTAGGTATTACAATATCAGCTGTATGTAGAAGGCCGTTTATTCTTTCCTGTAAATAATTTCGACCACCGGAAAGAAATGCTTTTATAAATTTTTCATCATCAATCGTTCGTACAGTAGCACCTGTCTTCTCAATACGCTCCCTGAAAGCCTCTATTGAAAAATAAGCTACCTCTTCACCGCGAGAAATCAGTTCTTCTACAACATGTAATGTTGGATTTATATGTCCTTCTGATCCAGCGTTAATGAATAAAACACGTGCCATTCAAAACACTCCTTAAATTTTAAAATTTCTATGTTGTAAAGAGTATGGATACTTTCCATACTCTTTATGGAGTTATATGTATCATTTTCCTGCTAAATTGACCTAGCAAGCCTAAAACCGAGATCATCTATATGAAATGTAGGATGACTACGACGGCGACAAGTGGCACCGCACCCTCTCGCTTCTTCAGCCCAGCTACCGCCTCGGAAAATCCGGTACGATCCATATACCTTTTCATCATACAAATCATAACACCATTCCCAAACGTTCCCTAACATATCATATACTCCCCATGCATTCGGTTCTTTTTTACCGACCTCATGAATTTTCCCATCCGAGTTTTTATTATACCAAGCTATCTTATCAAGTTCTCCATATGTATACCCAGTAGTCCCTGCTTTACATGCATATTGCCACTCTGCCTCAGAAGGTAATCGGTAGCCGTTGGACTCTACATTACAACTAACCTTTTGACCGCCATCACTAATAGAATAATATTCTTTTAATCCCGCTTTTTTTGAAAGTAAATTACAAAATATAATCACATCATTCCAAGAAGTATTAACAACGGGTTTATGATTGCCTAGAAAAAAATTTGATGATTCATTTATAACAGTATAATATAATTCCATCGTTACAGTATATTGTGCAAGAAGAAACGGCTTAATTTGGGCCTTCCATTCTCTTTTAATTCGATCGTCTCTTAAAACTATCTCCCCTGCTGGGATTTTTACCATATAAGAATCAATCAAGCGAATTATTTCATTCAATATTATTCCTCCATTCAAAATGGAACATAATTTAATGTTTTTAATGCACCAATTTATACTTACTGCACTTCCTTTATGAATCGTTGAACCTCATTTGGTGTTTTTAAAATAATAATTCTTTTATCCTTATTGAATTGATCGAGTCTTTTTAAAATTGCAGGTCTTTTCGACTTAGGATATTCCCATATCCATTTGAAAAATTGTAAGTCAAATCTTTCTTCACATCCAGCCCCCATATCCGGTCTTGTTTTATTCCGATATTGTACAATTCTTTTAAAAGCACGATAAACACAAATTGTTCTATGAATATCAAGAAAGATAATTGTATCAGCTGCGTTAATTCTTATGTCCATTGTCCCGCCATAATTCCCATCAATAATCCACTTTTCCCCTTTAACTAATTCATTTTGAACCGTTCTTTGCTCCTCTTTCGGTACACCCTCCCAATTTGGTTTCCAAAATAGTGCATCAAGATGATGCACCTTAATATTTAATTTATTCCCTAACTGTTTTGCTAATGTAGATTTTCCTGAACCACCAGAACCTATTAATATTATTTTTTTCATAAATACCCCTTTTTACATCTTTTATTTCTTCCGTAGCATAAACTCACCAAGCATTCCTACTCCAACACCAATTGTGTAAGCCACTAAATCACTCCATAAAAATCCGTAACCTAATACGAGTCCACCTAAAGTCGTTGCTCGAATGCTATCTATCCATTCCGCATGGTACAATTGACTAATTTCAATCCCGTAGCAAAATATCAAACTAATAAAAGCTAATTTCCTCGTTTCTATTTTAGGAAACAAAAATCCAAATCCAATAAAAATCATTAATGCCCATAAAGCATCACCTAAGTACCCATTTAACAAATCTGGTAACGCAAAAGCAAACTTTCTTGAACTAAGACCTAAAATAATAACAACTATAGTAAACACCGCATATAGTAATCTATTTCGTTTCGTATTCATTTCAAAATCTCCTAATATATAATGTAAAACTGCAAATAGCTAGTAAAATATAATCATTTTACTAGCTATTTATAGTCGACTTCACTTTGTATTTAATCCAATAACTCTTGCTGCTTTTTCTTTGAAAATGATTGTAATACTAAATCATACGACCAATCTATCATTTTATTAATTTGTTCTTGTCCTACATCCTTATGTATGTACACTGTATTCCAATGCTTTTTATTCATATGATATCCAGGAATTATTGTTTCTGGGTAATCTTCTCTTATTCGTAAAGAAAGTTCTGGATCACATTTTAATGTAATCGCAGCTTTTTCACCTTCTTCATGATTCACTATCGCAAATATTTTATTATTTAACCTCATACATGTTGCACTCCAGCCATCTGGAGAATCTTCTGTCGCTTTTCTTTTCGATAAACAATATGCTCTTGTTGCATTCATTCTAATTGGCACCTCTTATTCTTTCACTATTTGATTACGATGCATCACAATTTGCTTCGTAACTTGAAATTGCTGTTCACCATAGAACTTTATTAGTTTCTCTCCGCAAAATAGACTAACAATATCAATATGGGATACCTCTTGAAGTAACATTGTAAGCATCTTCTCACCAATTCCCTTGTTTCTTACACTCTCATGTACGACAACATCTTCAATATACGCCCGAAAAACACCGTCAGTAACAACTCTAGCAAATCCAATTAATTCGTTTTCTTCCCATACTCCAATTGCTATACTATTCTTTAACATTTTTTGAATATCGACTTCTTTTCTTTCTGGCCACCAACCTACAGAATCGTAAAGTTTCTTTATTTTTTCTACACAGATTGGTTGTTCATGTTGTAATCTATACGTGTACATTTTTTCTCCCCTCAACCAGTATACATAATATTATTATAATCTCTTTTCTAAAAAGTGTTGACTATGCCCTTTAGGATGATCTTCAACAACACCATATTCTCGGTATCCGTGCTTTTTATAAAAATCTGGTGCTTGGAAACTAAATGAATCTAGTAAAATAAGTCTACATCCTTTTTCCATCGCAATTCCTTCTATTTTATGTAACAATTGACTACCATAACCATCATGACGAACAGATTCATCAACCCATAAAAAATCTATATGAAGATGATAAAAATACATCGTTCCTGTTACCCCGCCAAAGATTTTTCCTTCCTCATCTTTCACTACGAAACTTACTTGTTCCATTGGCTGTTTTACTTCATCTGACAGCGCAGACATGTTATATTGAATTAATTTATTTTTAATGTATTCTCCTTCAGTGCGTGTACCGTTCTCTATACGTTTCATATATATTTCATCCTTTCAATTCTTATAATATTTACATATTTTTATTGCATCATTTCAATAGACTAATCAATACAAATCTACCATATGTAACAAAACATGAAAAACCAATTAATCCCGGCATTGATACATGCCCTGTTCTTGCATAACTTATGACGATAAAACTAGTAATTAATAATAAAATAGATGGCCAAAAAATAAGTGCTGTTTGGAGTAAAGCCATGTTCCTTATATATTATAGAATGGGTTTATATTTGTGTCATAAGGGCTTATGCTTATTTTTATTTTTAAAGGCTTTTTCCTTATACTTGCGTGTTAGCTAATTCATAAGCTATAGAGTGTAAGTGGGTGAATGATAAGGATGGTGTAAAAATGAGTAAATTTAATAAGAAATTTCATATTCCATGCGAATGTTTTGGTCCCCCTTTACCTCCACCTGAAATTGGTCCAACGGGTCCGACAGGACCAACAGGACCAACAGGAGCAACAGGAGCAACTGCAGTAGCGTGTTGCCCATGTACTAATGTTCTTGACAATCCTGGATTTGACGAACCACCATTAGTAACCGATCCAGTTCCTGGTTGGAATCAAATTGGGGATGTTGAAGAAGTAGGTGTTCCAAATGCTCATAGTGGTCGTATTCTTTCAAATGGGGCACTTAGTCTCTTAGCTGCGTCAATTGGACCAGGTGGAAGTATTAATCAATTGGTTGATGTTGACGAAGGTTGTTGTTTTACGTTTTCTTTTGCTGCGGATGTAAGGGATAATGCATTTCTTATAGCTTCTGTATCTTTTCCAGACCTTGGACATGGATGTCCTCCTCTTGCTGCAACTCTTGGCCCATTAAATATTCCACATATTATACCAGTTATGAATCAACCGCAATCTCTTTTCCAACATTATACTCTTGTTGTGTGTATACCTCCTGGTGTGACTACAGCATGTGTTGCTTTCCAAAATATTGCTACAGGTGGGCAAGGCGCAACAGCTTTTGTTGACAATGTTGTATTTCAGCCGACTGGTGGACCTTGTACTTCATGTTCACAAAATTTCTAATGTATTGAAGTACTTGAATCTTTTCGTTTTGCTGGCGGATCACAAAACCATTAAGGAGAGCCTTTGTGCTCTCTTTTTATGTTAGAAATCACCAGACACTCCCATATGCTGAGCGCATTCCTTTATAGTCCCGATACATATGAGCGATTCACTTTTGTAAACGGTATACTCCTTTAGGTGCACTATTCCCCTCCCTGCTATTAAAATAACGTTTTTATTCAATTATCGGTTACAACGTTTGTTTGACTTGTCATCTTATATTCTTTATATAAGCACTTCAAAGCTTCTAGAATTGTTTCATCAACCTCTTTATTATCAAATCGATTAGGTAAATCTCTTCCCCCAATTACATAAAGAAACGGAAATTTATGAAACATTCCTATTATACCAATATTTATTATAGCGGTGGGTAATCCACCTGTCATATGTGCTAGATGATAATAAGGTATACCTGCATATTCATCCCTCTTTTTATATCGTTTTATCATCTTCTCAAAATTCGATATAGAATATAAGAATCCTTTTTTGTTAAATGATAATCATGAATACAATAAGAAAAAGGTAGTATGAAATTTCTTCACACTACCTTTTAAAATTAATTATTACGCATAACGAATACATCTATTCTTCGATAGGATTTCCAGGTCCGTTAAGCTCCAATTGATAAAAAGCTAAATCTAGCCATCGATTGAACTTATAACCGGCTTTTTTTATTGTTCCTGCATGAACAAATCCATAGTTTTGATGCAGGGCAATACTTTTCTCATTTTCTGCGTCAATTCCAGCAATTAAGGTCATATATTCTCTTTCTTTTGCTATTGTAATTAATTCTTCTATTAAAGAGGACCCAACTCCATTTTTTCTATATTCCTTATCAACATACACAGAATGTTCAACTGAATATTTATAGGCAGGCCATGCCCTAAAGGGGCCAAATGTCGCAAATCCTACTACTTTATTATCTAGCTCGTAGACTAAAATTGGATAGCCATCAGCCTTTTTTTGTTCATACCAATCTATTCTATTTTCAAGGGTTACAGGTTTGTACGCATATACAGCTGTTGAATTAAGGATTGCATCATTATAAATATCTAAAATAAATGTTACATCTTTTTTCATTGCTTCCCTTATCATTGTTTTCTTCCTTTCATAATGATCTTTCTCTGTACCTTTCTTTCAACTGATCTACCTAATAATAATACAAACTTATTTTTACAACCGAATTCTAGATTTTCGAAAACCATCAATTGCATTTAGTACCGCAGATAATATGAAGATAATTATCCCTCCACCAATTAACCACGTTTTAAATTCCTCTGGAGAAATTGTAAACACATTTGCCACATACATAATGAATCCTTCGTTAAATAAATGAGGATTTACTACGATTACAATGAATACTATTGTTGCAGCTAACTGTAGGATTGCGTTCCCAATTGCCAATTTTTGCGTCCATTGTCCTTGCACTAACTTATAAAGAGATATACCTATTTCGAAAACGATCATAATTACAACGATTGGCCAATACTGAAGTAAAACATCTTGATTGAAAGTTGGTGCGACAAATTTAAGTCCATCTGCTGCACCATTATATACGCCAACAAGATGATTCGCATAAAAGTAAAGGGTAGCCCAAACTGCTGTCCACATCAAACCTCCAAAAACTTCAAACTTTGAGATCGACTTTTTCTTTGGAACATACGAGATATTTTTCAAATCATCAGGAGTCCATTTTTTTAAACTTGTCGTCAACGGTTGGGTACCTTTGTCTTTATCTGTTCTTTCTAAAATAGCAAATACAAGTGTCAACCAGAAAAATACATGGAGGCCTACTTCGACAATTTCCCCAATGCCTTTACCTATCAATTGTAAAATAACATTTAATACTGCTTGATCACCAGTATAGCCTATAAAATTTTCTGCAATCATTGCAATGAGTGCGATAACAGCTGCAATTGGTATAATCATTTTTAATAGCGTCGTATATACATCAAAATAGCGCGGTCCAATTAAATGCATCGGTCTATCCAAATACCCATTAGCCAATGAAACTGGGCTCCCCAATTTTTCAAGGACACTCTTTACATCTTCCTCATTGTATTCATCAGGTAACATATCCTCTATTGTCGACCGTAGCTCAAGCGTAATATCTTCACGATTTTTTTCAGGTAATCTCTTCGCAACTTCTTGGACGTACATATCAATCAAACTCATTCTCGTCCTCCTCCTTTAATAAGTTATAAAGTTCTTTTGAATCCTTTATCCATTCCTTTTTCAACTGCAAAAATATCTCTAATCCATATTCACTTAAAACATAATACTTACGAGGTCTACTCTCCGTTTTATCCCAACTACTCGTCACTAGCTCCTGCTTTTCTAATCGGCGAAGTAGTGGATATAAAGTACTTTGATCTATCATGATTCCTGATTGCTCCAATAATTGGACAAGCGAATATCCATATTGCGGCGTTCTTAGTTGACTTAAAACCGCTAATGTCAATGTCCCTCTCCTTAGCTCAGTAATTAATGAATTTAATAAAGTATCCATTCACCCACCTCATTTCCATTACTATATGTCATACAGTATGTGTTTTATACTATGTATCGTACAGTATTAGTGTGACAAAAACAATAATTTTTCAAAAAAATAGACAATAAAAAGCACAAATGATATGATTTGTACTTTTCTAGCTAACTTAAATACCTATAACACTCTTAACTTTGTCCCTCTGGTAATAAAAAATCTCCCTTTTCTTTAAGAAATGGTGCAACACCTACAATTGCCTCAAAATTGATTACTCCATATACATGCGGGTATTCTTGACCGTTAGAAGCAAGTTCATATTTTATTTCTGCTTTTACTAGGGATGGATCAATTGTAAGTAATAATACATCTTCTTCATGACTGAAATGTGTTTCCGCAACTTTTAAAGCTTGGTCTAATAATGAACAATGAATGAACCCCTCTTCTTTAAGTGAGGCTTCATTAATCTCTCTAGTTGTTTTTGCGATTTCCCAATTTCTTTTTGTTATTACTTTTGTAATCATATCCATTCCTCCTATATCTTTATATAGAAAAAAAGAGGTTTTTCTGTTTATTACTAGAAAATCCTCTTTTTTATTTATTTTAATCCCTTAATTAATGGCGACGCTTCCCCACTATGGAAAATCCATAAATCATGAAGCGATCTCGTACATCCGACATACAATAATTTCGCATCATGTTTTGTATTTTTGTAATGTTCCTCATCAACGTCGATTAAAAGTACGGCATCAAATTCTAAACCTTTCGCCAAATATACAGGTACTACCGAAATACCACCTTCATATTTGCTTTGATCTGCTTCAATGACATTAACAGTCAACTCTGCATTTGTTAACTTCTCATATATATCACGGCATTCATCGTCTGTTCTTCCAATTACCGCGATTGTTTTCACATCTTCAGTTTGCAAATGCTGTAATGTCTTTAAAACTTCAGTAAATTGGTCCTCTGCCGGAATTACTTTCACGTCTTCACCGCTACGGAAAACTGGAGTTGCGAGTCCCACTGGAATCTCTGCATTTTTAATTATTTCATTCGCGAATTCAATAATTTCTTTTGTAGAACGATAACTTCTCGTCAATTCATAATAACCTGTTTCTTGGAATACTTCCTTAAAAGCACCCCAGTCTTCAATTCCTTGATAATCATAAATTGCTTGAGATAAATCACCTAATATAGTGAAAGAATTACCTAGTGTAATTTCTTTTAATACATATACTTGGAATGGCGAGAAATCTTGCGCTTCATCAATAACGACGTGATGGAACTTTTGTCCAATTTCAATTCCTGTTATGCGATGTTGTATGTAAATTAAAGCTGGTAAGTCTTCTACATACACTTCTTTTTTACGACAATTTTTTTCTGTTTCTTGAACAAGTTCTTCAGGTAATACTTCGAGTATTTCTTTACTCTTTATCATTGAATTATATAGTGAAAGCGGGCTCATTTTCGGCCAAAAATTCATATATGTGTTCAATCTCTTTGTCGCTTCTTTTTTTAGTAATTTTTTCTCGTTTGTTTCTCCAAACTTTTTAAGCTCAATTTCAATCCAGCGCTTCATACGGCCGACTAAACGTTCTCTTCTTTTCTTTAATGGATAGTGTTTATATTCAACCTGCATCCATTTTTTAACGTCTTCCACTGGAATAACAGCTTTATCCCATGCCTCAAAATCTTTTGTTGGCACTAAATCTTTTTCAAATTGAATCATTCTTTCTTCAATAAACGACTTAAATTCCAGCGCGCCTTTCAATTTACCTAGCATAACCTTTTTTTCATCGCGATTAATTGAGAAAGCTTCTTTCAATTTTTCTTCTGTCTGCTTCAGTTTCACCGAACCATCTAACGTACGTAATGCCCAATCTGGAAACGTTGTTTGACTAATATTTCCTACCCCTAACTCAGGAAGTACACTTGAAATATAGTCTAAAAACAAACTGTTTGGAGCGAATACGATCATTCTCTCCGCTTCAAGTTGTTCACGATATTCATAAATTAAAAAAGCAAGGCGATGTAAAGCGATTGTTGTTTTTCCGCTCCCTGCAACCCCTTGAATTAATAACGGTAAGTTTCTTTCCGCACGAATAATATCATTTTGCTCCGATTGTATAGTCGAAACGATATCTTTCAATTTATTATCTTTATTCTCACCTAATCGATATAGAAGAAAATCATCAGCATGTGAGACATCTTCATTTCCTTTCACATATGTATCAACAACACGTTCTAGTTCTCTCTTTCGAATCGAAATGTTTCGTTTTAAATAAACATCGCCTTCTACTAATCCGTCTGGTGAATGATAAAATGCTAATTCTTCACCACCGGTAAATGAATAAAACATACTTGCGACAGGTGCACGCCAATCAATTACAATTGGTTTCATCGTATCTTTATCTGAAACACCTATTTTACCGATGTAAATCGGCATTACGTCTTCCTTGCCATCCTCCTGAAAGTCTAATCTTCCAAAATACGGCTCATGTACACCAATACGTAAGCTTTGTCTATTAGACTCCCTCATACTTTCAAGAATTTGCTCTTTAAAATCTTCTCCATAATAAACCGGGATTTTTTCAAGCTGTTCTAATTGATCATCCATCGTACTTAAAGTATCTTTCATTTTTTGTAACTCTTCGTCAAAAATGTTGTTCATTTGATGATTCCCTCCTGTCCGTTCCAATTTTTTCAGTCGAAATATAATTGTATTAAAAATCCATTCATAAAGTCAATCGTTTTAGTAAGAATTTTCTAAATTAAAAAAGAGTAGAGATTAATCCCTACTCTTTTTTAATTTAATTCGATATGCCAAACATTCATTTAATGTTGCCAATTCTTTATATTTTCGTTTTTCAAAATCATATGCTCCCCCAGGGAAGAATCCCATAATACTTAAACCAGCTTCAGCACATAGATTGCTAATCTCATCTACCGTATAACATCGTAAAGACTGTGTTACTACATCATTTGGATAATTAGGGTCCCACCAATGATCTAACATTCTTTCATTTATACTATCATATTCGTATTTTCGCATAGCTACACTTAAGAACATTTCTTGTCCACTTACTTTTTTCCAATACAATGGTTGATAAATATCAATAAGTGCACATCCATCATCCTTCATCCAATTTTTAATCCGTTTTAATAGAATCAATTGCTCATCATCTGTTCCTACACCAAATCCGTCTAAATAACTAACAACATCAAACTTTTCTTCAAAGTTAATTTTATAAAAATCAGCGCAATGAATATCTATATTATTAGTAGAATGTTCTTTTGCAAACATAACTAACTCTGGTACAAGTTCAACCGTAGTCATTTTCACTTGTAACCTAGACATCGCCCTTGCAAATCTACCATTTCCTGCTCCTAGTTCTAACATCGCTTGAAATGGATGACCAACTTGTTCTTGAACTTCTTTAGCAACCTGCTCTAACCAGCTTTCTGTATTGATATCGTAATTCGACAGTTCGAATTGTTTTTGGTAAAATTCCTTCACATTTAATTCGTTCATTATTATTCTCCTCCTGCACTAGATTTTTCTGCTACAGGTGAGAAACTAAATTTCTGACACCCATGAAAAAAACCATTTTTATTTCTCTATATTTATGATTTATCAAAATAATAAGAATTTTTAAATTACCAATATGAAAAGCAGATAATGGTCGATTCCACTATCTGCTCTATAGCTGCTTTTATTTTCCTTGTTGATACTCCACCCAATCACCAGAAATGATGACTTTCTTTAGCATCTCTTTATCTTGAGCAATATACACAAATGCACGTATTTCTCTATCACCTAAATAAATCGTTTCGGTGATTCGGTCATATAAATCACTCTCTGCATTACCTGTGTATTCTTCAAGTTCATCTAACTTTTGCAGAACATCATCATTTACTTCATAAACTTCTCCGTATACTTTGTCCTCATTTGAACAAATCATCGCAGGATACCCTTCGTATGTATCAAATAATTTACCATACGTCCATGCTTCGTCTGCGATGCATATTGCACCTTGCATAAAATGAGCATTCGTTTGCTCTTTTCTTAACGTGCCATACACGAAAACGTGATGCATAAATCCCTATCCCCTTTATATGTCTCTACTTTCTAATTTGTAAATAAGCACGAATCATAAAGTAACTCACTTCATTTGGAAGTTGGTCCTTAATCGATTTCAGACCACCCTCTGCATTTTGCACGGCAGTTTCAATCAGTGATTCATATTCTGCAGGAACAAAACTGTTCCAGTCTACTTCCATTCCATCTTCAAAGCAGCGAATTAAATGATTTTCAATTGTTTGTCTTGATAAGCTACGTTCTTTAGCAATTTCATCTAGATCAATGCCTTGTTTATACATTTCATACGTTTCTAAATGAGAATTCGCTGACGCTTTTCCTGATTTTTTACTCTCTGAAACAACTTCAGTCTTAATTGTTTCCGCATAGTTTGGGTTATCCTCAATAAAGTGCTGAACTGCTTGTAAGAAGTGAGACCCGTACTTCACAAGTTTGTGTTCTCCGATTCCTTTTACAGTTAGGAGTTCGGAGTCACTTTGTGGCATTTTCGCACACATATCTTTTAACGTTTGGTCAGAGAAAATAACGAACGGCGGTACACCTTCTCCTTGTGCAATTTCTTTACGCACTTCACGAAGCACTTCAAATAAAGGATGGTCTTGAACAATTTGTCTCGTTTCTACTCGTTCTTTGCGTAAAACATTCTCTTTACCAAGTAATACTTCTTTTCCTTTTTCCGTTACTTTTAATGTTGGATACGTACCATGTTCAACTGCAATTAACTCATCTGAAATTAAAAACTCAATAAACTCACTGACTTCTTTTACACTACGGTTTGATAAAAGACCGTACGTTGGCAAAGTATGAAAATTAAATTCAATGACTTTCTTATTTTTAGATCCAGTTAATACTTGTGCAATCATTTGCTTTCCGAATCGTTGGTTCGTCCTAATCATACAAGATAGTACCATTTGGGATTCTCTCGTCACATCGATACTTTCACGGTCGTCCGTACAATTACCGCAGCGACCACAATCTTCCTTCGGCTCTTCTCCGAAGTATTGCAAAATAAATGATTGTAAACATTGTTCTGTATGACAGTAATCAGTCATATTTTGGAGTTTTTCAAGCTCATTTGAAAAACGTGATTCTCCAGTTGATTGATCGATTAAAAAGCGTTGTACTTGCACATCTTGAGAAGAATATAACAAAATACATTCACTATCTAATCCATCACGACCAGCACGTCCTGCTTCTTGATAGTAACTTTCCATATTTTTTGGAAGTTGATAATGGATAACGTAACGTATATTCGATTTATCTATACCCATTCCAAATGCAGATGTTGCCACCATAACACTTATTTCATCTCGTAAAAAGAGTTCTTGCTGTTCATTTCGATCGTGGTCGCTCATACCAGCATGATATTTCGATACAGAAACTCCTGCTTTCCCTAAATCTTCATATAACTGATCGACAACTTTTCTTGTAGCTGCATATATAATCCCAGATTCCTTCTGATTTTGACGAATATAATCCGCTAAATAAGCATTACGATCCTGTCCTTTAATGACAGAGAATGATAAGTTCTCGCGCTCAAACGTTGTCATAATTGTATTTTCTTGATTAATTCCAAGCGTGTTGCAAATATCTTCACGAACTTGTGGTGTTGCCGTAGCAGTTAACGCTAATACGAGCGGCTTTTCTGGAAGATAATCTAATATGCGATGTATATGTAAATAACTAGGACGGAAATCATGTCCCCACTGCGAAATACAGTGCGCCTCATCAATTGCAATCATCGGGATTTTCATATCGATAAGTTGATCAACAAATTCCATTGAATCAAGACGCTCAGGCGCCACATAAAGTAACTTATAATGGCCTTGTTTCGCTAATTGAATTCGTTGATTTGCTTCTGTAATAGAAATAGAACTATTAATATAAGTAGCTGAAATACCGTTTTGTACTAATGTATCTACTTGGTCTTTCATAAGTGAAATCAAAGGTGAAATAACTAATGTCGTTCCTTCGAATACTAATGCGGGAATTTGATAACAAATTGACTTACCACCACCCGTAGGCATAATACAGACTGTATCTTTCCCATCTAATACATTTTTAATTGTTTCATCTTGTCCTCTTCGGAATGACGAATAACCGAAATAAGACGCTAAAAGTTCTTGTGCTTTTGTAAACAAAAAAGAGTCACCTGCTTTTCTTTATCTTTCATCTATTCCCATTATATCATCAAACTGATTCTCGCCACTTTGAATTTTATAAGTATTTGAGTTCTATTTGCTTCCTACGTTTTCCAACATAAAAAACAAATCTAGTACACAAGAAGAAAGAATTTCAAAATAAATATTCATTTAATTTACCTTCCTAGAATACTACTAATCGTATACATATGAATTTGAGGAGGTTAAATTATGAAGAGTCGTTACAATAATTCCAACAAACCTAAAGCGTCAAATAAACAACTCCAATTCTCTAATAATGATGCGTGGAAATATGAATCATTTTATAAGTATCAGCCCTTATTTTCTTATAGCAAGCTTATGAATTTCCTTTCTCAACTTTTTAAACGTTAATACATGTGCCAAATATATATCATTCAAACAAATTTTCTCAACATATAACTTATAGACTTACTACAATACAGTTGTTACCATATATAATAATCTGTTAGATAAACCCCTTATGTTGACCTGCTTAAATTAGCAGGTCTTTTTTTATACTTACATATTGCAATGTATCGTAGCCTGGCTGAAAAGTCTTTTCTCCATTTTAGAACCCTATTCCGCTCTCCACAAATGATTATAATTCCAAAAAGCAAACTATAAATCCGCTACATTCATACAAGCAATTCATTTTTTCTCAATACACAAAGTGAATTTCATTTGTTACTATAAAAGTACTCTAGATGAGTTTTTGCTCATCAACATTATCTAGTTAAAGGGATCTGCCGCGGGAAGCAGATCCCTTTAACTTTATTAAAAAGCACCCTTCTCATTTGGACACATTTACCAGGTTTTTTCGAAAGAATTTTATGTTAATATTACGTAGTCGAGTCCGACATCTCGGCAATACCCTTTTGAGGTCCTGCAATTTCCCTTGCAGGACCTCTATTATTTTAAAATTCTTTATATTCATATATATCATAAGCGTGTTTTTTTATTCCCCTTCAACTTTCTCCTTTTCCAACTCTCAAAAAAACTCTTGGACACGTAACTTAAAAATAACGTTTATCATATTGTGAGATATACATGTTCAAAGGAGTGTAACTATTTATGTATACTTATTGGCAATCGTATTACTCCCCTTATCATATCACTAATGGAAACTTCGATTCATTTGTACGAAATTACCGAGTTAGTAAAAACGAAAACTTTCTAAAAGGATATATGCGTTCTTTATGGGAACAACACGTTGCTTGGACACGATTAGCCATTATAGGCATCATCTTTAACTTGCCCGACGTAAACGTTACCGTTGGACGTCTTCTACAAAATGCAACACACATGGGGCTATCACTTGAACCATTCTACGGAGAAAATGCAGTAAAAAAATATAGTGCATTAATTAAAGACCACTTAACAATCGCTGCTGATCTTGTTAAAGCCGCAAAAGCTGGTGATCAAAACGCAGCGGCCGCTATAGAAAAGAAATGGTACGCTAATGGAGACGAAATTGTTGAGTTTCTAACTAGTATCAATCCATATATAGAAAAAGAAGAATTTAGAAAAATGTTTTATGAGCATTTAGCGTTAACGAAAGCGGAAGCACTTGCCTTCCTAAATAAAGATTATGATGCCAGTGTAAAACTATACGATAAAATTGAAAAAGAGGCATTAGAAATGGCCGACATGATAACAGACGCAATCGTAAAACAATTTCCGCAAGTATTTCAATAAAAATAAGCCGATTTGAAAAAACAAATCGGCTTATTTAGTTTTCTATCAATGATATTTCACCACTCCTCTTTACATTTAACGTATATCGATATATTTTATTAATATCCGTTTTTTATAGGAGGAAATAGTTTGATTAACGCAATTGGTCTCGTATTTATTCTCACAAATAAGCACGAGAAAAAGAAAAAAGTTTATCTGAATGAAAAATTCGCATTAATAGACATTATTGATTCTAAAGAAATATTTGATGATAAAGGAAACTCATTAGTAGAACTAACATGTAAATACAGTATATATTTAGACGAAAAATACTACTGTAAATCTCTCGATGATTATACTGGACAAGTATTCCCCTTCTTAAGCTCTAAAATAGGCAAAGGACTTCTTAGAAACTTAAATTATTACTTTTCTTACGTTGATGCCTATGATAAAAAACCACCTGTTAAAGAAATAAGACCTCTTATGAAACAAGTAACTAACAGATAGCGGACAGTATTCAAAAAGAAAGCACCTAACTTCAGATGCTTTCTTTTTTTGAATCAGTAACTCTCTAACTTTCATCTCCTTCTAAATATATATACCCAAGCATACTTTAAAATAAAAACATTGGAGGATTAGGCTGAATGAAATATTCAGAATCAATCGTAAGTAAACGGCTTCGAAAACTTAAAACAACTGGTATGTTTTTTATACTATTTTTAATCGCCTGGCTTGGATATACAAAATTCCTTTATGGAAATGGTTTTCTTCTAGAAAAGAAAAATTCAGTTGAAGTAATGAATACTAGCGTTACTGGAGAAATAGAAAAGAATTTCGATGTAAACTTACAAGGTTTTCGTAAAACAAACCTTGATACACTTATAGATGCTAGTAAAACCGATCCTAGCGAACTATCCTTAATTGAACTTATCAACACATCTTGTTCTAAAGATTGCATTGGCGAGCCTTTAACTTACGTTAAATCAAACCACGGATATATCTTTTATAAGGAATCTAATGGTACTAATGTAGCTTTAAAGATTATAAAACAGGATTCATGGGAAATTGAAAAAAAATCTGTTCAAGATGGAATTTAAAAGGTTTATACACAAAAAGAGTACTTACTTCGAAGTACTCTTTTTAAAATATTACCACTTACGACATTTATCATCATCGTCGTCACGTTTACGATTGCGACGGCAATCATCACAATCACAGTCACGTTTACGTCTACAACCACAATCATCACAATCTCTGCGTCTACATCTTCCAAACATTAAATCATCCCAAAATCTATTACAATCTCTGCGTCTACAACCACAATTATTACACATGAATATGACTCTCCCCTCAATAGCGTTCATCATATTCTATGTTTAAAAACGTAAAAAGGCTTGTTTACTAGTCTATTTTAAATGTATTAATTTGAATCTATATTACTAATTTATCCCTATACTTCCTTCTGCGCTTCCACTGCCCCATTCAACCTCTGCAACATATACCCAATTCCTTTACACCCTTCTAATGGATATGTAATGATTTCTTCTGGATATAGCTTCGTCACAACTTTTTTATGCTTCTTCCCTGCAAGTAATACTATTTCATCAAACTGAAGTAAATCTTTATCAATCATCTGTTGTTTTAATTGATCTATGCTAATAATCTCATTACTATTTGAATCAAATGCAAGATCATAATTTCCCTTTACAATATCATTTGGTCTTAAAAATCCATGCTTTGCTGATAATATAACCCAATTCTCGAAAAACTCAGTTGCATACGCCTGACATGCTTTTCCGAATGGACTAATATATACATCTTTTGCCTCTGCCTCTCCGTAATCTGAGTACTTATCCCAAATTTTCTTCTTTCCGCATGGAATTATGCATAACCTTTTCATCGTTATTTCTTACCTCGATTCTATATTTCTTATGAAATATCAATTTTTCAGTACATTTTTTTTACAGAATACTATATACTTATCTCGAAAGATAAAATTACATTATATCCTATATTTGGTTTAATTTATTTCAGAACAGTCTATTAAGCATATGTATTATTACATAAACACACCGTACTAAAGTTACTTTCATACAGCATGCAGACTCCTCATCCTTTAGTGAATTTGTAAAGATTTCGTAAAATCAAGTACACTTAATCTCCCAATCTCTATTCAATAGCACAATATATAAATATAGTATAAAAAGGAGGTGAACAACTATGAAAAATATACTCCCAGCATTATTAGCTTATATTATTGTTTGTATCATCGCGATTATCATTCCAGCATCTGAGGGCTATAATACTGTAGGTTGGAAATTCTTTGTTGGGCAAGCGTACGCAATACCTATTTTCATTATTGCAGCTATTATCACATTTTATATAAATAAGAAACGATCTTATGAATAAATGATAAGAAGGATAGCTATTGCTATCCTTTTTTATTTCCATCCAATAGGCTCTTCTGTAATTTTATAATAAAAAGGACAAGTAGCCAATATGACTACTTGTCCTTTCTTTTATCCATACTCAATAATATTAAGCTTGGAATGTTTCTGTTAATACAGGAACGATTTGTTTTTTACGAGATACAACACCTTTTAAAGTAGCTGTGTTGTTTTGTAATGTTACGTTGTAAGCTTTCTCAACAACGTTTGTTGCTTTACCAATCGCAAGACCAACAGAATCGTTAGTTAAGATATCAGTTACAACGAATAAGAATAGGTCCAAACCTTTTTCTTCTACTACTGTAGTGATAACTTTTTCAAGTTCTGCTTGGTGTACAAGAACGTCGTTTGTATCAACAGCGTTTACTTGTGCGATTTCAACTTTCGCGTTACCCATTTGGAATTCTTTAGCGTCAAGAGAGATTAATTGCTCCATTGTTTTTCCGCTTAAATCAGCACCAGCTTTTAACATTTCTAAGCCGTAGCTATCTGCATCTACACCAGCGATTTCCGCTAATTCACGAGCTGCTGCTACGTCTTGTTCTGTGCAAGTTGGAGATTTGAATAGTAAAGAATCTGAAATGATTGCAGATAACATTAAACCAGCAACTTCTTTACGAATTGTAACGCCATTTTCTTTGTACATTTTGTTTAAGATTGTAGCTGTACATCCAACTGGCTCACAACGGTAGTAAATAGGATCGCTTGTTTCAAAGTTAGCAATACGGTGATGGTCAATAACTTCTAACACACGAACAGATTCGATATCGTTAGCACTTTGTTGACGCTCGTTATGGTCAACTAAAATAACGTTGTCCACTTCGTTTGCTACTGTCTCAACAAAACGCGGTCCTTCTACTTTAAAAGAGTCTAACGCAAATTGAGTTTCACCACTGATTTCGCCTAAACGTACAGGCTCAGCATTCATTCCTAATTCTTTTTTCAATTCTGCATAAGCAATCGCAGAACAAATTGCATCTGTATCTGGGTTTTTATGCCCGAAAACTAGTACTTTTTCCATGTTTTCCACCTCTTCATGAAAAGGATATCTTAAAGAAGCAAATATGACAATATTTTAGACACATTTTTTTATAAATAATTGCAGTTTCTTCTATATTTTTCATAAAAAAAATCATCTAAAATGAATTAGATGATCAAAATGTATATTTAATTTAAAATAGTTTAGGAACTTGCACTACATTGTTAAAAGCAAAATTGGAATTTAAACCATTATTCACAAGGTTCACATCAATAACTTGATAAAACGCATTTCCAGTGTCCGCAATCTCCCAAACAGCTAAAATAAGATGGTAGCCATTACGGTCAGTTGGTACATTTGCTTCATGCGTTACTGTTGTCCCCGGTCTAACTCCGCCATCATTTTTCACATAGAACGGCACTAAATCTAAACTAGACCTTGTTAAAGGCATATTTGGATTCCAATCCTTCTTTGTAATGTAGTATTTCCATTCTTTCGTACTATGAGGAGCGGTTAGTTTCCACTTGAATGTATTCATCCCGCCGTTTAACGTAACTTTCTTCCACCTATCAACTGCTTGAACGTCTAAAGCAGGAAAATGGCCAGCTCCTGCGATTTGTCCATCAGAAGGTCCTAATTGCGGAAAACCCCCTATTCCTTCTACACTTTGTGGTTCATATTGAACTGGACCGCAATTTACATTTACCCCTTGCTTACATAAATAAGATCGGCTCGCTGGTGATTCTACATACCCATGTGCTGAAGCCTTTTCTGAAAATCCAAATGTTAATAACCCCGTAAGTAATATCCCGCCACTTAATATAACCTTCTTCACCTTTTGTAAACTTGTCTTTTTCATTCTTTCATCCCCTTCCCAAAAATGAAATAAAAATAACTATAGTTGCCTAGTCATCTTCTCTACATCCATTATAAGTGGAAGAGTATTACTAAAAGAACCCTCTAAAAACTTTCTCAAATTCTTCTAGCTACAAAAATATCAATTCTTCACGCATTTTAATTACCAGTTATCAAATCTATTATTTATTTTGTCGTTTTACTGTTAAATACTTATAACACCGTCTGAAAATACAAACGGCGTTAAAGTAGTTAATAATTACTTACAATTATATATCACAGTGTAGCTTCGAAAAAAGTTTGATTACATTAACTCTATAAACCTAGATAAAATAATACAAAGAAAAAGTGTGTTTTGAAAAAGATTGATCTAAACACGCTTTAAATATACTCAATTAAACCATTCGTTTATAAATAAATTACGAAATTGGCAAAGGTAGTCTAGTTATCAAATAGCCCTCTCCCTCTCAGATTTGTGGAAACTGGCTCCTTTCCTATCTCACGTGCCCATATAGATAACTGGCCGATATGGTGGATTTCATGGACAATGACATGACGTATTATCTCTCCGTGTGTACATTCAATGACTCGGCGCCTGATTGGGGCGTCTCTAGAGCTAATCGGTTCTTCATTGAAATCAGTTTCTGAAAGTTTCCGAGAATCCATTTCATTTGTCCAAGAGGTCACAAATGGCTTCACTTTCTCGTGGTATTGATCCGAAAGATTTTTCACTTTTTGCAAGCTAGCATAATCTTCAAACAATGGCTCCTCAGGCACTGGTTCACCTCGCAAACCTAAGATCCACATATATTCCACATCTACAATGTGAAATAGGGTATGTAGTATACTGCCGAACCCACCGACCCGTTTCTTTACCAGTTCTTCAGCCGACATGTCTTCGCACAATGTAAACCAATCATCACGAACTTGCCAGTTATATTGAAACAGTTTCAACATCACAGCAACCTCCATCTTTTAGATTAACATTTAATATTCACCAAAAGACTTCAAAATTCCTATTTAAATAATACCTCTTATAAACCTATTAAAACCTTATACAAATTGGCCCTCAAATTGAACATTCAATATAAAGTTAATGAATGAAAAGAAAACCCCTATTATACAGGGGTTTATCAATCTTTTTATAAATCAATACTCAGACCTAATAACAACTTTGTGGTTTGAAAATATCCCTCTTTTTAAATAAAAATACTAAATCATTTTATAATAAATAACCGTTGCATCTAACTCACCATTCGGAGAAATTGCATACCCCGGTATTTTACCGGATTCTTGAAAGCCTAATGACTTGTACAATCTATTGGAAGAATCTCCTTCTCTAGTATCTAATACTAAAAGAGATCTGTTTTCTTGCTTTGCCCGTTCTTCTGCTTTTTGCATAAGTAAACGCCCAATACCATTTCGTCTATAATTTGGATGAGTCATTAACTTGCAAATTTCAGCTCTATGTATCCCATTAGGCTTTGTAACTAAATGTAATTGAATACTCCCTGCCACTTCATTGTTTATTTTAGCAACATACAATATCACTTCTGGTGCTAATACAGTTTGCCAATAATTTGTTGCTTCTTTTTGTTCCAGTGGAGGTAAAAAACCAATTGACGCCTCATCATTTACTACAGTTTTCAACAGTTCAGAAAGCTCTTCAAGGTCTTCATCAAGTCGTTTAATTTCTTCTATTACTATACTTCGCATTCCTTTTCCCCCTTTTGTTTCATTGTAACAATTTTTAAAGCAGGAATAATGAAATACTAAGATGAAATTATTAAATATATGATTTTTTAGAGAAAGGATACCTATATGAAATATATATTAGATAGGAAATATGCAAGAGAATTACTCCAGTGGGCATATGAACAAAACCCAGGTCCGTGGTTCGATCATTCACGTAATGTTGCCCTTGCAACTGAAAAGATAGTTGATGAACTTATTAATAATGGGTACGACCTAAATGCTGATATAGCATACAACGCTGCCCTCCTGCATGACATAGGAAGATATAAAGGTTTTACTAAATCTGTTATTCATTCCTATGATGGTTATATGTATATGAATGATTTAGGGTATACAGGAAACGCCATTATATGTGTGACGCATTCATTTCCTTGCAAAAATGAGCATTTAGATATCGCGGCAGAGTGGAGCATTGTTCCTGATTATATGGAAAGCCGATTAATTGAAATATTGAATGAAAACAGTGACTACGACTTATACAATAAGGTGATTACCCTTTGTGACGCACTTGCTGATGCGGAAGGCTTTACTACTCTTGAAAAAAGATTGGTTTCAGTTGGTTTACGTCATGGCACAACCTCTCATACTTCTTTACATTGGAAGGGATTCTATGCAATTAAGAAAGAATTAGAATCTTTAATTGGTAAGAGCATATACACACTTCTCCCTAATATAGAGACATCGATTTATAAAAATATAGAATATTAAAATGGGATTTGACTTGATAGAACATAAAGGTAACTTTGATTTTGGATATGAAGATATTGCGGGTATATCTCGGAAATGTAAATTTTCTAATTGTTCGCATACAAATGAACCACACTGTGCAGTAAAAAAAGCTATCTCTGACGGCATACTTTCTGAAGAAATATTTAATAGTTTTTATAGAAATTTAAACGAGGCACACTATGTTTCTAAACAGAGTAATAAAACAAAAGCTATCGACTATATGAAACAATTGAAACTCTTTCAAAAAAATTAGACTAAACTAGAAAGTCCCCCTTAAAAGAATATTTTAAGGAGGGCTTTTTCTTGTTTAATGATTTTGATGTTTCAATTCCACCAGACATTCTTGTACTAAGGTTACTGCCTGACTCATTGCAGCTCCCCCAGCAAACGCGGCTGAAACACCACAAGCTTCTAAAATTTCTTTATCAGAACATCCTTGGTCAATACAGCCCTTCGTATGATAAATCGTACAATATTCGTCTTGTGTTGCTAAACTAATCCCTAATGCAATGAGCTGCTTTTCTCTTTTAGTTAATGTACCCTCCTGAAAACATGCTTGTGTAAAAGCGTTATATGTTTCTGCAATTTCAGGGATTTGTTGCGTAAAATTCCCTATACCTTCTTTATAATCAAGTAATACATCATTTATAGAGCCATATTGTTGATTTTCCATCGTATATCCTCCATTCATTTTATTCACACTTACTTTAGTATGAGATAAAATAAAGGACATATACAAATATTTACTTTAAAAAATAGAATGAATTTTCAGTTTATTTCACTTTTAAATTTGCACATCTACAGTTTCAGCCCATTATCTACTGACACTTTTTCTTTAGAATTTTTCCTTTCAACCTCTTTACTTCTTTCTTCCCAAAATGTTAAACCTTCAATTCCCACATTTTTAGGATCAAACACTGGATCTTTCCCTTCTTTTTTCTGCGTTTCATAGTCTTTTAACACTTTTAATGCCGTTTTACTTAATAATAGAATCGCGAGTAAGTTTAACCATGCCATACTACCGATTCCTAAATCTCCAAGGTTCCATAATAGCGAAGCTGATTCTACGCTACCGATGTAAACCATAATTAAAAACCCAATTTTCAAAACTGGTTTTAACCAGCTATATTTGAGGTCACGATCTAAATAAGTGAGTGTCGTTTCAGCGATATAGTAGTACGCGAGTAAAGTTGTAAATGCAAAAAAGAAGATTGCGATTGAAATAAATAATGGACCAAATCCTGTCATAACAGTTTCAACTGCTTGTTGTGTATAGATTGGACCTGCATCTACATTTCCCATATTCTTTACAATAGCGCTTTTCCCTTCAGGTATTACATTATACATACCTGTTATTAATATCATAAGAGCTGTCGCTGTACATACTACAATTGTATCAATATATACAGAAAACGCTTGAACTAGCCCTTGTTTTGCAGGATGTGATACTTCAGCAGCGGCAGAGCTATACGTTGCTTCTCCAACACCAGCAACATTTGAAAATACAGCACGCTTTACACCCCATGCAATAGCTGCGCCGACGATGCCGCCAAACATTTCATTTACACCAAAAGCACTTGAGAAAATTAAAGCAAACATACTTGGAATTTCCGTTACATTCGCAATTAATACGATACATGTAACAATTACATAACCAATTGCCATAAATGGAACTAGCATTTGAGAAACGCCCGCAATTCTCTTTACGCCACCAAAAATGATAGCTGCTAATAATACGACTAACAATATACCAGTTATATATTTGCTAATACCATTAGAATTTTCAAATCCAACTGCGATACTACTCGATTGAATACCTGGTAATAAAACGCCATATGATAGTGTTACAACGACCGCTACAATGACCGCAAACCATTTCATTTTCAAGCCTTTCTCAATGAAATATGGCGTACCACCACGGTATTCATTGCCTACTTTACTTTTATATACTTGTGCTAATGTTGATTCAACAAATGCACTAGCTGCTCCTAATAATGCCATCACCCACATCCAAAATACAGCTCCAGGTCCGCCGAAAGCGATAGCTGTCGCTACTCCTGCGATATTACCAATTCCAACCCTACCTGATAACGCCAAACAAAATGCTTGAAAGGATGATATCCCAGTCTCCGAGCTCTTCCCTTCAAATAATAATTTAATCATCTCCTTAAAATAGCGAATTTGTAAAAAACGAGTTGCAATTGTGAAATACACTCCTGCTCCTAATGCGAAAACAACTAAGCCAATACTCCAAACTTGCCCTACTAACCATTCTACTAACTGCTCCATCCAAATCCCCCTTATAATTCTTTTGAAAAAGCAATTTTATATATAAGAAAACGGACAACTATTATTAAACCTTCCAGTTGTCCGCATCTCTCATTATTTCATCCCTCTATTTATTAACAGTTAGACTCTCTATTACTTTATATTTACCCAAACACTTTTCACTTCTGTATAGTTATCAAGGGCGTATGAACCTAATTCACGTCCGATACCAGATTGCTTATATCCACCAAATGGTGCAGCTGCATTTTCTAAGTTATAATCATTAATCCACACTGTTCCTGCCTTTAATTTATTGGCAACTTGATGTCCGGTTTTAATATTTTGTGTCCATACGCCCGCAGCAAGCCCGTAAGACGAGCGATTTGCTCTTTCAATTACTTCTTCTGTCGAATCGAACGGGAGTACAACGACAACTGGTCCGAAAATTTCTTCCTTAACGATTGTCATATCGTCTGTAACATTTGTGAATACTGTTGGCTGTACAAAATAACCTTTTTCAAATGCACGTTTACCACCAGCTGCAACAGTAGCACCTTCAGATTTTCCTTGTTCAATGTAATTTAGCACACGCTCTTGTTGTTTTTTAGATACGAGCGGTCCCATTTCAGTTTCCGCCTCCATACCTGCCCCTAGCTTCACGTCATTCGCCATTTTTACAAGTTCATTTACGACTATTTCATAATGCTTCCGATGAACGAAAACTCGAGATCCTGCGCTACAATTTTGACCATGATTATACATAATGCCTTGGAACGCACCGTTAATCGCTTCTTCTAAGTCAGCGTCTTCTAAAATGATGTTTGGTGACTTACCACCAAGTTCTAACGTTACATGTTTAATTGTTTCTGCAGATTGACGCATAATATATTTCCCTGTAACTGTTGAACCTGTGAAAGCTACTTTATCAATATCATGATGGTTTACAATTGCCGATCCTGCTTCAGGACCGAAACCTGGTACAAAGTTTACGACACCGTTTGGAAAACCAGCTTCTTTAAAAAGCTTCGCTGTATATAGTAAAGATAAAGGTGTTTGCTCTGCTGGTTTTAATACAATCGTACAACCCGTCGCAAGAGCGGCTCCCATTTTCCAAGAAGACATAACGAGCGGAAAATTCCACGGGATAATTTGACCTACAACGCCAACCGGTTCATGGCGTGTGTAATTTAAATAGTCTTTTGAAATTGGAATGGTTTGACCAATAATTTTTGTAGCCCATCCCGCGTAATAGCGGTAATTTTCTACAGTCGCTGAAATATCATCATCAAGTGCTACTTGATATGGTTTTCCATTATCTAAAGCTTCCAGCTGTGCTAATTCTTCTCTATGCTCTTCAATTAAATCTGCTAATTTATAAATAAGGTGTGCTCTTTCAGCAGTAGTCATCTCTGCCCACGGGCCTGATTCAAAAGCAAATCTTGCCGCTTTTACTGCGACATCAACATCTTCTTCTTGCGCTTCACATACGACTGCTAGAACATCTTCTGTTGCTGGATTGTATGTTTCAAACGTCTTTCCACTTATTGAAGAAACAAATTCACCATTAATAAACATTTTAATTTCTTCATTTAAAAACGCTTTCACTTTTGGTTTCAGCTCAATGTTTGTCGTTAACATATATACTCTCCTCCTTATTTAAACAGCTGCATGAGCTGCAATTTCTAGTAAAATAGCTTGAAGCTTTTGATCTTCTTCTTCAGTTAATCCTAATCTCGGATAACGTGAAGGTCCTCCGACTTGCCCATGTAATTCCATTGAACGTTTAACGATTTGCACATACTTTCCTGATCCTTCAAGAAACTCACAAAGAGGTAAAATAGCATCGTTCATTTCCCACGCTTTTTCTAATTCACCATTTTGAAAATGCTCATACATTTTCGTAACGAGTCCTGGAACGATATTTCCGGCTACTGAAACCCATCCCGATGCACCAACTAAATAAGATTCCATAACTAAATCTTCAGATCCGCAGAAGACTTGGAAAGCACCTTCACCTTGTCTTACTAAATCTCTCGCTTTTCGAATATCTCCGCTAGATTCTTTAATATGTGTAACATTTTCACACTCTTTTCCAATACGGAGCATTAACTCTGTGCTCATATCAACACCAGAAGTAAATGGGTTATTGTATAGCATAATTGGTATATTTACAGCGTTTGAGATTTCTTTAAAATGAAAATAAATCTCCTCTTCCTTCGGTTTACAATAGTAAGAGTTTATAATTAATGCGCAATCCGCTCCGTGCGCTTCTGCATGTTTCGTATATTCAATCGTTTCTTTCGTCGTCTCTGCAGCAGTTCCAACAATGACAGGAATACGGCCATCAACTTCTTTTAATACTGTTTCTACCATGTTAAATCGTTCTTCTTTTGATAAACTAACAAATTCCCCTGTACTTCCATTAATAATAATTCCAGCTACCTTTTGCTCAATAAAGTAGTTTACGTTTTGTTTTACGCCTTTCCAATCAATCTCTTGAAATTCATCCATCGGTGTTATTAATACTGGAAATGCTCCTTTAATTTTTTGCATCTTTATCTCTCCCTTTAACATATTATTTTAATAAGAAACCTGTTGGAAACGGATCAGTAGGATCTAATATAAATGTTTGCATACCTGTAATAAACCCTCTACTTTCAAATCGAAAAATGTATCCGAGTTCTTCTTTCTTCACTTTTTCTACTGTTATAAAGCTATTAAAAATACTTTCATTTCTAAAAGGTTTATCCGCTATATAATCATTTTTAAATAATGTATGAACATAAGACACAATAGTAGAAACAAAACCTGGTGAACGTACTATAAAGTTATCTTCATGAAATGTAATCGACTTTATATGGTTCTTTTCTTTTTGCATAGAATCTACTAAAATAAGTCTTTTTATTAATGACTGTTTTTGTATAGCTTGAAGTGTAGCTTCACCCCATTTTTTTAATTTAGAGATGTTTTCAATACTGATTTCTGGCGAATACGTATCCTTTTCTACAACTGCATATACTTTATCTGCCTGTATGAGAGAGTAACTTATATTACCAATCTTTAAATTTTTCTCAATCATATAACATAGTTTGCTTTCAAACGAAACAGATACAACTTCATCATTCTCTACATATGCATTCACTGAAAATATGCCAGATAGCGTTTCGATTTTGTATTGATTAGACTCTCTCTTTTTTAAATACCCGCTTTCTAGTAACATCGTTATTACTGCGACAATGCCTCCGTAATGAAGAGGAATGGATCCTTCATGATTAAAAAACAATACAGCTGCATCCACTTCATTATGAATAGAAGGAACGACAATACATCCATTTAAACCGATAAAACCACGTGGTTCATTTAATAAAAGCTTCATTTCTTCTGCTAATTCACCTGAAAATTGTTCGTTTAATTGCTCCAAACTGTAGTAGTATTTGCATGGTACGTCTTTCATTACACGAAATGCCTCGCCATTTACGTGTACGTCTACTGCTGTATACATTTTTTGAATGTTCATTTTACATCCTCCGTTTCATGTTCCATCGGCGGAATTAGCAAAAAGCCTTCTTTAAGTGGATCCTTTTCATTGTAAAAAAATCTATGCATGCCCATAAGCCAAGCTGATCCCGTAATTTTCGTTACTACAGCTTCAATATTTTCGACATATGTTGTATTCATGACACACCCTTTAAATAGAGAACCCACAATACTCTCATGAACAAATTCTTCATCGATGTCAATTTTTTTATGAGCGTATAATACAGCTAACTTCGCTGATGTTCCTGTACCACATGGAGATCGATCAATTCCCCCTGGTGGAACAACAACTGTATTTTTCACATGCGCACTTTCATGAGTAGGATCTGTGTAAAATTCAATATGTGTTAATCCTCTTATAAACGAATACTCTGGATGAATGATTTCAAAATTCTCATTAATTGTATTTCTAATATGAATCGCCTTATCAATGATTGTAGAAGCATTTTCTGGCACTAGCTCTAGACCAACTGCCTTCGCATCGATAATGGCATAAAAATTACCTCCATACGCAATATCAGCCTCTACAGTTCCAATTTCTTCGACGTATACAGAAATATTTTTCAGTAAAAAAGCTGGTATGTTACAGAAAGAGACTTCTTTCGCTTTCCCATCTTGAACAGAAATATCTACTTCAACTAAGCCAGCTGGCGTATCTAGCTTTAAGGAAGTAATCGGTTCAACTACTGGAATTAAACCTGATTCAACTAAAGCTGTACATACACCAATTGTATCGTGGCCACACATCGGCAAATATCCACCCGTCTCTATGTATATAACACCTATATCAGCTTCAGGATGACACGGATCTGTTAATAGTGCTCCTGACATTACATCATGACCACGTGGCTCATTCATTAACAATTTACGAATCCAGTCATACTCCTTTTTCATATGTAACATCTTCTCTGCCATCGTCTCCCCAATTAACTTAGGAAGTCCGCTAATTAATGTCCTCGTTGGATTCCCGCCCGTATGTGTATCAATCGTCGTAAAGACTCTTTGTGACCTCATCCGTTTAACACCCTTTCTGTAAAACGACTCAAACGAAGTTGTTCAATAGGAATGATTGTTTCTTTGTCATTTAATAACTCTTCAATTACTTTCCCGGTTACTGCTGCAAGACTAATTCCATCACCTTCATGTCCTGCTGCTATAAAGTAGTTCGGAATATGTTCCACTCCTGAAATGATTGGCAAATGATCTTCTGTCCACGGGCGTAAACCAGCATATGAACGAATCACCATCATATCTGCCATTTTCGGATAAAAACGAATTGCTCTATTCGCAATACATTTAATAACCTCATTGTTAATCCTCGTATGAAAGCCTACAAACTCTCTACTACTACCAATTAAAAAATTTTGGCTTTCTGTCGGTTCAAATACAAGTGCCACCCCGTATTTTTCAGTTAAAGCATCCACTTTTCGTTTTCCGCCAAATTTAGAAATTAAATAACCAAATTCCATTACTTTACGGCAACCTACGTGTTGTTGCCTTGAAGCTACAATAATATGTCCCTTTCTCGGTTCAATTGGGATATTCACATCTAACATCTGTCCGATTTTAGGAGCCCACACACCGGCTGCGTTCACCACTTGCTTCGCAGTAAACGTCCCATTTGTTGTTTCTACAATAAAGGAACCATCTATATCTCTTTTCATTTCTTTTACTTCTGTATGATTAAAAGCTTTTGCACCAAATTTCTTCGATTCTGCAAGAAGTGAAAAAGCAAGAAGATATGGATTTACAGTTGAATCCGTTGCACATTCTAAACCACCCAATAAATCATCTGCAAAAAATGGTGATTCTTCTTTTATATCTTGCCTATCAAGCATTCGAAACGGTAATCCAGCTTCTTTTTGACGATTTACCCATTGCTGCGCTGCCTCCATCTCTTCGTCTGATTCACAAACGAGAATGCTTCCTGGCGCTCTATATTCAAATGAGTGCTCCAATTCTTCACTTAATTCAGTTACTAAATTTTGACTTACTAACGACATTTGACTATCAAACCCTGGATCTTTATCAATCGCTAAAATATTCCCGTCACACCGTGAAGACGTTCCACTGACAAATTCTCCTTTTTCAATGATCGTTACGCCTCTTCCGTATTTTGAAGTGTAATAAGCGATAGAACATCCTATAATTCCACCACCTATTATTAAAACGTCACAGTGCCTCATATATAGCACTCCTCCTTTCTCCTAAATCTCTCACTTTTTATTCATGCAATTGGTGTGCCAACTCTACATACAGAACTATTTATATGAAATAATTTTTATTTGTAAAAATATTTTAAATTTATCGTAAATAGGTGTATTATTTCTTTATCACTGTCTAAATTTTTATACATACCAGGAGGACACTATGACATTTTCATTTCCAACAATAAAAGAGTTTATAAAAATTTTATCAATTGATCGTACAAGCACCATTCAGCACATGAAACAGGAAGGTGAAAATTTTTATTACCTTCCTTCATCTACTGAAGAATGTAGTTGCGCAGTTATTTATGAAGAGGACTCTTTCACTACGTTAATCGAAGCTTTTTCTAACAATTCGGCAGTTGTAATTGTGAACGAAAATCTAGATCCTATATGCTGTGTAACTGCTCAACAAATGATTCCATTTCTTTATAAGTCTTACAATGATCTGCTAGCTTTTTATAACACTGTCATTCAAACGACTGATTCTTCTGTTACCGTCATTGATGAGAAAGAATGCGTTCGTACGTGGACAGATGGCGCTGAAAAAATCTTTTCAGTCAAATATAACGAAATTATCGGACAACCGATTACACGTTTTTTTGATTATAAAGATTTAGAAATTTTACAATCATTACATGACGGAAAAAGCATAATCGCCCAGTTCCATCAGCCTCGTCCGGATTTGTTCGTATTAATTAATTCAAATCCAGTTTATTGTAACAATGAAATTATAGGAGCAGTCGTTTCTGAAACTGATGTTACAAATCAAGTCGCTTTGAATGAAAAACTATTTAATATGTCGCATGAAATGCACCGATTAGAACAAGAAGTAGCAAAATATAAAGATACATCCGATCCTTTCCTTGCGATGAATGGAAAAAGCCCTGTTATACAACGAACGATTCAATTAGCTAGAAAGGTTTGTTCAGTAAAATCCACGGTTTTAATACTCGGCGAAAGCGGAGTTGGAAAAGAAGTGTTTGCGAAAGCAATTCATGAAGCAAGTGAGACAGCGAATGCCCCGTTTATTTCAATTAACTGCGGTGCAATTCCTGAAGCGTTATTTGAAAGTGAATTATTTGGTTACGAGCGCGGGGCGTTTTCTGGTGCAAATAGTAAAGGGAATAAAGGGAAAATAGAGCTCGCGCAAGGCGGTACTTTATTCCTTGATGAGATTGGAGAAATGCCTCTCGATATGCAAGTGAAACTTTTGCGTGTACTGCAAGAACGAAAGTATTACCGAGTTGGTGGAGAAAAAGAAATAAATATTGATTTCCGCATTATCGCTGCTACAAATCGTGATTTACAAGAAGAAATGAGAAAAGGAACTTTCCGAGAAGATTTATACTATCGCTTAAATGTAGTTAGCTTACATATTCCGCCACTACGCGAAAGACGAGAGGATATTATCGAATTAACCTATACCTTCTTAAACGATTTTTCAATAAACTATAACAGGCCTATTCGCGACTTACCTTCAAGCATTATGCATGAACTGCTTCATTACAATTGGCCTGGTAATATTCGCGAGCTCCGCAACGTAGTTGAAAGACTCGTCGTATTTGCGACAGACGGCATTATAAAACAAGAATATTTACCGTTTCATACAAATGATACTTTAGAGAACGAAACATCTCATTCCCTATTACTCAGCAATAATAATACGATTCTTTCTTTACAAGAAGAAATGGATGAGCACGAGAAAAAGGTAATTGAAAGAGCTTTACGCATTTTAGATGGTAATAAATTAGAATGTGCGAAACAACTCGGGGTAACGAGGGCCACTTTATATAACCGTTTAAAAAGACTAGGGTTACAATAACCCCTCTCCTCCTCTATATTGGCATAGTTTTTGCATAATAATTTATGTAAACCGAACTAGAGGAGGAATACATATGACGAATAAAGAGAACTTAATTGTTTGTCGTTGTGAAGAAGTTACATACGGACAACTTCAATCGACAATTACTGAATATAATTGCTCAGCTCGTGAGCTAAAACTAAGAACACGTGCTGGTATGGGTTTTTGCGGCGGTAGAACATGTAGAATGACGATAGAACGAATGGTAGAAAATGCGAATCCTAACATATCCCAAAATGAAATTCCATTAAAATATCAACCGCCAGTGCGTGCAGTTACTTTTGGAGCGGTAGGTGACAATCAATGAGTAGAATTACACATCACCCTATTTTAGGTAGTTTAAATAGTAGTCAGCGTATCAATTTTCAATTTAATGGTCAACAATATGAAGCATATGGACATGAAACGATAGCGGCCGCTCTACTTGCAAACGGAATAAGAACGTTAAGAGTACATGAAGATAGCGGAACTCCGCGAGGTATTTATTGTAATATCGGGCATTGTTCTGAATGCCGCGTGACTGTAAACAATCAAACGAATGTACGAGCTTGCTTAACTGTAGTTGAAAACGATATGGTTGTTGACAGCGGAAAACAGCATCCAAATATCGTGAGAGAGATGGTGAAAAAGCGATGATCGATGTAATTATTATTGGTGCAGGACCAGCAGGATTATCAGCTTCCATCTCTTGTGCACGTTTTGGACTTAACGTACTTGTTATTGATGAATTTATGAAGCCGGGCGGGAGATTGTTAGGACAGTTGCATCAAGAGCCTACTGGGGAATGGTGGAACGGAATAGAAGAATCAAAACGTCTTCACGAAGAAGCAAAATCTCTTTCAGTCGATATTCGGTGCGGTGTTTCCGTCTATAATTTAGATAAAGATGAGAGTTGTTGGTTCGTGCATACAAATATCGGTACGTTAGAAGCACCGTTCGTACTAATTGCTACTGGGGCTGCGGAGTATTCTATTCCCCTACCCGGTTGGACACTTCCAGGGGTTATGTCAATTGGCGCAGCTCAAGTTATGACAAATGTTCACCGCGTTCAAGTTGGTAAAAAAGGAATCATTATCGGTGCTAATATTTTGTCATTCGCCATTTTAAACGAATTGCAATTAGCTGGCATCACAGTGGATCATATTGTAATCCCTGAAAAAAGCGAGTTAAGCCAAAAGGCCGGTGAACCAGAAGAAGTTTTAAAATCGCTCTTAAATGCGGCTCACCTCGCCCCATCTCCCTTCCTACGTATAGGTAGCCGTTTTATGAAATATGATTGGATTCGAAAAGCTGGATTAACATTTTATCCAAATAGCGGCATGAAAATAAACGGGACGCCGCTTCATCTTCGTAAAGCTGCACTTGAAATTATCGGTACAGATCAAGTAGAGGGTGTACGTGTTGCTAACATTGACTCTAAAGGGAATATTATTAACGGATCAGAAAAGATCTATGAGGCAGACTTCGTTTGTATAGCCGGAGGTTTATATCCGCTTGCTGAGCTTGCCGCTGTAGCAGGATGCCCTTTCCATTACATTCCAGAATTAGGCGGACATGTTCCACTTCATTCAGAAGAAATGGAAACCCCTCTTCCAGGTTTATTTGTAGCTGGAAATATTACTGGCATTGAAAGCGGAAAAATCGCGATGGTGCAAGGGACAGTTGCAGGTCTATCTGTCGCTAAACATGCAAGTGAGAAACTTGACGTAGTCGACCAACAATTACAACAAGCAATTCAAAACGTTCACTCTGTTCGTCAAAAAGCAGCGATTCAATTTAATCCAATGATTGATGTTGGTAGACGGAAGATGAATGAACTTTGGCGTGATTATTCTTCTACATATGCACATACTAAAAAGAGCTGCTGAGATTACTCTCAACAGCTCTTTTCACTACTCGTCCGAGTTATTAAATTTCGCTAATGCGTAGATGCCTTCTTCATCATCTAATTCAAGTTGCAATCTTGCTGCAAATGAATTGACGTTGTATTCTCGATCAAGCAACAAGCGTAGTGCTTCGATTAAGTTTGCTTGAATTAAAATTTGCTGGCGACCATTTACCTCTACTTCTGCAGAGAAACCGTAGTCATCATCATACATTAGTTCAACTGAAACTTCTTCTGGACCAACTTGTCTTTTTTCAGCGATATATACGCAAAGTGCATTTATAAGTTCTTGTTCAGAAATTTTTATTGTTTCCATGCTACTTCATCTGCCTTTTTCTTACGTTGATCTTTGAAGTATTTAAATGCACGAACTGCTAACATTACGATACCAGCCATTACTAACATATTTACCATAAACGCTAATACAGAACCAAGTGCTCCCATATTTGCAAATAAGCTACCCATTAGTAAACCACCAAGACCACCTAGTAATAGGCCTTTCATAAAGCCACCTTTATTACTTTTTGGCGCTGTGTTTGTTGCTTTTGTTTTTGAATCAGTTGTCGTTTTTTGTGAATTCACATTAGAATCTTTTTTGTTTAAATCAACTTTTGACTTTTGATCTGAACTTGGTGTATATGATTTTTTACCAGATTTGTAACTTTTCGCTGCCGCATGATCTACGAACATAAAGCTACTAGCCCCAAAGATAACCATGAATGCTGTCATTACTGCTACAAGTTTTTTCAACATATTATATCCATTCTCCTTTTATATAGATATATGTGAAATCTATCTTTCTAGTAAATCCAGAATGATAGATTTGTTTTAAAACCATTTTAAAGGTTCTTATGAACTTATTATATGAACTTTTGTCGAAATATGCAAGCATTATTTACTTACGACAATTTCATGACATAGGAAAAATTAAGCAAAACGGAATTGACTTTAAATGAAACAAAACATATTATAAGTTCATAAGAACTTTTTATAATTTTGGAGGTGAAAAGATGGAAACATTTCATCTCACACGAAACGAAATGGCAACGCTCCTTCTATCACTAAGAGGATGGAATACGAAGAAGCCTCTCGGCATTTTACAAGAAGCTTGGGCAAAGTCACATAAAAAAGATATTGAAAGCGGACAAAGCGTTACTGCTTTTATTACAACCGCACTTTCACCTATTTTTGAAAAATTGATTAAGATTGACGATACGGATGTCGGTTTTTCTTTAAATGAAATAGTTGCGCTTGGCAATCAGATTGAAAACACGAGTTTCTCTGTAACTGCTATGCAAAACTGGGTGAAACGAGATATAAAAGAAATGATTGGCTCCCCTCAAAAAGGGAAGAAATACTCAATCGAACAAGCAGCATTACTATTCATTGTCGAAGATTTAAAAACAGCGCTTGATTTTGAATCTATTCGCAAACTATTACGACTCATCGTAAATGACCCGGCCGATCGAAGTGATGATTTAATTAATCCTCTTCATTTATATGTAGCTTATTCTTCTTTATTTGAAGAACTGAATCAAGGGAATTGCTTACAACTAAATGCTACTGATACAATTCATACGATCGAAAATATCGTAAAAGAAAAGGCTGATAAAATAGCAAGTAAGTTCGATCAAATTAATAACGAACAACGCGAAGCAATTCGTAACGCTATTATTATCGCCACACTTTCTGTACATACCGCTTATGTACAAATGCTAGCAAAACGTTACGTTTCAGCAACGTTATTTTTACAAAATTTAGATGTGAAACCTTAAAAAACAGGAGCAGATTTGCTCCTGTTTTTTTATATCAATATATCTTTTGTACTATTAAGCTCACATGAAATTCGAAATTGCCCTTCATGAACTTTTTCGGAGACTAAAAAAGTTTTATGTAGACACCTTTATTCTCACTAATATATGAGAAATTTTTAATAATCTTTTCATTATCTCTTCATGAAAAGATGGCTTATATCCTTTACTATAATACTTATGAAAGACATAAAAGAATTGAAATGGCAATCCCCTATATGAATAAGGTATAATATACATATAGTAAACCTTTTATATTGTTAAATAAAGGGGCTTATATTCAAAATTCATAAATTAGAAGGTGCAACAATGTTAAGTAGTTTTATTCATTCAGTATTAACATTTTTTGAGGGATTAGGTTATTGGGGCATAATGCTTGGACTTATGATTGAAATTATTCCAAGTGAGATTGTCCTTGCTTATGCGGGATACTTAGTATTCAATGGTAGTATCTCATTTGTAGGCGCAGTTATATTCGGTACAATTGGTGGTGTTATTGCCCAAATCTTTGTTTACTGGATTGGTCGATATGGTGGTCGCCCTGTATTAGAACGTTACGGTAAGTATATTTTCATACATAAAAAACAAATGGATGCTGCTGAAGATTGGTTTAATCGTTACGGAACTGGCGTAATTTTCACTGCACGTTTCATTCCTATCGTTCGTCATGCGATATCAATTCCTGCTGGTATTACAAAAATGCCATTACTACGTTTCACTACATTAACAGCACTTGCGATCATCCCTTGGTCTATCATTTTCATTTATTTAGGTGAGAAACTAGGTGAAAATTGGGAGAATATTAACGATATTGCTGGACCGTATGTGAAATCGTTCGCTATCGGTGGCGTTGTACTTATACTTTTATATTTCGTAATAAAAAAGTGGACAAAAAAACGTAAAAATCTTGCTTAAGATTATAATAAAAACCGCTATAAATTCATTTAGAATTATAGCGGTTTTTTATTATAGGCTTGTTTATATATTATAAATTGCATTATTTCTTCTTTATGCTTTAAGTCATGCTGAATGAGTAATGAAAAATAATTATTTAACCTCACTTTTTTTGTACCAACTTGATAGTCATTATTAAAATTACGAGCAGGAATTCGCTCAATTTGGTCTACTAATTGTTTACGAGTAAAGCTAAATTGATCTATTAGTTCTTCTTTTGAAATACCAGACCTTGCATATTTTATTGCACCCTTATTCATTTCCTCAACATCTGTTGGAACGATATGTACAGATTTCCCGCTTACAAAATATGAAATTCTATACTTCATTAGAAACTCATCCCAAACAATAAAATGTGAAATTACATCCGCAATTGCCCATGAACCTTTTTTAAATGGTTGAAACCATATATCCTCCGATATTCCATTCAATGTTTGGCACCATTCTATTAGATTTAACTTTTCTTCCAGAATCCTTCCTTTCTCCATAATGCACTCCTCTTCCACACTAATAATTCATTCATATTAATGATTTCTAGACATTACATAAAAAACCCTCCAGTCTAAGATTTACATGGATAAGCAACAATTCCACCATAAAATACGTATAGTAACTCAAAAAGGAGTGATTCCCCTATGCACTGGCATCAAAAAATACCATACTTAATCGGACGCCCTGTTGGTGTTTCTCTTATTAATGGGCAAGGAACTTCCGGCGTTTTATGCGGCGTTCAAAATAATCAATTATTTGTTTACGAATACCTTTACCAAGCCCAGTTCGCCATGAAACATTATGACTTTAGACAAATTCAAGATATACACGCCTTTCCAAATTGCCCACAACAAAATCCTCTATACTAAAAAACAGGAACGGCTTTATTGCCATTCCTGTTTCTATTGTTTACATATTATTTTTCAGAGTAAAACCTCTGCACTGCTTCATCAAAATAGATCCATCCTTTCCAGCCTAAATGAATCGTATCTTTTAAGAAATACTTATCATATTCATGGCTAGAAAAATCGACTACTGGGTATCCTGCTTTCTCAACTTGATCGCGAACCTTATTATAATACACATCACGACGTTCTTTTGGGAAACCAGCGTAATCATACCACGGTCCGTTTACAGGCACAGAAATAAAGAGTGGTTTTACATTTTTTTCTTTGAAAAGATCTAAAACAATTTGTAAGTCATCATATTCTGGTGAATCATCATACGATTCATTTGCTCTAAAGTTTTTTAAACCTTTTAATTTTTTCTTTAAATTATGTTTATAATAATATGGATTTTCAATTCCGAATGTATTTGTTGTGGATCCTACTTTACCTTCTTGTTCCGCATGTTTACGTGCATCTTCCCAAGAAAGCGAACGTAATCCCATATTTGTTTCCTCTTTCATCGGTTCGATCTTAAATAGAGAGTTAAATAAATCTCGATGATCTAAAATGTTCCGGTACATATACGCTAGCGGTTTAGCTAGTCCAGCTTTTATGTTATGTTTTGTATCGTTATATACAATACTTTCTAGCGAACTACTTAATATCGCATCCTTACGAACAACTTTATAATCTAGTAAACGTTTCGCGATTTTTTTCTTCATTTCAGGCTTTATTTCGTCATTAAAAATAAAGTGATAGGCTTGTTGTTTGGAGAAATTATTTGTAAAATCCCCTTGTGATACACCGGTTTTTGTAAACCATTGTGGTGAAAGAACAAAGACTACCTTTTTACCTTCTAATTCATCCATTGTAGACGTCATATTTAATATATGAGCCAAGCTTTGCGTACCACCAGTCCCTATTAAAAATGGAGTAAAACCTGCTGGATTTACTCTAAAATAGTTAGATGGATGATATGCATCCATTCGTAAAAACTCTGATGAACCATACATCGGTAAATACTGCGAATTCTCTAACATTTTCTGTTGCAAGAAAACACTTTGTAATTTCTCTTTTTGTAAGGAAGTTGCTGCATCTTCTATCTTTTTATCGCTTATTAGTGACACTAAACTCTTAGATGGAATAAGCAATACAATGAAAAAGAGTATACAGGCTAAAATAATTGGTCCGAAAGCATGCTTCATCTTCATCGTTTATTCCTCTTTCTATTGCTAATAAATTGTAACCCTTGTTTATGACACGTCATCATTTTTCTCCTTTTTTCTATACATGTCCCATTCTATTTATCTATTGTATACATGTATGTATTCCTCTCTTTTCTCTGCAAATTCATACATTCATAGAGAAAGAAAATGTTTCCAAAGAAACATGTTAATTATACAAGATTCTACATAAATTTCACACTGGAATTTATGTAATAATTTTATTTTTAAGCTATGAAAAAACTTATAAAATGTCTATAATTCATTTGAATCTATAAGAAAAAACAGACTTTCACATACGTGAAGTCTGTTTCTCCATCACTTTATTTTTGTACATCTGCCCATTTTAAACTTGTAGCTGGACCGAATTGATGTACATATAATTCTTTCACATATGGTTTTTGTAAGTAAGAAAGACCGCGCTGGAATACTGGTGCAATTACCGCATCATCAAGGAGCACTTTTTCCGCATCTTGCAGTGCTTTCCAACGAGCTTTTTCATCATTACCTAATTCTGTTTTAATCTTCTTAATTAACGCATCATATTCTGGATTTGCATATCCTGTATTATTTACGGTACTTCCCGAAAGGAAAACTTCTAAGTATGTCATTGGATCTGGATAATCAGGTAACCAACGTGATAACGACATTTCGTATTCTTTTTTCTTCTCTAACGCTAATTTTTGCGTATGTGGTTGTAATTTCACATTTACTTTTAGCCCCGGTAAGTTTTTCTCAAGCTGTTCTTTAATATATTCGCCTACCTTTTTAAAGTTCTCTAAGTCATAGTTTAATAGTTCTAACGTCACTTCATTTGTGCCTGTCTCTTGCTTCGCCTTTTCCCAATATTCTTTCGCTTGTTTTACATCCGTCTTATTAAACTCACCTGCCGTACTTCTAAAATCTTTCTTATCTGGTCCTTTTAAAAATCCTTTTGGTACGTAATAATTCGCAGCAACTGATCCGTCATTTAAAAATGATGTCGCCAAGCCCTTTTTATCAAACACTGTACTTAGCGCAAGACGTGCATTTTTATTTTTAAGAATCGGCACATTTTCATTGAAACGGAAGAAATACATAACCGGATCTGTATATTGTTTCAACTCTTTATTATTTTTATATTTATCTACGAATTCTGTTGAAATGACAGCTCTATCAACTTTATCTGTCTCATATAAATTTACCGCAGTTGAAATTTCTTTAACAATTTGATAGTTTACTTCATCTAACTTCACTTCTTTTTTATCCCAATATTTATCGTTTTTCTTCATTGTAAAGCTCGCTTCGTGCTTCCACTCTGATAATGTAAACGGCCCATTATATATCGCTTTATTTGCCTCTAACCCGTATTTATCACCTTGCTCCTTCGCATATTTTTCATTAATTGGATAGAAAGATGGTAAAATGAGTAGTTTCGTAAAATACGGTACAGGATGTTCCAGCTCTACAACGAACGTTTTATCATCCTTTGCTTTCACACCTAATTCTTCTAAGCCTAATTGTTTCTTATTTATCTTCTCCGCATTTTTCACATCGTACGCGATATATGCATATTGAGAGGCTGTATCTGGATTTATAAGTTGCTTCCAAGCATATACGTAATCATGAGCTGTTACTGGATCTCCGTTAGACCATTTCGCATCACGTAAGTGGAATGTATATGTCTTACCATCTTTACTCACTTCATATTTTTGTGCTCCCGCTTGAATCACTTCATCATTTTTCGATAAACGGAATAACCCTTCCATTACGTTATTCAAAACGTTAAATGATACCGCATCTGTTACTTTCCCTGAATTTAATGATGGAATTTCACCCGTTTCTAGTAGTTGTAATACTTTCTTCTCATCTTTCGGCTTTGTAGCTGTTTTTTCTTTAGCACAGCCTACTAAAAATGAAGATACAAGTAGAGTACTAACTAATGAGTAGCGAACAACCTTTTTCATATAAAGCCCCCCTATCTTTTTTAAGGTAAGTAACGACGAGCACCAGCGTATTCTTCTATATATCCTGGTGTATTTAACGGTATAATTTCTACCGATTTTTCAGCCTTTGGAGAGTGAATCATATTTCCATCACCAATATACATGGCAACGTGATGAACACTACCTTTTCCTTGATTATGTGCAAAGAATATTAAATCGCCCTTTTGTAGGTTTTCTTTATCAACCGCAATTCCTGCTTTTGATTGTGGCCCAGAATCCCTCGGTATTGTAATGCCATGTGATTTATAAATCGTATGTGTAAATCCAGAGCAATCAAATCCAAAACCACTTGTACCAGCCCATATATACGGTAATCCTAAAAACATTTTTCCGGTGTTTATTAAGTCTTCAGCGGTTGGAGTCGGAATATCATTTTGAGAATGGTAAACACTTCCATCATTTTTCCGTAGCCACGCCTTCTGACCATTTGGTAACAATACGCGGTATGAGATCGTATCTTCACTTAATAGCGGTAAACGCGTATTATAACTGACTTCTAGCGATTTATGTTTTTCAGAAGGGTTAATATATACAATTGCTGTCGGTTTCGTTACTAATACAAAAGCTTCGTTTGTTTTATCTGCAAATTCCTGATTATACGTTAATTGTTTTTCAGGCATCCACCCTGGATACCCTTCTTCATTTCGCGGCGTTGGCTGTCCGTGCACTAGTACTTTTACCCAATCACCTTTTTTATCAATTACTGTTACTTCTTGACCGAGTAGCGCTTGCGTTTCTAATTTATTTGCACTCGTTAACCAAAGCTTCTCATCTAGCGTCATTGATTTCGTCCACTTCCATAAATCAACTGGATTTGTCGCACTCGGTGCATCAATTGGTCGTAATGAATCTGGTGCAGTCCATAACGTTGCAGCAGATACATCTATAAATGCTTTACTATCCTTCTTCTCTTCAGCATTCACCGAAGTAAACGATGAAAATATAAATAAAGTTGTTAAAAATGCAGTTCCTACTTTTTTCATATATATCCCCCTTATAAGATAGTTTACTAGGTACTACTTCTAAGATTGTATATTCACTATAGAATGCAGGTTTATCTTTGGATCAGTGTAAGTCATCCCTTCTGGCTCTTCTACTAACCATAACGGTGCATCAAGATCAAAGTAATGAATATTCGGATGAGCCGCAGCTAAATGGGCAACAGCGCTAACTGAAAGTGAAGATTCCATCATACTTCCGACCATACATTTCACACCTGCTGCTTCCGCAATATCCGCAATTTTCCATGCTTCTCGTATGCCGCCGCATTTCATTAATTTAATATTAAGTAGGTCTGCATATCCTCCTTGGACAATCTTTAATGCGTCTCTTGCCGAAAACATACTTTCATCTGCCATAATAGGCGTTTGTACATTGTCCTTCACGTACTTTAATCCTTCCCAATCTTTCGCATGAACTGGTTGTTCTACAAATTCTATATTTAAATTTCTATTCTCCATTTCTCTAATAATAGAAACCGCTTCTTTCGGTTTCCATCCTTGATTTGCATCTAAACGTAACGTCGTATTCTTTGGTACTACATTTCGAATTGCCTCTATGCGTTCTAAATCTAAATGTGCCTCTTTACCCACCTTAATTTTTAATGTTTGGAATCCCTTTTCGATATGCTTTTTCGCTTCTTTTGCCATTAATAAAGGCTCATCAACACTTACTGTAATATCAGTATAAATCTCTTTCTTCCCACCTAACAATGCATATAACGGTATGTTGTGAAATCGACAATATACATCGTATAAAGCCATATCTACCGCCGCTTTCGCACTTGTATTTCCTATACAGCTCATTTGAATGTGTAACAATAACGTTTGAAATTGCAGCACATCTTTATCAACTAATACGGAGCGAATTGGCCCTAATATTGCTTCCTCAATCCCGTTGGCAAAATCACCTGTAATAACCGGTGTTGCTGCAGCAGCTCCTTTTCCAACAATCCCTTCATCTGTATGAATAAACACATCTATACTTTCGATTTCCGTTACAGTGCGAAGCGCAGTTTTAAACGGTGTATGAAGCTTTACATGTCGGCGGTTTACCTTCACATCGGTAATTTTCATTTTGTTCATCCTTTCATTGTTTATAGAGTGATACTTTAATATCCGGGTGGCTTTTCCGTTAATGCGAAACAAAAAAATCCAGCCATAAGAAGATTCTTACGGCTGGATTTTGTCTATGAATGGGTAGACAAAGCAGCGATCTGATTATATTTTTTCTGTGCATCCTTTAGCGCTACAAGTAGCGCCTTTTGACACGAACCGAAGTACCGATTTTTTATTTCTGTTACTAATGCTGGGTCATTAATATTTTTATGTAGAAACAAATATTTAACAAATTGAGATGTTAATGCAATTGTGGCTGAGCAATCTGCATCTACAATTTCCCCTGTATCCTTCTCAAGTACAAATGCTACAAAATAACTTTTGAACTTTTCGGTAATGGGATTATTTTGAGGTGCTTTCGCATCCCCTACGACGTAAATTGTATTTGAAGCGTACACAGCTATCTTCCTTTCTTATACGAGGATAACGGTTTTCTTAACAGACGTATAAGCTGTTAACTCAACGTTGATTAAAAAATGTATCCGCTTACCTTGTATTATATACAATTGACAGAATTTTAACAATATTTATTTTGACATATATTCCATAATTATGAAAATCTCTTAAAACAATTAAAATTGGCTCAAACTTCTCATTTTTACAATATGTCATTTCTCCTTGTATCATGACATTCACACTACAAACAACTTTTCCCTCATACATCAAAAAACAGTTAGCTATCGCTAACTGTTCCACCACTTCACTTTGGCAATACGAATATTGTTTCGTTTGACTTAGAAAATTGATACTCTTTTCTAGCAAACTTTAAAATCTCTTCTTCATTATCGGTTAAATTCTCAATGTTAGTCTTTAAAGAACCTTGATCTTTCTTTAAAGAAACTAATTGTTTCTTTTGATTTGTTATTGTATTTTTTTTGCCATTAATTACTTCTTGTTGTTTCGTTAAAATATATTGAACGTACAAAGTAGTCGCAGCAATAAAAATGAACATGAAAATAAAACGCCTTAACTTCTTCTTATTTATAGTTCGCTTGTCGTTAGGCTGTGATAGTTGCTCTGGTATATTAGGAACATTGACTCTTTTGAGTTTCCTCATTTTCAAATCCCCCTAACCCATATTTTCTCACTACCATAGGCACGATCTCTTACTAACTTAAATTCTATTCTTATAAAATAACCTCCTTCACAAAAAAATCTCACAAATTAACCAATTAGAGATAGCGTTCGACGACATCTCTGTATTTAAAATGAGAATTTTTATTTATGCTGCTATAAAATAGTAGTTTATGTTATTCTTTTTCCCCAATTGTAGAAAACATTTTTACACATATAAATTCTAGTTTTGCATACCGATGTTATAACATGCTTACAAGGAGGAAAAATGATGCACTACCGTACATTAGGTAAAACTGGAATTACTGTTTCTGAAATTGGCTTTGGAGCGTGGGCGATTGGCGGCGATGAATGGGGTCCTGTTAACGACAAACAATCTATAACCGCTATGAAGAAAGCAATTGAATGTGGCGTAAACTTTATTGATACTGCTGATGTATACGGATTAGGACATAGTGAAAGGTTAGTAACTCAAGCGATAAGAGAGCACCGTAATAATATCGTTTTATCAACGAAAGGCGGTTTAATTGGGCATCACTATGATCCAAGTGGAGAGCCTGTTTATAATACTGCAGAAAAAGTGATCGCAGTATTTGAAACTAGCTTACTGCGCCTAGAAACAGATTATATTGATGTTTATTTCTGTCACATTTGGTGGGATAAACAAGAAGAAACAGAAGCATTTTTACGAGCATTTGAAATATTAAAACGGGACGGAAAAGTAAGAGCTGTTGGTGTTTCAACTCACGACATACAATATATAAAACACTTCAATAAAAACAATGAAATTGATGTTGTGCAACTTGATTACAACATATTAAACCGAAAACCAGAAAACGACATACTGCCCTACCTACAGGAGAACAATTTAGGAGCTGTTATACGCGGCCCTTTAAAAATGGGGATATTAACTGGAAAATTTACAAATAAAACAACTTTTCTTGACGGAGATTTACGCAAAGAATGGCCAAAAGAAAAGTGGTTTCAAGAAGATTTACAAAAAGTAGAGAAACTACGATTACTCTCAAATGAAAATCAAACCTTAGGGCAACTTGCACTTCGTTATGTCCTCACTCATCCAGCGGTATCGGTCGCAATTCCTGGCGCAAAAACAGAAAAACAAGCGAAAGACAATGCAGACTCGTCTATCCGTCCGATTCTTACAGATGAGGAATTAGCGCATATTCAGTCAATATAAAACAAGACCAGCAGCTGGAAATATCCAACTGCTGGTCTTGTTTTACTTTTAATACTTTAAATCTATATCATATTCCATCCTCTTCGCTGTTTCTTCAGCAACCCGAGCACCCAACAAATTTCTCACAATGTGAAATGACATATTAATTCCAGCTGAAATTCCTCCAGACGTAATAATATGCCCCTCATCTACAAACTTTACATTCTCTAATACTTCCACATTCGGAAAATCATTTCTAAAACTTTCAATACTTGCCCAATGTGTTGTCGCTTTGAAGCCATCGAGTAATCCAGCTTTCGCAAGTAAAAGCGCACCGGTACAAACAGAAGTCATTAACTTTACTTCTTTCATTTGCTCGCGGATCCAATTTGTTATTATTTCATTTTTCATTTCGTTTTCTCTAACACCTAACCCACCAGGAATAATTAAAATATCAACTGGAGGCAAGTTTTCGATACTATAGTCCGGTTGTACCTTTAATCCATTTCTCGCTGTAATCATTTCTCCATCTTGACTAACAGTATGAACTGTAAATAGTTGACCTTCACTTGTTGCTGTAACGGAAAAAACTTCAAATGGACCCGCAAAATCTAACACTTCCACTTCATTAAAAAGAAAAATCCCTACATTCCAGTGGCTAATCATAAGCTCACTTCCTCTTGCAAATGATGTAATAGGGATTCATACCCTTTTTCTAAAGCGATATCATATGCGGTTTTTCCATCATTTTTCTTAATCATTTTATTAGCACCATTTTCAAGAAGTAATATAATGATTTCTTCATTTCCTAATAACGCCGCTTCATGAAGTCCTGTCCAGCCACCACTTTGCACAGCATTCACATCTGATCCCTTTTCAATTAAGAAAGCTACAAGCTCGCTTTGCTTATTCGCAATTGCTGCTTGAAGAGGTGTATTTTCATTTTCGTTTTTTGCTCTAATATGTATTTCTGCTCCCTGTTCTAAAAGGAAACTTGCAATTTCTTTCTGTCCAAAATAAGCAGCTAAGTGAAGCGGTGTCCATCCATCTTCACTAAATGAGTTAACAACACTTGGATCCGTATTAATGATTTCTACTACCTTTTCTTTTTCCCCTCTTATGACTGCTTGTGATATTGATATGATTTGTTCCATAATGAACCTCCATGTATACAAATGTTAAGTACCCCTTAATAAATTCCATTAATAATCACATGTTCCTTTCTAAATAATTAAGTTTACATAATAATATTATTTTTATAATTCGCTATCCTAATAAAAAAACAACCCACTCTAATGAGTAGATTGTTTTTGAATTTCATTTTTATATTTGTTTAAAAAAATATCATTTTCACTTACAACTAATAAACATTAATAAAAATGAAATGAAATTATATATTTAGCAGCCATGAACTCTTTATATATTCAAAACCGGCTATTTACTTAAATTAATAGTTTTTTATCACTTGAAAATAAAAATGGAATTTATCCTTACATTTGAAAATACATATATAGCAAGAATCTATAGCAGTACTCTTATCATACTAATCTATAACAATTCTGCCTTCTTCCCTTACCTGTATCCTTTAAAACATAAGACTTTAAAACGAGTGCTGTTAGTGAATCTGTTAATGTTTTATATGATAAATTTGAAAGAGCTAATAGATCGTTCGTATATAACATTCTATGCTTCTCTAATAATAATAGTACTAATCGTTCTGACGGTTTTAATGTTTCATCACTTTCTAGTATAAAATCTATATTTTTCATATCCCTACTTCTTACTCCTTATATAAAAAAATGATTTTAGTAGTTATTTAATATAAAAATACTACACAACAAATTTGAAGATATATCGAAATAACATAACACCCAAACACTTTTATACTATAACATAAAAAAGACATTTCCCCAAATTGAAAATGCCTTTTTATATCTACTTCTCTTTTTTATATAATTGATATGATTGTTCTAGCCCTTTATTATATTTCGTATTATTATCTGTCCATTCTCCCCCTAAGTTTCCTGGCCACCCTGATGTATTAGCAACATATTTAAGCAACTCCCAATCCTGCAGTCCTTTTTTCACACCACGTTCATACGATTTGACCATACTTGAAATTGCTATCGTTGTATTTATACGCGAATCCACTAAACTCTCTTCCGATAATTGCGCTGGTGCTAATCCACCACGATGTAATTGGAATAATCCGAAAGATGTTCCGTTATCCCCTATCGCTTTTCGATCAAATTTTGTTTCATGATCAGCAATAGATAATGGTATCCAATCTGGAATATCATACCTCTTTGCAACTTCACTAATTACTTGTTTATTATTTTTAATCTCTTTCTGCTTTTCATAGTTAATATAAATTACATAACTTAAAGTAACTAACGTAAATAATATGAATATATATTGTAGTGCCTTTTTCATCATTTCATCTCCTGCTTTGTATATGTTTCACTTTCTATATACACTATAAGACTTTTATGTGACATTCATTTGACAAAATGATATTAATTATACATAAGCTGTTACAGTTTTAACTATCAATCTAAAAACTACAATTCTTCTAAAAGACTCCTTCAACACATAAAAACAATCAGCCTTTCATGTATAGTACATGAAAGGCTGATTGTTTTTCACTACACTTTTTTATGTATACAGTATATCCCTGCTATAATAAAACAAAAAAGACCTTTATACGTTAAAGATCTTTTTCATCTTATTTTTGTTACAAAAAACGCCAGAATCTAAAAAAACTTACTTTATGATTTGTATTTTTATATATAAATTAAAGGTTATAAGGATACCAGCATCTTCTCGATTAACATTTTTCACATTAAATATTTCTTGCAATATGCGGTTTGCTGTAATGACTTGTTCCACCACCACCCACTACTACTTTTCCGCCTTTTTCGAAGATTAACAATTTACTTGAACCATCTGAAAGAAGTACTATTACTTCAGCATGATCACTTGTCGCTACATAGATTACATAACCACTTTTTGAAATACAAGTTTCCCAATGCTTATCAAATTCTGATCTTACAACTCGATTAGAATACACTTGATTTTCAATTCTTCCTGGCTGTTCATTTTCCAATTTTTTCTTACCTCCTTCCAAAGTTGTCATTTATATATAAATGACGGTTTCTCAATAAATTAGTGACCGTCCTTAATATAAATAGTATATGTAGTTAGTAGGAGAATGCTTGGACAATGAAAACGTAACAGCATTTAAGTATTTTACAATCGGAATTTTTCCTTAATCATTACAGCTACTTCTTTAGCACTCAAATGAGTATTATTAATTTTTATGTACTCTTCTTTTTCAATTTCATCATGAAATGAATTTAATCTATGTTTTTTCATCGTTTCTTTTAAATTTTTTTCAGACCATTCAATGTCTCTTTTTTTCGGTTTATGCTCTAGTCTATGTGGACTTTTATTTCGCTCTAATCTTTCATCTAATTCTGCCTCGAGCTCTACAAAATATACTGCTGCGCCTTTTGATTCAAAAATACTTACTACATGGTTTATGTACTCCCAATCCGATTGAAGGTCAAATGCCCATACATATGTAAAAATCATTCCGTATAAATCACTTTTAGACACTTCTTCAAATATTTCATTACGAAACAAACTTACTAATCTTTTTGCTTCCTTTGTACTGTAATCAAAAAATGGACTTACTAAATCAATGGTCATGTGATTATGAAAATTTTTCAAATCTGTTAGTTTCGCTAATTCTTGTCCGACTGTCATTTTCCCGACTGCTTGCGGGCCAAATATTAAGATGAATTTCATTTGTTTTCCTCCGATCTTTCTCTATAAACAATGAAATAAAGCATATCCTAAAATTGAAAATAAGGCAGTCGATGTTGTGTCGATTGCCTTATTTTCATGAATAATCCCTATATTATTCCTTTCGTACAGCTTCAAAAGTAATAATTTGTTCTGCATTTGACGGTTGCTTTTCATAAACATAGTCAGCAGAGCAAGTAATGTCAGTGAAACCTATACTTTCTAAAAGGAGTTTAAACTCTTCTATTCCATACCACCGCATTGCAAAACGTTGTAGTTCAGTTTGTACTAACTGTCCTTTACTCCATTTTTCATATTTTAAATATGATACAGTTACTTGGTTAAGCCAATCTATTTCAATTGATTTATTTTCTAATGTAATTCCGTCCCCGCTTGGCAAGGAAAAAGTCGATGTATGAATCTCACCCGTCTTCCAGTCATATAGAAGCGCAAGATCTACAATTAAACGCCCACCTGGATTAAGATGTTCATAAAAACATTTCAAAGCGTTTATAGAATCATCACGATTTTCAATTAAACAAAAGGATCCGGTAGGAATTATTATCGCCTCATATTTATATGGTAATGAAAATTGTTGTAAGCTTCCTTGGTATAAATTAGGGTTTAAGCCTCTCTCTTTACAACGCTTACGGCAAGAATCTAGCATTTCAGGTGAATAATCTATCCCATCAACTTTAAATCCAACTTCAAGAAGTGGAATAATGACACGCCCTGATCCTACTGCCGCTTCGAGAATTCTTCCCCCACAATTATTTAAACGTTCTTGGTAATACTCAATATCACCATTTAAAGAGTAACCGACAGGTTTTGTGAAATCATATAATTCCGTACAAAGTGTACTATAATAACTAAACATTTATTTTCTCCTCCGTTTTATGTGTACGGAAGATTCTAATTTACTTAATCTTTCCGTACCTCAAATTTTAATGAGAATTCGAAAGAGCTGACTGTCATAATTTATCACTCACTTTCCATGTAATATATTTACATTGTATAATATTCCCTCGCGATTGAACATATAAAAGTTGAAAATTCCGATTATAAACAAAGAGCTTACTATAGTAAGCTCTTTATCAAAAACTATTTATTTCACAATCGGCAATGTCACTTCGCTCAATTTCACCGTTAGCTTCGTTCCTGCTTTCGGTCTAATTGTATAATCGTAATCACTTGCGATTAAAACGACCCCCATTTGATGCCCTGCTTTAAATACATAATCATCTGGCTGCATGTCCCATGTAAATGTGTAATCTTTACCAGGTTGAATCGCTGTTGAATTTTCTATACTATTTAAGTTTTGCGGATCCATCCAACCTCTCGTTACAATTTCAGGCCTCGCTCCGCCATAATCAACAAGTAAAGCTGTTAAATTTGAAACAGATCGATCAATATTTCCTGTTATTGAAATTTTAGGCGTACCACTTATTCGCATATCTTTTTGCAGTACAGGCATTGTATATACTAATCGATTCGCTATTTCTAACTCAGGGTTTTCTACTAGTTGATTTGACTTTATTTTAGCATCATCTACTAATGAGAAAACATTGTTTACTGATCCCATACTTAATGGTAGATTGACTGCTTTATTACTTAAATACATACGGACTTTTGATGGTACAGCTGCTGGATCTGGCCAATTTTTTATTTTTTGCCACGATTTATTTTCACGTTGTACATCTACCATCGGTTCATCCATAATTCCATTTTCAATTCCATATAACCAATAATCGAACCATTTATTTTGGGTTTGTTGCCAGTTATTACTTGATGTTCCGCCATGTCCACCTTGATGTAACCACATTTTACGAGGAACATTATTTTTGCCAAGAGCTTCCCACCACTGTGCGAACTGCTTCGTTTTTACATTCCAATCATTTAAACCGTGAACAACAAACACACTAGCCTTCACATTCTTAACATCTTTTACATAGTTACGTTTATCCCAAAAATCGTTATAATCGCCTGTTTTACGATCTTGTCCAGCTGTTAGTTCTTTAATAATTTGCCCGCAAACTTCAGGGTTCTTTCTTGTTAGTACTGCTTCTGCCATATTATCTGTATCTTCTCCCTGATATCCACCTGGCGCAATAACCACCCCATTTGCACTATAATAATCATACCAGCTACTAATCGCTGCGATTGGAATAATTGTTTTTAACCCTTCCACTCCTGTCGTTGCGACAGCATTCGGTAACGTACCATTATAAGAAACTCCTGTCATTCCTACATTTCCCGTAGACCAATTTGCATTTACTTCCTTACCATCCTCTGTATATGCTTTTGCACGCCCATTTACCCAATCAATGACAGACTTCGTCCCTAGTATTTCTTGTTCATCTCCAGTTGTCGGACATCCATCTGATTTTCCAGTTCCGATACTTTCGCCTAAAATAACTGCATATCCTCTCGGGACATAATAATTACCATACGACCCAAGATTAACTGCCCCATACGGTTTTCCTTCATACGCATACAATTCTTCATCAACATTATAAACAGGCACATCTTTTAATCCAGATCGATATGGACTCATTTCATATATAACAGGAACTTTTACATTTGATTCTGTCTTTGGACGCATAACTTTAATCGATACTCGATCTTTCCTACCATCTCTATCACTATCGACTTCTGTCTCTACAAATAAATTTTCAATAATTGCTTCATCAAGAGAATAGATTGGTTTTGTCATCCCATTTTCCAATTGAATTTTTGTGTTTGGAGTTAAAGCTTCTGAAACTTGACCATTTAACTTAATATCACTCCCTTTTACAGAGCTCCCTTCATTTTCTGCATGTGCAGTCATACTAGAAACTCCTGAAGTAATTGTTAAAGATAATATAGCTGAAAGTGTTATTGCTAATTTCTTTTTCCTCATGCCCTTCCCTCCCCATATATTCCTTCTTTTACTATACATTAAAAATGCAGAAAATTCAGTTTATATTTCGTAGAAAGTTGAGAATTTTGTAAAACATTCGAATCTTTCAAGATAATAGAAAAGGAACTAATAACAATTAGTTCCTTTCTATATACATATAAAATTGTATTTCTCCATCTTCTACCGAAACTCCGTATTCAAAACCATGTCTTTCTAATATACTTTTTACAATCGCTAATCCTAATCCAGTACCTGATTTTTCTTTACTGCGAGAAGACTCTAATACGTAAAAAGGCTCCCAAATTTTATCTATCTCTTTAATTCCCTCAGCAGCAATACCATTTTGAATTTGAAAATACACAATGCCATTTTTCTCTTCTAATATGATTTTTATATTTTGATTCGTTGTATATTTTATCGCATTAGAAATTAAATTTTGAAAGACCATTCTCATTTTATTTAAATCAGCATAAACAATCGTGTCACCAACACTATAGTCCACTTGCAACTTGATTTCTTTCGACTCCAGTTCAATCTTATGCTTATCTATTATACTTTGTACTAGTGGTTCAATAGGGAATTCTTCTTTTTGTAAAATATCTCTTTCTAGTTTAGAAAATCGCAATAACTCTTCAATTAAATTTGAAATTTGATCTGTTTGTTTAATGATTGTATCAACATATGTGCCATCATCTAAACCGTCTTTTATTCCCATAGAATATGCTTTTACTAATGCGATTGGTGTTTTTAATTCATGAGTTACATCGCCCATAAATCGTTTTAAGTGGTCATTTCGATCTGTTAAATCTTGATGTGCTTCATGTAATTTATCACTCATAATGTTTATACTATTTGCTAAATCACCTATTTCATCATTCGTTTTAACTTTCGTCCGTTTAAATTTCAGACGTGAAATATCTTCTGCGACATCACTCAATTCATTCAGTGGTGTAGTGATTGTTTTTGAAAAAATCCAGACGAGCACGATAATAAGAAATAGTGAGAATCCCAAAATGTATATATAAAATGAGTTAAGCGTTTTAATTACTTCATTGGAATGTGCGATAGAAACTCCTACTAAAATCAACATATCATCTTTCGCAATGTATTTCGCAAAAAAACTAGATTTTATCTTTTCTTGATCATATATTTTATTCGATTGTCCGATGTTCTTCACTTTCGTAATTTCTTCTTTTGTAATCCAAAGTTTATTCAATGCAACTCTCTTTTTTGTAAGTTGCATGCGTAATTCTTCATTAATAGCATCTTCTGAACTATTTATTGATGTATACGCAATCGTAACATTACCTTCATTTTCAATATGATTTATAGCATCATCCAGTTCTTTACGCGGTATTGACTGGATTTGCGCTGTAATGCCTTCTAAGCTTTCGCGTGTTTTGTGCACATTATATTTTGGTAAAAAATAGTTAATTAATAATAAAGAGATGGCAAAAATAAGGATGACTGTTAAAGAGATGCTGAAAAATAACTTTTTACCGAGTTTATTCACACTCTTCCTCCAAACTGTATCCTAAACCGCGATGTGTCTTTATAATATTTCCTCCTATTTTTTTACGTAATCTTCTTACATGCGTATCAACCGTTCGCTCTTCCCCAAAATAATCAAATCCCCAGACGATATCTAACAACTTTTTCCTCGTTAAAATCGTGCCTTTGTGATTTAAAAAGCACTTTATTAATTGTAATTCTGTCTTTGTAATGTCTAATTCTTTCTCATTTTTATATACTTTATTTTTGGTGAAATCTATTTTTAAATCTTGAACTTGAATAACATCTTCATGCTGTACAAGCTTTTTCGCTCGCGTAATTAGCACTCCTGGATGAAATGGTTTTTTCACATACTCATCTGCCCCGCTTTGAAGAGCTGCTAATTCATCTTCACTTTCACTTTTCGCAGTAAGCATTAATACTTTTACACTCGAATTCTTTTTTATTTCCTGACAAACAGTAATACCACTACTTTTCGGCATCATCCAGTCTAAAATAGCTAAGTCAATTTTCTCATCATAAAATATTTGAAGTGCTTCCTCTCCATCTTTTGCTAATAAAACTTCGAAGCCTTCTTTTTCAAAATACGCTTTTAAAATTTTTAGCATATCTTGTTCATCATCCGCGATTAATACTTTCATTACAATTCCTCCGTTACTTATAAACAAATATCAATTTTATCATACAACTTCTTTGTTACATCAATGTGACATAAAAATATTTACAACGTTTGAGGGTATAGTAAGTGTGAGGTGTTGTTTCATGTTCAAAAAAATAGGAGTCATTATTCTTCTCTTCTTTTTATTATCAACAAATGCGTTCGCAAATACAAATAAACAAATTGAAGTATTTGATTGTAAAAAAGAAATGGTCGTTCAAAAACAATCTTTAGATTCAGCCATTCAAAAAGAAGCAGTTCAATACGCAAAATCAATTACTGGTCCATTTAAAAACTTAAATGTCGTTCCGAAAGATGGTCATATGATAAAAATCCCGTTATCAAAACCTGTTCCTATTACAAATCAATGGTTACATACAACAATCGATGAAGTACTCATCCTTCTCCCACTTAATGAAAAACCTTACATTATGCTTTACGATGATGAAAATAATCCGCATTTTTATTATGTAAAAGGTGATCCGAAGGTTTTATTGAAACAAATGAATGTTAAGATGTAATTGCATAAGAAAGGTTCCATACTTGAGTATAGAACCTTTCTACAATCTTATCAGGTGACTTGAACCTTTATAATTTCCGATTTTTACAAATCCATTCGCGCTATAAAACTCATCACCTCGCTTTGTATCCGTATATAGAACAACAACGTGAAAATACTTTTCCGCATGTCTTAATAGTTTCTTTAATAACAACTTCCCTAATCCGATGCGCCGATAATCCTTTGAAATATAAAATCTCCTCAATCGGCCAATCTTATTATCTTTCGTATACGGATCTTGATTTAATCCTCCAATTCCAATTAACGTATCCTCTCGAAAGATTCCATATAAACATTCACCTGTTTTACTAAACGTATTTCTTTTACTTTCATATTCATTTTTTAATTTTAATAAGAAGTTAAAACCTTCTTCTTTACTTTCCTGGACAAGGTGATTGACCTCATATTTTAGCAAATCTCCAATTCGTTTTATTTGTATATCTTCCAGCTTAATCTCCCACTTTCTCTATCCAAATGTATCTTTTTGAAAAATAAAAATGCCCAAGAATATATTATCCTGAGCATTCATTTGAATGTGAACTTATTCATTTTGTTATGTACGTATTCTTCAATTCTGGTAATATCCCCTTCAGTTCCATTAAATCATCAATTACTAAATCAGCATGAGCAAGCTCATCTTCTTGTGCAAAATCAAAATTACATCCAATCGCAATTAAACCATTATCTTTTGCCGCATTAATATCCGATAAACGATCCCCAACTACCGCTGCCTCTTGTATATCATACTTCTTCAAAATGCCTTTAACTAAATCACCTTTATTTAGCGAGTGTATTTGTTCAATACTGAATGTTTCCGTAATCCATTGGTCTAAATCATAATAAGATACGATTGCCTGTAAATATTCCGTTAAACCATTACTAGCAATGTAAATGGAACAGTTATTTTCTTTTATAAAACTAAAAACTTCCTTTACATTCGGATATAAAGCACCATTTCCGCTCTTTATATTTTCAATTAGTCTTTCTAAAAAATATGCATCTGTTTGTTCCCTTACTTCATTAGAGTGATTAGGTAATAAAGCTTCCCAAACTTTAGGTAAAGGTACACCCATAATTTCACGATATTTATCAATTGGTGTTATCGTATCCCATAATTGTAGTGACCGTAAATGATCAAATGTATCATCTAGTGATAACTCTAAAATTTTATCTGTTTGAAATAAAGTTCCATCCATATCGAAAATTAGTGCTTGTAACATGATATTCTCTCCCATTCTTTACTTATGAACTACAATACAGCTTTACTCGAAATATTTTTAAGCATCTCAACAATAATTTCTGAACAATATTTCGCTGCGTTTTTCGCGAAATCATCATATGAAACTTGCGCTGAATCATCTGCACTATCAGAAATGCATCTCAAAACTAGAAACGGTATGTCATTTATATAAGCAACATGTCCAATTGCTGCTCCTTCCATTTCTGTACAATGAGGTGCATATTCAGTGACTAATTGCTCCTTTAATTTTGAATCCTCGACGAAGCATTCTCCGCTGACGATTCTTCCTTCATGAACAGTAATATTTAAACTACTACTATTAACAGCTTTTCGGGCTAAATCTCTTAATCCCTCGCTTGCATGAAACGCTTCTTGAAACGGAAATAGATTCTTCATTTGATTTTTATTAACATCATGATGCGTAACATTTGTAGAAATAACTAGATCGCCAATTTTCACATCCGGATGTAATCCACCCGCAACACCTGTATTAATGATAGAATTCACATCAAATTTATTAATTAAAATTTGTGTACATGCAGCGGCATTTACTTTTCCTACACCACATCGCGTAATAATAATTTCTGTATCCATGTAGTTTCCTTTATAAAAAGGTATTCCCGCAATAGTATGTTCCTCTTTAACAAGTAGTTTTTCTAATAGTAAGTCTACTTCTATTTGCATTGCTCCGATAATGCCAATTCTGTTCATGTATGTAGTCCCCTTAATTAATTTGCAAATATTCATCAATATCTTTATGAATTTGCATAAAAGCTTTATTCCAAAATTCATACTCTGTTAGATCAATATCAAAATGTTTTTTCATCAATTCTTCAACTGGAGCCTTTCCTGTTTCTCGTAAAAACTCTTTATACCTCAAATGAAATGCATTTTTATTTTTATTTGCTATTTCAATTAAACTAAAACTCGCTAAATACCCAAATGTGTATGGATAATTGTAAAAAGGAACATCTGCTATATAAAACTGAACGTATTTCATCCAAACAAATGGCTGATATTCGCTTAATGCATTTCCGTATGCTTCTTTTTGTACCAATATAGATAATTTCTCAATTTCATCAGCACTTAAAGGACCTTCCTTGCATTCTTCATAAAACTTCTTCTCAAACTGAAACGATGCACGAATTGCCATAACATAATTAAAACTATTTCTTATTTTCCAGCTAAGCAATGACTTTTTCATCTCTACACAATCTGTTGTTTGAATTAAATAATTCATGGTTACCGTTTCAAAGAAAATAGACGCTGATTCAGCTGTACTCATTGGCAGATAATCATCTAAAAATGTTGTAGATTGTTCAAGACTCATAACATAAAAATGCCAAGCGTGTCCCAGTTCATGAGCAAGTACTCTTACACTATCAATTGTTCCATCATAACGAAGTGAAATGCGAGATTCTTTTTCACTGAAAAAAGGAGCACAAAATCCACCCGGCGGTTTATTATCTCTCGGTTCAGCATCGATCCAGCCATTCGCTATTGCATTCTGTGCGAACTGTGCCAATTCTTCATCTATATTTTTTAGTGCATCATATATGTTTTTTACTGCTACTGAAAAAGGAATAACAGCCTTATTACTTTCCTTCCATGTCATTAGCTCGTGCCATGTAATTGAATTCTTTCCTTTTTTATAACCGTTTAACGCAATTACTAGCTTCGTAAGATTTTGTTCCGTTGCATTCCACATTTGGGATAATGCAGTTTCAGAGATGCCATTTGCTTGTAGTGATTGTTTTAAAATCTCTGCTCCTTCCATTTCATCACTTTTAGCATGACGTAATCTTCCTATTTGATTCAATACAGTAGCAAAGATATCTTTTTCCTTATTCAAAGTATTTGTAAGAGAATCAAATACTATTAATCTTTCATTATGATCATCACTATTCATCGCAACGTAATTTGCTTGTCCAAATGATAAAGTCTCTTTATCGTGTATTACTTCTATCTTACTTCTTAATTGTGTATACATATCTTCCCAAGCTTTTAATTCATTTTCTATTAGTTTAATACTTGAATGATTTGTATTAACACTTTGTCCCTTACTAGATTCTATTAATAGTTGAACTTCTTTCTTTAATTGATTTACTTTTACACTTAGTAAAGTATCTTCAGGATGCTTCTCATCTTCAGCAGCACGGCAATATAAGTAATATTCTGCTTTTTCTATAGCCTGTATAAGTTGTGAAAGGATTACTGAGTCTTTTGTTGCTTTATATTCAATTTTTAATCTTTCTATCGTTTCTATAGAAAACGTGAAGTTTTGTTCTTGAGGATATAGCCTGTCCAAATCCCATTGAGATTGGGCTTGTATTATTTTATTCATTTTGCACCCTCCTTTTTTTACAAATAGTTATAAAAATCCACTCTTTTCACTATTATATATGAACTATTAAAATTTTAATGTATCGGAATATTCAAACTTATATGAATGTAATTTGATATTTCATTTTCTATTTCTTCCTATTTATATAAGTTGTAAGTATTACTACTTCTGCTAGGGAATTTCTAGGTTCGTATAGACTACACTGTTTATTTACTCTTTCTTTTGTTTGAAGTTTATAACTTTTACTCCACTTGGATTAATGTTATAAGTAATTGTTACAACATGATTTGGTGGGTTATGGGCGTTTGTATAAGTTCGATACTTTGCAACGACAATGAAGTTAAAAGTGTATTTGGGGGATCGGTCAATTTTTATAACCTTCGCATCAGTTAAACTATACTGATGCGAAGGTCCAAGTTTGCTTTGAATCGTTCGACTTGCATACGGAGCCAATAAAGTGTTATAGGAATCATAAAAATCTTTATCAGATATGTTAGCTGCGTTTCCTTCTTTCGGAGATGCAAATATGACCATTATTTGAATCACGTAAATTATTAGGGATAGTTTACTCTTTAGCATGAGATTCACTCCAGGCTTATTAGATGATAAACTTTAGGATGCTCTAAAAAATAATGACTATTCTCTTTATGTTATTCTTAGCTTATTAAGCATCAAATAAATCAGAGCTTTTACTTGCGAGTCAATATTTTTAATAAAATTTATGCTAGCTCGAATGACTGGAACTGATTTTTAAATATATTTCAAACAAATTGAAAAAAATCCCACCCTAACGATATCTAAAGATGCTGGCTTTTACTGAGTATATATAGAATTTAAACATAGTAGAAAGTGAGAGAATAACTTATGACAACTCATATTGTACAATCAACCGACTACAATCAAGCATCTGATGCATTACGACGCGAAATTGCTGTAATGCTACAGCAGGTTTGGCCAGATTTCGATTCCACGCCTAAGGAAACAATTTCAGAAACTCACCTTAAAGAATTTAATGTACGCTCATTTTATTCCTACATAGATGGAAAGTTAGTCAGCTATGCAGGTGTAGTGCGCAAAACTATCCATCATAATGGGCAAATATTTAATATAGCTGGACTTAGTTGTGTAGCGACTGATCCAGATTATCATGGGCAAAGTTTAGGTTTACAAACAGTTGCTGCAGCTACTGAATGGATTGAAAAACAAAGCGATATAGATTTCGGTATATTTACGTGTAAACCATCTTTAGCTCACTTTTATAATCGCGCTGGTTCCTGGCCTGTTTTACCGGATATAGTGCTTATTGGTAGAGAAGATGAAGATGCTTTATCTAGTGAATCCTTAGAAGTTGTTGTTTTAATGCGTTTGTTTTCAAAGAAAGCGAAATTCCATAAATCAATGTTGTGCCATACCACTATCAATCTTGATTTTCCAGTTGGCCAGTTTCTATAATACAGATAAACAGAAGCCAATTTCCATACGATTAGGACATTGGCTTTTTCTTTTTTATTTTGCTTCACATATGCAATTCACATTAGCTTTTCTTTCCATACAGAACCGCTAATGCGGGATAAAAAAAGTTTCTCCCTAAGAGCGTTAAAACACGTACTCTTTAGGATAACCTCTAATAATTTATAAACTAAGAAAACATATTATTGAAACCCTGTTTTAATCCATTTTATTTTCAGCTGATAGTTTAAAATACTTAGCAGATAATTTATATGAGCGATTCTCATAATAATAATCCCCCAATTTATAAGCTAATGCGGCAACTAAGCTATATTGCTGTTTTTCTATACCCATCTCAATTGCTGTTTTCATATTCTTCTCATATCCATTATAATCTGCCCATATTCTAGATTTTTCCGCTTTAAATCCATATAGTTGAACATGGGCATACGGTACATCACAAATCGATAAAATTTCAAATGCCTCATCTATAAGTTTAGTTACTGTTTGCCAATCTTTTAATTCTATATAAATTTCTATTAAATTCCGAATTGTATATACCTTACCTTCTTTGTTTGGTAAATACTCACAAAGGATCAAGTTTTCCTCGTAACACTTTATTGCATTTTTATAATCTTTTAATGCTTGATAAATTTTCCCGTAATTATATTTCAAAAAACATAAATTTAATGGCTCATTTTCCACCTTTGATTCATTTTCTACTTGTTTTAAAGTTTCATATGCTTGTTCATACTGTTTATCTTTGTTATATTGCATCGCAAGAAGTATTAACGCATAAATTTTATATTGTTCTATATTAAACTTTTTATACAATTTATATGCTTTTTTTGCATATATGCGACTAATACTTTGATCTTTATTAAGATTCTGACTTACTATACTTAGATTGTAATACGTATCTGCGTGCAACTCTGTCTCTTCTGGTTCCAGCATATTTTCTATCTTTTTGTAAACTTCATATGCTGTAAAATACTCCCCTTTATTAGAAAAATAAAGACCTCGAGCTCTTAAATAATATATATAATCTTCAGTGTTTTTCATTTCCACTTGACTTGGAATCATTTGCGAAGCTTGATCTACAAATAACTTCACATATAATAAGTTTTTATTTCGGACATGATAGTATATGATGACGCCATACGTCTTTAATAATAAAGGAATTGCGTCCACTTCACGAACGTATAATTCTAACAAAGATAATTCAGCTTCAGTTATACTTTTATCTTTTTTATATTTATCACATATTTCAAGAATAGTAAACTTTATCTCCTCATGATTATCATCTATAAGAAAATCACAATTAACACCCAGCTTCTTTGAAACTTTTATTAAAAAAGATGATGATGGTTTAATTTTCCCACTCTCTATTCTACTTAAATATGTTATTGAACATACTCCTGATACGAGCTCTCCCTGTGTTAATCCTTTATGCATTCGAACTTGGCGAATACGCTCCCCTATTTCCATCTCTCTACTCTCCCTGTTTAATCATTTCATGCTTTTTACTAATTAAGTCATTATGTATCTACATATTTTTCATACTAAATAAAATATACAATTTCACAAATGAAAAAAAATGTATCATTCATTTTAATATTACATTCATATTATGATTATTTCTAGATAGCTTGTTAAATTTAATGGTTTAAATTTAAGGTTTTTGCCCACTTTTTTCATACAATTTTACTTCTTGTTATTAACAAAGACGGCGCCATATACTTGAATTACGATAAACTTAATGAAAAGGATTTAACTACATGTAAGACATCTATTGTAAATGAAATGAAAATAAATTAAATGAGCTCAATAGATGAATTATCAATATCACATCCTAGAAATTAGTTTGTCGAATTATTTAGTAAACTCGAAAGGAAGATAAACATGATTGTAAGACTTAAAGATGAATCCGCACGAAAAATAGTAAGATATGTTGGAGGCGCTGTTTTACTTTTAATAATCGCTTCTTTCCTTTATCAGTGGAAAAATGACTTAGTAATTGATCATACTGAAAGAGTCAGCTTTGCACTAGCTATCACTACTTTCCTATCTACCTTCTTACCTTTTAAAGAGAAAGTTAAGAAGTAATTAAATATTTTTCATTCGCATAAAACAATTATTTTAGAATTTAAAAAGGATTGAATCAAAAGTTAACTATCATTCTTAATTTAAATAATATGATTGATTAAACTTGCCGATTACATATAGGGCATCTATTGTAAAGCAAAAATAAATTAAATAGGCTTAATAGATGAATTATAAATATCAATCCAATAAGTTAGTTTATCGAATTATTTATTAAATATGAAAGGATGATAAATATGATTGTAAAATTTAAAAATGATTCAACACGCAAAATAGCAAGATATGTTGGAGGCACTGCTACTCTTTTATTGCTAGCATCCTTCCTTTATCAGTGGAACAATGGTTTAGTAGTTGATGATACTGAAACATTTGGTTTCATGCTAGCCTTCACCGGTTTCCTAACTACCTTCTTACCTACTAAAAAGAAAGCTACTAACTAATAAAACATTACATATTTTTCATTCGCATAAAACAATTATATTAGAATTAAAAAAGGATTGATCAAAAGATCAATCCTTTACTCTACTTCATTTAAGAAGAACAACGTTAACGCACCTGGTCCTGTATGCGCTCCGATTGCAGCTCCAATTGTATTTACGATAAATACTTCACAACCGAATCTTTCAGTAATTAATGCTTTTAATGCTTCGGCAGTTTCTAAATCATCACCGTGAGTCATACCGATTGTTTGACCTTTAAGGTCTTTCCCACGCTCTTCCATAATATCAACAATTCGGCTTAATACTTTCTTTTTCCCTCGTACCTTTTCAAGTGGTACAAGTTTTCCTTCATCCACATTTAAGATTGGCTTAATGTTTAGCAAACCACCGATGAAACCGGCTACTTTACTTAAACGTCCACCTCTAACAAGGTACTGTAAGTCAGCTACAGTGAATATATGCTCCATATGCTCCATTAGAAAAGCGACACGGTTTAATATTTCTTCTTTTGATGCGCCCTCTTTTGCCATTTTTGCAGCCTCTAATACGACAATACCCTGACCGAGTGAGGCACATTTTGTATCGATAATTTCTAAATCTAAATCAGTGTATGTTTCTTTCACTTCTTTTTTAATGAGAACTGACGATTGATATGTACCAGACAATTCAGATGAAAAAGCTAAATATATACAAGGGTTACCTTCTTTTGCATAGGAAACAAATTTTTCTTGGAATGTTTCAAGTGAAGGCAATGACGTTTTATAAACTGCGCCTTCTCTCATTTTTTGCAGTAATGTAACCGATTTTAATGTAACCCCATCTAAATACTCTGTTTCTGCTTCATCATATACACGGAGTGGAATTAAATCAATATCATATGCTTGCAGCAATTCTAACGGTAAATCCGCCGCACTATCCGTAATGATTTTAACACCCATTTTTAAACCTCTATTCTGTTATAAATATATAATAAATAAAATAAAAAATATTACTTTTAAATTATATACGTAAAACTAAAATGAAGAAAGGAAAAGACTTTATATTGTATGCACTATTATTCAAAACTTGAACTGCAAATAAAAATGATTTCATTTTAACCTCTTTTTACAAGTTATTACACTGTGTATAATGAGAATATTACATTTTTTCTGAGGGAGGATACATATGAGTATTCAACTAGCTACATCTAATGATTTAGAATGGGTTAATAATCATTATGAATCGATAGGATTTGTACCAAGTGATTTAACACAAGACACAGTTGCGATCATTACATACAACAACGAGTATGCAGGTGTTGGACGTTTAGTCCAAATAGATGAAAATACTATTGAAATGGGTGGGATTTTTATTCTCCCTAAATTCAGGGGTCTACAATTAGCTGGGGAACTCGTATCATTTTTAGTACAAACTGCGAAAAAATTACAAATACAAAATGTGTATTGTCTTCCTTTCGAGGAACTAGAAAACTTTTATAAAAAATATGGCTATACTGAAGTCGATACTACGAAAGAAGTTGTCCACCCAATTATTCTAAAAAAATATAATTGGTGTTTGGAAAATTACGATAAACATGTTTTACTATTTAAATTGTGAGTTTTGTAAAAAAGGAGTCAATGCACTTTGTATTACACATCAGATTATACAAGCAATTATCTGTGAATTAGCTTCTTTATTCAAACAACATTTACGCCACATTTTATACCCGTTTTTAATAAGTGTTAGCAAGTTCGTTGACAAACTTGTTAGCACCTTTTTAAAACTTAAACCTGAAGAAATTCATACAATTAAGTAACTATCCTAGCTAGCAATAATATCATCCTTCATAAATATTAAAATGAATTCATTGAGGATAAACCGTTTGGAGGATATTCTATAGCACTGAATGATTTACAAAAGATTACGCATTAATACGCTACGAATAAAAATAATGAGCTAATCAAGGGAATATAATCATTTTTATGTAATTCGCACTTGTACTTCCTGTTCTTGTATCACTTGAATGATTAATTCCAATACAATATTTTGTACTAACTGATACACATTGTCATGAAATGTACTTTGTTCTGATATGTATTCAATACATTGATATATATATCCTTCTACCAATAAGCTCCCTTTTTCAACTGTAAATTTATTTTGTCCATTCTTTTTTACTTTTGGTACTAAAAATTCGGTTTTTGTCAAAACAATCTCCTGTTCCACCTCTTTTATTCCTATGACTTTTTCTGTAAATACCACTTTTTCTCGTAAACTAATTTCACCTTTATATCTTCCTATTTCTATTGGTAGTCTGGCTGTTATATAATTACTTACTTCTCCCCCATTTTCACTCTCTAATATTATGCTGTGAATAGGAATCCATGAAGATGTCTCTACCTTATTCTCTTCATTATTCCCTTTAACTTTTTGATTATATAATTCAACAAGCACTCTCTTTTCATGAAGATTTAAAGAAACTAATTTACAATAAGCCTCCGAATGATACTGTTGCACTGTAGTTAATAACTTAGAATCTAATTCACGCCCCTCCGCATCTTTTTCATTTCGAAATACAAATGCATCTTGATTTTTCACATTTATTTTTGGAAATACTTTAAAGCTAGACACTTCTGAAATAATAGAAAATGGCGTTTTCACTACCATTGAATGCACTGAAGTCTCTATTTTTGATCCTAAACCTATACTTTCTCTCTTTGATTCAGTTTCTTCACTTTTTTTCTCTGATTCATTTGCTACTTCTACTTTCTCTAATCCAATCACTTTATTTTCTTTTGCTGGTTCAGTCTCTTCACTTTCTTTGTTTGATTCAATTGCTATTTCTTCTTTCTCTAATTCTCTTTCTTCATATTCTTTTACTGATTCAATTTTCACCTCTTCTTCCTCTAATCCAATCGCTTTATTTTCTTTTGTTAATCCAGTTTTTTCACTCTCTTTCTCTATTCCAATTACTTTATCTTCTTTTTTTGACTCTGTTTCTTTACTTTCTTTCTCTATCCCCATTGCTTTATCTTCTTTTTTTGACTCTGTTTCTTTACTTTCTTTCTCTATTCCCATTGCTTTATCTTCTTTTTTTGACTCTGTTTCTTTACTTTTTTTCTCTATCCCCATTGCTTTATCTTCTTTTTTTGACTCTGTTTCTTTACTTTCTTTCTCTATTCCCATTGCTTTATCTTCTTTTTTTGACTCTGTTTCTTTACTTTCCTTTTTTTCTCTTATTTCGCGCGAATCATCTTGAACATTCAGCATTTTCCATTTGTAAACTTTGTTCCATATTTCCTTACCAACCCATGGCTTATTCATCACCATCCCCCCATCTGATGAAATTCATAAAAATATGCTTTTTGTACGCGACCATTCCATCATTATATATGTTTTATAATAATAAAAAAGACATTGTCTTTTTATTAAAGACAATGCTTTTTTAGTCTTATACTTGTACTTGTTGTACTTGTAAAACTTTTAAAGTAAGATCTAGTACAATTTTTTCACGAAGAGTTCCAAATGGCTCGTTTAATTCTGTTGGACAAGGTGAAAAGTCTAATTCAAAAAATTGTGCGCTTACTAATTCACAATATGGTTGTTCATTATAAAAAACTGTATTTTCGAAGAAGTATTTGTCTAAACGTGGTAAATCACCATTTTTAGGATTAATAAAGTGAGATGTAGTATCTGATGAAGAAGCTACTAAAGCTAGTGAAAGAAAATCAGCTGCTGTCAAATCTGCAAAACCAGAAAATGGAACATTTGCAATACGATCATATAGCACTCCATTACACTCATCATTTGCATATTCAATATTTTTACGAATATATCCTTGTACAAATAATTTTGCTCTTGTAACTCGGCGGTAATTTGTACCTGGTACTGGAGTAAATGCTACAGGAACTAACTTACATTGTGTTAAAAATACATTTTTTAACACACGTTTAATCTCAGTTGCTGGAGGATCTAATGAAATATCAGATTCTACAACAATTTGAATTGTTCTTTCTGCTAATACAACTGGTATTTTTACAATCGGTGTTCCTGGAGTAAGAATTGGTGTTGCAGCTGCATCACTTAATGGCGTTTGAGTTTGTCCATCTACCTGACATGGTACATTAATTGGGCATTGTTCGCTCATATTTTATAATCTCCTTTATACAATATTTTGGAGTTTTTTAACTCTCTATACTGTATATGTATCTCTTCTATTAATGCGTGGGTTTGTATAATAGTTACTTTCATCATTTACAAAAAAATAGCAAATTTATTGTTAGTTAAACACACATAACTTAATATATTAAGCCTTTATGATTATCTACCTATATAAAAAGAGAATTTCTGAACCCTCATCGTGGAAGTAGGAACTGATGTGTTAATTATATTCACTAGTAATAGAAGAAAAATCAATATTAGTATCACTCTACTGTTGAAAAAAATAAAAACCGACTAAAAAAAGTCGGTTTTTATACCCAAATTCTTGCGGAATCCCTTCATCCTTATCATTAATATCATTGTTTTATTCTCAAATTTTTCACTAAAATTTATCAACTCTTCTTAGGAAACCAATCTTGTCGTCATTCTTTTCCCTTAATTTCATTTATTAACATCTCTTTTAATACCTTTTTATCTTTGGATAGTTTAGTTTTTGTTTGCAATTATAAAAAATAAGACTACTAAACGTTAATTTACTAGTCTTATGACGTTGTACAATCCGTACACGCTCCCGTTCATTCACTTATTATTTACAAAATAAGTATCATATGCCTTATCAAAAACATACCCTAGCTTTTCTGCTAATTTGACAGAAGTACTATTCGCTGCGTCCCAGTTTGGATACCTCCCCTTTTCTAAACAATCCAATATTAAGGTCGCACAAACTACAGTTGCCAATCCCTTTCTTCTATGATCAAGATCAGTAGCAACTTCAATTTCAATACCATCATTATAAATACTATATGATGATGCACCGCATACGACTTCTCCATTATACAAAATGCTATAACCTATACCTCGATTTACATAATCATCTATTGATCGAAATTGACTTGTAAAATCTTCAGAAACGTTGTGTAATGTTGGATTATTTGCGATATGCTCATCTATTTTTCTTAATTCATATCCTTTTGGAAGTGCAGTTATAAAAGATTGTAATTTTGAGCGATTAAACACTTCTGCATTTCTTTTAAATTTATATCGTAAAAACTTATCTATTTTTCTTTCATGGAATGTTTCTAAACGCTTTTTCCATTGATCACTATTTACGATTACTAAAATTTTTTCAGGGATGTTACGTAATAACTCTTCTGTCTCTTTTGCATTTGGATCCCCAGCGTAAAATGTGAAAATCCCTACCGTAATTTGCGCTACTGTCGGGTTTTCAAGATCGTTCACCCAGGCATTGCCCATATGTCCTTGTAAATAAGAAAGTAGAACAACATTATTAAAATCCTCGAACATAGAAACTAATTTTTTTCTTGTATGTATTTTTGCCTCATATATCATTTACATTCCCGCTTTCTTTAAAATCAACTAGACTCAACATTTTCATGAGTTAACTTTTATTAGTATTCTTATACACACTTATTTATTATCTAAGTAAATGTCTATGAAACTCAACTCTAAAATATCAAATAATTATAAATTATACATAAATTAAATTTTATTATAACATCTAATTTCATTGAAATGATTTACCAATCAAGAATTGCTATTTTCAGATTCATTTTAGTCCTCATATCTCATTTTCTATTTACAGGTAAAAACATTATTATTCACAAATAATAGATAGCATTAGGACCATACCACATAGCTATCCACTCAATTAATACATTGTTTCCCAAAACGAAAAATTTGTAATTCCTCAATATGAAAATACATACATCCCAATATTCTAATGAAAACTATTTGTTGATAAATTTTTGCATGTATACCAAATCAAGATAAATAACTGTAAGATTGATTTGTAAATAAGCTTATTAAGGGGGATTATAAAATGTCTGATTTGTATTCTCGTCTTTCAAAAAGTGATGCCGCGGTTCTTCTAGTGGATCATCAAACAGGTCTTATTTCCAGTCTAGTGCGTGACTATGGTGTTGATGAATTCAAGAATAATGTTTTAGCTCTTGCGAATACCGCTAAGTTTTTTGATTTACCTGTTATTTTAACAACTAGCTTCGAAGACGGTCCTAATGGTCCACTCATGCAGCAATTAATCGAACTATTTCCAAATGCGCCTAAAATAGCGCGTCCTGGACAAATTAACGCGTTTGACAATGATGAATTTGTAAAAGCTATTGAAGCAACGGGTAAAAAACAGTTAATTATCGCAGGTGTCGTTACTGATGTTTGTGTTGCGTTCCCAGCTCTATCAGCTATAAATGCAGGGTATGAGGTATTTGTTGTAACGGATGCATCTGGAACTTTTAGTAAACAAGTTGCTGATGCCGCTCTTATGCGTATGGCTCATGGAGGGGTGCAACTAATGAACTGGTTTAGCGTTGCAGCAGAATTACAGCGTGACTGGCGAAATGATGTTGAAGGTTTCGGAGCTTTACTTGCTAAGCATCTTCCAAGTTATCAAAATATCATTGGAAGCTATATGGGGGCTCAAAGAGAGCTTAGCAAGTAAAATCTTAATATAAAATCAGAATTGGTATTGTATTTTCGTTAACTTGATAGCGATATATGGTAACAATGATGACTAATTATTCCTAATAAAATTCACTCTCAAAAAAACTTACAGCAGGTATTTACATAATTAAAAAAAGGGCTGTCGTAGCAGCCCTTTTTTTAATTATTTTACTAATATTGTATAATCCCCTACTCCACCGCTATATTTATTTACACTTAAATAAATATCCCCCTGCAATTGACTTCTTTCATATTTTGTTGCGTAAGCAGGGTACCTAATTTGCATGTTTATGGCAGTGACGCATTAAGGAATAACACGTATCAATTGATAGTACAAACCAGCCTATTTCCCGCTACTACGGCCTATACAGTATAGAAAACAATAAATACCTTTACTTTCATTAGTGTATCTAAAGAGAAGCTAAAAAATTTCCGATTCCACACAATAAATAGCTAAATTCAAATGTAACAATATTTCATTTAATCATTTTTATGTAAAAACCCTCATTATAGTGTACGAGGGTTAATTACGATAAATACGTTATAACTCCTTCTTAGAAATGTAAGATTCCGTCTCACCATTTTTATATATTCTAGTTAACTTAATAATTGAATTGTACATCATACTATTGTCGTTAATAATCTCTTTTTTCATCTCTTCTATTTCGGCATTTCCAGTTCCACTCTCTATTTTTAAACAGTTTGAAATGTTGAGGTATCCATTTGATGCGAAAAGAATGATAAACGTAATATCAGGGAAGTTAATAAACAGTAATCCAAATTTCAATGGATTTCCAGTTATATCCGATAAGATTAATCGAAAATCTAACAGTTCAGGTACCGGAACGAAATCTTTAGAAACAATCGCTTCACCTACTATAGTAATTTGCTTTACTACATTCCCAAGCTCATCTACAAATTCAATACATCTAGGTGGATCAATCGTTGTTGCCTGTAAAGATAAACTTAATTCAGGATTATTAAAATCGAAGAATAGTGTACTTCCCTCATTTAAACAATGTGGACAAACATTTCCAAGTAAACTGAATTCATCTTCAATAAATTTAACTTTCGTTTTACAACTACAAACTTTCCCTATTCGAATCGCATCAATTCTTGAACAATCTACAAATATTACCTCACTGTCTTCTTGTGCAAACGACACTATACCTTTTATCTCATTAAATGAAATAAAATAGGATACAACTATTTCGTTTCCGTCTATTACGATACTCTCAACCCTAGAATAAGGATGTAAACTTTTCAAAAATTCACATATACTATTTTGACAACATTGACAATCACGTTTCGGCTCACAATCCACTGATTCTCCATTCCTTTCCTATATGTTTTACCTAATAAATATAATATGAAAGGTATGTAAGAAAAGCTTGGACAATATAACTCTAATATTAGTCTAGATAAGTATACAGACATATGCCTGTCAAATTAAGAAACTCATCGTTCCTCAAATAAGTAATAAAATATATTTTTCACTATAAATGCATATAACAATTTCATCTTTCAACAAAAAAGCGTTATAATAAAGTGAAACTTCTATTAGCGGGGAGCTTTATCTCCTACTAATGGTTAGCCCTCACCAATCGGGCTCTTACGGGCAGTTATCTCCTGCCGTCCTCATCATTTGCTTCTTCACCTTGAGGCGGGAGTCTACTGCTCGTTATTGCGGGATGAATTGCAGCCTCTAAGATTACGTAATAAAGGAGATTAAAACAATGACTAAAATTAAAGTATATCAAGTAAAAGAAGAAAATATGGAAGCAGTAAAAAACATCATTGATGTTGAGGAACAAAACCCAACTGCTGAGAACTTACAAAATCTATATACATGTGTATTAGATACTGAAGATATGGCATTACCTGAATCATACGTTGAAGAAGATATCTTAATTGATTCTATGGAAGTTATGGTTAACGCTTCTCAAAGCAAGCTAAGAGACTTAGGTACATATGATGTAATCGAAGTTCAAAACAAGGGTAAGAAAACACAAATTTTATTATTAGCAGACGAAGAATACGAAATTATCGAAAGCTAATTCGACTCCGTACATAAGAAAAAGCTCCTTTCAAAATTGAAAGGAGCTTTTTCTTTATGCTTTTGATGTTTCACTTTTCACCTTGTTTTGTTCTTTTTTATATACCATGCGCTCATTTCCCATAAAGAAAACGAATACGAACGCTAAACTTGCGGGGACTAACGCCCACATAAATGTCTGAACGATTGAACTAGAGAGAGCTTCAATAATTTTATCTAATATTTGCGGCGGAATTTGAGATCTTGCCGATTCTGATAGAATAGCTCTTGAATCTCCTAAAGCGTTTGTATTCATTCCCCCGCTCATACCTTTAAACGATTCTTCTAATTGATCCTGGAAACCAGTTCTTTGAATCATTCCGAAGATTGTAATACCAAGTGTCATACCTAATGAACGAATGAAGTTACTCGTTGAAGTCGCAGAACCGCGTTGCTCCATACCGAAGTTATGAATAGCAGCCATACTTAGTACAGAGAATGAGAAACCAACTCCAAAACCGATAATAACCATATAAATTGTTAATAATATACGACTTGTTTCTGGCGTTAATGTACTTAATAAGAATAATCCGATTAGCATAATTACAGCAGAAATAATCATAATGTTTCGGTAGCTAAGTTTCGATGTTAAAAATCCACCTAACTGCGCTGTAACTACTGATCCTAACATCATTGGTAATAACAATAATCCTGAGTTTGTTGCGGTACCACCGTATACGCCTTGAATAAATAACGGAATGTACACAGTTGCTGACATAAATGCCGCCCCGTAACATAAGGCAATAATTGTACTCATTCCGAATAGACGTTGTTTAAACATCTCAAATGAAATGATTGGTTCTTCTACTTTTCGTTCAATAACAATAAAAGCAATTACTAAAATAGCGAACCCAGCAAATAAACTTAAAATAAAGCTAGAATCCCAATCATACTTTTGTCCGCCTAATTCTAAGGCGAACATTAAACAAATTACTGCACCAACTAAAGTAATTGCGCCAAACCAATCAATCTTTTGTTCTCTATGAACTCGTGACTCTTTATAAAATAATGTAATAAAAATAAGTGCTAAAATTCCAAGTGGTAAGTTAATATAAAACACCCAGTGCCAGCTAATATAATCCGTAATATATGCGCCAAGTAATGGCCCGAAAATACTTGATAAACCAAATACTGCTCCGAATAAACCACCCATTTTCCCGCGCTTTTCTGGAGGGAAAATATCAAAAACGATAGTAAATGCGATCGGCACTAGTGCCCCGCCGCCAATACCTTGAATGGCACGATAAATACCTAACTGTGTAATATTTTCAGCAGTACCACAAAGTGCCGAACCAATCATAAAGACGATTAAACCGAAAATAAAGAATCTCTTTCTACCATACATATCTGATAGTTTACCGAAAATCGGCATACCTGCCATTTCTGCAACCATATAGGCAGAAACAACCCATACAAAGTTTTCAAGACCTCCTAAATCACCAACGATTGTTCCCATCGCTGTTACGACAATGGTATTATCCATTGATGCCATTAAGATACCTAGCAATAAACCGGCAACAACGAAGCCGAGTTTATTATTCTTCTCAACCATAACCTTGCTCTCCCTCATACTACTTATATTTGTTTATGTTCTTTTACGACTGAATTCCCTTTCAGGTTAAAACTAGTATGATATTCTACTACACTAATTTCACAGCCAGGGCCAATTATAACATGATTTCCTCTAACTACGTCTGCTATTGTATGTTCTAAATAAATATCATCCCCTTCAATAATTGATGTTTGAAGGCTTCCTGCATGACTTGTAAAAGGAATAAATCTCGTTTTTTTACGTACTGTAATCTTTTTCCCACCGATTTCTCTCACTTTACTTCCTTCATAACGAAGTGAGATTTCAATATTTTCAGCATTAAGCAAACCATCACTTTCAAGACCACCAGTTAGTAATAATTCCTCTAGTTCTATATCTCCCTTCACATTTAAAGCGCCTTTCACATCTACGAAATCACCTGATAGCTTCCCTTTAAATTCTATCATACCTCTAACTTTTATTTTATTAATTTGTCCGTCGCCTTGTACTTGGGCATTGCCATATACTTTTACATATTCCGCCTCGATATTCCCCTGTACTTCACTATCTCCATACACGACATAATTTTTTGCTTTCATATTGCCACGTACTTCACTCGTACCATACGTTTTAAAATCATTACAACTCATATGATTAGAGATTGTTCCTTCGCCGCGTATCTTTACTTTGTTATAATCTCCACCTGCTGAGCTACCTGATCCATTTCCAGTAAGACTATGTTGATTTTCCATACCGATTCCTCTCTCCCTTTTAAACTTAAACTTGCTTAATTTCTTTTACATTTGCGCTTTTATCAACAGTAAGAACCCCAGTATATTCAATTAGTTCAATCTCACAGTTCGGCCCTACAGTAACATTGTTTCCCCTTACTGTTTTAATGTGAGCATAATCAATATCGATATTGTCACCTTCTAGCAGTTCAGCTTCTAACTGTAAGCCAAATACTGTTTTAAATAGTCTACTAAAAGCACTCAATCTATGTTTTACTTTAATGGTTTGGCCACCAATTTCTTTCGCTCTACATGTACCGTGAATATTTATATTAATTTCATCTGCGCTTAATAATCCACCAACTGTAAATTGCCCTTCTGAAGAAAAAATATCAACTTCACAATTACCATCAATCGTCGCTTGACCATTGATTTTAAATTCTTCACCAGTTACATTACCACCTATCGTCCCTTTTCCTGCAATTTTTAAAGTGGTCGCCTTTACATCTTGTGTAATTGTCCCTTTCCCATCGATTCGCATCATCTCTGCACTAACTGTACCCTCAACTTTACCTGATCCGCTAATTCTCGCATCGCTACTTTTCAAATCACCAGTAACAATTCCGTAACCATTACATTCAAATTGGTCGCACTCAACGTTTCCATTAACAGTTCCTTTTCCATTTAGTTGCACTTTATAAAACTCTCCACCGTTTGATGAACCATATCCGTTTATAATTAAATTTTCTGTACGCATTATTTCTCCTCCACTACAACAGTTTAGTTTTTAATGCTTCGGTATATTTCATAATTGCTACACGTAAAACAATCTTTGTTCCCTTTTCAAAAATTAAATCCTCAACGCTTGATACTAAGAAGCATGTAGAAATCCCTAACTTCCGAATAATAACTAAGTCACAATTTTTATGTTTAATCGCTTCATAATTTTCACGTAAAACTTGTAAAACCATTTTCCCTTCTTCTAAGCTAACGTCTCCTGATTGAAGAAGTTCTTCTAACACGTATACATAAAGAATATCTGCAAATTGAAAATCTGCCGTTTTGTTCGTTTGTTCTATAAAAAATTGTAAGACTGGTTCTGATGCAATACCCTTACGTAACAAATCATCCTTTGTTAAAAGAATTTCTGTTACGCTTGGTGAAAACATATTTGCCAATTCATCAAGCGATAGATCCTCTTTCATCGTTTGAATTTTATCAATACGCTCTAATATCTTTTCTTTTGGAAAAAATGTTTCCTGACCTGTGAACGTTGACTTCCGTACAAACCAATCTTCCGGTATTAAATTTTTTCTCTTCCACCTATATAACTGTCCGTATGAAATACCAGTTAACTCTAATAAATCTTTTTTTGAAATTAAATTTGTAATCAACTGTATATCACTCCTTCCTAATAACAATGTAACATAACACTGTTACACTGTAAATGGACTTTTATAACATGTAGCGTAACAATGTGCAAAACAAACTTCATTTCCATACAAAAAAGGTTCTTACACATCTTACTAAAATGCATAAGAACCTTTATATATCAAGCCTTAAACCATATTTGATAAAAATCAATCCAACCTTGTGGATTAATCATTATATTTTGCACTTTTTCGTGTGAACTTACTTGCTGTTTGTTACGATATAAAGGAATAGTATGAATTTGACGTAACAATGTGTCTTCAATATCGTGTAACAGTGTCATCCGTTTCTCTAATTGATTCTCTATAAAATAAGACTGCAATACTTCGTTAAATTTTATATTGCTATGTTGATGAATAAAGCTGTTTTTTGTAAGAAACATATATAGTAAACTTTCTTCAATACGCTCACTAATTGTCGCACTATCATGTATTATATCAGCCTTTTGTATCGTACTTGTTTGCAATAACTCTTTTGTTTCAAGAAAAACGACTTCAATAGTGACGCCATACTTCGCACACTCTTTTTGTATCCAATATGAGTCTTCAACATGATCTTGTTCTGTAAATGTATATAGTCGCAGTGTTTCATTACGGTAAGAGCTCTCTTTAATAAGCGTATATATGTCCTCATTTATATGTATAGTGCCACCCTTTGTTAGAACCAATTCTTCTGCTATTTCTCCGCGCGCTCCTTGCAATTCCTCGATAAGCGCATTGCTATGAATGATTTTATATAGAGCTTTCCGAAACATCGTGTTTTGCATAGGTCCTTCTTTTGCGGTATTTAATGTAATGTATGTTACATTCGACTCAAGTCTAGTTAGTTCTTTATGATGCTTTTCTATATTGTTATAGTGTGCTTTCGCTAAAATATCGCACGTATTTACGCTGTGCTCTACATTCCATAATTCAATTCGATCGAGAAATGGTCGCTCGCGAAAATATAAATCATTTGCTTCTAATACGAATACATCCTCATTCTTTTCACATAATCGAAACGGTCCAGTACCGATTAACCTTCCATCTCCATCTTCATTTACAATAGAACACTGTTCTGTACTTAAAGCATGTAAAAACAGCTTATTATCTGTAGATAAACGAATCTGCACAATGTAGTCATCAAGAATATGTAAACTTTCAACGTGCTGTAACATCCACGCATGCGGATTATTTTTCGCTTTCAAGAATCGTTTAAATGTATGTACAACGTCATAAGCAGTAAATTCTTTCCTGTTATGAAACTGAACACCTTTTCGTAAGTAGAAGGTCCATATATATTTCTGGTCATCATATTCCCAATAAAACGCAAGTCTTGGCTCTACACTGTTTGTATTTCCGTCTATATACACTAACGTGTCGTATATATGTTTTACCATATGACATTCCGAACGCATCGTAGCGTATACAGGATCTAATGCAATATCTAGATTCATTTGGACTTGCAAACGTAGCACATCTCTTCTCCCTTTAGATGTCCTTTCGACTTGATAACCGAATATCGAATCAATCCACGTTTGAAATTGCGTTTGAAGTGATGGAAAATACGAGCTATATCTTTCAATAAATGCACTTCCACTTTTTACGTCCCCTTGTTACGTTATTTCTTTTCCTCTTTCTAAAATTAAAGAAAGTGGATGTTTTTGAAATAACAACTTTGAACGATTTCCTCTCCCTCGGCCTGGAAACCACATAATCCAATTAAATTCTTCTAATTTTTTTATGATTAATTTACTATTTCGCTCTGTACAAAATAAAGTTTCAGATATATTTTGTATTGTTATTTCTAATTGTTCTCCCTCTGCTCTCCCATTTCCATACTGGAGCCACAGGTGCATATATTGCTCCAAAATAATCATAAAACGCCCCCTAAAAGATGAAAAATCTTCCTCTTTCATTCTACCCTTTTTCATTTCTGGCTTCCATCTTATCATTTCAATATAGAAAGGAGGAAATAAAAATGAAGTATCTTTTAAAACGTTATAATAAGCCTATTCTCATTCGATTGTTCGGTGAATTGTTAGTCCGAACGACTGAAGCGATGTTAGCTATCATTTTTATTGTTCACGTTAATAAAGCGTTAAATGGTAATGTCATCGTTACAATGCTTCTTTTCGGATTACAGCCTCTCGCTGATATTGTGTTTACATTAATCGCTGGGGGTGTAACAGATAAATACGGCCGAAAGAAAATAATGTTACTCGGATTACTTTTACAAGCTTTTGCCGTAAGCGGATTCGTTTTTGCTGAATCGGTCGCCTTTTTCGCCTTATTGTATGTAGTAAATGGTATTGGACGCTCTTTATATATTCCGGCACAGCGAGCACAAATCGCTGACTTAACGAAGGAAGAACAACAGGCAGAAATATTTGCTGTTCTGCATACTACGGGAGCAATCGGCTCTGTAATTGGCCCATTAATCGGCGCCTTTTTCTATACTAGTCACCCTGAGTATTTATTTATTTTGCAAGGTGTAGCCCTTACGCTATATGCTATTCTCGTTTGGACGCAGCTTCCTGAAACAGCTCCACTCATGAAAAACGTTAATAAAACTAAAGAAGTATATTCGCCAAAACAATTTATTTCAAAGCATTACGCTGTGTTTGGACTTATGGTTTCTACGCTACCGATTAGTTTTTTCTACGCCCAAACCGAATCAAATTATCGTATATTCGCCGAAAGTGTATTCCCAAATTTTCTATTTGTACTCGTGTTTATCTCAACTTGTAAAGCTGTCATGGAAGTGATTCTCCAAATTTCCCTTGTGAAATGGTCTGAACAGTTTTCTATGCCTAAAATCATTGTTATTTCCTATACTTGCTTTACGTTAGCTGCGATTGGCTACGGTTATTCCACAACAATATGGTCATTATTCTTCACATTGCTCTTTTTAGTAATTGGGCAAAGTATAGCTTTGAATCACTTACTACGATTCGTTTCACAAATCGCTCCAAGTCATAGACGCGGATTATATTTTTCTATATACGGTATACATTGGGATATTTCAAGAACTTGTGGGCCTTTTGTAGGTGCATTGTTATTAAGTAAATTAAGCGGTAGTACTCTATTTTATATTTGTGCCTTCTTATTAATAATCGGTGGTATCATTCAAGCTTTTTTTGTTCAATCGTTAGAAAGAAACAAAACAAAAGAGCTGTCCCTATAGGAACAGCTCTTCATTTAACCTGCCATTTTATTAATACTATCCTCCGGTGAGAACACAGAAATATGATGTACTTTACCAGTCGATTTTGGAATTACGAATTTCAATTCAAACTGGTCATTTACTTTATAAACATAAATTTTATCATTACCATTTTCTTTAACAGACGCTGGTTTTCCTAAAGCCTTTTCGATTTCTTGTAACGTAATCGATTTGAGCTCTGAATGGTAAGAGCGTACGTCAAAGACTTGTGATCCTTTATTAAAGCCAAATGCTACATTTTTACTTGTAAAAGTTGCATACATCCCGTTTCCTGCTTGCTCAGTCTTATCTGCCTTTCCCCATGCCTTCTCTATTTCTTCAATATCTCCTGTATGCGCTGCATATGGTACGTTAGGTACTTTACCTTCTTTCGCTTGCTCAAATAAATCTTTTACATGGTTAATTGATTTTTGATTAAGCACTGTATTTTTCGTATTAGACTTCGTTGAAGGTTTTACCGATTCTTGACCTTTTGGTTTTTCCACAGGTTCTTTCTCTTTTTTGGGAGCAGTCTCTTCATTCTTTTTACTCTTTTCTGACGTATCGCTCTTTTTTTCCGTACTATTTTCTGATGTTGAATTAGTTTGCTTCTTTTCCTCAGCGTTAGTACATGCAGTTAAAGCCGCTACACACGTTAAAGTTAGAAAAAATATAAGTACTTTCATATATACTTTCATCATTTTCAGCCTCCCTCTTCAACATATTCACTTTTGTAACCATTCCATTACACTACTCTTTAAATTATTTTTAGTCCAAAAAGTAAGTGCTTCGCTTTCCCCGAAAGTATTCACAATATACTCCATATACGATGTTCCTAAAAAATAACCGAGTCGGTTGCATCCGAAATAAGTCCCTCCTGATAAACGGAACCATTCTTTCTCTTTTTCATCTGTCCACCCTTTAACATAATCTTGTAAAAAATGTTTCTTAATATGATCTTTATGTTCTTCATAGCAATACAACCAATCGTCACCATCATTATCATATGAATAATAGACTGATTTACTTAATCCTTTAGCTATTCTTTGCGATAAATATGTCGCGACTCCCTCACGATATAAACTAACCGCTGCATCAGTCCATTGTGCTTTAGTCCAATCCATTCCACTCTCTTGCAATACGAAATTATGATATATATGACCAATTTCATGAGCAACGATAACACGAAGATGCTCCCTTTCAGGAGATAATTTTTCTGCCGAAAGAAATATATCCCCAATAATATCTCTTTCTACAAATGCATTGGAGCCAAACCCACCTACAAATAGATGAAAAGTCAAATCTATATTAAAACCAAATTGAATGTGATACTCCTCACTAATTTCTTGAATAATAGATGGTAAAGTTTCCGAAATAATACGGATGTCTTTTAGTTTTTCAGGATATTTTTTAATTGCACTAGAAAGACGTTCTTCCGTCTTAGGACAATGATAATTAAAATACTCTTCAAATGCTTCTGGATACATATCATAATATTTGTCCAAGTCATGTAATCCTATATCATCGCTTTCCAAAAGCTTCAAAAAGCTTGGAATTGTATTGTTAATCATCTTATTCATCTCCTTGTATACACCTTCTCTCCATACTCGCTATATCCTTTTTGTAACTTGAATTAAACTGCTACAAAATCTCCTTTAAATGCAAAAAACCAGCAGAAAGTGAATACTCATTCTCTGCTGATTTAATGTTTTGTTCCTTCTGAATCTTATTCAAATCATTTGTCATGATCAGAAATTCATTAAGATTAACTATTTATATAATTAAAAAAGCTGTCCTATTAAAGGACAGCCTCAATTATGTATTTTATACTTCGATAGATTTACCGTCTTCAACGATATGGTAAAGTAAGTGCGCTAAATGATGAATTGGACCATTTTCTTCCTCTTCTTCATTTGTCTCACCTTGGAATTCAAGATCATTTAAGTATAGTGCTAAAAATTGATAGAACAATTTCAAATCAAATCCGTAGCAAGCACTTGGTTCTTCATGATCTCCTTCATATTGTAACATTAAGTATTGCTCGTTTCCTTCTGTATCTTCAGCATCAAAGAATACGAAGAAACCAACGTTTGTATCTAAATCAAATAGATGACGAGTACCTTTTTCTGTTGCTTTCTCGAAGTCCTCTTCACTTAATTTATGTACTGTTGTTGCCTTTGCATTATCCTCTTGATGAAAATTTACTGTAAATGATTTCAATGCTGACACCTCCTGATTGTATAACAGTAGCATAACAGATTAGACAACATAATACAAAGGGACTGCTTACAAATGTAAACAGTCCCCTGTATTCATTTCCGCATTGCACGGAATATAAAGCTTACGATGAAAATCAAAACAATCGCGCCTATTAAAGCCGGAACAATCGCATATCCGCCTATAACAGGTCCGAATTTACCAAGTAACGCTGTACCAAGCCAAGAACCGACAATACCTGCAATAATATTACCGATTACACCGCCAGGTACATCCTTCCCAGTAATTAAACTTGCAAACCATCCTAATATACCACCAACGATTAAAGACCAAATCATATCATTTCCTCCTTTATAATTGACCAATAAAAATTATAATCAGAAACAATTGCTTACCATTAGTTATGTTACATTTTTCGTAAGTTATTCGTCTTATGAAAATCATTCAAATCTGCTCACCCTTTTAAGGACAATCTGGCTTCAATATTGTTCTCATAAATTCATCTTTAAACGCTTGATAATTAAATTCAACGGCAATTTTTTGTATAGGACGATTATCAAACGTCGTTGGCTCAGCTATTTTTCTAAAATCGGCAACACTTTGACCTCTCGTTACATCATTCGTCGTACTAATCCAAACTGCTGATTTTTTATATTCAAAAATATCATCATTTATAAATGAAATGAACGGAAGTAAATCGTGAATCGGACTCCCAGCAATACCTGGATATTCTTTTTTGTAAAAGTTCTCGTAATAAAAATCGATCATTGGCTTTATGAGTTTCGCCTGCCCTGTTCCTTCTTTATCAATAATATCGACCATTTCAGGGGTGATAAGAGCACGCTGCGTTACATTTAACGGATATATTGTAGCATTCTGCGCATATTTCATAACGATATTCGCGGCAATTGGATCACCGTAAAAATTAGCTTCTGATACAGGTGTAACGTTTCCCGGAAATAGAAAAGCACCGCCCATTATATAATAAGAACATACTCGATTCATTAAATTGGGGTACAATAAAAATAATGTTGCAAGTGTTGTTAATCGTCCCGTCGCGACTATAATAATATCTTCTGGACAAGGCTCAATTAATTTAATCAATTCACAAAAATTTTCTCTGTCACAAATTCTCATTTTCGGTGGAATAATTGGACCTAAACCGTGATCCCCATGAATTTCAGGGAAAAACAAAGGTTCTTCAGCTGTCATCGGTCTACTGGCACCTTCAATAATCTTCACTTTTGTAGCATAGTATCTTTCTAAAAAATAAACATTTTCCGTTACAATTTCTCTTGACACATTTCCATACTCTGCAACGATACCTATAATATCTAATTTGCATGTTTTATTCGCATAAATTAAGGTTACTGCATCATCAATACCAAAATCTCCGAAAAAGATTATTTTTTTATTAACATTCCTCACCCCTCTCCAGCATAATCTACTATCATTATTATGCGAAAAAGACAAGGTGGTGAAACGGAGATAATTAAAAAAGCCGCCTATTTATTGGCGACTTCAATCTTTTTATAAGATAAATATGCTAGTATACTTTTGCTTGAATCATATTTCGGATTATTCCCTTTTCTCGGTTCTCTCATATGTGTTTTTTCAAACCCAGGAATGTCAGGCATTTTCTCTAAAAATTCAAGCATCTCTTCCTCAGTTCCCTCAATACGTACACGAATCATTATTACTATTCCTCAATTCTCATTTTCTCTGTACTAAGTATATCGTACATCAGAAAGACTGCAAGAAATTTATCTTTTTAATGTTGAACTTTTTTTACATACGAACAGTGCCATTTCAGTATAAAACGATTCTATTTTATTGTTTCCAAATTGAATTTTGAAAAATTCTTGCATTTCATTTGATGTTTTCATCATACACTCTGTTAACTTTACACGTTTTTGCATAGGAACATCCATCATATCGCACCACCAATCAAAATCGAACTTCTTGTCAAAAGTATGACATGACTGCATTTGCAAACCATGTTTTTCTAATAAAGTAATCCATTCTGTTTTTTTCAAAGCTCGTTCATGGCTTGGATCTCTCTTCTTTTCGATAAAGTTATAAAATGTATCAAACTCATTATTTTCTGGTGAAACGTTATCAATTAATATAAATAATCCATTATCTTCTAACGTTCGATTTACTTCAAAAATAAATTGCAAAGGATCAACAAAGTGATGTGCTGCAATTCGGCATGTAATTGTATCAAAGGAATCATCAGCAAATGGTAACCTTTCTGCATGTCCTGCTACAAATGATACATTTTCATGTCCGTTCCCTTCTATAAAACCTTTTGCTTTTTCTAACATTTTTTCTGTTAAATCAAGAGCGACTACCTCTTTGAACATTGGGGCTAACAAATTAGCAACATGTCCACCACCAGTAGCAATATCAAGAAGACGAGTATTATGACGAGTTTCAACTTGCTGAACTACATATTGTAAATCCAGTCCTTTTGCATGAATTTTACTTTTCACATACTTCTCTGCATTACTACCAAATTGTTGTTTCACAAGTTCTTCTTTACTCACTTTTATCATCTTCTTTCTATAAAGTATTATATTTAATTTATAAGTTCTCTTTATATAATTTCAAATCCTCTTTTAGTTTAGTCTCGTCTCTTGTACTAGAGACCTTCTATCAAAAAATTTAACTCTTTTATTTTTAAGCACAAAACAAAAAAGGTTATGGGGAATTATCCCACAACCCCACAAAGTATCTCTTAAATTTGAGGATCTTCTTACACGTCTAATCCCCCTGTAACTTCACAATAACTTCTACTTCGCTATTAGTAGCCTCTCTTGCATGCAATCCATATTGGTCCATGCCAATCCATATCCACCCAGGACTATCATAAAGAATATCTATGTTGAAATGCTTCAACTTAGTAAGCTCTGACCTAATAAATTTATCCCTACTAGCGATTTCCTTATCAAGCAAGCCATATTCTTTCCCATTTTCAAATAGCGCTATCATCTTTCCTGCAAGTGGATGTATACGAACTATAAAGTGATATTCTTTTTCATTTATATTCGCTACAATCGTATTAGAATCAGGTACATCACATCTAGAATTCGGCATATTCATATCGGTCAGCTCCTTTATTGATTTCATTAATATCTTAACATGTTAATATTTAGATATTATTAATATAATGTAAAAAATGTAAAAGCTGACTTCCCTTTAGAAATCAGCTTTTACACATTGTTTATCTTTAAACTTTTTACAAATTTTATAATGTTTCTTTCTCTTCATCATTTCCGGAAACTAAATCTCCTAAAACATCCACCGTAACTTCAACTACAAATTCACAAATCCCTGCTACAACTTCTCCAATTACTTCCTCCATCTTTCTACCCCCTTGTTTTATGGAACCTATTTGTAGTATAGAAGATACTGGTTAATTTTAACTATCGGCAAAGGTGACAAAAACATTACAGATTTGTAAGCTATTTCAATGTTTTTTTGAATTTATACTTCTCCCCTTTGAAACTTTAAGTATTATTAACAACCAGATAGGTCATCATAATATAAAGTATTTAAGAATCCTAATTTAAAGGAGGCGTGTAAAATATACTACGTAAAACTAATTAAAGGTCAATCTTTCTATGCTTTTGATCATCGTTTCTTAATATCCGAGGAAAAAGAGGTTTCAGAGAAAATTTTTAATTACTTACGCCGGAATGAATTCTTCCAAGTACGTAAAGAGGAATACTCTGCCTAATTTACAAAGAATAAAAAAGGTCAACCTCCTCTCACATATGAGGAGATTGACCTTTTTTATTCCCTATATCAATGTTTATATTTTTCTTTATAAATTTATATGTTTCTAATTCTAACTCCGTTACTTTTTTTCTATATAAACCAAATTCATTCACATATATCCACAACCAACCTTCAAATAATTCCTTTTTTAATTGTTCTGATATTAAAATCCCCGTTTTCATAGCTTTCTCTTCGTGCAATAAAACATATTCCCTTTCATTTTCTACTAAACATAAGGTTTCTCCAACTAATTCGTCTTTACGAAGAAGAAATTTGTAAACTTCTCCTTCAACTAAAATCTTAATAATATATATGCCCTGTGGATTAACTTCATATAAATGTGCTTCTATGTTACCCACCTCCTTCCCACTATTTATATATTAACATTATAATATATAAATAGTATTAATTTATTGTAAAAATCTAATAATCCTTTCGTATATATTCATCCATTTTCAACAAATCAAAAAGATTGAAATCCAATAATGAAACAAGTAATATAGACTCTGACTCTAAAAAAAGCAAGTTGAAAAATTATAAATACATAAGGAGGTTTTATATACGAGTTGTTAATTTCAAAAGACTGAGAGGTTTAAATTATGTGGCGTAATAAAAATGTTTGGATCGTATTAATTGGGGAGTTTATTGCTGGTCTAGGGTTATGGCTTGGTATTCTTGGTAATCTTGAATTTATGCAAAAATACGTCCCTTCTGATTTTATGAAATCCGTTATATTATTTATCGGACTGTTAGCTGGCGTTCTAGTTGGTCCAATGGCTGGGCGTGTCATTGATCAATATGAAAAAAAGAAAGTTCTTCTTTACGCTGGATTTGGTCGTGTTATTAGTGTTATTTTCATGTTTTTCGCTATTCAATATGAAAGTATCGCCTTTATGGTTGCTTTTATGATTGCACTTCAAATTTCAGCAGCATTTTATTTCCCTGCATTACAATCTGTAATTCCACTCATCGTTAATGAACATGAGCTATTACAAATGAACGGTGTACATATGAATATCGGTACAATCGCTCGTATTGCAGGTACTTCACTAGGTGGCATTCTTTTAGTTGTAATGAGTTTACAGTATATGTATGCCTTCTCAATGGCAGCATACGCTTTATTATTCCTCTCAACTTTCTTCCTACAATTTGAAGATAAAAAATCCGCTACATTAAGTAAGCAATCAGCTAAAGATAATAGTTTTATGGAAGTATTTCGTATTTTAAAAGGAATTCCTATTGCTTTTACAGCACTTATATTAAGTATTATCCCTCTATTATTTATAGCTGGATTCAATTTAATGGTTATTAACATTAGCGAAATGCAACATGACCCAACGATTAAAGGATTCATATATACAATTGAAGGTGTAGCATTTATGTTAGGTGCCTTCGTTATTAAACGTTTATCTGATCATTTCAAACCTGAAAAGTTACTATACTTCTTCGCAATTTGTACCGCTTTTGCACACCTTTCGTTGTTCTTTAGCGATATTAAATGGATGGCACTTGCCTCATTTTGTTTGTTTGGATTTAGTGTAGGCTGCTTCTTCCCTATTATGTCGACAATTTTCCAAACGAAAGTCGAAAAAAGCTATCACGGACGTCTCTTCTCATTCCGTAATATGTTTGAAAGAGTTATGTTCCAAATTGTCTTACTCGGCACAGGCTTCTTCTTAGATACGATTGGATTACAGTATATGGTTCTAATTTTCGGAGTCATTTCATTGGTGATTATTTCCATTTCTCTTTCTAAGCAGAAACAATTTGAAAAACAATCATCACAATCTGCGAATTTATAAAGTGAAACTTTAATCAGTGGGGGTTTTGTTCATCTCCCACTGATTATTAGTCCTTACCAATCGGGATTTTACGGGGATTTACCCACCAAACCGCCTCGTATTCGCCGAATTTTGAGGTGGGCGTCTTACTGCCCGCAAATAACGGGATAAAACTAATATTTCTTAAGAATGGATCCAGTATTTTACTTGATCCATTCTTTTTCAATTTCTAGGATCCACCTTTATATAGTACGAATATTTAAAGGTGGATCGCCTACTGTTTTCGAATACAATAAACAATAGATTTTTCAAAAGGAGCTGTGGAAATGTCTGTTGGTATCCAATTATTAATTACCCTTCTGTTTTCATTCATTATGTTTGGCGCCCTTAATTTTTCAGCCATTTCCCTATCCCAAAATAACTTTAAAAGAAGAATTGTTGCAGGTTTCTTATTTTTACTGTTAACTCCCATTATCTTTTTGACTACTACAGCATTCGCTTCCATATTCTTCGATAAAGGTGGATTTGGCGCAGCTAACCTAGCCTTTATTATTGCAAATATATATATTGTAAATGGAATTGTCATTCTTCTTTCCGCTTCATTTATCCTCAAAAAACATAACATAAGATAGAGTACTAGGCATGAATCTAGCATTACACTAGATTCATGCCTTTTCATTTTAAAAACCTCACCTTTCTCCAAATTTTTATGTGAAATTTAAAAATTCTTTATGAAAATTTAAACTTTATTTTTTACAATATTCCTATCGTATTCGCACGTTTATAAAAACGAATAAGAAAGGAGTACACAATGAAAAAGTTTCTATTTATTTTCCCTATATTAATCGTTCTACTTAGTGGATGTAGCAATAATGATATATACGGCTCTTGGGAAGTCATTGATAATAAAAAAGGTGAATGCCCTGTATATTATAAATTTGAAACAGTTGTGAAAGAAGAAAAGAAAGAAAAGGTTGTTCACAATTTAGTGGAAATGCAAACAACAAATAAAAAAGAGGATTTATTTAAAGGATCGTTTGTTAAAAATTCTAACGTGTATCGTATTGATTATGGTAACTCGTTTACATCGGATCAATCTTTAAAAGTTGTCGATAATGAATTAAATGTATACTTTTTTACAACTGAAAACACATGTACATATAAAAAAACAAACAATTAATCTTCATTTATAACGTAGAAAATATTTTCTACGTTATTTTTATATTTCCCCTTATTATCCTCCCTCTAAATTTGTCAATCGTTTTAATTTTCATAAAAAAATGATAAAATGTAAACATGTGTTTTCAGAATAATTAAAAATACAGAAAGAAAACACTGTTTTTAGGAGGGGTTTTGATGACTTACACTTTAGCAACTAGAATGAAAGCATTCCAATCTTCTATATTTAGTGAATTAGGGGCCTATAAAAAAGAGAAAATTGCAGCAGGTCATAAAATGATCGATTTAAGTATCGGGAATCCTGATATGCCTCCTGCTGATTTTGTGAGAGAAGAAATGGTACATACAGCAAGTGCAAAAGAAAGTTACGGATATACATTATCTGGTATTCAAGAATTTCACGAAGCTGTAACTGAATATTACAACAACACTCATAACGTTATATTAAATGCTGAAAAAGAAGTTTTATTATTAATGGGTTCACAAGACGGACTCGTTCATTTACCTATGGTTTTTGCAAATCCGGGAGATATAATACTAGTTCCTGATCCAGGATATACAGCTTATGAAACAGGAATTCAAATGGCCGGTGCAACATCTTACTACATGCCATTAAAAAAAGAAAATGATTTCTTACCTAACTTAGAAGTTATCCCTGAAGAAATCGCCAATAAAGCAAAGATGATGATTTTGAACTTCCCAGGAAATCCAGTTCCAGCAATGGCACATGAAGATTTCTTTAAAGATGTAATCGCATTCGCGAAAAAACATAATATTATCGTTGTCCATGATTTTGCTTATGCTGAATTTTATTTTGATGGTCAAAAGCCAATTAGCTTCTTATCTGTACCTGGTGCAAAAGAAGTTGGCGTTGAAATTAATTCTTTATCTAAAAGTTATAGTTTAGCTGGTAGCCGTATTGGTTATATGATTGGTAACGAAGAAATTGTCAGCGCGCTTACGCAATTTAAGTCTAATACAGATTACGGTGTGTTTTTACCAATTCAAAAAGCTGCATCCGCTGCATTACGACACGGCGCTGCATTTTGTGAAAAAAACCGTGGAATTTACCAAGAACGTAGAGATACTTTAGTGGACGGATTCCGCAAATTCGGTTGGAATGTCAATAAACCAGCTGGAAGTATGTTCGTTTGGGCTGAAATTCCGAAAGGATGGACTTCGCTAGAGTTCGCTTATGCACTTATGGATCGTGCAAATGTCGTTGTCACACCAGGCCATGCATTTGGTCCTCATGGCGAAGGTTTTGTACGTATTGCACTTGTTCAAGATAAAGTAGTATTACAAGAAGCAGTTGAAAACATTAAAAATAGCGGTATTTTCTCTATTGAAAAAATAGAAGAATTAGTTAAGAATTAATAATAACTCCCCTGCTTAACTTTAGCAGGGGTATTATTATTCCTGGAGGTACGATATGAATATTAAAGATACTCTTCCCCATCGCTATCCATTTTTAATGATTGATAAAATTACAAACGTTAAAGAATCTCAATCAGCTACAGGATACAAACTGATCACAAATAACGAGTGGTTTATTAATGAAAATCAAAACTATATGCCTCATATGCTAATTGTAGAAGCACTGGCTCAACTTAGTGCTTTTGTAAGTACAGGTGAATCTGAAGGACTTGGTTTCCTCTCCTCTTTAGATGGGGTGGAATTTCATGAAAATGCGTATCCCGGTGATAAACTTGACTTACATTATGAATTAACACGTAACAGACGAGGTTTTGTTCTTGGGAAAGGAATTGCCTCTGTAAACGGTCAATCAATCGTTACCATTGAAAAGCTATTAATATATCAAGCTGATTAAACAGATTACATAGTAAGGGGTAGGGAAATGCGGAATGTTGTTGGTATTGATGCTGGGGGAACATTAACAAAAATTGCTTACTTTAACGAAATGAACAAATTAGTTTTTGAAAAATTTTATTCATATGAACATGAAAGAATTAAAGAATGGCTTCATAATAATAATTCAATTACACAATTATGCATTACAGGTGGTAAAGCTACACAGTTAGAACAACTCCTTTCAAGTTCATATAAAATAGTAGAATTAAACGAGTTTGAAGCTACTTTAGCAGGAGTACGATACATACTAAAAGAAGAAAAACGTGCTATAAACAGCTTTGTATTAACAAATATCGGTACAGGTACTTCCATTCACTATGTTCACGACAAGCAATATGTTCGCGCTGGTGGAACTGGAGTTGGCGGTGGTACTATTATGGGTCTTTCAAAACTATTAACAAATATAGATCATTTTGAAGACGTGATTCCGCTTACGAAAATTGGTTCAAGAAACAGTCTAGATATTACAGTTGGAGATATTTATGGCGGGATTCTCTCCCCTCTTGATAATAACTTAACTGCTAGCAATTTCGGAAAAGCGACCATTACAGACTCAAATTATAGTAGTTCAGATATACTAGCTACCGTTCAAGGACTTGTCGGTGAAGTCGTCACAGCATTAAGTCTTCAATTCGCCGAAGCAAAAAATATTGACCATATCATTTACATCGGTTCTACTCTATGTAATAACGTACATCTTCAAAATATTATTAGTAGCTATACAGAATATCAAAACAAAATACCAGTCTTTTTACAAGACGGCGGTTATAGTGGTGCAATTGGTGCTTTACTTCATAGTTCGAAATAAAAAAGCTGACTTTTGTCAGCTTTTTGCAATGGTACTTCAAATTCAATAATTGATTCTCCATTCTCACCAATTCGTTCCACACTAATTCTATCAATTACACAATTTAACTTCTCATGAAAACTAGGAATATCCTTCGCTATTTCAGTTGCTAACTCTGTGCTATGTTTTCTCCCAACTGTTACAGGAGCGACACCTCAAACAGAGCAATTTAAACGTGCAGTAAATGCTCGTATGAGGGCATATGAAATAGGTTCTGTTAAAGATGTTTCGAAACTTGTATTACAAGCAAATAGCCCATAAAAATAAAAACTTCTCAAATGAGAAGTTTTTATTTTTATATCACATGATTACTATTCCCGCGCCAAACTTTCCTGAATTTTATATAACAAGCAATTCTCCACGGAATAATATAAGACACCGCAACGACGTAAAATAATAAACCAATTATTTGCGGATCTAAGCCAACGATATATTGTCTTGAACTATATCTTAAAATAACAATTCCGATAAAAGTAATTAAAAAGGCAGCACTTTTTTTCGTATAAATGTTTCCGTCTTCTCTTCGCTCATAGTTTGTTAGAAATATAAGTGGGATTGCGAAAATCACCCCAATGGATGCTGCTATAGTCACCTGTAATATAGCTGGATGTACTGGACCAAAAAACAATAAAATACCCGGTGTTAAAAATAGTAATGGCCACAAAATACGTTTTCCCGTTCCCTTAATCGGCTTATACATAGAACGATATCGTCGCCAAAAAATTAGCAGTGCTACGCATAAAAAGACGGTTATTAGTGAAGAAGTATCTCCCATTTATTATTCCTTCTCTCCCAAAGTATATATTTAATTACACTTTAAATCGTTTGCTCAAATGATACTTTTCGAATGAATATACCGCTAGTCACGATATAGACGACAGTTAATCCAATTGAAATGACAGTAAAATATGGAATATCTATTAAAGATAGATTAGATGTAGAATTTAAATCCTGTATTCCTACTTCTCCATAAAGCACACTATTCAATGATATAAAAAGTGTTCCCCCTACCATAAGACCAATCCACTTAAACCGTTTCTTAATTACTACTGCTACTTGAAAGAAAGTTGCTATTGTAACATACAATAATAGTTGTACAATAAACTGTTTTACTGAGTGTTCTCCTAAACTAGTATTAGCTGTACTATACAATGTATTTTGTAAAAGAATCACTTGAAGGAATGAGAAAACCGCAGCCTGTAATATAATATAGCAAACTGATCCAATGAAAAACTGTAACCTCGTTACTCCAAACGAAACAGCTAAATGAAACAGATCATCCTGTATAATGAAGGTGCTTACTACTATAAAAAATATAATTACAATCGAAGGATTACTTAAAATATGTTGTAAAAACCCTTCCTTTATTCCTTTTAAATCCATTACACTTGTTATTCCTTTTATAAGTAATACTGCAATCCAAAATATAATAAATGCCTTATAATGAAAATTTATATGTAACTTCAACTGCTTCATTAACATCGTCATTTCACTTCACCACCAGTTATGTGAATAAATAGTTTTTGTAATGTAATTTCATCAACTGCTAATCCTTCTTTTTCAAGAGAGTAATAATCTTCATTAGTAAATTCTTCCCATATAACAGCAATGCCCTTATTTCCATAAACTTCTCGATTTATAACTTTTTTATTAATCGAAAGCGCATCTACTTTATCTTTTTTTCCTGAAATTATATGCCCCTGTTGTAATAAATCTTCCACCGATGATTGAACAACTAGTCTTCCTTCTTTTATGATAATTACGTCTTCAATAACATGGGTTACTTCTTCTACTAAATGTGTTGATAATATAATTGTTCGAGGATACTCACCGTAATCTTCTAATAGTAAACTATAAAATAACTCGCGATGTGCTGCGTCTAAACCAGTAGTTGGTTCATCAAAAATTGTAATTGGTGCCCTACTTGCTAGGCCCTGAATAATCCCTACCACTGTTTGCATTCCGTGTGATAATTTATGATATTTCTCTTTCATATTAAGCTGAAATTTACCTGCCAGTTCTTCAGCGTACTTCTGATTCCAATTTTTGTAAAACATGTTACATAACTTAAAAATTTCTTTTACTTTATAACTTAAATGCGCTTCTTCTTTCACTCTAACAAAACAAATGCTTCGCATCGCTTTTCTATTTTCAAAAACATTTTCGCCAAATACAGATACGCTTCCACTACTTGAAATAATCTGACCTGCGAGTATGTTTAATAAAGTTGTTTTCCCCGCTCCGTTTCTTCCAAGCAAACCATATATTTTATGCTCTTCCAATGAAATAGTTACTTCGTTAACAGCTAATTTCTTTTTATATTTTTTAGACAAGTTTTTCGTTTCAAGTGCAATCATCCCTCTTTCCCCTCCTTCGTAATTTTGTGTATCATGTCCATCAATTCGTCTTTTGATATTTCTAGTACTTTTGCTTCTTCCCACACTTTAGGTAAATACTCGGTCATAAAAACATGCTGTCTTTTTTTTAGTACGACTTCTTTTGCTCCCTTTGTAACAAACATCCCGATCCCTCTCTTTTTATATAAAATCCCCTCATCTACTAGTAGATTTACTCCTTTTGCAGCTGTAGCCGGATTAATTTGTAACATCTTCGCAAATTGATTTGTCGACGGAACTTGTTCTTCTTCAAGTAATATGTCTTTTAAAATATCAGATTCAATTGTTTCTGCAATTTGTATGTATATTAACTTATTTTGTTCTAGAGTAGGTTTCACGATTTCACCACCTTAGGTTCATAGGTTCATTACTTATGTAATTAACCATAGCACAACGTTATATTTTTTTCCATAATTTTCATCAAAAAAAGAATCATTCGATACTGAATGACTCCCTTTAAAAAATGTCCGTATTTTCAATCGTTAAATAACCACATCTTCCTCCATATCACTTAGATTCCCGCACAGGATGTTCATTAAAAAATTGCTTTCGAAAATCTTTATTATTAACTAGCTTTTCTATTTTTTCTTGATTACCGTAAAAGAAATTCATTACGATTCCCTTATTCCATATAAGATCATCCTTTGGCAAATCATTAAATTCTTTATACAGTATGGGTAAAAGTTCTTCTCTTTTTAATGCAAAACTTTGATTTTCAATCTGAAACTCATACCCTTTCGCATTCGGTACTAAAACTGCAAGATAAATAGCATTAAAGAGTAAATTCTTCTTCATCGTATCCTTCCCATCAAACCAATACGTCTCAATCATTTCTTCTGTAAGATTTCCATTCTCTTTTGCACCATATTCCACTTTAATATTTTCATTTTCTAAATTTAAACTTTGAACTGTTTCACCACCAGGTAAGTTTTTAACAATCGCAAACACATCGGAATTATTTCCAACGTATGTCCCCATATATTTTTTAAAAGCCCCAGGTTCAATATGTGATATTTCTTTTATTTGCTCCCCATTAGAACAAGCAGTAACAACTAATAAAATTGTTAGCATAACACCTGCTATTCTATTCATATACTTCATTAGACACCCCCACGTTCTATTTATTATCCAATCCATACAATGTATCCTTTAAAAAGCCCTTTTAAATATACGCATTTTAATCAAAATTAAAAATTTTCACTTTTTATGTTTACAATTATCCATTAATTGTATATAATTACTAACGTAAGAAAAATATTCTAAAAGGAGGTCGAAGGAAATGATGAAATTACAATTACATGCTTTAACTTTAGCGTTAACTGCACCTGTGTTTTTCGGACAATTAAATATGAATTCGACCACCCTAACGGAGAATTGAAAATCGTACTTTATTTCTATTAATTCATAAATTCGCCACAGGAGGTCGTATACTTTCCTGTGGCTTTTTCACGCCCAGCCATAGGAGAACGATATCTTCCTGTGGCTTTTTCGTGCGATTTTTTAGTCTCATACATTATTTTTTAAAGAAAGGAGCAACATTCGATGACTATTAGCGTATTGTTTTTAAGTATTACGATTCAAAGAAATACACTTTCCAAAGCTGAAATTCTTCATAATGAGCAAATTACAAAAGCTATGAATGATGTTAAGGAGCGCCAAGTGCTTTATTGCGATCACCTGTAATTCCTTTTCGAAAGGAGGAATTCGTCTATGACTTTTCATATTTTCTTTTTTACGACAGCACTTCAGAAAAAAACGTTATCTGAAGCTGAAATCTTTCGTAAACAACAATTAAAACAAACTATGGATAAAATAACGGACATTAAAAGTTCGTATTATACACAAATGTATTAAAAATATTTTTTAAAGGGGCAATATCCTAATGAAATTCAAAGCTTTCTTTTTAACGATTACCATTCAAAAACGCAAACTTTCAAAAGATGAAATTTCTCGTGAACAACAAATTAAAAATATTATGGATGATGTAAAAGAGCGCCAGTCCTCTTATTACAATCGTCTTTACTAAATAAATTATAAAGGGGTAATATCCTAATGAAATTTAAAGCTTTCTTTTTAACGATTACCATTCAAAAATGCAAACTTTCAAAAGATGAAATTTCTCGTGAGCAACAAATTAAAAACATTATGGATGATGTGAAAGAGCGCCAGTCCTCTTATTACAATCGTCTTTACTAAATAAATTATAAAGGGGTAATATCCTAATGAAATTTAAAGCTTTCTTTTTAACGATTACCATTCAAAAGCGTAAACTTTCAAAAGATGAAATTTCTCGTGAACAACAAATTAAAAATATTATGGATGATGTGAAAGAGCGCCAGTCCTCTTATTACAATCGTCTTTACTAAATAAATTATAAAGGGGTAAAAATCCAATGAAATTCAGAGTATTATTTTTAACGATTACCATTCAAAAAAATAAACTGTCTGAGTCTGATATGCTTCATGACCGACAAATTGAGCAGGCTATGTACAACGTAAAAGAACGACAAAGTCATTATTGTAGTCACCTGTAATTCCTATTCGAAAGGAGGAATTCATGTATGAGGTTTCACCTTTTCTTTTTAACCATTACGATTCAAAAAGACACTATATCTGCAAATGAAGTAAACCAAGAGGAACAGTATAAAAAGATTATAGATGAAATTCGTGATCGTAGAAGCAAGTACTACACTCACCTATAATTGTTTGAACTTATATTAGAAATGAAAGGAGTCGATTATGATGTTAATAACGCGGTGTAAAGAAATGATTTGGATAGTTCAGAGGGATTCCACATAGTTTATAAAGTGAAACTTTAATCAGTGGGGGGGTTTGTTCATCCCCCACTGATTATTAGCTCTCACCAATCGGGCGTTTACGCGCAGTTGATCTCCCACCTAACTTCTTTTTTCTTCACCTGAATTTTGAGGTGGGAGTTTTACTGCCCACAAATAGCGGGATAAAGTTTATTTAACAAAAATTCACCGCCTGATTTGATATGTAAAAATATATAATAATAATATGTATTTCATACACTAAAAAATAAAAGATACACCCCTTTTTATTAAGCGGTGTATCTTTCTCAACATATTCTATTTCCGTTTACTTCGTTTCGTCTTAAACAATCTCACTAAGTTCGAAACAACTGTTTTTGTTACCGCATAAGCTGGTACTGCTAAAATCATTCCGATAATTCCCGCGAAATTACCTACCCCTAAAATAAGGATGATAATTGTCAACGGATGGATATTTAATTTTGAACTCATAATACGCGGTGAAATGATGTTACTTTCAAACTGTTGTACGATTGTTACTATAATAATTACGTACAGAGCTTGCATCGGAGATACGAACAGACCTATAATGACAGCTGGTGCTGCTCCGATAAATGGACCTAAGTTCGGAATTATATTTGTAAATGCTGCGATAATTCCTAAAACGAAAGCATACGGTAAACCGATGATTAAATAACCAGTAAATGTAAAGGCACCAATAAACATACAAACGAGCGCTTGACCTTGAATATATGCAGATAATGTTTCGTTCGTTTCCTTTATGATACGAAGTCCTTCTTCACGGTAAGACTCTGGTAATACACTAACAGCTTTTCCTGGAAATGCATGTCCATCTTTAAACATATAAAATAAAATGAACGGTACTGTAAAGATAACTAACGCCACGTTCGTGATAATACCAAATAAAGCCGTTGCACTCGACGTAAGTGTGTTTGGTATTTCCTTTAAGTATTCAATTGCATTTTTCTCAATTGTCTCAATGGAAACGTAGTTTTGTGTAGATAGCCATTCAAATAATCTATGATGGGATAGATCTTGTATGTATACTTTTCCCTCTTTTATGTAAGTCGGCATATTTTTTACTAAATCCATTAACTGTTGTGAGATGGTTGGAACGACTACTCCAATAGCAACTCCAGTTAATGTAATAATAAAAAGGTACAGTAGTAAGATCGCTAAACCTCTAGGTACTTTTTTATTCTCCAAAAAGACTAACAATGGGTTAAATATGAAGTATAAAAATAACGCGATTAAAATTGGGAAAAATAATGTTGATATGAAGATACCAATCGGTTGAAATAGAAACGATATTTTTGTGCAAATAAATATAATTCCTACAACCATCAGCACTTCTAATGTCCAAAAGTGCACTTTCGATTTCAAAAAAACGTCCTCCTTTAAACTAGCACTTCTCTTCATTGTACCAAATTAAACTTAGATTTCACATAATATTTTCCTTTACAATATTCCAAAATCCCATTAAATACACTACAATGAGATTACAGACAAATTTGCAGGTAAAGGTGATAAATATGACACAATGCATCATTTGCAGAAAAGATACGAAAGAACTTAGTGAACAATATGTCATTCCAGAGATATTATGTGGATATTATTTCATAAACTCAATTTGTGATTCCTGTCATGAACATATGACAACAAATATTGACCGTCCTTTAATTAGACATAAATTAAGTCAATATAAGATTGAGCAAATGAAAAAACAAATCGACTCCCCTCTCTATACGAATGAACATGGTGAGGAGCTAGCAGCCGCTGAGACAGATGTAGTCGAAGTAAGTGATGAGATACTTTATTCCAATGCATTAATTATGAAACTATGTAAAAAGCACGATATTTCATTACATAATGAAATTTGGAAAGAAGAGCGCGTAACAAAAGTAGCTAGTTCTATTCAACGTGAATTGCTTTTAGATAACCGTAAATATAAAATGAGTGTATTAAAAATGGCTTATACTTTTGCTGTACAAACAATTGATGGCTACTTTGACGATCCAGATGCGATTGATATTTCTACCATTCTATTAAATGCCGATTTCATGGAATTAAAGGAAAAGAGTATCGTTCGTGACTTAAGCAAAAGCTCTTTATGGAATACATTAAATACAACGAGCGAAAACCATTACTTTATTTTACTTAGTGATAAAGACGGTCTATTCTGCTTCATTCGCCTATTTGATATTTTTGATGTTGTTGTTCATTTATCAGAAAAAAGATACAATCTTCCATCACCAATTGTCGGCGTAAATAATGTAGACAAAAAAGGATTTTTTGTGGAAAGTTTAAAACAGTATATGGATGGGCTATTTAAAGAAACTACACGTTCTATTTAATCCATATAGGAACATACGGTCTCCTTTCTTCATGAAAAGACACTGTGTTATAATGAGTGTGAAAAGAACAATACAATCACATAAAACAATTAAAACCTGTATATAAATAAAAAAGACTAGTGTGCGGCTACACACTAGTCCACGTAACTTAGCAGATTGGATTGTTCATTTATCCTATTTGTTTCGTACAAACACAACAACCCACTTTCTATAGGCATAGGTGGGTTGTTATTTTTTGAGCTTGTCAATTAAGACGACAATAAACGTTAACAATGCAATGAGAAACAGTCCACCTTGCAATAACAACGCAATTTCACTCACTTATTATCACCCCCCTCCTACTTTGGAGAAGTGATAATTGAACAACCAACCGTACCATAAGTTACCTCTTAATTTTATCATATTTTCTAATAGTTTACGATGAAAACCCGCAAGCTAGTAAGCTGCGAGTTTTTTTATTTTTCATGTAGAAAAAATCTCTTTCTGTTTAAATATAGTCTCCGTTTCTAAAATCATTTGAGGTAAGAAGACATGAATTGTATCCGTTAATACGTTAAGAGCTTCTTTCACATAACCATTTTCAAATTGATCTAATGACTCAGGTAATTCGACTTCATCTAATATGAAATACTCACCATTAGGAAGAACCATAATATCAATGATTAAATCTTCAAATGTTACTAACTCATTTCCTACATGTGTGTTTTTTATGATATTAAAATATGACCCTAAATAATGCCCAGCATCATCTCTCCATATGTATAGGTTATACGGACGATCTTCCCAATAATATGCGGTTGTATAACTACCTTTAGGAATAGTTAATTTTATTTCGTTTGCTGTCATAGTAAAAGGGTACTGTACCTCATGAAATAGTACGATTCTCTTCGGTTGTGCTTCTACTAATAAACAAACGTGATCTACAGTTGTAGAATCATAACGTATTTTTCTTTCTATAATTTCAATCCTTAATGTACGTAAACAATTCATTTTTTAGTTACCCCTTTTATCATATAGTCCGTTTTTAATTATATCCTTTACGCTCCTGATTAAGAAAGTATACCGTATTCCGCATCATAAAAACTCCTTCTATAATGGAAGGAGTTAATGAACTACTACTATTTTATTAACCACAATTCATATATGGTCTTTTATTTTTTTCAATACAAACTCCATATACACCAAACGCACGATGATATTTAGGAGCTTTACTCATGTTTTAACTTTCCCTTAACTACATCATAAAATTTCCGTTCATCGTCTACATTTAAGTGAATACGACTTACTGTTTTAGAAAATCCATATAACAACTGCGCTTTAATTGGCTCTTTTAACGTTATTTCAAAAGTTGGAGGTTCCTTTATAAATTCCATAACAGTTGCGTCAAGAACCTCTTTCTCTTCTTCTTTCTTTAAAGGTTCGCCTTTATAAAACGCAATGTTATCAATTTGTGTAAATGATATAACGATTTTCTTTCCTAATCCAATTTGAATAATCACTTTTTCTTCCGCAACGATAATTGGATTTTTACGCATCGCTTGTATTTCAGCTAAAAAATAAAACATCGCATATATGTTTAAGATGAGTAAAACCCAAGCTATTACTGGATTCCATTGATGAAGTAAATAATGAAAACCGATACTTTCAATTAATGTTGCATGAATAATCATGATATAAACACCTATTGCACCGGTCTTTTTATGATATGAGTATGTGGATTCACTTTCTAATACTTTTTCACGCCACGATAAAAAAGCATAATAGAGTAATTTACACTCTGTTAGAATGATATTTACTGTCTTACTTCTCTTCATATTAGCATCAAATGCTGCATCAATCGCATAAGAAAATGAAGAATACTCACTTCTATATTCTTTATATCGTTTTATTATTTTAGGAAGTACTCTTATAATTTTATATATAAGAAACAGTTCAAAACATACGAACACAATTTCTCCAGCAACTATTACATACGAAACAAATGAAAAAGCTTGTAAATAATCACTAGGAATTATAAATCTTGCGAATACATATCCAGCTATAACTACAGGAAACATATACGTTAACGAATATCTTTTCCGTATAATAAAGAAATATGTGATGACTGGAATTACAAACATAAAATCTAATAATGAACCGAGGACTACTTCTTTCGGGGCAGCTGGCACTATTGGCAGGGCATACAATAAATAGTTTGATAACATAATTAAAGATACGAGTCCAATCCAAATGCCTTTTTTCCTTCGTGAAATTGATGGATTCATTCCTTCTCTCCTCTATTCAAAAACCTCATTTAAATGGTCTTTATAAAATGAAATAGCACGTTCAAATTCTTTTATCTCATCTACTTTCACAACTGTCTCTAACAGTAATTTCATCGCTTCTTCATGTTCGTTTACGTTATATTTTGCTAATGATAAAAACACTTTCATCACGTCATTTTCCGGGAACTTCTTTATCCCTGCTTCTAATAAAGTAATCGCTTTATCATATTCCCCTATACAACGATACGTACTGCCAAGACCGATATACGCACCGCAAAGGGATTCACCATCAAGTCCGTTCGCAATTGCCTGTTCATAATACGGAACCGCCTCCGTTTCAAGACCCATTACATCATGTATCCAAGCGCATTGATATAGTACTTCTGCATCCCTCGTAAAGTTTGTTAATCCTATAAGTATCTCTCTAGACTGCGCATATTTCTTTTCATTTCTAAGTTTAATAGCTTGCTTTAATAAATGTTCCATACAATCCACTCCTCACAAAATGTTCATTATGCATATATCATGTATTACACATTTACGAGCAGCTAATGGCCTATTTATTCCATTGACTCAATTTAATAATTAGTGGGGGCTAAGTTCCCCCACTAATTTAATATTAACTCCATTACATACTATGCGACTGCATCTCTTTCTAAAAGCTTAAATTTACATCGCAGTGATACGATTACATAAATGCTCTAACATATTGACAATTTCTTTTGCAGTTTCATCTTTCCCATTACATAACTTCACATTACCGTCTTGTCCAATAACGTGATGCACAGCACCGCGAGAATATAAAGAATGCGGTGAGTTTGCTACCATTACACTTGCTTTTGCATCTTCCATTCTTTTACTTGCTCTTTCAATAAGTTCTGCTTCATTTACGTCACTTTCAAGTTTAAAGCCAACGAGTATCGTTTCTGAATCCCAACTCTTTACTTGTTTTAATACTTTTGGCGCTTTTTGAAAATGAATAATTGGAGCGATGTCACTTGAAATCTTTCCGTTCATATTAAGAATATTTCCATCTTGATCACAAATCTTTTCGACAACCCAATCTGAGCCAGCAGCAGCCATAATAACTGCATCTACTTTTTCATGTGTAATAATACTTTTCATCTTATCTTGTAAATCAATAATCCCCTCAAATGGGTGCAATTCTAATTGGTTATTTACATCCATTGGCTTCTCAGCGAAATAGCCATGCAAATATATTACATGTGCGCCCTTTGTCATTAGCTCTTCCGCAATAATTCTTCCAATCGTACCTTTTGCTAAATTTGTATGTCCACGTACTTGATCCCATTTTTCTAGGCAGCCGCCGCTCGTAATTAATACTTTTTTCCCTTGCATAATAACCATCCCTTATTGATTTTTCGCACGAAACCACTCTGTTCCAAAGTCAACTGCATCACGCTGCCTCATAAAACGGCACGTCGCATTCCCTATCTTCCCACGCGTAACTGTTCCTTTAAGCTCATATTCAACTCCGATTTCTACAAACGTATCAGAATCGTAATCCATTTCAACGAATTCTTTCCATACTCTTACACCTTCTTCTATAATAGGTGCTCCTACCTTTATTAACTCGCGTGCACCTGTACGTACCTCAGATAAATGTATAGACGTATTAGAGTCATAACCAACACCAAGTAATAATATGTATCCATCTAAATCGTATATTTTTCGTAATGGCGATTCTTCACCAAAACTTATGGAAAGTGAATGATTCGCTGTAATTTCTTCTGCGTGTTGCCCCCATGCTGCAAAACTACTGAGTGGATGATTACTGCGCAATACATTCGGATATGTACGAAAACATTCAACTACTTCTCCCATTGCCCTTGTTGGTGTTATACGTGGATCAAATGCTGGGACGTTATCCCGAATAATTTGCCACCATTCTTCTGGTACAGGTGGTCTTGACCAATGTTTTGGATCGGATAAATCCGAAGATTGCGTCGGCATAATTATCGTTCCTTCTTCTGTAACAACTTTCATTAACGCTTCTACTACGGCAACTGCACCGCCTGATATCCAACCGATTGAACTTAATGAAGAATGTACAATAACTGTCATTCCCTTTTCTATCCCTAATGCTTTTAAATCATTTGTAATTGTTTCGATTGTATTTGGAAATTGTGTATTCGCCACTATGTCATTCATTTTCACGATTGTTCCCCCATTTTGCTTTAAACTAATACATACATATATTATCATATTTTTCTTAATTTTTAACATAATCATACAGATTACTATAGACCTATCGTTCTTATCATATCGGAAACAGTTAAATTATGGTGTATTTATTTAAAATTAATATAGAAAGGTGAACACAATCAAAAACTTTCAATCTAGCAATCTTAATTTATACTAATATGAAATAGCCCATCACAAATGATGAGCTATTTATTTTATTCATTCTCTAAATAACAATTAAACCTTTCTATCCCCGGGTATTTTTCACCCAAACTTTCAATCTTAAAGTTACATTTCTTGTAAAAACCGACTGCCTCTGTATCTGTCTCAGCCTCAATATATGTTAACTCATATTCCCTAATTATTTCTTTAATCATTTGAAGTGCAATTCCTTGATTGCGATATTTTTCATCAACAGCTATGTGACACATTCTCGCTCTATTTGTATGAATTAGCGCTATACCTATGCAACCCTTATTCCCATATTTATATAGCACTGCCTGATCATTTTTATACATTGAAACTGCTTTAAATAAGCTTGCTTCACTCGGACCGGTCGCATGCTTTAATACTTTTTTAATGGGATCTATTTCTAAATACTCAACACGTTGTAACATCCTTTCTCCATCCTTTCTCATGAAAAAAGATTAGCTCTTTATTGAAAAAGAGCTAATCTTTTTATGCCGTTATTTTCTCTTCTTTTTTCACAACTACAGCTACATAACTATGAAGTATCATTCCGACAATTACAAGACTCATTCCAACCCACGATAAAGAAGACGGAATTGGAGCCGATAACCAGAGCAGCTCTCCTACTAATGCAAATAAAACTTCACCAGACTGTGTCGCCTCGACTGTTGCTAATTTTTGAGGATCATCTTTTACAAGATCTGTCGCAAAGAAGAATAATACCGTTGCGATTAACCCTGAACTAACTGCTACAATAAAACATTGGAAAACTTGACTACTTGACGGTAGTCCGCCTGTTGATACTTCATAACCAGATAGTAAAAACCAAAATGGTAAACTTGCTAATGTCATACCGAGAACTCGTTGGAAGACATCTAATTCGCCCTTACATACTTGCATCATTTTTCTATTTCCAAGTGGATATGCAAACGCAGCAATGAGTACAGGAACCACACATAAAATGGTTTCACGAATCCCTAAAGAAGAAGCGTGTTCTACTTGCATAAGAACAACACCGAATAAAATAATGCCTGACATTACTAATTCTTTCATTGGAAGTTTTTTATGTAATGGGTCTACCGCAAAAAATGGTGTTAACAAAATCCCTGCAACTATTGTAATTTGCCAAGTCGAAGCGACAAGCCACCCCGGTCCAAACGCACCCGCGAAACTAAGCGGTGCATAAAAGAGACCAAACCCTACAATACTCCATAACAACCACTCTTTCGGATTGTTTTTCATATATTGCAAGAGTTGTTTTAAATTCCCTCTATACATGACAATAAGTAGTAGCATTGGAACCATAAAGTAATACCGTAGTGATGCACTCCAAATCCAACTCCCGCCCCCTAAGTCCATCGACCGGTTTAACACAAAGGTAAAGGCAAAGAAAAACGATGCCAATATCCCTACTGCACTAGCTTTCATTATAAAACCCCTTATATAGTTTCTTTTTCTACTATATAACAAAATGAATATAATTAATATTCAAAAATTTAATCATACATGCGGTCTACTTCTATATAACTTTCGTAATCGACTAATATGAGCTTGATGGTACCGATTATGATCGGCTATATGCCATATTCCCCACCTTATAGTCGCATTTTCTCCCTTTTCATAAAAAACTTCTCGTGTTAAATCATTTTCTGTTAGTTTCATACATTCCTCATAAAACATATGTTGCACAGCTTCATAATCTTGCATTAATTCTTGTAATTTGTACTTTCTTAAACTAGGCAATTTTCCCATTTCATTCAACATTGGTCCATATTTATTTTCAAGTGCAGGCGGAACTCCCTCTCCTTTTAAACGGTACACCCAGTGTAAATCGACTACTGCTAAATGCTGAAGTAGCTGTCCAATGTTATTTTCATTATTTTCAGACCCTTTATAGGATAGTTCGTTCTTTTCAATACCTTCGACTAACCTTTGCAATCGTTTAAATGTATCAGTAACCGTTGCATACAAAATTGCCACGTTGGGGTTCATATCTTTTTCTAAATGGAGATCTTTCATGATAATATCCTTCCTTTAAAGAAACAACACCATATTTTCATCATCACTATACACACCATTCACCTTTATAGCTCTTTTTTCAATTCCATACGTTTTAAAGCCCATTGATTCATACAATTTTTTTGCTGGTTCGTTTGTAGATACAACACCTAATGTCAATTGCTCTAGTTTTATATCTCGCGCTCTTTGAATGGCATTTGTTATTAACTCACGTGCCAATCCGTTCCGCCTGTTTTGTGCATCTACATACATCGCAACGATATGACCTTTATGTTTATACGCCTCTCTCTCTTCTGTTAGTAAAGTGACAACTCCAACTAAATGATTTTCTTCATTAAATGCACCAAATGTACGACTAGTAGTAGCTGTTAAATTACTTTCCACTCGCTTAATAGGATTTTCCTGGCGAATCGCCTCTTCATAAGTTGTTACAAATGCCTCTGGATTTACTTGTAAAGCTTGTAAACGTAAGTCCCAATATTTTTCCGCATCTTCTTTCGTAAGTAATCGAATCATTTTCCCCATCCCCTTTTAGTTTACATAACATTTTTATAGACTATTAAATAAAGATTGATATTCTTCTTTTAACATACTATAACGATAGCGATGAATGAACTTCCCTTTACGTAACCGATCATTTCTCATTATTCCTTCACAAACAAATCCTGCTTTTTCATAACTCTTTCTAGCTTGTAAATTATCTTCGTCTACTCGTAGCCAAATTTTTTCTAATTTGAATTCAGAAAAACCGATTTGTAACATACTGTATAGGGCCGCCATTCCATATCCTTTACCCCAATATTCTTTATTTCCAATTGCAATCCCTAGTTCAGCATTTTTATTTGTATTATCAAAGTTTTTTAGGTCTACCCATCCAATGTGTATACCTTCCTTTGTAACGATAGCTCGTTGTTCATAACCATTCTTTCGACTTATGCATGCTTCAATCCATCTTCTCGTATCGCCACGAGTGAACGGTGGATATTGATCTGGTACAACTAAATGTTTTGTTACTTCTGTATCTAATGACCATTGATATCGATCTTCTACATCGTCTTGTGTCAATTCTCTTAATTGAACGAATGGTACATTCATTTTGCTATCCCCTTTTCATTTCCCTATAGAAAATCCTTCGAACATTCTTCCTCCGTATTGATCTAGCGTGTTTTCTACAAAAGTAATTAATTCATTTTTCTCCTCTGTTTTATAAAAATGATCAAAAGCCGCTACAAAATGTTCTGCATATTGCTCGTCATACCTTCTTAACACCCTAATAAACCATTTTGAATTTCCAAGCCATTGACCATTTACTCTTAAAACATATTCATGTACTAAATCAGCTAATAAATTGGCAATGAACAATTCTTCTTCTCTCTTTGTTGCACCAATGAAGTCATCCAAAGTATCCGTAATAAAATAACGCTTCTGCTTCATCGTTTCTTCTGTCCATTTTTTTGGTCCTTTATTTAATAAATCATTCGCTTCTCTTTTAAGTATCTCTACAATTTCATCTTTTCCTTTTAGCACAATCCCTTCTGAAACTAATTGAGGTAATGAAGGTCTCCCACGCTCACAATCACTTTTAAAAAAGGTTTTATACGTTTCAAAATTATGTACGAATACTTCAACAGGCCAGCCATTACTATAGAAAGATTCTCTATAACAAGATGACAAACTTTGGTCGAATATTACAATATCAAGGTCAGATGTTTTTGTAGCCTCTCCTCTAGCAACACTTCCCCCTAGTAAAGCAACATCACAATTCGAAAATTGTGATGTAATTATGCTTTGTGCCGCTTCCATTGGTTTCATAACCGTTCCCCTTTTCTTATTTCACTTTCTTTTTTTCAGCTCTTTCTCTCGCTTTTTTTATATACGGTTCTGCGTCTGGTGTTTTGCATGACGTTGCACCATGATCAACTTCTACTTTTCCAATTTCACGTGCAATTTCAATTGCTTGTTGCTCTAAAGCTTCATTTCGAATCCCTATCGCGATTAAAGCACTATTCATCGCTTCTTTTTTTCTATTTTTTTCATTATGTATATTTGCTTTAATTTCTTCTAGATACGGAGTGAAGAATTCATCATGTAACGTTTTATTTTTAATCGCTATATTTGCTAATAAAGACCAACCTGCTCTTCCAATCCATTCATCATCAGACTTCGTCCATTCTTCCATTCTTTCTATTGCGATTGGTGACGTACATATAGCTGTCATAAGAACGTCCATTAAACAATAGTAATCAACATCCTGAACCCATCTATTTAGTTGTTTTGACGTTAGTTTCTTCGGATCTAAAATCATCGTTGCTAAAGTCATTGCATCCATATTTTTCGTTTCCCATAATGAGATTGCTAAATCATGATCCTTTTTTATCCTCTTTTTCAACAATTTTAAATTTGCAAAACTAACTCCAAATAACGGCTCTTTCGCTCCGTGGTTTTTATACGTCTTACGAGTTTGTTCTGTCCCATACTCTTCTAGTTGCTGCATTACTTCTTCAAGTAACATATGCCCACCTCTTTTATGTTTTATGTTCACTTCATATATGTATGTACGATATATTCTACATTATTTTTTGGTTTTCCTATATTTATTTTTTAAATACGGTATGTGAAATTTTATTGATGTTCTTTAAAATAAAAAACATCCTCTTCCTTATTTTTCACACGGTTGTTCATTCACACTCTGTATACAATACTCCACAAGCGCATTCAACGGATTTATTATGTTCCTTCCTATTATATTTTCTACCCTTGTAGTAGCGTCTACCATAGATAATTGTGCAACTGAAAGCATTTCGTTTCTACCTTTCATAATTTCATATAAATACTTTTCTAATTTAACATCATGCTCTTCTTTACGACCTTGCATAATTAACTCAAATATCCCTTCTATCACTTCTACTTTTACATGTATGGATTTATTATTCTGCCGAGCGTATTGTTTTAAACGTTCCATCGTTCCTGAAACCGTACGATTATTTGTAAAAAGTATTGTTTGTGGCTCTTCAATATGACAAATCATTTCAAAAAATGGCTCATCAATTTTCAATATAGGTATGTCTATTTTGAAATTCTCATCTAATAGCGTAATATAATCTGTACAAGTTAATAAAAGTGTATCTACATCACTTTTGGCTATATACTTTATAATATCTTTTAAATTACTCCGTGCTTGTTCTTTTTCAAAATCGCAATCTTTTTTTAATATGCGTGATAAGATGGGATCTACAAAATGGAGTATTTCGATTCCAAAAGATTGCAATGCTCGGTCAATGTATTCAATATTTGAATGATGAGCATGTAAACAAGCTAATTTTTTCATACTTTTCCTCCCTTTCTAAAACAAAAAACGTGAATGAACCATTATTACATGCAGTTCCATTCATTTAATTCTTGTTTCATTTTTTCAAACCTGCAAAACAGTGAAATCTTACATGCTTTTTAACAAACTTTTTTGCGCTTGTAAAAAAGTTTTTTTGCATTTCCCCCTCTAAAATTGCTAATATAGTAGAGTAGAACTTTTATAGAGAGTAGGAAAATTATGCACAATGGAATTCGGATGACAACTTTAGTGAAAAGGGCTCTGTTGATTTGCGCTGGGGTATTATTTACATACGAAGCTGCTTACGGATCAACACATATCGCTCTAGCAAGTACAGAGGATGAAGCGAAATCTGTTCAACTTGTAAGTGAAATTCAAACGTCCCTTGCTCCGAAAGAAGCTCCAAAGCACTATAACGGGCAAGTTAGAAAAGTCGCTTACTTAACATTTGACGATGGTCCTGGAAAATACACAGCTGAGCTTTTAGATATGTTAAAGAGTGAAAATGCAAAAGCAACATTCTTCCTAATTGGTTCAAACGTAAAAGCTTTCCCTGATCTTGTAAAACGTGAAGATGCTGAAGGCCACTATGTTGGGATGCACAGTATGACTCATAACTACAAGAAACTTTACACAGAAGGTCATTACGTTGATGAAATGAAAGAAGACCAAGGCTTAATCGCTGGCGTTCTAGGAAAATCTCCAGTATTAACTCGTCCATCTTACGGCTCAATGCCAGGGTTAAATGAAGCTCTTCGCAACAAAGTTGTTGAAAATGGTTTAAAAGTTTGGGATTGGACAATTGATTCATTAGACTGGAAATACAACAAAATGCAAGTAGACGCTGCATCTGCTAAAATCGTAGAAAACGTTCTACATGGTGCTACAAACCCAACAGAAGTTATTCTAATGCATGATATTCATCCACAATCAGTTAAAGCAGTACCTGGTATTATTAAAGGGCTGAAAGAAAGAGGATATGAATTAGAAGCCTATAATGAGAACGAACACTTCCCATTAAACTTCTGGCATGATAATCGTATGTAATAAAAAGACTTGATTCCCTCTTGTAGGTTATCAAGTCTTTTTTTATCGTTTTGGGAATTTCCTTTGTTGCTCTTCAATAGAACGAATAATATTCTCCCTATCCTCTTGAGTTATACCGATAGAAAATTCGTATTCTTCTTCCTTACACCATGTGGGGTTAAGTTCCAGCGATAAGCGAATAACAATGTTAAACTCCCCTGCTTTTCCCCCCATAAATTCAAACGCTAAATTTGGTTCTATGAAATCTAGTTCGTTATATTTAGGGTTTGGTAAAGATTCAAACCATTTTATCATGTACTGTAAATCGTATGTTTGTAAAAAAGGATCCATCGTTTCAAAAACTTTATTTTCTTCTGATAGTTTCGCTTTTACTCTTAACCAATTTCTATCACACTCGTCTTTTGCATCTGCATATTGGTAATTTACAACCTCTAAATGTAATGATATTTTTTCATTTTGAAAATTCATGCATATCCCCCTTCTATCTCTGGATCTTTTGTTTTATAAATTTTTATTAATCCCGATACTTTAAATTATACTAGGTTATTTTAATCTTTTTTTAATACGGATAAATTGTTTGCATTTATTACCCTTTATACATAAAATAAATTTGATTTGCAATATAATCTGAACTAAAGTGAAGTCCATTCCTTATCCACCACATGATAATACCTACTAATGAAGCTGTTTTAATATCAACTGCAACATAATCGTCTGGTAAATCCTTTTTCGTATTCTCTCTTCTCGTTTCTATTAACTCTTTTAAAAATAAAAATAATTGCTCCTCAAATTGATTCATTTTAAATAATATAAATAAATAATTTCGATGGATATATAAATAATCAAGTAATTGTGCTAGCTTTTGTTTTTCTGATAAATCTTTTGCATGTATTAAATCAGCTATTTTATTTGAAAGTTCATTTGAAATCTCATTCGTGATTTGGTCTAGTAAATCTTGAATATCTTGATAATGTAAGTAAAAGGTTGTTCGGTTTAATCCTGCTTTTGTTGCGACTTTCTGAACCGTTAAACTTGAAATACTAGGATTCTCACATAGGAGAGAAAAAACAGCATTTTTAAACATTTCTCTTGAACGAACTGTACGAGGATCTTCTTTTTTAGGTGTAGACATTTTGAAACTCCTTTATAGATTTTCTCTTTACTTACTCGACAGTGCATACCTTCTATGTCGAGTAGTGAACATTTTCAACAAAACTGTTCATGGTCAAAGAAAATTTATTTTGTTACCATTAATTTTATCGACACAATGTCGATAAATCAAGACAACAATGAAGGAGTTTACCAATGCAAAAGGAAATATCAGAAAGAAATAAAAAAATTATATTAATTGTGCTCATTTCCGGTTTTTTTTTATCAACATTAAATCAGACGCTATTAAATGTAGCGATGAGTAATTTAATGGAAGTATTTGATGTTACAGCTGCAACCGTACAATGGCTATCAACAGGCTTTATGCTCATAAATGGCGTTCTAGTGCCAATTACTGCATTTTTAATGAAACGATTTACAACAAGGCAGCTGTTTATTAGCTCGATGCTCTCTTTGTTTATCGGGACTGTTCTTTGTGCATGCGCCATGAATTTTGGCATTTTGTTAACAGGAAGAATGATTCAAGCAGTTGGAGCAGGAATTATTATGCCACTAATGATGACAGTTATTTTATATTTATACCCTAGTGAAAAACGTGGCAGTATTATGGGAACCATCGGTTTTGCCATAATTTTTGCGCCAGCCATCGCTCCAACATTATCTGGCTTTATTATTGGATATGTATCATGGAGATGGTTATTTATTGGATTCGCTCCATTTGTATTAATCGTTATTATTCTCGCGCTAAAATATTTAATGAATGTTGCTGAGACAACAAAAGCAAAATTAGATATCGTAAGTGTCATTTTATCAACGATTGGCTTTGGTTGTATTATATTCGGATTTAGTAGTGCAGGAAGTAAAGGATGGGATCATCCAGTTGTTATTACTACAATTATCATCGGAATAATTGTTACAACTCTATTCTGTTTACGTCAAATAAAGTCTAGCGATCCACTATTAAATTTATCCGTATTTAAGTATAAAATTTTCACTCTTACATCAGTCATTAACATACTCATTACGATGATTATGTATGCTGATTTAATTCTTTTACCGATTTACTTGCAAAACGGACGAGGTTTTACTGCTTTTGAATCAGGTTTACTTCTATTACCTGGAGCTGTAATTAATGCATTCTTATCACCTATCACGGGTAAAATGTTTGATAAATATGGGGCAAAACCACTCTTTATTATAGGTTTAATATGTATCATTATATCGATGTGGGGTGTAATTGATTTGACCGAATCCACCACTTATATGTATTTAATGGTTCGTACCATTATTCTACGCATTGGACTAAGTTTCATTTCGATGCCTTTAAATACAGCAGGTTTAAACGCTTTACCAAGAGAACTGGGTTCACATGGTTCTGCAGTGAATAATACCGTACGTCAATTAGCAGGTGCTATAGGAACAGCAGTCATTATCACTGTGTATACAATTCAATCCACTTCACATACTTCACAGTTATCTAGTGAGAACGGAAGCATATCAGCTATGCAAGTAACGAAATTAGCTTCTATCTTCAGCTCAAGTGATGCCTACGTATTTATGTTAGTCTTATCCTTTGTAGCTTTGATTATAGCGTGTTTTATGCCTAAAAAAGTAGCACTCCAAAAATCCGAAAGTAAATCTTAAAACAAAAAATCCTACTCGTTTTCTATACGAGTAGGATTTTTTATTATTTATTTCGTTTCCCCGTCTTCAGTCGTCTTCACCTTCGTTTTATCTTTATCACGATTGTTATAGTTATATTTAGAAGGTTCTACCGGTGTAAATCCTTCTGGTGTGTAGAATCGTAATAAGTCACCGTTAACAACTTGGTCGGAGTATTTTAGTGATTTTTGAACCATTTGTTCATTTTGTTTTATTTCATCTGTAAATTCTACTGGTTTCCCAGTCGCTGTATCATAGTATTTGCCGTTAAGTGCAGTAACTGTTGGGCTTACGTAGTTACCGTTACGGAACGGAACGACTTGTTTATGCTCTGGTGATAATAAATCTGATCCGAATTGGACATAATTTTTCGTATCTGTACCTAGTAAGTGTAATAACGTTGGAAGAACGTCAATTTCTCCGCCGTATTGATGTTGTACGCCGCCTTCCATTCCTGGTACGCGAATGATTAATGGTACACGTTGTAATTGAGCATTTTCAAATGCGTTCATTTCTTTACCCATTATTTGAGACATTGCTGCACTATGATTATCTGAAATACCGTAATGATCACCGTACATAACGATAATTGAGTTATCGTATAGACCAGATTGTTTCAAGTAATCAATGAATCCTTTTACAGATTCATCTAAATAGCGTGCTGTTTGGAAGTACGTATCTACTGATGAATCACCTGTTTTAGCTGGTTCAATCGTTGCTTCCGCTTTATCAATCGGATAAGGGAAATGGTTCGATAACGTAATGAACTTCGTATAGAACGGTTGCTTCAACGTTTGTAATAACGGAATTGATTCATTAAAGAACGGTTTATCTTTTAAGCCATAGTTTACTACATCTTTTTCGTTCATATCATAGTAAGACGCATCAAAGAATTTATTAAAACCAAATGATTTATAAATATCATCACGGTTCCAGAACGTTTTATAGTTACCGTGGAACACTGCTGATGTGTATCCTTGTTGACCTAAAATAGCTGGTGCTGATTGATACGTGTTATGAGCTTTATTTGTAAAAACAGATCCTTGTGGTAATCCAAACATTGAGTTCTCTAACATGAACTCCGCATCAGATGTTTTACCCTGTCCTGTTTGATGGAAGAAGTTATCAAAGTATAACGTATTCGCATCTTTTGTAAATGAGTTTAAGAACGGTGTAACTTCTTGCCCATTTAATTTATAATCAATTAAAAAATTTTGGAATGACTCTAAATGAATATAAATTACGTTCATTCCTTTTCCTTTACCGAAATACTCAGGATTTGGACTTGCATAAGTTGATGTAAGATAGTTTCTAACTTCTGTCATATTATCTCCATCCGCTAATGCTCGTTCTGTTGATGCTTTCGCACTTTGAATACCATCATAAATCGTAAAGTTGTACGCCCCTAAATATTTCACGATATAATTGCGGTCAAATGTTCTAGTTAATAACTCAGGACGGTCAGATTCTGCCAGACCTAAGTTAACGCTAAAGAATAAAATACCTGCTACAAATACTAGAGATAATTTATGCTTCGCAACACGAATTGGTTTAGGATTTACAAATTTCGTTGCTACTAAAACAATTAAAATGATTGTATCTAAGAAATATAGTGGATCATATAAGTGTAGCAATGCAAAAATACTACCACCTAAATCTCCAAAGTTATTCGTTTGTGTTAATGTCGGGAACGTAATAAAGTCGCTGAAAAAGCGATAATATACTACGTTTGCGTATAAAAGTATAGACATTAGCAAATTAATAATAATTAACCAAATGTAAGCTCGTTTCCCTTTTGCGAATAATGCGAGCCCTAAAAATAGAACTGCTGAGCTTAACGGGTTGAAAAACAGTAAGAACTTTTGGATTGTGTTCGATATCCCTAAATTAAATTCTGTCACATATGCGGCATATGTTTTTAACCAAAGTAAAATAACAGCAAATACGAAAAATCCAAAATGATTACTTAATACTCGTTTACTCTTCAATAAAAATTGTTGCATCTCTCCACCTCTTTTGATCATCCAAGGCTTATTTTATATAAGTCTGTCTCTCTATTCAATTTTTCTTCTTCAAATAGATTTTATTTGTTTAACTATATGAAGAATATTAGTAATTATAATTTGTAGCTTTTATTTATTCAACTATTTCTTTTTAAACATTTTGACCTTGGTTTCTATTTAACAAAACACATTTGTAACATTTCCTGTTTTCTCCCAGGGGCTCATCCACTAATTATGACTCCACAAACTATAATCCTTTATTTCCTCATTTGCAAACTAACCTATCTCCAATTTTGGTACATTCATGTAAACTACCCAATTTCATAAAATAAAAAGTGTAGTTTGGGCAATTTGCTCAAACTACACTTTTTCGACTACCGTTTATCATCCTTTGTAGCTATCCCCTCTTCTTTTAACCAATTCTTTCAGTCCCATGAATATTACATTCCAACCATGCTCAGAGCCATCATGACACCCCTTTAAAGCTTTTTCAACATCATATTTTGTCCAATCTTCTTCATGAGCAACGATTATATTTTGTGAAAATATCATTTTAAATCCTTGTTGTTTCTCTTTTATTTCAACTGTGATTTTATCTAACAATTCACTAAACTGCGGCGTTTTTAATATAAATACTAATTTTTTTAGGACGATTCATTTCGATATATTCCCCAATTACTCGATGATTTTTTCCGCCACGATGGTCAATAGTTTCCCAACTCCCTCCTACTTCAGGAGTATTTCCCGTTACTTTATCCGTCCCTTCCAATGTAAAAAACCATTTCTTCATCATTTCAGGGTTTATCCACGCTTCAAAAATTTCTTACCATCGCTAATGTTATTTTTGAATAATTATTCATTTTAATCCTCCCCCCACTTTATATTAAAACGAATATTTGTTTACTTAAAAAACCCCCGCTCTCATAAAAGAAAGCGAGGGTTTTAATCATTTATTATTGACCTTTGTACATTGCATCAACTTGTTTTTGAAGTTCTTGACTTTCTAAGAACTCATCATACGTTGCTACCTTATCAACTACACCGTTTGGCGTTACTTCGATAATACGGTTTGCAATTGTTTGTACGAACTGATGGTCATGAGAAGTGAATAGTAATGTTCCTTTAAATGTGATTAAACCGTTGTTTAATGCTGTAATAGACTCAAGGTCTAAATGGTTCGTCGGATCATCAAGTGTTAATACGTTTGCACCGCTTAACATCATTTTAGATAACATACAACGAACCTTTTCTCCTCCAGATAAAACAGAAACATTTTTCTTTACTTCTTCACCAGAGAATAGCATACGGCCTAAGAAACCACGTAAGAAACTTTCTGACTCATCTTGTGGAGAGAACTGACGTAACCAATCAATTAAAGTGTAATCACTGTTCTCGAAGTACTCAGAGTTATCTCTTGGGAAATGAGCTTGAGATGTTGTTACACCCCATTTGAATGAACCGCTATCTGGCTCCATTTCACCCATAAGAATTTTAAATAATGTTGTCATCGCAATATCGTTACGTCCGATAAATGCAACTTTATCACCTTTATTTAAAGTGAAGTTCACATTATCTAATATTTTTTCGCCATCAATCGTTTTCGAAATACCTTCAACTGTTAATAGGTCATTTCCTACTTCACGTTCTGGTGTGAAACCAACGAACGGATAACGACGTGATGATGGTCTAATATCATCTAATGTAATTTTATCTAACAATTTTTTACGAGAAGTTGCCTGTTTCGCTTTAGATGCATTTGAGCTAAAGCGTGCAATAAAGTTTTGTAACTCTTTTACTTTTTCTTCTTTTTTCTTGTTAGAATCTTGCGTTAGTTTTAATGCTAATTGGCTTGATTCGTACCAGAAGTCATAGTTACCAACGTATAATTGAATTTTACCGAAATCAAGGTCAGCCATGTGCGTACATACTTTATTTAAGAAGTGACGGTCATGGGATACAACGATAACTGTATTTTCAAAGTTCATTAAGAAGTTTTCTAACCATTGAATCGCTTTTAAGTCCAAATGGTTGGTAGGCTCATCTAGTAATAGAATGTCAGGTTGACCGAATAAAGCTTGAGCAAGTAATACTTTTACTTTCTCTGCCCCTGTTAATTCAGACATCTTTTTATCATGAATATCTTCACCAATACCTAACCCTTTTAGAAGGATTGCAGCTTCTGACTCAGCTTCCCAACCGTTTAGCTCAGCGAACTCACCTTCAAGTTCTGCAGCACGCATGCCATCTTCATCACTAAAGTCTTCTTTCATGTAAATTGCATTTTTCTCTTGCATTACTTTATAAAGACGTGTGTGACCCATCATTACTGTTTCTAGTGCAGGGAATTCTTCATATTCGAAGTGATTCTGTTTTAATACTGCTAGACGCTCACCTGGCGTAATATGTATGTCACCCGTTGATTGGTCAATTTCTCCAGATAAAATCTTTAGAAATGTTGATTTACCAGCACCGTTTGCTCCAATTAAACCGTAGCAATTACCTGGCGTGAATTTTATGTTAACATCTTCAAATAATTTGCGATCTGCGAAACGCAAACTAACGTTACTTACTGTAATCATTTGTGTCCTCCTACTAATACCGCTTATTTCAGCGTTTTCTCACCGATTGTCTTAAAAAATCGCATATTACGACTCAATTATTGTAGACTATAGCTATTATATAGTAGAAGCTGGATGAATAGCAACGGTTGATTAGCTTTCTACAACGAAATCGAATAGTTTTTATCCATTCCCCTAGCTATTTTTTGTATATCATCGACTTCTTTCTAATATCCCTATTCGCTTCTCATTCTGTAATACATTGAATCATTTTTTCATTTCATATTTTATATACAAAAAACCTGTAGAGAAAACATTCCCTACAGGTTTTTCTTATTTCGTATTTATTATTTTCTCTTTATAACTCTTCAATTTACTCGTCAATCCTATTAAAGCAGGTAACAATATCGGCATTACAATTAAAGCTAATAGTAAAAGAGCAACGCCAACAACGGATGCTACTTGTATAAGTGTCAATACTCCTGAAGGAATTAACGCTGCAAATGTCCCTCCTAAAATAAGTGCCGCTGATAATACGACTCCTCCTATGTGACGAGATGCATTTACAATTTTCGTTACTGAATCCCCTTCTAGCTCATTGTATCGCATCATAACGAAGATGCTATAATCCACTCCTAAAGCGACAATCATAATGAAGCTAAAGAATGGAACATTCCAACTTAATGACTCTACGTTTAATACATATGCACTAATTTGTTCACTTATACCAAGTGATGCAAAGTACGCTAAAATTAACGACCCAATAATAAAGATTGAGTTTAAGAATGAGCGTGTAATCACGATTAATACAAGCGAAATCCCTAATAACATAATCGTAGCAGTACGTAGGAAATCTTGCCCGGTTACTTCTTTTAAATCAACGTTTCTAGCTGTTGTCCCGCCAATTGCTTTTTTCGCATCATTTAGTTCTGTTCCCTTTAACGTACCATCTATCGTTTTATTAATTTCTTGAATGATAGGCATCGCTTCTTTTGAATACGGGTTTACGTCTAAAATAATTGTCATTTTAGCAGTCTTTCTATCATGTGACATGTACGTATTCAATGCTTTTTGGAAATCTTCTCCTTCTAAAACTTCTTTCGGAATATAAAATTTCTCAGAGCTTTTCGACTCATTTAGCTCTCCTAAATATTTTTGAGCGTCACCTAGACCGTTACTTACTTTTCCTAAACCCTCTGTACTTTTAGATAAACCTGATTGCAATTGCCCCATCTTTTCTTGTAAATCTTTCAATCCAGTTAATAACTGTCCTTGCCCATCGTTTATTTTTGTTAATCCAGATTGTAAGTCAGCCGATTTGTTCGAAATTTGTTTTGAACCTGTAGCTCCTTCGTTCAATCCATTTTTCAATTCAGCAGCTCCTTTTTGTAGTTGCGTTACTCCATTGTTCATTTCCTTTAAACCATTATCTACTTTTAATAATGATTGATTTGCTTCTTTAAATGAACTCATCGCTGCTTTGTGCTGCGTCGCTAATTGATTTAATTCGTTGGAAAGCCCACTCAATTGCTTCTGAGCCCCTTTTGCAATTCCTAATGTTTGCTGCACATTAGGATCATTTGCTAATTCTGGTTTTGTTTGAATGAAATTGTTCATTAACGTTTCAATTTGTTCATATCCTTTTTTCGCACCATCAATCGCTTGAGAAATACTTCCGAAATATTGATCGTACGAACTTAAACCTTTTTCTAACTGAGCATAACCAGCATGAAGCTGCGAAGTTGCATTTGACAGGGCATTGATATTTCCGTTTAATGATGCTAGCCCATCCTCTATTTGCTTCGCTCCTTGTGCTCCATTGTTTATTCCATTCGATAATTGATTTAAAGCTGTCCCTAATGCTGATACGTCATTTTTCGCTTCATTTGTTCCATCAATTAACTTTTGAACATTTGCAAGACTATTTGAGTCATTACTACCCATTTTATCTTTCGCATCAGTTAATCCTTCATTAATTTCTTTTATGCCACCATTTGCATCTCCTAAGCCTGTATTCAATTCTCCGGCTTGTTTATTTATATATAATTCTTTAATCTTATCTCCAGTTGGACGCGTCGGTGAATATACTTCTGAGACTCCTTTAACTTTCGGGATTTTATCAGTAAGTTCATCTAAAGTTTGTAAAGAATTCGCCTCATCTAACTTTTTATCCGATTGAATGACTAACGTACTTGGTGAAGAAAAACCAGGCGGAAAATGCTCTTCTATTACGTTAATCCCCATTTTTGATTCATATTTATTATCCACTTCAAATAAATCATTGTAATTAAGCGTGTTAGAATATTTTAATACGAATGGAATCGATATCACGAATACGATAATTAAAGCGATAAATGGTCTTGCTACTGAATTTTTCGCAAAGAATCCCCATAAGCGACTATCCTCATGACCTTTAAATGTTTTAACTGGATAAAACATTCCTTTTCCTAAAAGCACCATGAAAAATGGATTTAAAGTGGTTAATACGAGTAGTAGTACTGCGACACCAATTGCTACCGCTGAAGTAGATTGATATAATTTAAAACTTGCTAAAGCAAGAGATGCAAAGCCAATTAGTACTGCTATCCCGCTATATAAAACGGTTTTACCTGCCGATTTAAACGTTTCTTTCGTAGCTAAATATGCATTTTCTTGTTTACTTAATTCTTCTTTAAATCTCGTATATAATAAAATGTTATAGTCTGTTCCTACTCCAAACAGGACGACAACTACAAACACTTGCGTAAAGTTTGAAAACGGAAAATTAAATTGATCAACAAGATGGGCAATAATCCCCATTGAAATTAAATACGAAACACCAACTGTAAGAAGAGAAATAATCGGAACAACTGGTGAACGGAATACAATGATTAATACTACAAGAATGAAAATGATCGAAATAACTTCTGTCTTTTTCACGCCCTCTTGAGAGGATGTAAGAAAATCACCCGCTATTAAATCACTTCCTGTTAAGTACGTTGTAACTCCTTTCGTTTGTACTTTTTTATGAAGATTATTTGCAATTTTTGACATTTTACCATGTTTTTTATCTACCGATATTTGCGTTAAAATAGTCGTATTATCTTTAGAAACTAATTGTTTCTGCAGTTCTTTATTATCTAAATGTGAAACGACTTCCTTAATTCCTAATTGCTCTTTTTCATTTTGCAGGGCATTGATCGTTTTCGTTATTTCCTCTTTTTGCTCATTTGTTAAAGCCTTCTTACTTCCACTATTAAAGACAGCTATAATTTCATACTTTTCAGCCCCTTCTTTATCCATCTCCTTTATCATCTTGTCAGCAATACTGCTTTGTTCTGTATTAGGAATCGTGATTTGCCCTTTTTCCTTCACTAACTGATCCATATTAGGCATCGTTACGATCATTGCAATAGTAATAACTATCCATAATAGAAAAGATAAACTTCTCCAACTTTTTAGCTTGCTCATTTGAATCATCTCCTGTTATTAGAGTTTCATGGTGCATAGAGAATGAATATTCATTCCCTGTTTTTGAAAATATCATTTCGGAATGAACGTTCATTCCTATTATCCTATTAAATTATTTTTCAATTCTATTAAATCACTCCCTGCGGAATGAATGTTCATTCCTGTCCTTATAAAGCTATAGAATCAAATGATTCTAATAGCATTCCAAGAGCTTTCTTCCAATTCTTTTACTAATTCTTTTGAGTATTCTAACTCCCCTGTCGCTATTACTTTTATTAATTTTTCAAGTGGTTGATATACAATAATAATTAAAGCAATTATAGGCAATGGACGAAGAAAACCTTTTTCGATTCCATCTTCAATAATATTCATAAAGAAGCCTATAAAATCGTCAAATATTTTCTTACTCTGTTCATCAAGAAAATAACTATCACAGTGCGAATTTGTAAAAAGAAAAGCATCCACATTGTTTCTCGCAAATTCAAATAAACGGTTATACGTATGACTAAACTGTTCTCGAATATTTGCTTCAATAGGAAAATCAGTTTTTATTGTTTCAGATAGCTGTAGCATGCTTTTTGAAAATAATGAGTTAACAAGTGCCTCTTTATTTTCAAAATAGCGATAAATAGTACCAGCGCCGACATTTGCTTTTTCAGCGATCATCGGAATTGTCGTACCATCGTAACCACGCTCTGCGAAAAGTTTTATAGCAGCATCAAAAATATCCTCTTGCTTATTTTTAGCCATTTTTCTCACCTCAATTTTCAGGAATGAAAATTCATTCCGTTTATAATTATAAATTACATGAATTAAAAGTCAAGGGGTTAACATTCATAATGCTTCGTTAAAAGCAGCAATGTACTATAACTAATTATGTTTAATTATAGTACATTGCTATTTACACATTAGTATGCCGCACAAAGCTTTACAAAATTAAAAGAAATCATAAATAAACGGCTTACGCACCGGCACTACATTCTCAAATGCACGTATCTCCTCTTCGCTACCGCTTATTAAGTCTATTTCATTTAATTCTAGCGGTCGCTTGTAACCAAACATAATAGTAGATAACGCATTAATATCGATTTGAATTCCATTTTCTTTTGCTGTTTCTTCTTTAACGATTGTTATTTCATTATTTTTAAGTTGAACCGTTACGTTATTCCACGGTGCAAATGAATCTGTAATATGTAAAATTACTTCTTGCTCTTCGTTGTTCCAGTTCCATTCATATTGTTTGAAAAACTGTTCTACATCTACAATTCTTCCCATGAAATATGGAGTTACTTCTGCTTTTACTCGTGGTTCTTGTAATGTGTAAAGAAGTGGTTCTGTCTCACTTAGTATCATTTCTAGATCTTTAATCATAGAATCATGTTGGCAGATGAAGTTCCAAAGACCAATTCTTGCTTCATTATGTAATGGGACAAATTCTTCTACTTTCATTTTAGAATTCTCTATTTTGTATAAAATGTAACCAGCCGCCGTTTTATTTTCATCATAGTAAACTGCCAATGTTAAATCATGATACACCGCTTGTAGCCACCATTTACGTCCGCGAACTAACATACCAGAAAATCGTTCTGCAAATGTTTCATATAGATTCTCTACTTCTTCTGGATGATTATCTTTACTAAAACGTTTCACTGTACCATTCACTTGTTTTTTAATTATTAAATCGCTCTTTGTCATCTGACATACGATTCGATTCGCACAAAGTTCCCAGCCGTATTTACGATAAAATGAAACGGCAAATGGATGTAACATCGATACACTATATCCATCTCTTTTCATAGTTTGCAGTGAATGCTGAAGTAACTCTTTTACATATCCACTTCTTCTATATTCCGGATACGTCGCTACCCCCGCAACGCCGCCCATTTTAAACTTTTCTTTTCCTATGTAAATATGAAAAGGAATTAAGTGCAACTTTGCAGCTAACTCTTCTCCTTCCATAATACCGTATATTTGATGGCTTTCCTTCATTCTTGCAATTTTCTGCTCTATCCATTCTTCATTTGCTTTATATTGAAAAGCATATTCTGATAAACGTAATGCTTCTCTAAACTTATCTTCTTTTAATTTTATAACGTTCATATATTTCTCCTCCATTCCTCGTTTGAATTATATCATAATTCAAACTATTATAGTTCGGTAAGTGAAATTACGAGGATGTTTCAACAAAAGATATCGATTTAGAAAAAATCTAACATAAATGCTCTTTTCAACTGCTTTATATTGGCGGCATAAGAATATTAAACGCCTTGCGTTCTCTTGGGTTTGCGAAGCTAAGAGGTACCATTGAAAGTGATGAAACTTATAACAACGGCAACATTACGGGCATAAAAAAAACAGTTGATTGAGAGAAACTGGTTCAATAAAGGTTTTATATTGGATATTCATTCAACCAAATTAATGCTTGTTCATAATCATCGAAAAATTTTACGGATTCTTTTGTATTGGATTGTTGTAAATAATTCATTATCTCCCCTTCTTCAAGGAGAAACGCAATTGCCTTACTGTGATTCAAAATGGTTTCATTGAAGAACTTATCTTTCCATGCTTTTTGAACAGAAAAATGATCTGGCGTGTATCCTTTTCTATCCACCAACAATTTGTATTTCCGCCCCTCGGAAATGAATTGCTGACAAACCTGCTCGAAGCCATGAAACCATTCATAAACATCAGCTGTATTAATCTTGCCAATTAGATGGGTAACAATTAAATCCCCCGAAACCGTTGTGCTAATATTCTGTTTACTCAACTTAGAATCCTCTCCCTTAGTTACAATTATGCGTAAAAATCTCATAAAATCAATAAGGATAAAATTCTTACACAATAAAGCAACATTATTTACGAAAAAAGCCAACATAAAAAAGCAGATACATTGCATATCTGCTTCTCATCACTTTATTTAGCTAACGTTTGCAGTTCTTCAAAAAATGTAGGATACGATACACCTACTGCTTCTGCATCTTCAATCGTTGTTTCTCCTTCAGCTATACAGCCGGCAATCGCAAGCATCATTCCAATGCGGTGATCACCGTGACTATGTACTGTATTTCCTTTTAGCTTACATTTACCGTAAATAATCATTCCGTCGTCGGTCGCTTCAATACGAGCTCCTAGTTTCGTTAGTTCAGCAACGACTGTATCGATACGATTCGTTTCTTTCACTTTTAGCTCGTGTGCATCTTTAATGACTGTAATTCCATCTGCTTGTGTTGCCGCTAAAGCTATAATTGGGATTTCATCAATCAGTCGTGGAATGATATCTCCACCGATTTCGATTCCTTTCAGCGGCGATGTTTCAATTGTAATATTTGCAGCAGGTTCTGATGCTCCTTCGTTAATCTGCTCTACAGTAAACGTAGCGCCCATTTTCTCAAGAACATCAATAATACCTGTACGAGTCGGATTCATTCCTACATTTTGTAATAGTAGTTTACTATTTGAAATAATTGCACTTGCTACTAAGAAAAATGCCGCTGATGATACATCACCTGGCACTTGAACGTCTGTTCCTTTTAGCTTTTGTCCACCAGCTAGTTTTACAGTTTTCCCCACGCGAGTTACTGTAACGCCAAACGCCTCAAGCATTCTTTCTGTATGATCGCGGGAAATGTGAGGTTCTGTAACAGCTGTTACACCTTCTGCGCGAAGGCCTGCAAGTAAAATAGCTGATTTCACTTGTGCACTTGCTACCGGTGAAGTATATTCAATCGCCTTTAAATTCCCGCCTCGTATTGTGAGCGGCGTAAACGTTCCTTCTTTTCGGCCATCAATTTTTGCACCCATTTGCTTTAGTGGATTTGTTACACGTTGCATCGGTCTCTTCGCAATTGAAGCATCACCTTGCACGCAAGAAAAGAATGGTGTGTTTACAAGTATTCCTGACATTAATCGAATCGTTGTACCAGAATTACCAACATCTAATACAGCTTTTGGCTCTTGTAAACCTTCTAATCCTGTTCCAATTACCGTAACTTCGTCTCTATTTTGTGTAATCTCTACTCCCATTTCTTTAAAACAAGAAATAGTACTTAAACAATCCGCACCAGGAAGAAATCCTTTAATTGTTGTTTTACCTTCCGCGATTGCGCCAAACATGACAGCGCGATGGGAAATTGATTTATCTCCAGGGATTGTAATTGTGCCATTCAATCCGTTATTTACAGTTTGTACTGTTTTTTCTTTCACGTTGTCACCCTCCTCGTTAAATTGTTTCATACGTTTGGTATTCTTCTTTTCCGAGCGCAATTTTTGCCTGCGTTCGATCCTCTTCTCTTTGGAAACTAATTCGTAAAACTCCGAGCAATCCTTCTCGCGCTTCTAATATTTGCAAGTTCGTAATACTAATTTCTTCTTCTGCTAGAATGCTTGTGATATGGGCTAATGCCCCTACTTTATCTAAAACGTCGACGTATAAGTCGTGATAGGCAGGAATCGCCCCTCTTTTTCGAACTGGTAAAGAGTCACGATATTCTTTCGCATCTGCAAAATAACTTTGTATTTCTCCTGCATCTCCTTTAGAAACCGTCTTATATAGCTCTTCCATTTCTGAAATCCATTCTTCTAATAGTTCCAATAAATGCCCGCGATTTTGCTTTACGATATCACTCCACATTTTCGGACTACTTGATGCAATACGTGTTATATCTTTAAATCCGCCTGCCGCTAGCTGATGAATAAGCGGATTATCACCAGCATGTTTCTCAACTTGTTTTACTAATCCTGCTGCAATTAAATGTGGGAAATGACTAACTATTCCTGTTATATAATCATGTTCTTTTGTATTTAATACAAGAAAATGAGAGCCTGTTCCTTTTAACCATTCTTTTAGCTCGTCTACTTGATCCGCCTGCACGTGATTCATTGGCGTTAAAATGTAAAATGCGTTTTCAAAAAGGTGTGCCTTTGCACTTTCAACTCCTGTTTTGTGAGAACCTGCCATCGGATGACCGCCGATAAATGAAACTTTCTTTGTTAATAAAGCTTCCGCTTCATTCATGATTGTCCCTTTCGTACTTCCTACATCGGTAACAATGACATCTTCTCGTAAATGAAATGATGCAAGTTTGTGTAACAACTTTTTCGTTTCTTCAACTGGAGAGGCAAATACAATTAAATTTGCCTCCTCACATGCACGCTGTAAATCTACTGCTACTTCATCAACTACATGTAATTCTTTTGCGCGCTCTACTTGCTCTTTAAATATGTCATAACCGATAATCGTTACATCGTGCTCTTTTTTAATCGCTAATGCAAGAGAGCCTCCTATTAATCCAGTACCGATTAATACTACCTTTTTACACATTTGCCTCATCTCGAGACTTACCTTTTTTATTTTCAAAGTGTTGTTTTAACACTGAAATCACTCCTTCATTTTGTTCCCTAGTTCCGATTGTAATACGGACACCATTTGGGAACGGACGAATAATAAACCCTGCATGCGCACAAGCTTCATAAATTTCCCCAGCATCATCTACCGGCAAGAAGATAAAGTTCGTTTGCGACGGATAAAATGGAATTTCATTTTCTGTACAAAAACTTTCGTATTGTTGTAATCCTTCTGTATTAACACGAACTATTTCTTCAATAAACGCTTCATCGTTAAAAGCAATCGTCGCTGCTTTTTGCGCTAATGAAGATACGTTAAATGGCAAACGTACGACATTTAATTTCTCGATTAACTCTTCCTGTCCAATCGCATAACCAACGCGGAAAGAAGCTAATCCGTAAGCTTTAGAAAACGTTCTAAGTACAAGAATGTTGTTATGTTTTTCTAGAAGCGGTAATGTCTTAGGGAAATCTTTTGCTGTTACGTATTCATAGTACGCTTCATCAATGACAATTAACGTATTTTCACTAATGCTTTCAATGAATTGAGTCAATTTTCGCTCATTCACATATGTGCCTGTCGGGTTGTTCGGATTACAAATCCATACGATTTTTGTATGTTCATCAACTGCTGAAGAAATTTCATCTAGATCATATACACCGTTCTTTAAAGCAATTTCTTTCACTTCACAGCCTTCAATAATTGCATGATGACGGTACTGAGGGAATGTCGCGCCAGCAGTTACGATATTATCTCCTTTACAGAGCACTGCACGACTTATAATTTGAATGACTTCATCAAGTCCACTACCACAAAGCACTTGTTCCATTTGCACTTGTAATTTCTCTGCAATTGTTTGACGGAGTACTTCAGCACCTCCATCAGGATATAAAGCATGTTCCTGCCACGATTTTTGTAATTCTCCTAAAACACGAGGTGAACAGCCAAATGGATTTTCATTTGATGCTAACTTAACAAATGAATGATTCCCGTATACTTCTTTCATTTGCTCTGGTGATTTACCTGGTTTATACGGTTGTAATGATGATAGTTGATCTTTTACTCGCATGTTAAATCCACCTTTTCATTAAAATTCTTTTGCGTATTTGTTATGTTGCGAAATATTTTGTTTTAGTAATTCCATGCGATCTTTTCCGAATTGCTCGACTAGTGCACCGGCAAGTTCCCATGCAACGACAGCTTCAGCTACAACACCTGCTGCTGGTACTGCACAGCTATCAGATCTCTCAATACTCGCTTGGAATGCTTCTTTCGTATCAATATCTACGCTTGCTAACGGTTTATATAATGTAGGAATTGGCTTCATTACGCCTCTTACGACAATTGGCATTCCTGTTGTCATACCGCCTTCTAAACCGCCGGCATTATTCGTATTTCTCGTGTATCCTTTTTCTTCATCCCATAAAATTTCATCGTGCACTTTACTTCCCGGCTGTCTTGCCGCTTCAAAACCAATTCCGATTTCAGCACCTTTAAACGCATTCACGCTCATAATAGCACCGGCAAGTTTTGCATCTAATTTGCGGTCGTAATGAACGTAGCTACCAACTCCAATTGGCATTCCTTCTGCAATGACTTCGACAATACCGCCTATAGAATCTCCGCTACTTTTCGCATCATCAATCGCATTCATCATCTCTTGTTCTACTTCTTTATCTAAACATCGAACTGGTGAATTTTCAGTTATCGTTTGAATTTCTTCAATTGGTAAGTTTGAAATACGCTTCGCTTGTACCCCACCAATTTCAAGAACATGCCCTGCAATTTCCACACCTAGTTCTTTCAAAATTTGTTTCGCAACTGCACCAGCAGCAACACGAACTGTCGTTTCTCTTGCAGAAGAGCGCTCTAATACGTTTCTTATATCACGATGTCCGTATTTAATTGCCCCGTTTAAATCCGCATGTCCTGGACGTGGTTTCGTTATAGTACGTTTCATTTCTTTACTTTCTTGCTCCGAAATTGGTTCAGCACCCATTACTTTCGTCCAATGTTTGAAATCATCATTTTTTACGATTAACGTAATTGGTGAACCAAGTGTCATTCCGTGACGTACACCACTTGCAATTTCAACTGTATCTGTTTCAATTTGCATGCGTCTTCCGCGCCCATGCCCTTTTTGTCTTCTTAATAATTCTTTATTAATATGTTCCGCTGTTAATGTTAAACCTGCTGGTACACCTTCTAAAATAACTGTTAACTGCGGCCCATGTGATTCTCCAGCTGTAATATATCTCATTTCTCTTGCCCCTTTACTATTTTTTTGTACAAAAAAGTCCCTACTGAGCGCTCAGTAGGGACGATGTTTATCGCGGTACCACCCTAGTTGTAGACTTCTTTCGTCTACCTCTCTTCTTCTTTAACGATCGTTTGACCGTCTTTCTCTCCAAAAGTTGGCGGGAAAGATGCTCCAAGGCTGTAATTCATGCTTACCTTTGTACTGATTCACACCGGCCATCAGCTCTCTTTAACAGTGAGATAAGCACTACTGTTTCCTCTTCAGTGCATTTATGATATGGAATTAAGATAATTTATTTTTGAAACCTTTTAACTCATCCATGAATCTATGGAATTCTGGAATATCCATTTGTTGCGCAGAATCTGATAACGCAACTGCTGGGTCTGGATGAACTTCAGCCATTACTGCATCTGCTCCAATAGCAAGTGCTGCTTTCGCTGTTGGTAATAGTAAATCTCTACGTCCAGTTGAATGTGTTACGTCAACGATAACTGGTAAATGTGTTTCTTTCTTTAAAATCGGTACTGCTGAAATATCTAATGTGTTACGTGTCGCTCTCTCGTATGTGCGAATACCGCGCTCACAAAGAATAATTTGGTCATTACCTTGTGCAATAATGTATTCCGCTGCATTAATGAACTCATCAATTGTTGCTGCTAATCCACGTTTTAGTAATACTGGCTTATTAACCTTTCCTACAGCTCGTAGTAAATCGAAGTTTTGCATGTTACGTGCACCAACTTGAATTACATCAACGTATTCTAGCGCCATTTCTACGTCATTCGGATTTAAAATTTCACTAATAATCGCTAAGTCGAACTCATCTGCTACTTGTCGTAAAATTTGTAAACCTTCTACTCCCAAACCTTGGAAATCGTATGGAGATGTTCTCGGTTTGAAAGCACCGCCGCGCATTAATTTTAAGCCTTGGTCTTTCATAGCTTGCCCTACCTGGCGAACTTGCTCTAAACTTTCTACCGCACAAGGTCCCATAATGAACGTTTGTGTTCCGTTTCCAATCAATTCACCTTTAACATTAACAATTGTATTTTCTTTTTTCTTTTTACGTGAAACTAGTAATGCTTTACGGTTATCATCTTCTTGCAATTCTAAGCTAGCTTTGAAAATCGTTTTGAAAATATGTTGAATCGTTGACGTTTCGAATGGTCCTTCGTTATGCTCTGCAAGCATATCAAGTACTTCACGCTCACGTACTGGATCAAAGCGTTTCGTACCTTGTACTTGTTTTTGCTCCCCAATCTTTTGAACGATTTCACCGCGTTTGTTTAATAGGTGTAATAGTTGTAAGTTAATTTCATCTACCTGTTTACGTAATTGATCTAATTCGTGATTTGCCATTTGGAAATCCTCCTCTAATGTTTTAAAAGTATAGTAAGAGAATAAAAAATTCTCTATTTTCTGAACTGGTTAATTATACAAATTTAAAGTGGAATCGATACCTCTTCTTATTTTAAACTAATAATTACCATAAAGACACTAACTAATAGTTAATAAGCCACTTTTTTGTACAAAAAAGCCCTACTGATTCAATCAGTAGGGACGATATTTATCGCGGTACCACCCTAGTTGTAGACTTCTTTCGTCTACCTCTCTTCATTGTTAACGATCAATGTGACCGTCTTTCCCTTCATAAAGATACATATCTTTACTACGAAAAAGATGCTCCAGGACTGTAATTCGCTCTTGTTTTTGTACTGGTTCACACCAACCACCAGCTCTCTGTTACAGGGAAACAACAACTACTGCTTTTCCTTTCAACGCATGTTTATTATATTTTCAAGTTGGACCGTCAAAATACAAAAAGTCCCTACTGAATAAATCAGTAGGGACGATATTTATCGCGGTACCACCCTAGTTGTAGACTAACTTTCCGTCTACCTCTCTTCACTGTTAACGATCAATTGACCGCTCTTTCTTCATAAAGACAATACTATCTTTACTACGAAAAAGATGCTCCAAGACTGTAATTCATGATTATCCCTGTACTGGTTCACACCAACCACCAGCTCTCTGTTACAGTAAGACTAACCACTACTGTGATCTCTTCATTGCACTTTGTTTATTCAAATGTTTTTGAAATTGAATAAGTATGATTCGTATTATAGAACGCTTTTCAAAACACTGTCAATAACTTTTTATATATTTTTTAAAAATTCCACTTCCGCCCTATGATTCCTCTTGTAAATTCTCCGTTACGATTCCGATGCGAATTATTTCATTTTCTATTAAATTTAATACATGTCTTTCTACTTCATACCTGGTTAATAGTTCTTTTATTTGTATGATCTCACTTTCAAGTAAATCGGCTTCTTGACACGTCTGCAGTAAAGTGAAAAACACATTTGCATACAATTCTTTATACGCTTTCATACGCTCTTTCTTTTCAAGTATCTCTATAAACAACTGTTTCATTTCTTCTTGATTAGATTGTCCTTCCACACCTTGAAATTTACTAGAAATAATATTTAATCCTTTTTCTAAAACCTCATCCATGCATAAAACAATACGTAAAAGCATCATATATTCTCTCGTTGTTATTAAGCCCATTTTCGGACGTTCTCTTAAAAACACACTAAGCCACGCTGTCCAAAATTTTTGTTGCTCCTTACCACTTAACGTTTTTACGTAGTAGCATAAATACTGCATAAATTTAATTTTATTCTCTTCGTTTTCTTGCATCAAAAGTGGATATAACCAATCTGTTTTTTGCTCCCAGTATAATACGCATTTAATAAATACAAAGCTAAGCCATTTTAAAAATGCTTCTCTCGTATATGGATGTAGTGCATCTAAATGTTCTACTGCATACTTAATATATCGTCTTATTTCTGTAAACAAAGGTAGATTAATTTGCGTATAACATAATCCCGCCCACGCATATTTCGTAAGCTCACTTTCTTTCTTTAAATCTAAGTAAGGTAGTACATTTTTCCGACACCATTGCTTCTCAATATGGTATAAAAACGTAATATCTGCTGTTAAACGAGCAAACATAAAGTTTGTACGTTCCGAAGTAACCCTTACCTGTTCCTCAAATAAAAATAAATATTCATACACATTGCGATCGTATAAATGATCATATGCTAACAGTTTTAATAATACGGCGGTCATCTTCCCAACAGGGTGCTGAATGGATTCATTGTAAAACTCTTGTTTTCCAATTTTAAAATCCGATTCCCCTCTCATAACTTGTGGAAGTACAGAAAAGGCAAAGCGTTTTACAATCCGTATACTATTTTCATCTAACTCTTCTAATCGATTACTAATTTCATATAAAAAACTACTAATTAACCAATGAAAAGCAGTATTTCTAATAAATTTCTGCAATAACGGAATGATTTTTTGAATTTGTTCATTCGTCAAATTCCGGTTATTTCGCCACTCTCTTATACACACAAACCATACTTCATTACTAATTTCGTGCACGCCTACTAGTTGATAAGCAAACGAAATACTCCACTCTACATTCAATTTACACGCTTTTGATAACATCTCTAAAAAATGGCGTTGTTCAAAAACACCGTCTCTTGAAATTTGCCGAACTTGCTCCATTATTTCATCGTCTTTCAGCTGCAGTAATCCATCAGCTGTTACATTGCATGTAATACGTTGTTCATTTGCCTCTTTCTTTGGAACACTGTATAGATCTGAAGAAAAATGGGGGTGTTTCTGTTTCATTAGCTCGTATCCTTCCGCCGTACACTTACTATTCGAATCACACGTGAATAGTAAGTCTAATACAAGACAAGCATCAAACGCCCTCTCTTCTGCAAGATACTCTAATACATGTTGAATTACTTCTTCTTTCGTTTCCTCTAAAGCATCTGCGTAATAATTCTTTAAAAGTTGAAACACTTCATGTTTACATGTGAAATCTAACAGAACATCTACATGTAACAACCACTTCAGTTTGTCATCCGCTGTAACGAATACATTATTAATCATTGCTTCAATTGCAATTCGCTTTTGAAGTACACTATCAGTTTCTATCATTTCTGTAATATAATGATTTGCTTTTTTCTCATTGTTTTCACATAAATATGTAAGACACTCTTTTACAATTTGAATTAAAAATGTAAAATCATTTTGTTGTAACTCCTGCTCTGAAATTTCTCTATCTCTTCTTTTCAGTGCATTTTGTCTTAATGACAATAGTTGTATCTTTTCTAACCCCGTAACCATAATCGGATTTGCGTAGTAAGTAATATGTGGTCTCATTTTCTCTTTCCAAATTCGCTCCACATGAGAAAAAATAGGCATTGGTATACGACTCGATTCCTCGAGTTCAATCGACTCTTGCGTATCATTTCCCCATCTTCTTACACGCTTCAATTTAAGTTTCCCGTCTAAAATAAACGTTAATAGCAACAAGCCAATTTCTTTATGCTCAGGGAAAGAACATTTTTGCAATAAATATGTGATCATTTCAATAGAGCTACTATCTTTCTCTGCTGTTTCTAATAAAAGCAATGTCCATCTTGCAAACAACAAAGGGTCCATCGTTTCTTTCGTTTCGTTTAAGTAAGTACAAATTGTTCGCCACCATAACGGGGATATTTTAGAATGATTTTTAAAAATCAATTGAAATAGTTCTTTTTGATGACTAAATAGAAATTGCTCCACTAACCATTCCGCAAGCAATTCATCTACTTCATCATAATTTGCTGTAAGCAGAAATAAATTTCTTAGTTTCCCTTCTGCTTCAAGCCATTCCACCCATTCATAATCACGAGCAAATTCAACGAAGTACCGAACGGTTTCAATTTTTTTTATTGACTGTTTTATATAGGATAATTGCTCCTGCTCTACTGATGGAGGAACGGTTACAATATCACGAATGCGCATTCTTTTCGTAATATAATTATCCCCCATTAATTCCGCCCACCGCTTCACCGCTTTCACAAGCGCCTGATGATTATTTGCTTTATTCGGATACACAATCGGTCTTATCCCTAAATGCTCCCAATGATATGTATTATCACCTTGTGCGACGAAAGCATAACGCCTTGTACTCGGTGGTAAGCCTGTTGCTAAATATTTCATTACAGGATCATTATGACTATACCCAACGAATAAAACAGTGTAATTTGAGAATAAATCAACTAAAAATCGTCTCGCCCATCCTTCTGTTAAGTAAGCCCTTCCAAAATCACCATCCGTTAAAATTAAAGCTTCTTTCTCTTGTTCTACATTCCCATGTATGTAAGCCAACCCTTTAAACGCTCTCCCTGTCGGTAAAGCAGGTGCATAATAAATATTCAGCTCTCTATTCATTTCTGTAATTACAGACGTAAAATGTTGATCAAAGTTTGTCGTTACAATTCGAACATCCGTATCTAACGGAAACAGCCTTGGAATCGCATAGTGTAATGGATTTGGTTTTGATTTTTCTATATTAACGAGGTCTCTTGCAACTTGATGCACATCTTTCGTTTTCGCAATTTTACCGAGATAATAATCGTGGGGTTCTGTCATCTCACGCCTTTCGACATATAAAGCTTTCGAAATTTCATCAACTAAATCATCGAAATTCGGTAAGTTTGATTTCCCCTTCATAGAAACTCCTGCTCCAACGAATAATACTAACTTACCTTGTTCAAGGTGATCGATTAACTCATCTGGAATTTCTACTTCTGAAGTTATCCACATCCCGGATTCCCCCTTACCTAAAAATGTCATACGCTCTCATTTCACTATAACATTTTTTAAATGTTTTTTTAATATTTAGATAAAATTTCAGCATGATAAAGTTTTATCTAAATTAAACCGTTCCAATGTATGAACTCCTGTATTTATTGTAAAACTATGTATAAATGGGAGGTGTAAATATTGAGTGATATTACTGTAATACTTATCAAATTTATATCATGCATCATCGCTTTTAGTATCGGACTAGCTCTATTTTTCCCAGCAACGCTCGTCCAAATCATTTCTTTTAGTCTCTTCGTCACAATCGTTTCTTATATGTTTGTTGATAAAATTATTTTAAATCGAATTGGCAATTCCGCTGCCATTATGACGGATTTCTTACTTACGTATTTAAGCGTTTGGATTTTTGGTAATATTTTATTAGACAACTACATGCAAATTGCATGGGGCAGTATCCTTTCTGCCATCGTCTTTACATTATCAGAAGTAATCGTCCATCGCTTTTCTGATTCCCACACAAGGCACAGCAATGATAACATTCGAATTAATCGCCGGTTTGCATATGGCACGGAGTTTGCTGAAGAACAGAATGTGTTGGATAAAGATAAGAAGAAATAAAGCCATAATTACTGGTGCAAAAAAGTAGCTGTCTCATCAGTCGAATTTTTGACGATGTGGCGCTCCTTTTTGTTTTTTGTACTATCAATACGGTGAATGAAATTATATCAACGATTCGACAAGAAATATCGATTTATCGACAACGTTTGATAGCCTATCTTCAAATAAAAAAGCTGCCCCATTAAGAGACAGCAACTTCTGTAATTACGCTTTTACTTTTAAATCTTTTAACGTAATAACATCTGCAAATGATCCAAATACAACATTATGATGTTTTACAATATCTTCAGCGCGTAATACATCTGTGTCAAATGTGCTATGTGCATCACTTACTAATGTTACTTTATACCCTTCACTAAACGCTCTTCGCGTTGTCGTATCAACACAGTACTCTGTTTGCATTCCTGAAATAATAACATGCTCAATCCCTTTTCCTAGTAACACTTCGTTTAAGTTTGTCTTATGGAATGAGTCTGGAGTCGTCTTTTCAACGACAAGCTCCCCTTCTCGCGGAGCAATCGCCGCATGCACTTTCCAGCCATCTGTACCTTTTTCTAACGGATGATCTTTTGGCCCGTTATGTTGTACATAAATAACCGGAATACCATTTGAACGACATTCCCCAATGAGCTCTTGCAACGTTTCTAAAAACTTTTCCCCATTATGTACTGGGATTCCTGCTGTATACATACCCGCTTGCACATCAATAACTAGTAATGCCTTTTTCATTTCACACAGCTCCCTTTATTTTTATAAGCCCCTGCATATTTATTATAATTGTTTATATTCTACCATCCAACAATCTTCTAATTTCCCCTCATGCAGTTCATGTTCCTTTAAAATCTTCACTTTTTTAAATCCGCATTTTTCATAACACTTTATCGCACGTTCGTTATTTACTCTAGGATCCATCGCGATTGCTTCCGCACCCAATTTCTCCATAATGTATGTAATAGCTGCTTGAACAAGTTTTGTTCCAATTCCTTTTCCCCAAAAGATCGGTTCACCGATAAATTGGTCCATTCCCCATACATTTTGTGATTCTTCATATCCATATAACGCTTTCCATTCAAAATCAACTGGATACATTTGAATGTAGCCGATCGGCATTTCATCAAATTCTACTAAGCATCTTTTTTCATTACTGTTTGGATTATGTATAAAATGGGCAAGTACCTCTTCTACAGATTGCGGATTATCTCGTCCTTCGTAATACTGCAGGACTTCTGGGTCTGTTAACCATTTTGAAATGATAGGTGCATCGTTTTTTATTACGTATCTAACCGATAAATTTTCTTTTTGAAATAGCATATTACACCTCTTTGTTAATAGCTTAAATCTTTGTATTTTCCCTTGATGTTAAATCTTTAATTGTGCCTATTAATGCGCATATGGTAGTAATGCAATGATAAAAAATGCTGTATACAAGTTAAATTGTGAAGTTTTATACGGAGCAAATGTTTCTGTAAAGAACTGTGAGTTCATAATTCTTTCAAATAATCCCCCTTCACTAAATTTGGGAGACCACCATGAGTTTAATTCACAGAAGAAAAGTATGAATTGCATAACAAGAAATGCAAAAAGAGTGCATACCCAGTCTCGCTTCCAAAAAGACTGAGACTTTTTTGTTACTTACTCTATTTAACATCCCTCTTTATTATCCATTACATTGATTATATACTTAACCTTATTCAATTACCGAAAAATTCATTTTATTCCCCTTACTACAAATCATACTTCCGCCTATATTTTAATTAAAATAAATACTACTATCGTTGGAGGATAATGTGATTTTCCCGTAATAAAATAAAAGTAATAAACAATAAATTGGAGGAATTCACATGACTAAATACTATAATTCCAAAGAAGAATTACAATTAGGGATAAAGCACATTGAACAAACCATTCATGAAGTTGAAGCTGCATTCAATAAACATGATGCCGATGAACTTGATCGTCACTTTACATTACACGCTTCATGGGTAAATGTCTTAGGAATTCGCCTCTCGGGCTGGAAACAAATCAATGAAGCTCACAAAATTCTTTTAGCAGGACCACTTCACAACTCTTATGCACAGTATGAAATTGAAGACATTCATTTCATACGTTCCGATGTAGCTATCGTACACATTAAACAATATCCAACAACTTCTGAAGGAACGATAATAGAAAATGAACAAAGTAGCCTCGCTATGTATGTTATGGTTAAAGAAAAAGATACGTGGAAAATTGCATCTGGACAAAATACATTCGTACAATAACTCTTCGCATAACACCACTCGTTTACAAAGCTAAAATAAGCTCTGTAAACGAGTTTATTCTAAAAATCTAGTATAGCCCTACTGAAAATTGTCTAATAAAAACACATAGGAGATGAGACTTTGAAATCGACATTAATCATTCTTCGTGGAAACTCCGCAAGTGGCAAAACAACAATCGCAAAGGAACTGCAAGAACATTTCGGGCAAGGAACACTTTTAGTCTCACAAGACGTTGTGCGCAGAGATATGCTAAAAGTTCACGATACAATAGGTAACTTATCTCATGATTTATTATTTGAAATTACGAAGTACGGAAAAGGAAAATGTGAATTTGTTATTTTAGAAGGTATACTGAGCAGTCGTAGATACGGTGATATGCTGAAAGAATTAATACATTTTTTTGATGAAAATACGTTTACATATTAATTCGATTTATCATTAGAGGAAACAATTAGACGCCATAACACAAGGGGAAAAAGGCATGAATTTGGTGAGGATGCATTACGGAAATGGTATAATCCTCACGATACAATTGAAGTTGCTAGAGAAACTGTATTTACAGATGATTTCACGCAAAAAGATGTATTTCACACTATTCTTAATGACGTTACACAACAAAAATAAGACTGAATCATTTGTCAGTCTTATTTTATTATGTTCCTTGTATTTCAGTTTTCATAACGGAACAATCTTTACATAAGTAATAATATATATTCATTTCCCCAAACTGAAAATCAACTACTGAAATAAGTTCCCGTTCTTCAAGGTCTTGTGTAATTGTAGCAACATATTTCATCTCTTTAGAACAAGTTGGACATCCTAAATCTTCTGGAACATCATCGTATAGGGGCGCTCCTAACAATCTACATACATATTCCGAACCGAATAAGTCAAAAGCTTCCCAGTAACGATCTTCATCAGTAGGTATATCTTCATTTTTCATATTCGTTAGCTTTACATTAGTTTTTGGAAGATTGACCGGTAGCTTATACTCAGCTTCCATAATCCACTCTTCCGTATTGTCTTGTTTTATTATTTGTGCCGTTTTGCCCCCATTACTTAATTGAAAATATTGCGGCTCCCACACCATCGCACAATTCAAGCAAGAGATGAATGGTAATACAATCAATTCATCATTTTTAAGTTCAGAAAGTTTCTCATCTTTCAAATCAAAACAAAAAATTTGATGCATTTTCTCACCGCATAACTTACACAATGGTAATTCACAATCTTGACCACCGAAATAATGATTATATGAATCTTTCCCTTCCATTACTCTATACCCTTTTATTCCATCCCAATGTTCGCCATATAATTCCATTGTCATATTCTATCCTCTTCTCGCTTATAAAGGTAATCCTCGATACTAATCTTTTAATAACTTTCGGTACATAAAATATTTTTTATTGTTGCTAATCATCATTTTTCTCATTCTTATCACCGTTATCTTTTTGGTATGAATACGATAATAAAATAATAACAATTTACAAGAAGACTGAGTTCTGTATCCATTCTGACACTATAGGGATTTGGAACGTTATAAACTCTAGTATAAGACTAAATAAAACAATTACTATTTTATGAATATTTTTCTCCTATTTATCTAATTGTATTTTAATAGTGATAGAAGAACAATATGGTTGTCAGAAATACAAATAAGGATTATATAATTCAATAGGGTTACTTTTACTGCTCACGGTACTCAGCAGCAAAATTAAGGTTTTATTCTTTTACATATCCTTCAAATTTTTTCAATGAATCACATTAAGGTAAAAAATAAAAGCCAGTCTCAATAAAGAGAACTGACTTCTATTTGGATAACCATTATTATAAAACTTTTACTTTAACAGTTTGTCTTCCCCAGTTCATAGCTTTACTTTTTGAACCCATTAAAACATCAATACGATTTCCTTTAATAGCACTACCAGTATCACCAGCAATAGCTTCTCCATAACCTTCTACCCATACTTTAGATCCTAATGGGATTACCTTCGGATCTACTGCGATAATTCTCATATTAGGATTTGCCGTTAAATCATGACCCATCGCAGTTAAAACGCGTCCACCATATGTACCATTTTCACTTGGATCAGCAGTATATGCTGTCGCTACTACCGTTAATTCACGTTTAGCAGACTGTGTGTTATTTTTAGATACTTCTTGTGTCTTTGTTGCTTCTTTTGCTTTCGCTTCTTCTTTCGCTTTTTCTATTTCTCGTGCTTGCGCTTCTTTCTTAGCCTTTGCTATTTCCTGCGCTTTTGCTTCTTCTTTTGCTTTTTCTATTTCTCGTGCTTTTGCTTCTTCCTTAGCCTTTGCTATTTCTTGTGCTTTTGTTTCTTCCTTTGCTTTTTCCTTAGCTTTTGCTATTTCTTGTGCTTTTGCTTCTTCCTTTGCTTCTTCCTTTGCTTTTTCCTTTGCTTTTTCCTTAGCTTTTGCTATTTCTTGTGCTCTTGCTTCTTCCTTTGCTTCTTCCTTTGCTTTTTCCTTAGCTTTTGCTATTTCTTGTGCTCTTGCTTCTTCCTTTGCTTTTTCTATTTCTCGTACTTTTTCTTCTGCCTTAGCTTTTGCTATTTCTTGTGCTTTCGCTTCTTCTTTTACTTTTTCTTCTTCCTTGGTCTTTACTATTTCTTCTGCTTTCGTTTCTTCCTTAACTTTTACTCTCTCTGTTACTTTCGCTTCTTCTTTAGGCTTTACTATTTCTTCTGCTTTCATTTCTTCCTTAACTTTTACTCTCTCTGTTACTTTCGCTTCTTCTTTAGGCTTTGCTATTTCTTTTACCTTCACTTCTTTCTGCTCTTTTGTTGTTTCTTTCGCTTTTGCTATTTCTTGTACTTTTGCTTCTTTCTGCGTTTTTACTTCTTCCTTTGCTTTAACTGCTTTTTGTACTTTCGCTACTCGCTTCGTTTTCTCTTCAGCTTTCTTTTCAATTGGTGCTGTACTTGATAGGAAAGAAACATTTGCATAAGCTGTTTTTCCTTTATACTCAAATTGCAGCCATCCATCTTTTACTTGATGTGTTGATTCAATTACATCATCTTGTTTCAGTCTGCCAAGAATTTCTGATTCTGTGTTTGCTTCAGTACGTACATTTAATAGGTTTGCTGTTACATGGTAAATATCTTTTGTAAACTCCGAACTTACAAATACTTCTTTACCATTTAACTCAATTTTTGACCATCCTTCTTCAGTATGTATGACCTTTAACTTTTGTCCTTCTTTTACTTTTTCGACAACTTTTGATTCCGTAGTTGGCTTTTCACGTACGTTGAGTACATCCGCTGTTACGATAGTTTCTGCGATAGCAGATGTGGTAAAAGCCCCCAATCCAAGAACTGTTGCTGTTGCTGCGCCAATTATTTTTTTCATATTAGCCTCCATTGCGTTTTTTTTGAGTTCTATCAAATGCTTCTATAAAATTAGGGAATTCCACAGAGTATCAAAACATTTGTAACAGTATATTAATACCACTTAATATACTGTTTTTAAAACTTTCTACTCCAATATTATCAAATTTTCATTTCTAATTCTATACATTATAAATCTACTTATCTTCTATAAACTCTTCATGACCTTCTACTTCACACTAGATAGTTGTCGCAATTCCTGCCAAAAATAAACTTACAATTGCTAAAAATGGCGTTCCAGCTATTGCACCTCTTAAGTGAAACTTATAGTCTTTATATCCTTTCATTCCCTCAGTACTAGGAATAACAACAAATCTTGGAGTAATCCAGCAAAATATAAGCCAATCGATTATTAATAAATCTACTAAATTGAAAATCATTACAATCCCAAAAGTATGTAAATAGGCTTCAATATACAATAATTTCCCATGGTGATGTAGTATATATGTAGAAACTAAAGGCGTTCCGAAGAGAATAATATTGTAAATAATTCCGAAATAAAATGTTTGTTTTTTTTCATTTATCGATTTTGGCAAAACTACTTTTTGAATATCTTTCGGATAATCATTTAACCAAAGGCGAGGATTATAATATGTAGACCCTAATATCATAATAGACAGTATAAAAGACATGGAAATACCGACAATCACCATTTGTTCAAATTGCCCCACAAATGCCCCTCCTTATTTGAAATTTTGACGTACGTAATTCACTTAATTAGACATTGTATGCATGTTATGACTTAAAAATTATCTAATACCATTAATAAAATTTTTCATTACAATCCGCTTTTTCCTAACGTCCATTCTTATTTCTTGCAATATGGTTGCAAATTTAATAAAGTGAACATCTAATTAGTGTTGTTGAATTTCGCTAATTATTACAGAGTACATATTTTTTAATTTACATAAAGAATGGATTGGTGAAACGAATGAAAATCGAACATATAGCAATTTGGGTAAATGATTTAGAATTAATGCGTACTTTCTATACAAAGTACTTTAACGGTAAAGCAAACTCTTTATATCATAATGAAGCGAAACACTTTGAATCTTATTTTATTACGTTCGAATCTGGAGCAAGGATTGAACTTATGCGTAAAAAAGGTATTGAAAATGAGCCTAATCTTAATATAACTGGCTATGCACATATGGCATTCTCTGTCGGTAGTGAAGAACGTGTAAATGAATTAACTTCAACATTAAAAGATGATGGTTATCCTTTATTAAATGGACCACGTTTCACTGGAGATGGCTATTACGAAAGTGTAATAAGCGATCCGGAAGGCAATCAAATAGAAATCACTATTTAACAATCGTTTATCTTTTCTGAAGAACAATTAAAAATTCGTTTGGAGGAATCCGATGCATAAACTACATTTCAAAAAATTTGAAGCAACAGATTTTAATCCATATTTCCAGCTCGTATCAAATGAAAGAGTGATGGCACAAATTACAGAGCGTGCTATTCCGCTAGAAGAGGCACAAAACGACTATGAAAAATTGTTAAGGCGCAATGAAAAGCATAAACTGTTTGGGTCTTATAAAGTTTATGACAGTGCAACAAATGAATTTATCGGCCTTGGACATGTAACAGTGAATGAAGATAATGTAAAAGAAGCTGAACTTGGATATATGATTTTGCCAGAGCACTGGGGAAAAAGATATGGTAGTGCAATTGCAAAGGAATTAATAAATATAGCGAAGCAGACAGATGTAAACGTACTAAAGGCAATTATCGATCCGAGCAATACCCCCTCTCGGAAGATTTTACTAAACGTTGGTTTTACATCTGAAAAAGTTTGCGAGATTGATGGATTACCTGGGGAGATTTTGAGTACATATATTTAAATATATAAAAAAGCAATGCTACATTTGAACTAGCCGTAGCATTGCCTTTATCTTTTTTTATTATAAAAGTCCCATTTTCACCTTAATACGAACTAAATCACTATTCCTTTATCTCGTCTACTACACTTTGAACTAAAGAGATAAGAGCTTTCTTTGTATCCTCATCTGTTACTTTTGCATCATCACTAAATTTAGTTCGCACAGATGGGATTAATAACGAGCCATTTTGAACGACAATTGTATCTAGCATACCTAGTGTAAGTAATAAAGATTCATGGGCTTTATCCCCTCCCGCAATTGATGGTGAAGCTGTTATAATAGCCACTGGCTTTTTATAAAGTTCCGCTGATGAAACAAGCCATTCTAAAGCATTCTTCAAAACTCCTGGAATACTTTTTGCATACTCTGGTGTACAAATAATAAGTGCATGTGCTTCACTTAATGTCTTTCGAAATTCTTCAACAACAACCGGTGCTCCAACTCGATCTACATCCGGATTAAAATGAGGTAGTTCCTCTATCCCATTATAAATAGTGTAATCTATACCTTCTGGAATAAATGCTGCTAAAGTTTTTAATATGTTTGTGTTGGATGATCCTTCCCTAATACTTCCTGAAATCGCTATGATTTTTTTGTGTATACTCATATGATCCCCTCCTACAAACATCATACTTATGCAGCCATAGAAAAATCAAAAATATTGAACTATTTAACAAGCTGTACATTCATCAATTTTGTTTACATAATAATATTATGGTTTATTTTTAACCTTTTATAAAATAGGTAAGGAAACTCCATATTTGTTATCCTATTTGAGAACGGACAAATCATGTTTGTAAATGGTTTTCACGACTATTATGAATGTTGGCCAGCTGGGGTCCAATGTGAGGATTTGCTTGTAGTTGCTGCACCTGTTATCAAAGGTGAAAAGTGGGTTATGACGCAATGGATGAGTAGAAGAGCATTGTTGTAACAAGTAAATTTACCGACTTTATCATTTTAACCGAGAAGCCCTCCTCCTCTAGACCAAGTGAAGGTTGGGATAGTTCAATTCCAATCTACAATTGAAGTTTTTTGTGAAATTCATTAAAAACATACAAACAGCCATCGTTTCATGGAATGATGGCTGTTTCTGTTTACCATTATACATAATCTTAACTTGGTGGCTGCGTTATTTATAACAGCCGATCAACCTTCCTACTATACAATAGAAAACATCATGTACACTCCAACAACGAAGAAAACGGCTAATGTCTTAATTATCGTAATACCAAAAATCTCTTTATAAGCTTCTCGGTGTGTTAATCCTGTAACTGCAAGTAAAGTTATAACTGCTCCGTTATGAGGGAGAGTATCCATACCTCCCGCTGCCATTGCAATTACACGATGCAGCACATCTAACGGAATATCAAAGTTCGCTGCCGCTTCAATATATTTATCTGCCATTAAACCTAATGTAATACTCATTCCACCCGAACCTGATCCCGTCAGACCGCACAAAATATTCGTCATGACCGCTCCGCTAATTAAAGGGTTTGAAAATGTACCTGTCAAAGAATTTTGAATCATGACAAATCCGGGTAAAGCTGCTATAACGGCACCAAATCCATACTCGGCTGCAGTGTTCATGGCAGCTAAGATTGAACCACTTACGCCCACGCTTGTAATAGATTGAAACTGTTCTTTTACCGCTTGGAAGTTTAATAATATAGCAGCAAGTATTCCGATAAGAAGTGCCATTTCCACTGACCAAATACCTACGACTTGTCCCATATCAATCGTTCCGTACTCCTTCAAACCTATAGATGCAAAATCAAATCCCTTTGTATACCAAACCGGGATGAATTCTGTAAAGACTTTATTCATCACTCCGACCAGTACAAGCGGAAGAAAAGCTACCCAATAACTAGCTGGAATAACATCGCTGGAAACAATAGGCGCTTGCACCAATTGTGCGCTAGTTGTGGCAGCCAGTTCAGAAGTGGCACCGCCTTTTCCGAAGTACCCCTCTCCCTTAGCAGCAGCCTTCTTCCTACACCTTTCCAAATACAGCATGCCACATATAAAGATAAACAGTGCTCCGATAATCCCTAATGTAGGAGCTGCATAAATATCTGTTTTAAAGAACGTAGTTGGAATAACATTTTGGATTTGAGGTGATCCAGGAAGTGAATCCATCGAAAACGTGAATGCACTGAATGCAATTGTCGCTGGAATGAGACGTTTCGGAATATCCGCCTCGCGAAATAATTGCGCCGCAAACGGATAAATCGCAAATACTGCGACAAATAAACTGACACCACTGTATGTAAGAATCGCTCCCATTAACACGATGGAAAGAATAGCTCTTTTCACGCCTATAAAATGGATGATAATTTTCGCGATTTTTTCTGCTATTCCAGTGATTTCTACCACTTTACCGAATATCGCTCCAAGCAAAAATACAGGAAAATATAATTTTATGAATCCGACCATCTTCGCCATAAAAACATTAGAAAAGAATGGTAAAACATTCGCCGGTTCCGTTAAAAATACAGCCAACAAAGCACATAACGGAGCGAATAAAATGACTGAGAATCCTCGGTAAGCTACAAATATAAGCAAGCCAAGCGATAGCAATACAATCAATAAATCCATAACCGCATTCCCCCTCAATAAAATAGATTCTCTTAAATTTACTTTACAGCCTTTTATATTTATATATATTATTGCAACACCTGCCAGAGGCAGGCATTACTTTTTGTTATTTTATTTATGATGAAAAAGCGGTACCCTCTTTTCTATAAAAGCCTCCACTCCCTCTCTTACATCACTCGTTTGAAATACATGGCCGAAATTCTCAGCTTCTATTTTTAGCCCGTCCTCAAGAGAAGAAGATAATCCCTTATTGATAGATTGCTTCATCAAAGATAAAGCAGGAAGGGAAAATTGAGCCATCTTCGCGGCTAGTTCCTTCGCCTTATTCAGCGCTTCGCCACGCGGAACAACATGATTCACCAAACCAACTCGCCAAGCTACCTCGGCAGTGAACGGTTCACCAGTGAACATCATTTCTTTCGCACTTGCAGTTCCTATTAATCGAGGCAAACGTTGCGTGCCTCCCGCACCTGGAAACAATCCTAACTTCACCTCTGGAAGTCCGATTTGGGCATGTTCTTCTATAATCCGTAAATCACATGATAAGGCTAATTCACACCCGCCCCCAAGCGCTAATCCGTTAATAGCAGCGATTACAGGCTTCGACAATCTTTCTATTTTATTTAATGGATTCTGAAGCCACAATGATTTTCCCTCTGCATATTCATTCCCTTTCCCAATCCATTCCGGAAATGACTTGATGTCTCCTCCTGCAACGAAGGCCTTTTCTCCAGCGCCAGTTAGAAGTACAGCAATTACTTCATCATCCCGTTCGATTTCATCGACCACCACCGTCAGTTGCTCAACCACAGCACAGCTCAGTACATTCACAGGAGGATTATCAATGATAATCGTCGCGATTCCTTTTTCTTTCGCCCATGTAACAACCCGCTTATTTTCCAATGAAATCCCTTCTTTCCAATATGTAATGAGATAAAAAGCAAACTGTTTTACTACCCTTCAACACATCAACTCGTTCTTTTAATTACATAGCCGACCTGTTCGCGATCCCAAGCAGTACTGATTCCTTCCTCCTTCAGCTTGAACTTCTGAATCCGTTCCGTCGCGGTTTTTGGGAAAGTTTCACTGAACTGAACATATCGCGGCACCATGAAGTAAGCCATACGTTCTTGACACCAATCTATAATCTCTTCATGGGACATCGTTTCTCCTTTCTTTACAATCACATATAATTTGACATCCTCTTCTCCCACTTCCGATGGAACACCGATGGCCGCTGATTCAAGTACTTTCGGGTGATTATTCACGACTTTTTCGATTTCCCAAGAGGAGATGTTTTCTCCACGCCTCCGGATACACTGTTTGATTCGATCGCAAAAATATAAGTAACCTTCCTCATCTAGATAACCGCGATCTCCTGTATGGAACCATCCCTCATTCATCGCCTCCTCTGTTTTATCCCGCATTTTATAGTAGCCTTCCATGAATGCTTGTCCCTGTAAGGAACGTATAAAAATCTCTCCAATTTCACCAGTCCGCGCTTCATTTCCATCCTCATTGACAATCTTCGTCTCTACGTAAGAATAAGGCTTTCCAATAGAAGGCGGCTTATTGGCATTCAATGGATTCGTTACACAAAAACCCGTCGTTTCCGTTAATCCGTAACCTTCTACAATCTGGACGCCAAACCTCTCCTCAAACGGCTTCCAAAATTCCTTAGGCGTAGCAGCACAAGCCGTCACCCTTACAAAATTTTCATTATCGTTTTCCTTTTCTGGTTGCTTGCAGAGAATAGGAATCATAGATCCTAAAGAATTAAAAATGGTTGCGCCATGACCGCGAATTTCATCCCAAAATCCAGAAGCACTAAACCGCTTGCCAAGAGCAATTGTCGCATTGGAAGAAATAGCACCGAGTACTGTATGGGCCTGGGCGTTAATATGGAATAACGGCAGCGCTGTAAATAAAATATCTTTCGAACTTGCGCCAACCATATAGGTGGCAAATGACTGCGCAGAATTTACATAGGCAGAATGACTTAACATGACCCCTTTAGGTAATCCAGTCGTTCCAGAGGTATAAAGAATACTGTTAATAGAAGAGGAGGAAACAAATTCAGTTGGAAGGTGATGATTATTTGTATTCAGTACATCTTTCAATTCGATTACCAGCGGTTCTTTACCATCGTTCAAAATAATTGCGCTTTCATCATTTCCGTAAACGACAATTTGAATGTCCCTTTGTATAAATGGCAAACAAGAAGCAATTTGAGGAACAAATTCCTTATCAACGATAATCAGCTTGCAATCAGAGTGAGATAAAATATACTGCAAACCTTCCCCTTTTAAATGCACATTCAGAGGCACCGCAATTGCTCCCATAAAAGATAAAGCAAACCATACATCCAGATATTCAGGAGCGTTATGAAGCATAATACAAACCTTATCCCCTTTTTGAATACCGAGCTCACAAAATCCCGCTGCAGCTTTTGTAATTCGATGATAGAGCTCCTCATACGTAACTCTTTGTTCTTCAAATTGTAAATAGACCTTACTTGGTGTTTTTTCAATACTTTGCATAATAAAATGTGGCAAACTGTGATTTTCCAGCATTGAATTCCATCCCTTCTTGCTATAATCTTTTTTATTTATATAGCAAGAAACATGCCAAAAATCGACTCATTCTCTATTCCCTTATTCCTTCAGGGACATACCCCAAGTCTCCCTTACATGTCCACCTTCACATGTCGCATTTGCGCTACAAATGATTACGATCATGTCGCATCTATAAGAAAGTGTCGCAAAAAAGAGACAGTATGTATTACTGCAAACCAAACAAAAAAAGGGCCTGTTTGCCCTTTGCTTCCTTTCACGAAATTCCATATTTTTCTATTTTACGATATAAGCTAGCCCGATGAATCCCTAAAAGCTTGGCTGCCTCTTTTATATTTCCAGCTGTCTTTTCCAAAGCCCTTGTAATCGCCCGTTTTTCAGCCGATTCCACTTCCTCCTGCAGTGAATAACTCATCTCATTCTTCTCTTGATCCACCGCAAATATTTCATGATATAACTCTTCTTCCAAATCTTTTTTCCGCAAATATACAGGAAGATGATGCACTTGAATAATCATTCCTTCTATAACATTCATCGCTCGTTCTAACACATTCTCTAGCTCCCTAATATTGCCTGGCCAATCATGCTCCATGAATATATTCCTTACTCTCTCATCCAATGAAAGAACGCTACTACCCAGCTCCCCATTCAATTTCCGAATTAAAAATTCCATTATATGTATCATATCTTCCTTTCTCTCTCGTAACGGAGGAATATCGATCGCAAACACATTCAACCTATAATATAAATCCTCCCTAAATTCCCCTCTTTGCACCATTTCACGAAGATTTCGATGTGTCGCCGCAATGAAACGGACATCAATCTTTTGAATTTTCGTACCACCAATTCTTTCAATCTCTTTCTCTTGCAACACACGCAGCAACTTCACCTGCATGTCCAAAGACATATCACCGATCTCATCTAAAAACAACGTTCCCTTATGGGCCAACTCAATCTTCCCAGGCTTACCACCTTTTTTCGCTCCTGTAAAAGCCCCCTCTTCGTATCCAAATAATTCAGCCTCCAAAAGATCCCTCGGAATCGCAGCACAATTCAAACGAATAAATGAACCCCTAGCACGCGGACTTGCACGATGTACCGCATGCGCAAAGAGCTCCTTCCCTGTACCGCTCTCTCCTCTTATCAAAACGGTAGACCGACTTTTAGAAACCTTCAAGGCCATCGTTTTAACTTCTTTCATTTTCGCACTCTCTCCTATAATACTTTGAAAGGACAACCTACCTTCTTGCAACCGCTGTAATTCAGTTTGATAGTAAGATAACTTTGATTCCATTGCACTAATCTGATCCCCCAAAGCTTTAAACTGCTGTATATCATGAAACATAATTTTACCAATCGCACCAATAACCTCACCGTCCTTAACAATAGGTATGCGAGTTGCGATAATATTCCGATTACTTATACGCTGGATATGCCCAATTTCCACCTGTCCCGTCTTCACGATAATATGCATCCTCGTATTCTCAACAACCTCCGTACAATGCTTACCTATCGCTTCCTTTGGATCATCAATCCCTAAAAATTGTGCATAAGAACCACTTAAAAAATTGACAATCCCTTGTTCATTTACCCCTAGAATACACTCCGACAGTAAATTCAAGGCATTTTCATACCGACTGATGATACTTTCCAAGGACTGTATACTTTTTTCCTTGTTTTCCAAAATGGCAATTGATCCATCTTCTTTCCCGCTCTGATATACACGGGATTCATTTATAATCAATACTTGGTTGCCCACCTTACACTCGTACTTGTACAAACTATCATTTTGATTCACTACTAGCTTTTTACGATCAGGAATAATCGTTGATATATGCTTACCTATTATTTCATTTTCTTTTTTATGTAACATGCTGCAGAATGGTTGGTTGCTGAATGTGATGATTCCATCATGACTTATGACAGCAATTCCGTTATTCATTACCTGAAGAGCCTGGCTTGTTAACTGCAAATTCATTCTTTCATCCATATGCATTTGGAAGCCCCCCCTATCAAATTGTGCTCTTTCTCGCATGTATTATATATTCATTTTAAACATTTACTTTCCTTCGGCTCTTCCGTTTGAAGTAATAATTTCTTGAACCAGTAATATAGCTGATTAACCGGTAGGTTCTTTTTTGACACCTGTCAGGTTTTAATAATCCAATTTCTTTAAATCCTTGGATGTAAGAAGATGAATCTCATGGGCTATTTACAACTTGTAGGTGAGGAATATTTGACGCTTACCTTAGATACCTAATGAGTTTTATGAAAAGTAAAAAACAGTTGATGGAGTGTCTTCCATCAGCTATTTTAATTACGAATTTTGGTGATGAAACCCATAATTATTAGATTTACTTTAGCATAGCTTCTTATCCCCCAATCCCCAACTAAACCATCTCCCATGCCCTTCCGTTTCCCCAACAGTTTCACAATATTCGTTTCCGTTAATATAATAATCAATATGAAGGTCCCGGTCCCACATATTGTTATATAGGTGGAATACATCACGTTTTGCACCGATTTCTTTAATTTGTTTTTCTAGCGCATGTTTTACTTGCTTAGGTATTTGATTTGCGACGTGTGTATGGAAAATGCAGATAACAGCATCTTCACTTATTTGTTCAATAATAGATGGCAACAGCTCTACACCGTCTCCTTCTATTAATCGGACGGATTCATTTTTAACTAAAGATGCTGCTTGATCGAACAGTTCAAGTCTTTCTTTATGTTCTGGCCAAATTAGTGCACGTAGCCATAAATAATCTTCCTCATTATGTAAATCATTCACATGTAAATCAAGCCCGATTCTTTCTACGACAGGTGGACTTTGTTTTAGAAAACGGGGCACATTCTCCCCTCTTATTTCAGAGGTTAAATGTACATTCGAATTTATATTTCCATATGTTTCATCTGTTCCGTACGAATAGCTATATTGGTCCCAGAACAGTTGTAATCCAGAACTTGTACCAATTTCAATTACCACTAACGGTTTATTCACTTTGTTAAATATGTAGCAGAAACTTGGGTATAAGTATGCACATCGTCTTACTTCATTCGTTTGAACGAGTTTCGTTTGTAATAAAGTAATGATTTCTTCTCGGTACTCATTACAGAAATCTTTAAATTGTTCAAAAGCTTTATCTAAATTTGTTTTAGCATTTTCAACTAAGCTACTATAATACGTTTTTAAATGATGGTCTTTCCCTTTTAGCAATAAATAATGTACTGCACCTAATAATAAGTTTGGGATTGGTTGTCCTACTTGAGCGTAGGAAGATAGTGTAAGCACTTCCTCATCTTCAGAAATCTTCATTGATAAGTATTCGTATAAATCACTTGATCCTTTACATTCCTTGATTGAAAAATTTCGAAATAAGTTTGCGACTTGTTCTTTTGTAAGCATTGGTATCCCTCCTTGATTATTTTCAGAATAATCTTATCATTTATTTGTTATTTACTCTATTTTTTCAAATTAGATGTTACAAAAATAGAATTTTACTAGTTTTCAAAGATGAAACATAAAAATAGAAGCTTTTTTGAGATAACATCAAAATGGAATTCTTCTCCAAATTCCGCTTTACTACTATGCTTTTTACCCTTATGACAGAAGAATTCTATGAAATAAAACGTTAAATAGTTTAAAATTATCAGATAACACTAGATATTTTAGTCTATTAATTATTATAATAGACTATGAGATGGTTATATAATTGAGACAAAAAAGGTAAGTACCTAGGTGGGGCCTAGGCGGTGTTTTCTTTTTACGGCTTAGATATAAAAACACCTACTCTTTTTTGCCAATATAGGGGATGGAGAGATTATCATGAGCAACATGCAGCAAAAAACAGACGTTATCTTAATTGGCGCAGGAATTATGAGCGCAACGTTAGGATCATTACTTAAAGAATTGGCACCTGAATGGGAAATTAAAGTATTTGAAAAACTCGCTAATGCCGGAGAAGAAAGTTCTAACGAATGGAATAATGCTGGTACAGGACATTCTGCGCTATGTGAGCTTAACTATACATCCGAAAAATCTGACGGGTCTATAGATATTGGTAAAGCTGTAAAAGTAAATGAGCAATTTCAACTTTCAAGACAATTTTGGGCTTATCTTGTAAAAAGAAACTTAATTCGTAATCCACAAGATTTTATTATGCCACTACCTCATATGAGTTTGGTGCAAGGGGAAAAAAATGTAGAGTTTCTAAAAAAACGTTTTGAAGCGCTTTCAAAAAACGCTCTATTCCAAGGAATGGAATTTTCTGATGCACCTGACACATTAAAAAAATGGCTTCCACTCATTATGGAAGGTCGTAATTCTAATGAAGCTATGGCTGCAACGAAAATTGACTCTGGAACAGATGTTAACTTCGGTGCGTTAACGCGCATGTTATTTGATTACTTAAAAACTAAAAATGTTGAGCTAAACTACAAACATAGTGTTGAAAATATTAAACGCACGAAGAATGGTTTGTGGGAAGTAAAAGTACATGATATGAATAGTGGCAAAATCGAACATCATACTGCAAAATTCGTCTTTATCGGCGGCGGTGGCGGTAGTCTACCTCTACTTCAAAAGACTGGTATTCCTGAGTCAAAACATATTGGAGGATTCCCAGTAAGTGGACTATTTATGGTATGTAAAAACCAAAAAATTGTAGAGCAGCATCATGCAAAAGTATACGGAAAAGCTAAAGTTGGTGCTCCACCAATGTCTGTACCTCACCTTGATACGAGATATATAGACAATAAAAAAGCTTTACTGTTTGGACCATTTGCAGGCTTCTCACCTAAATTCTTAAAAACTGGCTCAAACCTTGATTTAATTGGTTCTGTAAAACCGAATAACGTCTTAACGATGTTAGCCGCCGGTGTAAAAGAAATGGGATTAACAAAATACTTAATCCAACAAGTTATGTTATCACACGAAAAGCGTATGGAAGAATTACGTGAGTTTATTCCGAACGCTAAAAGTGAAGATTGGGATACTGTCGTTGCTGGACAACGTGTGCAGGTAATTAAAGATACTGATGCAGGTGGTAAAGGAACACTTCAATTTGGTACAGAAGTTGTTAGTGCAAATGACGGATCAATCGCTGCGTTACTTGGCGCTTCTCCAGGTGCTTCTACTGCTGTTCACGTTATGCTTGAAGTATTAGAAAAATGCTTCCCAGAACGTATACTAGAATGGGAGCCAAAGATAAAAGAAATGGTCCCTTCTTACGGCGTGTCACTTACGGAAAATCCAAGACTGTTCCAAGAGCTTCACGCTTCAACAGGACGCACACTTGGGTTAAATGAAAAAGAAGCTGTTCACAATTAATGAATAGATTAAAAAAACGACATAATAAAAACGTCCGATATATTCGGACGTTTTTATTTTCTACTAGAAAGTATACTTATCAATATTATCCTTCGTAAATACAACTCGTTCAGGTAATACGATAATACCATTTCCTTCTGCCTCATAGTCATACCCTTGAATAGAGTTCGGCTCTACTTTCACTTTTCCGATTCCTTTTACTTCAAAGCTATCCCCGACTTTTAACTTCTTCCCTTTTACAACAATTTCATTTGCAACATACGTTGCGAGGGCACCTTGTTGTTTTACATCCCATAATCCAAATTGTTGTACTGTTCCTCGTTTTACATAATCACGCATAACATTCGGTGTCGAAAATCCCGTTACGACTACTTTCTTATCCATTTTCAAATTCTCAGCTGCTTGCGCCATTGCTGGTAGTGCTGTTGCATCTGGACATATTACTGCGTTAATATCTGGATACGTTTTTAAAATACTCTCCCCTACCGATAAAGATTTTTGCGCATTATTTTCACCGTATTGCGTCGTTACAATTTCCCAATTCGGATATTTTTCTTTAATAATCTCTTTCGCCTTCGTTACCCATTGATTTTGATCTGTTACAGTCGGGCTTGAATAAAAGAATGCGACCTTCCCTTTATCTCCAATTTGCTTAGATGTCATTTCTATTAATAACTTTGCTAGTTGGTCTGGTGTACCTTGGCTAATATAAAACGAACGGTCTTTCGGATTCACATCAGAATCTCACGTTAATACGGTCATCCCCTTTTTCTTTGCACGTTGTAATGATTGCGAGAGACCATCAACTGACGTAGATGAAACCATAATTGCATCGTAGTTTTGATTAATAAAATTGTTTATATATTTTACTTGCCCTGATACGCTCGCTTCAGAAGGTCCATCATATTTCACTTGTACACCTAACTTATCTCCCATCTCTTTTGCACCTTCACCGCCTGATGTAAAGAAGCCAACTCCCGTTAATTTCGGAATGAATGCAAATTTCACATCATCTGCTTTTTTCTTGTCCGCTGTTTGGCTAGAACAAGCAATTAAACCGATTAAACAAATACACATAATAATAACAATCCCCAGTTTTCTCTTCATGACATTTCCCCCTTATGCAAATTCCTTCTTTTCCCCGTAGTGAATCGTTGTAATTTAAAATGTCTCATAATAACAGAAACAATAAGGATAATACCTATTACTACATTAGATTGTTCATTCGTTAAGCCCGTCATTTGTAAACCGTACTGCATGAGTCCTATAAAAATACTCGCTAGTACTGTCCCAATAATACTCCCTTTTCCGCCTGTAATAAGTGTGCCGCCTAATACAACTGCCGTAATTACTGGCAAAATCGTTTCACTTCCAATATCTGCACGAGCTGAACCGAAATAAGCTGTTAAGAAAGCTCCTCCTAATCCACCTCCTAACCCAGAAAGTACGTAAGCAATAATTACTACTTTCTTCGTTCGAATGCCGGAATATCTCGCCGTACTTTCATTTGCGCCAGTTAATTTTGCGTAGCGACCATATGTTGTACGGTGAAACAATATCGTAAATACTATCGTTAAAATGACAAGGAGCCATAATAGATTAGGTATACCGATAAAACTACCATTTGCCATTTGCACATACGAATCTGGTAAACCACTTATTCCTTCATAGCCCGCTGCACCCGAACCACCTGAAATAACAAGGGCGATTCCTGCATATAAAAACATCGTTCCAAGTGTAACGACAAGAGGTTCTACATCTGTCATTTTTATAATAAGTCCATTTAATCCGCCCGCTATGCAACTTATTACGAGCGCAATGATAACGGCCAACAGTATAGGCATGCCATTCATCCAAAGTGCTCCGATAAGAATCGAAGTAAGCCCCATAATAGATCCTACTGATACATCAATTCCGCCAGTTACAATGACAAATGTCATCGGAATAGCCGCGATTGAAATAATGAGGAAATCGTTCATACTAAAAAGGAGGTTACTAATGTTTAAGAAATCACTATTTATGAAACTAAAGAGAATGAGTTCTACGAGAAGCAATATGAGAAGAACCCCTTCCCATCTATACAAACTACGTATTCCCCTCATAGATTCACCCTTCTTTCTTCTAGTTGCCGGAGTTTCTTCCATTTTTTCAAGACACTATCTAATATGATGATGAGTAAAAGTAAAAATCCTGAAATAGCACTATTCCAAAATGCAGGTATTTTTAAAAAGACGAGTGAACTGCTTATCACTTCTAAAAAAAATGCACCTAATGCCGCTCCAAATATAGAACCTGTTCCTCCTTTTAAATGTATACCACCTAAAACAGCAGCGGCGATAACTTGCAATTCTATCCCTGTACCTGTTTGATTTGGAACGAATCCAATATTCATTACGAATATACATCCAGCGAGCCCAGCGCTTATGCCTGATATGATAAACGCGTATATTTTCACTTTATCTACATGTATTCCAATAAGCCTTGCACCATCTTCATTATCACCGACAGCATAAAAATATCTTCCAATTTGTACTTTCATTAAAAAGAAATATAGTAGTAGTAATATGATAAGAACGGTCCATACCGTTACCGGAATGCCTAACATCATAATAGAAGAAATTTGTTTATACTCATTCGGAATATCTTCAATCCACTTTCCGCCCGTGAATAGTAACATTGCACCTCTAATAATACCGAGCATTCCTAATGTCATAATGATAGCTGGCACTCGAAATTTCGTAACGCCAATTCCATTTACCATACCAATAAGAGCACCAAGTATAATTGCCACAAATATTGAAATAAAGGCACTGTATCCATCTGTTAACAACATCCCGCAAACCGCAGCGCTTAATCCCATAATAGATCCTACTGATACATCTATATTTTTCGTAAACAATACGAAAGATTGACCAATTGCCAAAATAACTAAAATAACGCTTGATTTCATAATTAAAGATAAAGAGCTAAACTGAACAAAACTAGGATTCATTACTCCAACGAAGGCTATGTAAAGAAGTAATAAAATAATAATAGACGTCTCATGCATTTTAAATAAACGGTTCACTCCGTTACACCTCCCTTTCCTCCGTACGCAAGGCGTGTAACTTCATCAATACAAATTTCCTTCTTCTCCAAATGAGAGACGAATCCTCCGTTTCTCATCACATAAACACGATTCGCTAATTGAGCGATTTCTTCCATATCTGAAGAAATTAATATGAGCGCAAGTCCCTTTCTCTTCAAACTTTGTATCGTTTCGTATACTTCTAATCTTGCTTTCGCATCAATACCACGGGTCGGTTCATCAAGAATAATCACTTTCGGATTACATGCAAGATATTTCGCTAGCACGACCTTCTGTTGGTTCCCACCTGATAAAGACGTCAGCTCTTCATTCATATGAGGGACAACAATTCTAAACTGTTTTATATACAATTCAGATAAAGCGCTTTCTTTTTTGCTATTTAAAAAGAAGCTACTCATACTGTTTAAAGATGCAGATGTTATATTTTCCTTAACAGACGCAATTGAAAAAATACCATTCCCTGCTCGATCCTCCGGTACATACACCATACCTTCCTTTATTCGCTTATGTACCGAATACTTTGTAATGGATTTCCCATCTAATAAAACAGAACCTGATTTCAAAGGCTTTAATCCACATAACGATTCAGCTAGTTCAGTCCTACCTGATCCAACGATCCCAGCAATCCCAACAACTTCTCCAGCGTGTACAGTAAATGATACATTTTGAAACGCATAGCTTGACGCATTCGTGACATCTAATAGTTTTTCCGCATGCTCTGTTTCCTCTTGTATGATCTCTTTTTTCTCCTCAAATTTATATCCTTTCGGTAATAACCCCTCCATTAGCATGTCATATGTATACCTTGATACATCACCTTGACTTACAATCATTCCGTCACGTAAAATTGCTACTTTATTCGCAATTTCAAAGATTTCTGGAAAACGATGCGTAATATAAATCATGCCAATTCCTTTTTCTCTTAAACTTTTCATCAACACAAAAAGACTCTTAATTTCGTGAGTTGTTAATGTCGATGTTGGCTCATCTAAAATAAGAATCTCAGCTTCTCTTATTAATCCCCTCAATATTTCTACTAATTGTTGCTGTGCGATGGATAACGATACCCCTAGCTCACGAAGTTGAATGTTCCACCCTAAGTCTTCTAGCAACTTTTTAATTTTATTTCGAAGCTCTTTCTTTTTCGCTTTCATTCCGATACAAATGTTCTCTTCAATTGTCATATGAGGAAAGATGAGCGGCTCTTGTGGTATTAAGTAAATACCATGTTGATGCGCCTCTGCTGTGTTTGAAAACTTTTGTATTTCCCCCTTCACATACATTTTGCCAGCATCGTATGAATACAAGCCCGTTAGTATTTTCATTAACGTTGATTTCCCGGCACCATTTCCTCCAACTAAAGCGTATATATCTCCACGCTCTAATTGTAAATTGACTTCTTTTAATACGAGTTGATCTGCAAATGATTTACTCATCTTTGTAACTTGTAATAAGGGCACGCTCTCCACATGTTGTCACCTGCCTTTATGCAGAACATTTTTTGAGAAAATGATTTTTTGTTCTACTTGTTTTGTAGCATTGTATATTTCTTTTTTCATATCTAGAACACTTTTTTCACTGGGCTATTTATCGCCTCAACTGGAATAAACAAAATAACGAGCACATATGTTTAAGCAGTGGTCAATTGTTGAAAGGGATGAAGAGCATGTCACAGCTGAACTTTGAAGACAATTTGTTAACAAAAGTAGCTTGGTACTATTATAAAGATCAATTAACCCAGCAAGAAATTGCTTCACTTCTTCACATTTCAAGAAATAAAGTCGTTCGGTTGTTAGATAAAGCACGGACGGAAGGTGTCGTCACATTTCACGTAAAAGGTACTGGTTTGCACTGTTTAAGCATCGAACGTGATCTTATGAAAAAATTCCATCTAAAAGATGCTTTCGTTATTCCAACGCCAACTGAGGATTATGCATTTTCACTCGGAAAAGCTGCCGCACAATATTTAGAAACTCAGTTGCAACAAGGTGATTTACTTGGGATTGGCTGGGGAGAGACGATAAGTAAAATGCTAGAAAACATTCATTTTGATAGCTCTATGAGTCTTTCAATCGTTACTCTTACAGGAGGCGTAAATCACTATATTCCAAGAAATCAAAGCTATTTAAACTACATGCAAGGCGATCTTCATATTATTCCTACCCCTTTTCTAACATCTACAAACGAAATGACACAAATTATTCTATCTGAACCGAGCGTGAAAGATATGCTTCACGTCGCTTCACTCGCTCATACAGCAGTAGTTGGCATTGGCAGCTTATCTCAAGACGCCACAATTGTGAAAGAAGAAAAATTAACACTACGTGAAATGACTTATATACGTAGTCAACACGGGGCTGGAGATATTTTAGGGCAATTTTATAATACTGACGGAAAACAATTAGAACTTCCCCATCATAACCGTCTTATCGGCACACCACTCTCTGTTCTTCAAAATATGAAACATGTCGTTGGTGTAGCTGGCGGTACGGAAAAGATAGCTGCAATTTACGGCGCCTTAAAAGGAAAGTTCATTCATACATTAATTACCGATGAAGAAACTGCCCTCTCCTTATTAAGAAAGGAAGGTGACTCTTAATGTCTACTCTATTAGCTTACGACGCTGGTACAGGGAGCATTCGAGCAGTTCTTTTTGATTTAAACGGTAATCAACTTGCTGTTAGTCAAAAAGAATGGATTCATAAATCAGATAGTCGTTATCCCGGTTCTATGAATTTTGATGTAAAAGAAAACTGGAAACTCGTTCAAGAGTGTACGAAGGATGTTCTGCAAAAAAATAATACGTCCCCCTCATCTATTAAAGGTATTAGTGCAACGAGTATGCGTGAAGGCTTTGTTTTATACGATAAAAACGGGCAGGAAATATGGGCTTGTGCAAATGTTGATGGCCGCGCGTCAGCGGAAGTTAGTGAACTAAAACAAATTCGTTCCGAAATTGAAAAGGATTTATATAAAAAATCCGGTCAAACTTTTTCATTAGGTGCTTTACCTCGCTTACTTTGGATTAAAAAACATGAACCCGACGTGTACAGGAGCATTCATTCTTTCACGATGTTAAACGATTGGATTTTATATAAATTGTGCGGCGTACTACAAATTGATTCTTCAAATGGATGTACGTCCGGTATATTCGATTTACAAAATAGAGCTTGGGATAACTGGGTTGCTGAGCAATGCGGTCTTACTCTAGCCTTTTCTCCAAAAGTAAATGAAGCTGGTACAGTTATCGGGAATATCATAAAACGAAGTGCTGAGTTAACAGGATTACATGAAGGAACACCGGTCGTTGCTGGCGGCGGAGATGCACAAATGGCATCGCTTGGAACTGGAGTTGTAAAACCTGAACAAACATTTATATGCGGGGGCAGTTTTTGGCAACAAGAAGTAAATATAACAAAACCAGAAACTGATCCAAATGCGGCACTTCGCGTAAATTGCCATGTCGTTCCTAACCTATGGCAATACGAAACAATCGCTTTCTTCCCTGGCCTTGTTATGAGGTGGTTTCGAGATGCCTTTTGCCATGAAGAAAAACGGCTCGCTGAAAAACTCGGTGTAGATGCTTATGAATTACTAGAAGAACAAGCGAAAGAAGTTCCTGTAGGCTCACATGGCATAATCCCCACTTTTTCAAATGTAATGAATTATATTTCTTGGCGACATGCTGCACCATCCTTTTTAAATTTGAGCTTAGATGCTGATAAATGTGGGAAGAAAGAGATGTTTCGTGCAATTGAAGAGAATGCGGCCTTCGTTACACTTGGCAACTTGAAATTAATTGAAGCTCTCACTGGTAAATTCCCTTCTGAAGTAATCTTTGCTGGCGGTGCTGCTAAAGGAAAACTATGGCCACAAATTCTTTCAGACGTACTCGGAATTCCTGTGAAAGTACCAGTTGTAAAAGAAGCAGCAGCTTTAGGAACTGCAATTGCTGCTGGGGTTGGTGCTGGCATATATTCATCTATGGCAGAGACTGCCGAACAGTTTGTACAGTGGGAAAAAACATTTGAGCCAGTCACTGAAAATCATGAACTATATAAGGAATTCTATGAAACATGGAAAACTGTGTATAACAGTCAGCTCGCTTTAGCCGATAAAGGGCTCACCTCACATATGTGGATTGCACCCGGTGCTCTGTAACACATTACATAAAGGAGTGAAATGTATGTTAAAAGCGAATGAAAATGATTTCTCCTATCGCTTCGGTGATAACGGGCCTAAATATTTAATACAAGGTCCAAATATCGATCTTGGCCTAGTCGTGATTCAACCTGGGCAAGAGTTTCAAAATCACTATCATACAACGTGCGAAGAGGTCTTCTATGCGTTAGAAGGCGAAATAGATTTCTATGTGAATAACGAGAGAGTTCCGATCAAACAAGGGGATGTCTTGCAAGTTCGACCTCATGAATCCCATTATCTTATTAACCATTCTGATAAGCCTTTTAAAGCTGTTTTTATAAAGTCACCACATTTACCAAATAAAGATACTGTACAAACTGAAAATCCAACATTAACGAAGGAGTGATTCCTAATGACTTGGGGATTTAAAAATCGATTAAACACAATTTTACCTGACGGCAGAGCGGTTATGTTAGCGATAGATCACGGCTACTTTTTAGGGCCAATTCACGGACTTGAACAACCGTTAGAAACAGTTAAAAACTTGCTCCCATATACTGATTCCCTCTTTTTAACACGAGGCGTATTAAGTTCCTGTATTCCTGAAAACTGCAACACACCGATGGTTATGCGTGTATCAGGCGGGGCAACTGTAGTAGGCAAAGATTTAGCGAATGAAACAATTGTTACACCTGTGAAAGAAGCAGTAAAACAAAACGCAATTGGCGTCGGCGTTTCTGTCTTTGTTGGATCAGACTATGAAACACAAACTGTTTCAAATCTCGCAAACGTAGTCTCTGAAGCTCACGATTACGGCCTGCCAGTACTCGGTATTACCGCCGTTGCGAAAGAACTACAAAAACGTGAAGCTCGCTTTCTAGCACTCGCCTCCCGCGTATGTGTTGAAATGGGGGCTGATATTATTAAAACGTACTACTGCGAAGGATTCGAAAAAATCACAAGCACATGCCCTACTCCAGTCGTAATCGCGGGAGGACCGAAACTAGATTCAATCGAAGACGCATTAAACATTACGTACAATGCGCTGCAAGAAGGCGCAATCGGAGTAGACATGGGCCGAAACATATGGCAATCCGAACATCCAACTGCGATGATTCAAGCGATTCATGGCATTGTAAAAAATAGATTGAATGTGAAAGAGGCGCTGGAACTATATAATGATGTGAAAAATTAATGTAAAAAGATGGACTATTTATTATAACGGGTTCAGTTAAGAAGAGTAACAATTGTTTTGACACTCAAACTACACAAGGAAAAGGATGGCAAGTGCCATCCTTTTTGACATACATTGAACTTTTACTGTTTTCAAGTTTCCTTCTTCGACTAACGAGCCAAAAATTTTAATCAACCTTTAACTTTATAGCTTTTGTAGCAATAAAAGTTTTAATATGCTTATCTAATATCCTTGTTCCACCAAAATCATCCTCGTAAAAACCCGTTATAACAAAACCAGCTTCAACCTGACCTTGGATTTGATCTTCTAGAGTATGTGCGTATTCTATTGTTTGATTTAAATTAATATAATCTTGAACTTCATCCTCTGGTAAATAATCCAATGTTGATGAAGGTATTGAATGTTTAACATCCAAAATACCTTTTTGTTCTTGGTTGTCATCAAAAATCCATAGTAAAGGATTTGTAAATCCAGAAATAAGAATACCTTTATTCTTTAAAACCCTTGAAATCTCATTCCATACAAGATGAACATCTTTTACAAACAAATTAGAAACAGGATTTACGACAATATCAAAATATTCATCTTCAAAATCACTAAGGTCTGACATATCTCCTTGTACTGTTTTTAAAGTTAATCCATCACGTTCCGCTACCATTTCATCTTGTTCCAATTGCTTCTTAGATATATCAGTAACTGTTACATCTGCTCCAGCAGCAGCCAGTACTGGTGCTTGTTGCCCTCCACCTGATGCTAAACAAAGTATCTTTAATCCCTCTAATGACTTTGGAAACCAGTCTCTAGGAACTGATTTTTCTGTGGTGACTGTGATTTCCCATTCACCTGATTTACTTTTTTCAATAACCTCACTACTTACAGGCTCAGTGTATCTAGAACCTTCTTCAACCTTCTTATCCCATGCATTACTGTTTTGTTGTGTAGTATCCATTATAATCATTCCTCCTAACTATCTAGTTGCATTTTAATTGTGACATTATTAACTATTTACACCCTTTGTCTATTAACCTGCCGATAGTTAATAAATGGTTTTCTATATTTATTTTAACACATAAACATCCTATTTTTCTAAATATTTAAATTAATTGATTATATTGTAAAAAATGAGAATTGTTTCAGTTATAATAAAATATGAAAACAAAATAAAGGAAAAGAGGAATGATTATGCAACGAATGCCTTTTGAACGCCCTACTGATCATTATGATGAACGCTTATCTTCTATTGATGAAAAAATTTGCTCTTTATTAAAAGAACGGAAAGAACTTTCGAATGGGAATCCGGGTTTCCCACCAGATGAAGCCATTTCTAATTGGGCAAAGCAGAACGGGTTATATCCCGATTATTTAAATTCATTATTCTCATCTATGATGGACGAAGATGAGTTTAAACCTCGCGTCGAACCGACTAAGTTTAAAAAACATATACCCGTTTTAAAAACTTATGAACATAAAGAAACTGTGTATACTGTAACCTTTATTCGTCAATATTCTAACGCTAGTGTAATTAATTTATATAAGGAATGGGATCCAAAAAACAATACACTTAATGAGAATAATACACATAGCCTTGTTGAATTATCGATAAATGATACATACGATTGCTGGGCAGAAGGATGGACTGGAACAGATGGACATACAAGTTACCAATTCGTCATTTCCCCTGCTCTTCCTGATAACCCGTCTGGTATTAGCTTTTTATTTACAGAACGTAGTATGCCTTTTTCGGACAAGCATGAACGGCTTGAATTTGAAATTAAGCTAGATTAGATTAAAATAACGGACATATTATACGGTTAATATGTCCGTTATTTTTTGTTCTCTAGATTCACTAAAACCCACTCAATCACGATAATTGCCGAATGAATACGTTCCTTCGTATCCCCTAAGAACACTTTATTAAGCAAATCATCAAAATTAGTCGGTCTACTAGGTAATGCTTGAATATACCTTAAAGCAGATCCAGCTGGAGGTGTTGGTCTGTTATTAATAACCCATATTCCCTCTAGCAATGTCCACATTGATGTGTGAACTATGTATGAAGCTTTTAACTCATCTTTTGCTTTCAAAGCAGCCTGAATTTTAATAAGCGAACTATGTAACCAATGAGAAATGCCTTTTACTTTATCACTAGAAACAGCATAATTTTCATAATTATGTTGAGCTATTTCCTTTAACCTTCTCAACTCACCGTTACTATCAAATAAAATTTCTCCTTCTAAAAAAGAGTATAATTCCATTGGATTATTTTTAAGGTTTAATTGAATTCTATTAAAATCTGCATACTTATATTCAATTAAAATACCTTCTCTCATTTCTGAATGAAAATCCTTCTTTTGTCCATTCTCTAAAAGAACATATACGTCTATATCGGATTCGGGGTATGCGTCACCTCTTGCGATAGATCCGATGAGCATTAACCCACTCACTTCATTCCTAGCGATATATTCATTTAGAATTTTATGTACTAACTCTTTATGGCTTTCATATGTAATAAATGAAAGATTTTCTAACATTTCTATCCTCCAAGTTATCGATCTATTCTTATAAGAATAGATCGATATTTCTCAGTTTCTAAAATAAGCAAACACCTTTTAAACGATATTGAATTATATTTTTTCTCATACATTTCCATTATACACACTGCTAATTTTACATACCGAGCTCTATTTTATTTTCACATACTTGTGAAATGCTTAGTCGCATTGCTTTCTATTAATTCTTTGTGCAATTGGGTGATCATCCTTTAGTTGCAGTAGATCCCATAAATTCCCGTATAAGTCCTTAAATACTGCAACAATTCCGTATGATTGCTCTTTCGGCTCTCTCACAAATTCTATTCCTCTTGAAATCATTTCATTATAATCTCTCCAAAAATCGTCAGTATTTAAGAAAAGAAATACTCTACCGCCTGATTGGTTACCAATAAAGGGCTCTTGCTCAGGTTTAGATGCCCTGGCTAGTAATATTGTTGTGCCGACTGAACCTGGAGGAGATACCACTACCCACCGTTTGTTTTCTTCTGGCTGATAAATATCTTCAACTAATGTGAAATTTAGTTTCTTTGTATAAAATTCTATTGCCTCATCATAGTCTTTTACTACTAATGCGATATGAACTATCGATTGAACCATTATTGTTCCTCCTAATCTTACTCACTGATCGAGTTTATATTATAACATTTCTAGTTTTAACTTATCCGTTAATTATTCTTACATCACATGCGAATCATTCTCTTTATTCAATATAAATAACCATCTATCAGTAAGCAGATAGATGGTTATTTATTCGAAAGAATATAATTAAACAAATGTATTTTTACGACTGTTGATAAGCCGATTTCGATGATTTCACATAATAAACTCCGTGCTCAACCTTAATGATATGATCTGGTTTTGGCTTACCGCGGCCCGCTCTATGTCCAGCTAAGTGCTCTTCACTCGTTTCCCAGTTCTTCCATGCTTCTTCCGATTCCCACCGAATCATAACTACAACTTCTTCGTCTCCACGTCTTACTTTTTTAACGAGAACACTTAAGTCGATGAATCCTTCAAATTTTTCAATAATGCCTTCTCCTGTGAAACGCTCTACAACTATATCTGATGTACCTTCTTTTACTGTAAATGTCTTCGTTTCGATAAACATATATTCCACTCCCTCTTTGTAATACGAATACTAGTATTCTTCTATTATAATTGATTATGATAATTGTTTTCAATTATAAAGTTTCAAATCTTTAGAATTATGCTGACTTCTCCTCAATCGCCTCATCTAAAAATTTGAAATACGGAAGCAATATTCCTATTAAAGAAGTGACACATATAATCGAGCCAATGATAAAGTATAGTACTCTCACTCCCCACATTTCACTCAGTATTCCCCCTATTAACACACCTAATGGCATTGCCGATCGTATGAAAAATAATCGCACTGAAAATACTTTTCCTATCATATTACTTGGGACAGTTTGTTGGCATATCGTCGTGTTATGAACATTGAAAAATGCAATACATATACCAGCAATTACCTCGATTACAATCGCAATAATAATACTATTATTTAAACCTAGTGAAATGTAAGTAAGGCCCCCTACGAATAATCCTCCAAGCATAAGTAATCTACGGCTTCTATACTTCACTTTCCCAACTAATATGGAACCAACTACATAGCCAAGTGGGAATCCTGCCATAAAATAACCGTATTCAGCATACCCTGCCGATAGTTCATCTTTAATATAAGGAAGATTCGTAACCATCGTTACTCCTACTCCAAATTGAACGAATGTTAGAAAGATACCAAGCCAAACGATAACTGGTTTTGTGAAAAAATATGTAAAGCCGTGAAGAAACTCTTCTAGCCACGTTTTTCGAAGTTCTTGCTTTATCCTCTTTTCTGTAATGAAAAGTAATAATCCTCCACTTATAAATAGACAAACGCACACAAAAAATAATGTAAGCTTCATTCCAATAAAATGAATGACGATACCACCTAATACTGGCGCTAGAAACATCATAAGACGAGTCATTCCATCTATATACGCATTTGCATCTTGAAGCTGCTCTTTACTTACAATGCTCGGTGTAATCGCTTGACTGGCGGGTGTATACAGCGGCGTAATGAGCCCTACTATAATTTGAACAACGTAAATGTGCCATACTTCTACACTGTTAGTAACTAGCATTACTAAAGGCAGTAAGAAAACAGAGGCCCGCATCCATTGCGAAAAAATCATAATCCACTTTCTGCTCCATTTATCAATATATGGCCCGCTTATAAGTTGCAGTATGAGTGACGGGATAAAATATAGTAACCACATGCTACTTAATGCTGTTTTTGATCCTGTTAATTCATAAACAAGAATTGAATTACATAACGTCCCGAAAGCCCCGCCTAATTCTGAAATTGCACTGCCAATCCACATAAAAAAGAATGAACGATTTTTCAATACACTATTCACTATAGCTCACCAACTTTTCTATTAAATTCCTCCCTTTATGTACATTCCCGTTGTATATTATCTATTCAAAAATGCATCTAATTCTTTCGCTAACGACTGTACTGCTTTCTTTCTCAATACATATTTTCCGTCATGAATATCTACTAACTTTGCTGAACGTAACAATTTCAAATGATGATGTACTGTCGATTTTCCTAGTTGTAATCTTTCCGTTATTTCTTGCAATGTACGTTCTTTTTCAAACAACATTTTTACAATTCGTAATCTCGCTTCATCCCCGAGCGCCTTATGTTTATGAACTAAAAAATAACTTGGTTCATACTGATCTTCCGGATGTATACTTTCATTTGCGACCGGATAATGAAACACTTTCGTATCTTCAATATCAGCTTCTATGTTCCACGGTCTGTACGTAATTTGCGGGATAAGAAGTACGTGATGCACACTTGGCTCTGACATATATATAACACCACCTGTAGCCCACTCGACAAACTCTTCCGGTTTCATCTTTTTATTCATTTCATTTTTCGCTTCATAATCTCGCTTTAATATAGAGAGCAGTTGCTCCTCTTCTTTCTTAATAACACCCTCATACCATCCTGTCATAACCGCGATTAAATGACCCTTTAGTTCTTGTACATCTGCATCACATATAAAGCCAATATAAGTAGAGAAAAACTGGTGATCATGTGTCAGTTCCTTTAATTCATGTATTGCAGTTACGTCTCCATTTGCTGCTAAACGTCTTTTTCCTTGATGCATTTCTCCTAAAAACGGTAAGCACACATATTTAAAATCTACTTCCGATAACGAATTGATATTGTGAACAAACTGAGATAAATCCGTAAAATCTCCATCATACAGTAACTGTAGCAACGCTTTCCACGTATTATGCTTCTCAACAAATTGTAAATGCTCTATCATTTCATGTGATAAAGATTGTCTAATTTCTTCCCATTCGCTTTGAGATTTTTCAAGCGTGTCAATTAACCTCTTATGAGTAATTGCCGCAATGCCAAGTGCGCATTCGAAAAGTATCGAATACTTCATTTGAACGTTGTATGTTTCCCTTTTTCTACTCGTCACGTGAAAGACTTCCATTTTATCCCCTCCTTATTTGCTATGTATTAAATTCTATATCCATCGAATTATACCTTCTAACTTTTTAGAATTTTAAAACTCTCTGAAACTTTATATTGCTACAAGTTTTTAAATTTAAGCTGCAGTTAATTTTCTTGTTCAACTATGAGGCAGGTTTATTGAAGAGAAAGGAGAATTTATTACGTTTATAAAAATGATTTTGAAAGCATAAGTTTATTTCTGCAATTACTACAACGGCGCCGTATTGTTCTTTTAAAAACTTCCAAACATCAATCAGATGATAAGTAGGTACGTTTCTAATTTCTCTAACACTTGTTGTTGGTCTATCTCATAGTTAAGGAGGCTATACGAATGAGTAAAAAAGAAATATTACAAAATGGAGTCAAGCAAGTTTTTTACGAAGAAGAATGGTACCCACCGATATCAGAAGCGTTAAAGAATCTTACTGCTGCACAAGCATGTTGGCACCCAGAAGGAACGGCCAGTAATACGATTTGGGAAAATGCAAACCATTTACTAATCTTTAAAGAGCGCTTACTTTCCCGCTTACATCAAGATGACACATTTGTTGCTCCACAAAATAATGATGACACGTTTGTCCAAGGTGGACCTAATGATGATGGTGCTTGGCAACAAACAGTGAAGCGAACGCTCCAAGTACATGATGCCTTACAATCTTCATTAACATCCCTTCAAGAAGCAGAACTGGATCAACCAAGTCCGTCTCTACCAGTTTGGCAACAATATATGAATATCCTATTGCACGATGCATATCATACAGGTCAAATTATACAACTTCGTAAACTCCAAGGTTCATGGCCATCTCATCGTTCATATTTATAAGCAACGATTAAAGATGATAGATAAGCATATGATTCTTCATTTAGCAAAATAAGCACGCAAAAAAGCAAATGAGATTCTAACTCTCATTTGCCTTTTTGCGTGCTGGAGAAACATCCTGCAATGAATTATTAAGCTTAATTAATATTCAACAAAGAATTTTCAATGGATAAAGTAAAACTTTAATTAGGCATTTCCGGGCCATTATCTCCCGCCTAACTTCCTCGCATTCGCCGCTTATCAATTCATCTGCGCATCGTTCAATATCCCAATTATTTCACTTAACATTTCTTCTGTAAAAGCACCTGCGCTAAAGTTCACTAATGCTCGTAATGGCATATAGTTCAGCATAGCGTCCATCATTTCAGATGCATCACTATCCCCTTCAGTCATACTACCAAACGGACTGTCTTTTAATGCTTTTTCCATAAGCCCTTTTGCGATTGGTGCTAAGATTGGGTCCGTAAATATGTCCCCAAGTAACGTATTACGATGCACTGGTTTTTGAGTTATAGTCGTTGATTGAACATACATGCTATCATGTAAAACGATCTCTTTTGAAGACTTTCCTACTAAAATCTCAAATTCACCTGTTTCAACATGCCAGTCCTTTAATTCAACATTATAATAAGCAAATGATCTTTTATTTAAAGTAAAGCTAACCGTTTTTTCTTCTCCCGGTTGCAATTCTACTTTTTCAAATCCTTTTAGCTCTTTTTCAGGACGAGTCATACTGCTTTCAACATCTTTTATATAAAGCTGAACAATTTCTTTCCCTGCTCTACTACCAGTATTTTTCACGTTCATACTGATAGAAACAGTGTCCGTATCCGTTATCTCTTTCTTATTTATTGAAAGATTACTATACTCAAAATTTGTATAGCTTAATCCAAAACCAAATGGGAACAACGGTTCAATATTTTTCGCATCGTAGTAACGGTATCCGACGAACACACCTTCTTTGTATTCCACTTTGTCCCCTTCACCAGGGAAGTTTAAGTAAGAAGGATTATCGCTTAACACTTTCGGGAATGTTTCCGCTAATTTCCCGCTTGGATTCGCATCACCAAATAATATATCGGCAATCGCCCCGCCTAATGCTTGGCCACCTAAATAGCCTTCAAGTATTCCTTTTACTTTACCTATCCATGGCATTTCAATTGGAGCACCGTTACTTAAAACTACAACGATATTACTTTGAACTTCAGCGATAGCCTCAATTAATTGCACATGATTTTCTGGCATTTGTAAATGCTTTCGATCAAAGCCTTCAGATTCATAACGATCTGGAAGTCCAACGAAAAGGACCGCTGTATCTGCTCGCTCTGCTATTTTTTTTGCTTCATTAACCATGCTTTCATTTACATCATCACTTGCAATGTCATAGCCTTGGGCAAATAATATGTTCGTTTTTTCACCTGATACCGTTTCAATTTCTTCGAGAATACTTTCAAGATTTGTTGGATTAATATGAGAGCTTCCGCCACCTTGAAAACGTGGTTGCTTTGCAAATCCTCCAATTACTGCTACCGTTCCCTCTTTTTTCAGCGGAAGAATGGAAGCTTCATTTTGTAACATAACCATACTTTCACTTGCAACTTCTCTTGCAAGCTGATGATGCGCGTCCTTACTATACACAGCGTTTTCTAATTGGTTATCATAAGCTTTAAAAATAATGTAAAGAAGACGCTCTGCCGCTTGATCAAGCTTTTCTACAGATAGCTTACCACAGTTAACTGCGTCGACAATTTTCTTCTCACCAATTCCAAAGCTTGAAGGCATTTCTAACTCCAAACCGTTAGCTAAACTTGCAACACGCTCATTTACTGCACCCCAATCAGAAACGACAAAACCTTCAAATCCCCATTCATCTTTTAAAATATCATTTAATAGATAGTTATTTTCCGAAGCGTATTCACCATTCACTTTGTTGTAAGCGCTCATTACTGTCCAAGGCTGTGCTTCCTTAATAACATCTTCAAAGCTAGCAAGATAGATTTCACGCAATGTTCTTTCATCAACAATTGCATCTACAGACATTCTACGATGCTCCTGATTATTAGCAGCGAAATGTTTTAATGACGTTCCAACCCCTTGACTTTGTACACCTTTAACATGGTTTGCAGCCATTTGTGATGATAAATATGGGTCCTCTGAAAAATATTCAAAGTTTCTTCCGCATAGCGGCGAACGTTTAATATTTGCACCTGGTCCAAGGAGAACTCCTACATTTTCAGCCTGACATTCTTCTCCTAATGCAACTCCTACTTGTTTTATTAATTCTTTATTCCATGTACTAGCTAACCCTACTGCTGAAGGGAAACAAGTCGCTGGAATACTGTTATAAATCCCTAAGTGATCTGCTCCCTCTGCCTGTTTTCTAAGGCCGTGTGGTCCATCAGTTACCATAATTGAAGGAATTCCTAATCGCTCAATCCCTTTTGTATTCCAAAAGTCTAATCCAGAACATAGACTTGCCTTTTCTTCTAATGTCATTTGTGAAATGATTTTCTTAATATCCCTTTTCATGATAGCCCTCCTAAAAAATAATTAAGTAAACGCTTTCTTAATGTTATTATAGTTATTATTTTTTAGATATTATGGTATATTTTTTAGAATAATGGTAAAAATTTTATCTGATTATATTTATGGTTATACCGTACTCTCTTTCGCTCTTATTTTAAAACCTTTGCTTAGGAGAGGATTTTAACTTGTACATATATAGGCCAATGTTTAAAGAATAGAGGTTAAAATAATGAATTGCTCCAAACTTGAAGATTTATATTATATTTGTAAGTTGGTCTTTGACATACATAAAACACCTATCTTTTTCATTGATAACAAAGGGGATTTGGCATTTGAAATCTCGCCCCATTTTCAGCATAACCCATTGTATTCTTCAAAAGAGGTGTTACTTAATCAAGTATTTAGAGAAAATCCTCCCTATACTTTTCCAGTACTTGAAGAGACTGCCTTTCTTGAAAATTTTTTCTCAATTAACTTACGTTTAAACGATCAACTTAGCGGGAATATCCTCGTTGGACCAGTCCTTTATTCCAGGTTATCAGAAACCTCAATTAAAGGAATCGTTAATGATCTTCAACTAAAAATAGACAAAGAGGAAATGATTCGCTATTATCAATCTCTCCCTGTTTTAAGCAATTTACAATTTTTAAATATAAGCATGGTTCTTTATTACATGCTGTATCAACAAAAATTAGACATTGCTGATATTTTGCAAAAAAATATACTGTTAAAAAAGGATGATTTTGAAATTGAACAGCCCGCTATACATATATCGGAGCAACGTCAAAGTACACTAACTCATATCGATCCACTAGTTGAAAGGAAAATATTTGAGTGTATTAAAGAAGGAAAAAAGGATGATTTAATTAAAAATCTAAAAAAATTACCTGAATCAGGAGATCTTGGGGTGTTGTCAAAAACAAGCCACCTGCGAAGCCAGAAAAATTCTGCCATCGCAGCAATTACACTTGCGACAAGGTCGGCTATAGATGGCGGACTATTCCCTGAAATTGCATATACCCTCAGTGATTTATTAATTCAAAAACTCGAAGAAATAAAAAAAAGTGAAGCCATTTCCCCATTTTTAGAGAATGCTTTACTTGAGTTCTCAGAACAAGTTAAAAACGGGAAAATGCAAAAACATTTAAAGCCTATAAACATATGTCAAAATTATATATTTACTCATCTTTACGAAGATATTACACTATCCCATCTAGCAGAAATAGTCGCATTAAATCCTAGTTATCTATCTTCCCTTTTCAAAAAAGAGGTTGGAATTTCATTAGGCGAATATATTCAGCGCGCTAAGATAGATGAGTCAAAAAGCTTAATGACCTATACAAAACATTCTATATCAGAAATCTCCACACTATTAAATTTCCATGACCAAAGTTATTTTACAAAGGTCTTTAAAAAACATACTGGTATTTCACCTAAACAATTTAAAAATGGATACAGTTATTAGTTTAGAAAATTTCATCATACTTCCAATAATTGTTGTCCTTCGTTCTACCAATAGATTTATTTTGTTGCTTTACATTATTAATACATATCCTTTATAAAGCGAAAAAACATTAATTTTTAGTACATAAATTGAAATAGACTAATCCCAAACATAATTTACATTCTTCATAACTTCTGATCATAATCCAAATTTGGAAGAATAGGGGCTTTTTTATATACAAATAATAAGCCTCAAGGAGTTGTTGACATGCATTTCATATTAAATATGTTAGGGATTTTCGTTGTAATATTAATCGTTTTCCTATGTTCGCCTAATAAAAGAAAAATAAAATGGAGACCAATTGTTATTCTAATAATATTGGAGCTTTTTATTACGTGGTTTATGTTAGGCACGAAATTGGGCAGTATTATCATTAATAAAATTGCGTCATTTTTCAGTTGGCTACTATCATGTGCGAATGAAGGAATTCGATTTGTATTTCCTTCAGCTATGGAAAATCAAACAGTTGATTTCTTCTTTAGCGCCTTACTTCCTATCATTTTTGTTATCACTTTCTTTGATATTCTTTCGTATTTTGGAATCTTAACTTGGATTATCGATAAAGTTGGTGCAATCATTTCAAAGATTTCTCGTTTACCAAAGTTAGAAAGCTTCTTTTCCATTCAAATGATGTTTTTAGGAAATACGGAAGCACTTGCAGTTGTTCGTGATCAATTATCTGTGTTAAAAGAAAATCGTTTGTTGACTTTTGGAATTATGAGTATGAGTAGCGTCAGCGGATCCATTCTTGGTGCTTATCTATCAATGGTTCCAGCAACATATATTTTCAGCGCTATTCCTTTAAACTGTATTAACGCATTAATCTTGGCTAATGTTTTAAATCCTGTAGAAGTTACTAAAGAAGATGATGTTATTTATTCACCTGCAAAAAATGAAAAAAAAGATTTCTTTTCTACTATTTCAAACAGTATGTTAGTTGGGATGAATATGGTTATTGTTATTTTAGCGATGGTAATTGGGTATGTAGCTTTAACAGCATGTTTAAATGGTATTTTAAGCTTTTTTGTAACAGGTTTAACAATTCAAAAAATCTTCTCTATTATCTTTAGTCCCTTTGCTTTTTTACTCGGTTTAACAGGCAAAGATGCTATGTATGTAGCTGAATTAATGGGGATAAAAATAACAACGAATGAATTTGTTGCAATGATGGATTTAAAATCAAACTTAAAATCTTTACAGCCACATACAATTGCAGTTGCAACTACATTTCTAGCTTCTTTTGCAAACTTTAGTACAGTAGGTATGATTTATGGAACTTACAATTCATTATTTGGCGGGGAAAAATCATCAATAATCGGTAAAAATGTTTGGAAGCTTCTTGTTAGCGGCATGGCTGTTTCCTTATTAAGCGCTATGCTCGTTGGGCTATTTGTATGGTAAATAATCTTTAAAATAAAAGACACTCACTATATGTTAAAGATATATAACTACAATTAAGTATTATAATTAAAAGCCTCTATCAAAAATTACTAAGTAACTTTTGATAGAGGCTCCTTTTATTTAGGTCGCTCTATATTCATCCAAAAAATTGAATACTACTTTACAGAGTTCCTTCTTTTTCCTCTCTACCGATAATGATGCGTTAACTGAATATGTATGAAATATACATGATTCCTCGTTAAACAAAAGAGACAGGTTATTTAATAAAAAATAATAGTTTGGAAATACTACCTGTCAGAAAATCAAATTAGAATCGAGGTAATAAATTGATAGCTCCATTTCGTTTATTCATTACCTTAATACTTTTAATTAGTTACCCAATGACAATCATTGCTAAAGAAATTAAGTATAATCACAACAGCACTACTATTCCAGAAATACAGAAAAAAGTTAATTTCACTATTTTATCTCCAAAAAAGATTCCAGATGATTGGACATTAGATACAAAAACATCTCCTTGGATAAGCCTACATTATATGGATAGCAAGGATACAAAGCTAATGGTTGCTATTCACTTGAGTAGGAGAATTCCATTATCTGATAAAGACTTCACCCATGCTGAACAAATTGTGATTAACGGAAATAAAGGTTATTTTTCAGCATGGGGAAATAGTGGAACACTGGACAAGAATGGAGAACTCATTACAGGTGGTTTACTCTGTTGGACACAAGCTGGAACATATGTAGAAATGCAAAGTACAAGATTACCAAAGGAAAAAATGCTAGAAATCGCAAGGTCAATGAATTAACGTTATTTACTTGTAGAGCAATAATAAGTATTGAATAAATTAAATACAATAACTTCCTATATCGAAAATTATGTAAATAAGCTGTCCATATGGGCAGCTTATTGTATTTTTGTCTTAGCTTGTTTTTTCAAAATTCGCCGATCCTCCTTTACTACGTCTACAATTTTGACAATTTACCAAGTAAAATGGCATTGTCTTTTTTAGTTTTTTGTTTTCTTCATCCACGACCTTTTACTAAGCTAAGCATTCATTTTTTAGGTAAGGTCCTTAAACTACCTTTTATTACCAATCTAAAATTATGCATAAAAAAAGGACATTAGGAACATCGTCCCTTACTGTCCTTACTCATATATAAAACTAATTGCGTGTCTTTTATCTTCGAATCTGACCATTTCCACGAATCACATATTTTGTAGAAGTTAATGCAGGTAGCCCCATTGGTCCCCTTACGTGTAGCTTTTGTGTACTAATGCCAATTTCTGCACCGAATCCGAATTCAGATCCATCTGTAAAACGAGTCGATGCATTATGGTAGAGTGCTGCGGCATCAACGGATGTGAAAAACTTACTGACGTTTTCCTCGTTCTCTGTAATAATCGCTTCGGAATGCATGGATCCATACGTATTTATATGATGAATCGCTTCTTCTGTAGTGGAAACCACTTTAACTGCCAGTGTGAGAGATAAAAACTCTGTTTCCCAATCTTCTTCTGAAGCTAATGCAATAGAAGTATCAATTGCCAATGCTTTACTATCTCCACGTAGCTCCACGCCTCTTTCCTTCAAAGAAGAAAACAGCTCGCTACCAAATTGCTGCGCCCACTTCTCATGAAGTACAATCGTTTCTATTGCATTACATACAGATGGACGCTGCGTTTTTGCGTTTATAATAATATCAAATGCCATTTGTTTATCCGCTGTTTCATCAATGAAAATATGACAATTTCCCGCACCTGTTTCAAGTACTGGAACAGATGCTTCTCTCACTACAGTATCTATTAACTGCTTGCCGCCTCTTGGGATAAGAACATCTAAGTACTCATTCAATGTAAACAACTGCTTTGCACTATCTCGCGTTGTATCTTCTATGAGCTGTACACTTTCTGGAGGCAAGCTTGTTTGTTTGAGCGCTCGGTGAATAACGCTAACGATGGCTTTGTTAGAATTGATAGCAGAAGAACTACCACGTAATATGACTGCGTTTCCTGTTTTCAAACAAATTGTAGCAGCATCTACCGTTACATTCGGTCTTGCCTCGTAAATCATTCCGACAACACCAAGTGGTACGCGCATCTCCTGAATAGATAATCCATTTGGTCGTTCCCATGCACTTACACGCTCTCCAACAGGATCACGTAAATCAATTAGCTGCTTAATTCCCTCAGTCATATCGATGATACGCTGTTCATTCAGCATAAGACGATCAAGGAGTGACCCAGAAAATCCTTTTGCCTTCCCTTCTTCAATATCTCGTTTGTTTTCCTCTAAAATATAAGCTGTTTCTACTATCAGCTGATCAGCAATTACGGCAAGTGCTTCATTTTTTTGATCTGTAGATTTAAGCACAAGTTCTCTAGCAACCTCTTTCGCCTTTTTCCCCTTTGCCAACACTTCATTCATTTTTATTTCCTCCTTTTAAAAAGTTAATAAGTAAAAATTAAAGACCCGTTTATCTCCACCAACTAAGTGTTTCCCGCCTATGGAATTAAAGAATTTGAGCAATGGACTCTGCCCTCGCTATTCTTAAAATGAAACCCAATGATCCCTATGGATAACTTCATAACTATGCCTTTCGCCTCTTGCTTGAATATCTTGGCTTTGCATACCTTTTAAATTCCTTAGTTCCTCTGCGCTATATGTGCATTGTCCTTTTCCTATTACGCGCCCTTGTTGCGTAATTACTTCCACGACTTCATCCACTTGGAAAAATCCAGACACACTAGTAACACCAGCAGGAAGTAAACTCTTTCCATGTTGAATGATGGCAGTGGCTGCCCCCGCATCTACTTCAATTTGTCCGCTAACAAGCGAATGCAAGGCGATCCATTGCTTGTTCATCTTAATCACTTTTTGAGGAGCATTCCCGATATATGTTCCATCACCTTTGCCCTTCATAACATCTAAAAACTTCTCCTGTCCACATCCCGTTCCGATAAATACACTCACTCCAAGAGATAGTGCCGTCTTTGCAGCATCGATTTTTGATTTCATACCGCCAGTCCCAAGTTTTGAGCCAGCATCTCCTGCAAGAGAAGCAATTTCTTCCGTTACCTCAGGAAGGAAATGATATTTTTTCGCATCCGCATTTTTCTGAGGATTTTGGTCATATAAACCGTTCACATCGGTAAAAATCATGAGCATATCTGCCGAAACAAGTCCGCTTACTAAAGCTGACAGCATATCATTATCACCGAACGTCAGCTCTTCTAAAGAAATGGAATCATTTTCATTGATTATTGGAAGAGCTGAACGGTTTAGTAGCTCTCCTAAAGTAGCGTAAGCGTTACTGTATTGTTCTTTTCTAGAAAAATCACTTCTCGTTAGTAAAAGTTGTGCAGTAACGATACCATATTTACGGAATTCCTCCGTGTATGCCTGCATTAATAAACTTTGTCCGACAGCAGCAGCAGCCTGTTTCCCTTTAATTGTCACAGGTCTACTAGAATACCCTAGAGCAGAAAAACCTGCAGCGACTGCCCCAGATGTAATCAACAAAACTTCATGCCCTTCCTCTTTCAATCGTGCCAATGCAGCAACGTGATCTGAAAGTTGTTCTTTAGAGATGCCTCCATGACTTGCTGCCAAGGAACTGCTCCCAATCTTTACAACAATTCGTTGTTTTTTCACTTTTTTATCCCCCAAGTCTAAAATCAAAGTTTTTATAAATTACACTTTTATTTATACAGTTTGCAGCTATGTCTATCCTCATCAATGCTGCACCTATAGTATTAGAGGGCAAAATAAAAATGACCGCTTCGCCCTTAATAAAATAAAAAGGACGAAACGGTCATTGTTCCGCGGTACCACCTTAATTGATATACACAGATATCCACTTGGCGCCTATAACGCAGGCGTACGCCTAAACTTTCATTTAAGACTCTGGGATAGGTTCGATACATTCTATACGAGGAATCTTTCAGCCGGTGAATTCCACTCTCTTTCGCAAGAAGACATATGTACTATTTCCCTTCAACGATTTTCCATTTGATTTTTTATATTATGCTATATATTTCGTTTTTGTGTCAAGAGGTATTTTGCAAAATGAATAGAGCGACAAGCTTTAAGTATGAAATTATGTACACACTTATGAATATCACCATATCTAGAAAAAGTTGATATAACTATACCTATTCTCCAACATGCTTTTAAACGTTACCAAATAGTAAATAACATAAAATATTAAATAATTGAGAATGCACTTGTTTAGTACAGAATAAAATTGATTTCTTTATTTTTTGTATTGCAAAAAAGAACGTATTCTCTTAGAATGTTTCTTTATATTGCACTTGGATGTTATTGTTATTTTAGAATAATAATTCGAAACCGATATAATTTATGATAAAAGGAGCCAGATTGAGTTATTATGGACAAACAAATTGGATTCATCGGATGCGGAAATATGGGAATGGCTATGATTGGCGGGATGATAAACAAAAATATAGTGTCTTCAAATAAAATCATTTGTTCAGATTTAAACACTACGAATTTAAAACATGCTAGTGAAAAATATGGACTAACTATAACAACTGACAACAATGAAGTAGCTAAAAATGCTGATATTTTAATTTTATCAATTAAACCAGACCTATACGCATCAATCATTAACGAAATAAAAGAAATAATCAAAAACGATGTTATCGTCGTAACGATCGCTGCCGGGAAAAGCATTAAAAGTACTGAAGAGGCTTTTGCTAAAAAATTAAAGGTTGTAAGAGTAATGCCTAACACCCCTGCTCTTGTTGGAGAAGGAATGTCTGCGTTATGCCCTAATGAAATGGTGACAGAAAAAGATTTAGAAGATGTGCTAAACATTTTCAATAGCCTTGGTCAAACAGAGATCGTAAGCGAAAAATTAATGGACGTTGTAACATCTGTAAGTGGTTCGTCGCCAGCATACGTATATATGATTATAGAAGCGATGGCAGATGCAGCTGTATTAGATGGTATGCCTAGAAATCAAGCATATAAATTCGCTGCTCAAGCTGTGTTAGGCTCTGCAAAAATGGTACTAGAAACAGGCATACATCCAGGTGAATTGAAAGATATGGTTTGTTCTCCTGGCGGAACAACGATAGAAGCTGTAGCAACATTAGAGGAAAAAGGCTTACGAACAGCCATCATTTCAGCTATGCAGCGTTGTACGCAAAAATCTGTTGAACTATCTAGGCAAACTAAAAAGTAATAAATTAGTGTAAAGAAACCCACTTTAAATACATTCACATATCTTTAAACAGTTTTAGACTATATACACATTTCATTTACATACTCCTCCTTTTTCACCAGTAACTGAACGGACAAATTCAAGGGTAATTGAGTTTGTCTGTTTTGCATTTTATTATCCTAAAATAATTAGCCTGTTCTTATTATCATTTATTTTATAGCGTAATACCCTTTTATTATTAAGGGAACATCATTTTCATATGTATTTGCTGCAGATTTTATCAAGTTTTAAATTATACGTTTCTTGTAAGACATGATACACACCAGATGAAATATACTCAAAGACTAAGCATAATATCTATTGAAAAAAGTAATATCAATCTCCTCAAATTGTTAACATAATATTTTTATCGTCCTCTAATATTAATTACTATTTCCTAATCCACCTCCATTACAATTTAAATCATTTAAGTTTTCTCCATATCGTGCATCTACTAGTTAAACAAAAACTCCCCTTAAATCGAAAATGATTAAGGGGAGTCAGTCATATTTGATGAAGTTATAGTTCTGATTTCACTGGAATAGAAACATTATTTTTCACTAAATTTTTAACTTCTTTAAAGCTAACAAAATTGTTGTTTTGCTCATCCCAAAGACGGAAACGGAGTGACCGCAAACTTGTAGCAAGAGTAATCGTTGGTACATTCTTTAAAGGAAGCGTATTATTGTGTGCCTCTTCTAATTTATAATTAGGTACTCTTGGACTTAAATGGTGAACATGATGAAATCCAATATTACCAGTTAAAAATTGCAAGATTTTAGGTAGTTTATAAAAAGAACTTCCTTCCACTGCCGCTTTCACATATTCCCACTCTTTATCTTCTTCAAAATAAGAATCCTCGAATGTGTGCTGTACGTAAAACAGCCAAATACCTATTGAACCTGCTATTAAGAATATGGAACCATGTACTAAAAGAAACGATTGCCATCCGAGTGTCCAGCAAAGTAACCCTACTAAAGCAACGATTAAAACATTCGTCAAATAGGTATTCATGCGTTCCTTCTTTCTAGCACCTTTTCTGTTAAATCTATTTTTAAGTAGGAAAACATAAATCGGACCTAACCCAAACATAACCAATGGATTGCGATATAAACGATATGCTAAACGGAGTCTAAATGGCGCTGCCAAATATTCATTCACTGTAAGTGTCCAAATATCTCCTGTACCTCGCTTATCCAAATTACCACTTGTAGCGTGATGAACGGAATGCTCATGCCCCCATTGATCAAACGGGAATAAAGTTAAAACACCCATACATGTCCCTACTATTCTATTTACACGACGGCTTTTAAAGAAAGAATGATGGGTACAATCATGAAAAATAATGAAAACCCGTGTCATAAATCCCGCGGCTAACACAGCTGGAACTAATGCTAACCAATAAGAAACGGACAAACTTTTATAAGCAAGGTACCATAAGATAATAAATGGCACTACCGTATTGATGATTTGCCAAACACTTTTTTTTGCCGTTGATTTTTCAAAAGGAGCAACTTGTTTTTTTAAATTTTTAGTATTTTGTAAGGTCATTTTTTCTAATTCCTTTCCTTTATGTTGCTAATTTGTATTATAACACATTATTAGTAGTAGGTGTTATACGTAGGTATAATAAATATTTTATACTATGAAAATCTCTTTTTTCTTACTCATTCCTTACAAATTACTTACGTCCAGAATAGCTTCTATTATAGGATAGAAGGAGCATTTGTGCCGGAAATTTCGAAGTTTTTCCCAATAAATATATTAATTAAAAAGAAACACAGAATTTTTCCACTTCTGTACTGCCCCGTTTCCACAATCAGAAGTGAACTGTCCCATAAGTCGGTGTCACCGACTTTGATATGCTCCTCTTAGTTTCGTAATGTTCACTTGTTGCAATTGATTTTACCGGAACTGGATCTATTTCATGAAACTAATCAAATTACATTTCAAATAAAAAACTAGTCTATTTTGAAAACTTCCCTCACTTTTATTCTATATAAAATGTAAAAATTTAATGTCCGTTTATTTAATTTCAAATCTATGATATATTCAAAATATTAATCAAACAAAGTTAATAAAATGAAACTAAGGGAAATTTATGAAAAACACATTTTATATTCATACTAAAATCATATGTTTTTAGTATAGAAAGGAGATTCAAAATTTGAATAAGAATTTAACCAAAATTACATTAATAAGCGGTATCGCTCTTATACTTTATCATTTTTTCAAATGGTATTTAGTTGAATTCCTTACCCCATTTGTTATGCCATTTCTTTCAATAATAGTTCATGGATTGTTTTTTTTAATATTAATTTTCACAATCATACATCTCATTAAATACAAAAATTGGAAACCGTTAATTGTTCAACTAATCATAGTGATTACTTGGATATGTATACCATTTAATGAGATTTATATAAATTTAGATTTTATTATCTATAAAGAAGACCGTGAAAAAGTTATAGCACTTATAGAACATAAAGAGTTAACTCCTAATGTTCATTATGATAGTAGACAAATTCATTTACCTAAACAGTTTGCATCCACTTCCAAAAACGGTGGGGATGTAATTATTCAACAAAATAAAAATGGTATTTCTGTTTTCTTTTTTACTTATCGTGGTATATCAGATAATTTTTCAGGATTTATTTACACACCAAATGATACTAGACCAAACAAATACGACTTTAATAATGAATATAAAGAGATCACAAAAATAGAAAAAAACTGGTATTATGTCACATCATATTAAAGAACACAAAAATCTTCTTTTAATTATATTAAAAACATACCGTATTTATAGAAAGGGAATGCTTGTATACTATATACTGATTTGTACTGCATTCCCTAATTAGGCCCGACACGAATTCTTGTCGTATTAGCTCATTCAAGGCGATACATCTTTTTTATCATATACGTCGCTTTAACACCACTCAATATAGAGGTTGCTGTTTCAAATGACTCGAACCTTAACATAGGAGTAGCATCATACATCCATCAACTTAAGAATTTTCTCGTTTTGGATTATTTGTTTTTCTCAGCTTGATTGTGACAGGGCACTGCCAACAAAAAGCGATTTTCGTACGCTAAGCGATCTTTTATATAAAAAAGTCGATTTCCTGTAATCTAAAGGATAATCGGCTTTTTACTATTCATTTATTTGTAGTAGTTGAAGACATTCTAAGGGTATAATCATATTAATTATTATCTATAAAATAATTCGCTTCTCAGTTTTAGAGTCGAAACAATGAACTTTATCCATATTCAAAACTAAATCTATATTAGATTGACTTTGCACATCTAAAGATGTGTCCACACGTGCAACAAAAGATTGACCATTAATGTTAGAATATAAATATGTTTCTGTCCCCCATTAATTCTGCTACATCAATCGGTACTGTTACTTTTGCGTTATATGGTAAGGCCTCGATTGCTTTTCCATAATAAAAGTCTTCCGGACGTATCCCTATTATGATTTCTTTATTCGTATATCCATTGTTTCGCAAGCTCTTCATCTTCTCTTCTGGCACTTCAATTTTCCACTTATCAATAATTACTGCATTATCTGTTAATACTCCTTTGAAAAAATTCATTCCAGGAGAGCCAATGAATCCTCCGACAAATACATTCTCTGGATTATCATACACTTCTTTCGGTGTACCGACTTGTTGTACAATCCCGTCTTTTAGCACAACAAGGCGAGTGCCATCGTCATAGCTTCTATTTGATCGTGAGTAACTTTGTTCGGTGCCTTTTTTCATAAAGAGCAGTACTTTTTATTTTCATCTAAAATTTAAATTTACTTAACAATAAAAACAAGATTAAAATAAATAAAAGTTTATTGTTAAACGATAAATTTCATGTTAGATTAAATAGATAATATTTAAATGAGGTGCTTTATATGAAACAAGGATCAACACTCTTTTTAAAGACAGCTATTATTCTGATTGGAATCCCTGTTCTTGCTTTATGTATATTTTTAGTTCCTAACATAGGGAAATATGCAGCGGAATTGTTCCCGGATATTGCATTTATAAAATATCTTGTTTTAATCAATCTATATGCAACCGTGATACCTTTTTATTTTTCTCTATATCAAGCCTTTAAACTTGTAAGCTTCATTGACAAGGGTAACGCTTTCTCGAAATTATCTGTTAGTGCTTTAAAAAAGATAAAAAACTGCGCAGTAACAATCAGTATTTTATATGTGGTAGGTATGCCACTCTTCTATCTTGTAGCAGAGAGAGATGACGCACCAGGTATTATTATACTTGGCATGCTCCTAATCTTTGCTTCAATGGTTATCGCAGTCTTTGCTGCCGTTCTCCAAAGACTTTTAAAAGATGCGATAGATATAAAATCAGAAAATGATTTAACGGTCTGAGGTGAATAACATGGCAATAATAATTAATATTGATGTAATGTTAGCTAAAAGAAAAATGAGTGTAACAGAGCTTTCGGAGAAGGTTGGAATTACAATGGCTAACCTTTCTATATTAAAAAATGGAAAAGCAAAAGCAATTAGAATTACAACTTTAGATGCTATTTGTAAAGCATTAGAATGCCAACCTGGGGATATTTTAGAATATCAACCTGAAGATACCGAATAAAAAAGAGTCCTTCTATTAATGAAGGACTCTTTTTATTGCTCATTACGGCGCGAAGCTAACTTGACCCGTCAAAACTAAAATAATTGCGATGATCCAAAATATAAAAAATGATGAGGACAGTACTAATGAAATAATAGCTATCCCCTTTTTCTCTGTTTTTTTCGTCATTGTGATTATTGAAAGTATAATACCTACACCTGTAAGAGCAATCGTTACATAATCTCCAACTATATTTCCCGCATTCGCTATTCTCGTCGGAGTTATAAAAACGAATAAAAAACACATAATTCCGATGAGTAAAGATATATAGCTTATTATACTGTACTTCTTTTTGGGAACTATTTCGGTTTTCATAATACCCACCCCTTTTATATAGCTATGTGTTCATATTAGCGTGAATAACCATAATTTGGTTAAAACATAAAAAACAGATACAGTGGAAACTTCCACTGTATCTGTTTTTTATTTAATATATAAACCTGCTATTTCCTCTTTATCATTATAAGTTATGATAAAGGTACGTTGTTCTTTACTATATTTTGCTACAAGAACAACAGTATATAAACCATCTTTTTCTTCAATCGACTTTTTTTCAATCTTTTCGAATATACCAGCTTTTTCAATTACATGTAAAGTGATAATAATGTTATTTAATTCTGATTTAATAATATAAGAGCCTCGCTACAAATCATATTGTAGTAAGGCTCTTTAAAGTTGTTTAATTTCTAACCTTTTAAATGAGTTTGTAGACAAATATAAATAATAAATTTGTTTAAATCTTGTTCAACTAAAGCTCCCATTAGTTGAAGTGTAATTCTTCACAAATTATTGAGATTCTTCTTCTAGAAAATTAAAATCACCATCAATAAGATCCTGTAAATACTCATCAAAGCTGTTTGCAATCACTTCATATTCATCAGGGTCGTGCAAAAAACGAATTATTTGACCACATACACCTTCATCAGAAGGGTTAAAATCAATATAGAGTCTTGATGTTCCACCATTGTTCATACAGTCTGAAAAACGAATATAAGTGCCAGGGAGAAGTCCTTTTGGATTTATCTTAGAATCAACAGTATCCTCGTCATCTTGGTATTCTAAAAGATAGGAGACGTCTTCTTCTTCTTTTGAACTTTCGAGCATCTGCTGTGTAGAAAGCAAATAATATGGATACTCTTCAACATCTGAGCCTAAAATACATACCGCAACTTTGTTTTCTCCATATTTCCGCCAATATGTACCATCAATATTTTCAAGTAAAGAGATTAGTGATTCTGGACAATTTGGATATTCTGACCTTAATGTATCAATATCATCTTTTGTAGCACCGTACGCTTTATTTAGTGCCTCGAGATCATCTGTTGATAATGCTGCTCTCAAGCCGTTTAAAAATTTGTTTACCAAATCCATTATTTCGTCCTCCCAATAATAAAATATAAAATTTTTTTATTAGTCTATATACCTAACATAAATAAGATTATTCACTTTTATCGAAAGCCTCATTTCATCTTTTTGTTCAAGCAAATGTAAGCAGATAATACCATTGTAATTATTGATAGGATGAGTTGAGCATATTTTCCCACTTGAAATATGTCCGTAAATATCAAAATTAGGTCATTTTCACTCTACTATGATAAAACCTTCTAACTCGAATGCCATTGATGGTTCACTATTTACTTGTGTATGTAAGTTACCTTCTTCGTCTATTACTACAACTGTGTCTATTAACCTATCTGCACTTAATATATCACCTAATTTTAAGTCTTGACCCTTTACCGTTTTGATACCTAGTTCTATATTTGGAATCATGTTCCTACCCTCCTATTAGAAATTAGAAATTATAATTTAAAAATGGTAACTTTACACTAGTGTCTACTTCTCCTGTATACAACTCTACAAATGCATTTGAAGTTTCATGCGGTATATAGATTGTTGTGACTTTCTCGTCAATATGTACGTAAGCAATTACTTCCATGTATTCATCACAGTCTTTCATAGGTACAAAGGTTAGACAAGGAGATACCCCTAAAGGTACTTCTTTCTTATCTATAAATTCCTTACACATGACAGTCTTCTCTACTTGATATGTAGTTATATGTACATTGTCTACTTCTGTTATTTTTACATTAGTCGGTATCTCTATCCCTAATAGATTACACCAACTGTTTAAGATGGACCTTTTCTCTGTATTTAATATAATGTCACCTTCACCATTTAAAACAAAAAGAGACTCCTTTTGGTCTCTCCCTACTTTTACCTGTTTCATCTCAATCATATTGCATACCCCTTTGTGAGATATTAGTTGAAGTATTGTTTCAGTAACTCACTACCTGTTTTAAGTCTTGTATAATATTGCCCATCTTTCTTCTCGAATTCACCGTTGTTAGCAAATTCTTTCTTTACACTTTCTAAGTTTGATGAATCAATAATACCAAACACATCGCCTATTTCAAAGTTACCTTCTTCATTTATACACTCTTCTAATAAGTAGTATTTGTCTTCTTCTAAAGGAACTATCTTACCTTTTGTAATCGAATACAGATGTTTTGTTTCCTCTACCTGTACCGTAATAAAAATCCAACCAACTCTTACAATGGTACATGGCGTTAACCCCTCAAATGTAAGTGCAACTACTTTTTGGTCTTTCTTGAATTTCCCCATCCTTGATACCCCTTTTAAATAGATTTATTTCTCCTAAAGTCTACTATTTTATAGCGTAACCATAGTCACTCAAACATCTATCTGCCCTAAGTAATCCATCTCTAAGAGTTTCCTTTTCTGTATATCCTAGTTCACTAATCTTTTTTTTGCATATTCTAGTTCACTATCAATCGTATTCCAGTATACTTTACCGTATTTCGTTACAGTTTCTACATGAATATCCTCAACATAAGCTTCGTGTCGTTCCATTACATCTTTACCGTTTTCTCTGTATCCTAAATACTTATAGAATGCACCTACCCCTAAGTCTTCTCCTGTACCACTTACCTTAGTAAAACCTGCTCTTGCACTACCTATATGGAATGGCATGTTCTATCCCTCTCTTATTTTAATATGATATTATAACGTTCTCTTTGTTGTGAACTCATAAACTGCCCTACAAATTGTAGTTCATGCCATTTAAACTCTTTCATGGCAACATAGATGACAGTTTGCTCCACAAAACTTATTGTCTACCATTCCATAATATACCCATTCTTGCTTTGCCTTTGAAAAATTATGCTTTTCTACCCTTTGTAATAAATTGAAATTTTTTTATAGAGCTAACCTGCATGGTTAGTTCTATAAGAATTAAAGAACTTTATTATTTTTCAAAGGATTTTATTATTTTTTAAACAACTTTATTATCGCTTAACATTACAGGCGTAAGATCTTTCATTTTCCCCTCTGATAATGCGGTTTTCATCTTGCTATCAAATTTTCCATGCATTTCTTGATACTTAGCTTCATTTTGTAATTACTAAATCTGCCCTATCCCTCGGCGATTCCGCTTCCCAATAATACTCCTCAGCTTTCCAATACCTACTTTGAAATTTTGAAAGGTTCTTCTGCGTTTCTGGACTTTCACGTAGAAACCTTGTCTCTCTTGAACAATCCAAATACACCATATAATGAAAGAAATCTCTCCATTCTTTTCGCTGCAGAAAAACGCCTTCTACAATTATTACACCTACTAAAGGAAGCTGTATTTCTTTCATTTCACATGAATCTGTTTCATCATGATAAAAAGGTAATTCTAATTCAATGTCGCTTTGTAACTTTTGAAAAAGGTTTCGCAGCAACCAATCGATATCCCATTGAAGGTTGTAGTACTCATACCACTCTGCAAATCCAGTATGATATCGCTTATTCCGCTCGGTAATGTGATCATCAATATGAAAAATATGAAACGGGATTCCATTGCGTTTCATATTTTCTTCTAATTTTTTAACCAACGTTGTTTTACCCGAACGACTTAGTCCGTCTATACCTAGTATAAATCGCTCATCATTTTGTTCCTTAATAACTTTCATTATTTCATTTGTGCTCATTAATTTTGCCAATCTTCTTTCAATAATGAATAAACGACCGTGTCATGAGCAACATCATTTTGAATCATATATTTCCGAAGTAATCCTTCTTCTTGAAACCCTGCTTTTTTTAATAAATTACGGGAAGCTTCATTTTCTATATATACGACAGCTGCAATTCTTATTAAGTGCAATGTTTCAAATCCGTAAGCTAACATTGCTTGCAGTGCTTCGGTTGCGTATCCTTGTCCCCAATATGTATCATCTAGCTCATAACCAATTTCAGCTCGTTTATGATGCTTGTTAATTAAATGAAACCCACACGTACCAATTAATTGATCCGTGCCTTTCTTCTCTATTCCCCAGCGAAATACGCTTCCCTCTTCATTACGCTTTCTAAACGTTTGAATAGTCGTTTTCGCTTGCTCAATATTTTCGAAAGAGTCCATTCCGAAATAACGAATAACGGATTCTTTTGAAAAATAATGGAACATCGCTTCTGCATCTAATAGTGTAAGTTCTCTTAATAGTAAACGTTCTGTTTCTAATTTTGGAAACCCCATCCTCTTTTTCTCCTTCTATTCTAATGAACTACAAATTTCAATATAATTACCGTCTGGATCGGCAATGTAAGCAATTGTTTGTCCCCACGGTTTTACGATTGGCTCAACTAGAACTTTAACCCCTTGTTCTTTTAATTTCTCAATCGTTCCCTTTACATCTTCTACAACAAACCCTAACTCAAAATGAGAAGATTGTAGTACACCTTCTGTAAGAGGTAGTCCCGTTAACTCCTTAACATCCTCTCGTGTATTCATCGCTAAAATTGTTGCTCCTGTTTCAAATTCAATATATGTACCGTGCTCTGCTCTTATTGGCAATCTTAAAATTTCTTTATAAAACTGAAGACATTGCTCAAACTTTTCTACATATAAAATAATGTATTTCATTTTTAAGTTCATAATTATTCCCCCTTAACCTTCACCTCTAAAAATTCGACAAATGTTTTTAAAAACCTTGTACCTTATAGAGATGAGCACAAAAAAATGAGGCCGATTTCTCGGCCCCCAGCTTATTGGCATAAAACAGGAGATTTGGTTTGGACATAACCAGTTCTTACATTTATTATATTTTATTTTTTCTGAATTTTAAATATAATATACACCTATTTATGTTGAGAAAGTTTTTTCTACGTGATCATAAAACTATGTGCATAAAATCATACCGCTTAAGAAATGCTAAAAATGGAGGTGTATACATATGGAACCAATGCTATGTCCAAGCTGTAAAACGAACCGAACTCGCTTTAATATTCTTGAGCAACAAGTAAAACCAGTGAAATTAAATCCACAAACTGGTCAAGTAGAAGAAGAATACACAAACGAAACGATGAATGCTTTTCATATGGCTTATCAAGGACCTACTTATCGCGTCCAATGTGCTGTATGCGGGCTTGTTGAAAACCCAGAGCAATTTATAAAACCTGCGCAAAATCAGTCTTTCTCATAAAATCGTTACTATCCCTTATGGAAATAGATTTTTCTATAAGGGATTTTTCCGTTTAATACGGTAATAAAAAATGTATTTCTTCCTTATTATATTTGAAACTCCACACCCTTCTGGTAATACTTACATAAAAGAGGTGAAACAAATGATTTTAAATAAAAAGTTAATGATTCCATCTACATTTCTACTATTAACTTGTCACATAGTCATTTTTACTTTTGGATCTTCGATTGGAAGAAGATCTCGACTCCTTACGGTCTAGCTATATGGATTATTTCTACTGTTTGCGGCTTTTTACTTTATTACCACTTTAAACATCAAAACTCTAATAAAATAGTATTAATCGGTAGTTCATTATTATTAATCGTTTCTTCTTCATTTATGATTTTTTTAGGTATTGTTACTGGGATTATCTTTGTAACTGTTAATTCTATGTCTTAAATATATAGTTTTTTATTGTGTAAAAAAGAACGAACAAAATAGAATTACATAAAAATTAAAGAAGATGATTCCGATAATCATATCATCTTCTTTAAAAATCCACTCTTTGTTATAATATTTCGTTTTTCAATTTCTTAATTTTCCAAGAGATCCTTATAAAGAGATACATATACATACAACCAACAAACCCCAGCATAACTTTCGCCCAAATTGGCACTCTTGATTCTGTTGAACTTAAAAATGCATTATACATTGAGGGTAATATAGTTATTGAAATAAATGCAAAAAATTGTAGTAATTCCTTCATTTTTTGTACCTTCGTCTCTTTTTCTGAGTAAATGTCAGGTAACTCATTATCATCTTCTACCTCTTTACAAAAATAATTCCATTTTGCAAAACTCGTTACATGTTTCCACCCACACATTTCATATATATCAATATATTCTTTTTGTTTTTCTTTTGAATCTTTATAATCCAATCTGAAATCCGCTTTATATACTACATCTTTCGGCTTAGTTTTCTTAAATGTATACATTATATTATATTTTTGTAATGCCCAGCCTTGTTGGTGCATATTCCGTAAAAAAGCTTCTTCTTTTTCTACGCTCCATACCGCGAAAGGTTTGAATATCTTCTTTGTCTCCATCTTCCATTCACTCCCCTAATATACTGTTTCCATTCCTTACAGATCTCTGCAGTCTGTTATACTCTAGCTCTAACACTTCTCTACCAAATGGTGTTAACTCGTAGCACTTCTTTCTGTCTGTAGAGGCAACTTCAACAATTAACTTCTCTTTTAGTAACTTCGTCGTATTCCCATATAAAGTACCAGGACCGAGTTTTACTTCCCCATTTGTCATCTCTTCTACCATTTGCATAATTCCGTAACCATGCATTGGCTTCACAAGTGACAATAATATGTAATAAGTTGCCTCAGTTAACGGAATATATTTTTTCGCTTTCGCATTCATTATAACTACCTCCGATACATCGCTTCATGATATATCGACTTGCGATACATCGTATAACGATATTGTATAATCATATTCCAAAATATGCAAGTGTAATATTAAAATTAAATATCTATTTCTTCGGATTAAAAAATAATACCAATTTTCTGAATAATTTGTTAAAATATAGAAATATCCACTTTTATTTTGAAAGGAATGATACATATGATAAATAAATTAAAAGAAAACATAGGATCTGTTTTTGTCGGTAAGGAAAATGTAATTGATTTACTCCTCGTTTCACTGCTTGCTGATGGACATGTACTGCTTGAAGACGTTCCTGGCACCGGGAAAACATTACTAGCAAAAACAATTTCTAAAAGCATTGGTGGTAATTTTTCTCGCGTTCAATTTACCCCTGATGTACTTCCGAGTGATGTAACAGGTATTGAATATTTCAATCCAAAAACTAGTGAATTCGAGTTAAGACTTGGACCAGTCGTGACAAACATATTACTTGCGGATGAAATTAACCGTGCGATGCCGAGAACACAATCTAGTTTGTTAGAAGCGATGGAAGAACGACAAGTAACGCTTGAAAAGCAGTCTACTCCTCTTCCGAAACCTTTCTTTGTTATTGCGACGCAAAACCCGATTGAATCACAAGGAACTTTCCCTCTTCCAGATGCACAGCTTGATCGCTTTTTAATGACGATTTCAATTGGTTATCCGTCTCCTGAAGATGAATTAAAAATGATGCGCCGTTTTCGTAACAATGCACCGTTAGAAAGCGTCACATCTGTCATTTCTTTAGAAGACATTTTAGAAGCACAGAAACAAGTGAAAGAAATTTTCGTATCAGAACCGTTAGAACATTACATTATTAAGCTTGCTCACGCTACAAGAAATCATGATTACATTGCCAATGGTGTAAGCCCGCGTGCCACATTAGCTTTAGTACGTGCCGTTCAAGCATTAGCCTTTTTACGCGGGAGAGAATATTGCACGCCTGAAGATATACAATTTTTAGTTCCTTCTGTTTGGAATCACCGTATCGTCTTGTCAATGGAAGGAGCTTTACGTACGACAAAAAATGAATTAATGCAAAGGATTTTAAAAGAAGTAGACGTACCTGTGGAGATTGAACAAGCATGAATGGACAGCGCGTTGTAACTGTACCTTTATTTTTTCAGCTCCATATTATTCAATTAACTGTGCCAGGCGCTATACTATTTACGTTTTTTCTGCCGCAACGAATTATTATGTTTCTCTTTTTCTTCTACTATTTATTTGCGATTTTTATTTATAAATATGTCGCTTACATAGAGAAAAAGTTTCAAGTAATAAACGAGAAACAAACAACTCGGCTTTTCCCTGATGAATCTGGACAGTTTTTTATTCATTTAAAAAATGGGGCAAATATACCACTCGTTAATGGTGTTTGTTATTTTCATTTAGATTCTTCCCTTATACCGCATAAAGATCAAGGGATTGAACAAATATCGAAAACGTTATTTTCTTTCCCATTTTCACAACCTGCTCATTCAGCACAAAAATGGGATTTAACATTAACCGCAACGAAGCGTGGTGTGTTTCAAATTGAACAGTTCGAATGTGTTTTAAAAGATCCTTTTCATCTTTTAACTGTACATTTACCTGTTTTCGATAAGTTAAAGACTGAAATTATTGTGTACCCTTCTCCTAAAGAGGTAGCCGGTTTACAAGAACTTCAGCAACTATTAACAGGTTCGTATCGAACGAATTTCTCTTTTTACAATGATGAAACATCTATTATCGGTGTTAAACGATATGAACGTGAATCTTTCCGCTCTATTCATTGGAAAGCATCTGCTAAAATGCAGGCGTTACAAGCGAAGCAATATGAACCTGTAAAAAATTATAGTTGGACAATTTGTCTTTCTTTAGCTGCTGATCGTGGGTTTGGTTGGAAAGAGAATGTAGAAGACCTTATTTCTTTTACAACATACATTTGCCAATACGCAACGAAGCATCAAATTCCGTTTGAGTTATTTATTAGCGTTTTAGCAGAAGGTGGCCCTTTGCTTTTACCATTAAACGAAGGACAAACACATTACGCCAAAGCGTTAGAAGAATTAGCACGTATTTCAGATGATAGTACGCTACTTCCGAAACAAGGATTTCTTCACTATGTAACGAGAAAAAGGGAACGCTCATCTACAATGATATACATTGGTTTGCAGAAAAAGGAGCTCCCTCTTCTATCTCAGCCTACGTTCCTCATTAATAATGAAGGGATGGTGGAAAAGCTTGAAAACTTGGCTCTATCACGTTAATGACTTTATTCTGCTCCTCCTTCTTTCATTATTAACAGAAAGGGACGAACTAGTTGGTATTGCTATATTTTTAGTGACCGGTTATGTAGGAATATTTCTTATTCATAAATTTATGAAGAAAAAAACAACAGGTTTTGTACTACTGTTAGTTATTCAAATAATCGGTTGTTCTTTATTTCTACCTTTCTCTATTTTAGGCACAATATTATTACCACTGTTTTTCTTTATCGTACACTCTGTTGGACCGGGATATCCAGTACAAAAATCGTTAGGCGGTATTGTATGGTTTGTCGTTTCATCTATATTTTATGCCCCCTTTCCGTCATTGTGGAAATTGTTACTATTAACTTTACACATTATGATTACATTTTGGTTAACAGGTTCCAATCGTAATCAACAGCTATTACGTTTCACTTCTATTATTACGATTGGAATAATTAGCGCTTTACTTATTCCGGTATTTCCTTATATTCGGCTTCTTTTTTCTTATATCATACAAGTAGTTGCCTTAGGATTTGGTTATGCTTTAAATCCATTGTTCTCGGCAGCTGCATTAAAAGATACAGACGACTTTTGGTCGAATAAAGGAAATTTAAAAGATCCTCAAATTAAAGAGGAACTGGGGCAGCGTCCTTTTGATCCAACTCTCATAAATAGCATTACAATAATAGCATGTACAGCCATCGCTATTTACGTCGTTTGGAAAATAGTAAAAAAACGAAAACATTTAAGTTTACCAAATATGCCTGTCTTTGAATCTACAATCATTACTGATAAAGAAGGCATTAGCCAAAAACGCTTCAAACGAAATAAATCACCAAATAACGAAATTCGGAAAGAAATTTTCAAACTCGAGAGTAAGCTATCTCCTCCTTTAAACCGAGAACGAGGAGAAACTGTTGAAGCTTGGCTAGAAAGAATTAATGATGAAGAAGAGGTAAATATTCAGAGTCATATTATTATAGACGCGTATAATGCAGTGCGTTATTCAAATGGTGAAAACACTGTACTTCTGCATGAATTTAAGGAAGAGGTTCATAAGCTTTATGCGTATCAGAAGAGTTTGAAGAAGAAGAGAAAATGATGTATACAAAAAGACTCCTATTAAACTAGGAGTCTTTTTGTGTAAAAGTCCACGTTGCTTTTCACAAATTATGCTTTTTTTCCTGCTTCAATTTCTAAAGATTCTTCATGCCACCAAAGTGTTTCTTCAGGATCCTCTTTAGCAATTTGATGTGCTTCTTTTTTCGATTCTACAGTAGGATAAGAACCTTTTAGTGCACGTCCTGAGGTTGTGACAAACAGTACACTAAACACAATTAATCCAATTACACTTACACCTGTTAAATAAAATGCTGGTGCCAGTGGATTACCAGTAGCATGAACTAAGTATGAACATACGAGCGGTGTTGTACCACCGAATATAGATACAGAAATATTAAAGGAGATAGAAAGCGCACGATAACGTACATCGGTGAAAAAGAGTGCTGGTAATAACGAAGGCAATGTTCCTTCATAAACACTAAGGAAGAAACCTAAAATGAAAATACCCGCAAACATGGCTACAATATGTCCGTTACCAATTAATAAAAATGCTGGAATTGAACATAATGCTAAACCAAGTAAACCAATTTGTACTACGCGTTTATTACCTACTTTATCACTTAATTTACCGAAATAAAGTGCCAGTGGAATCATAAGTGCCATCGTAATTGAAATAATTAATAAGCCAGTTGTTTCTTTGACTTTTAGTACTTGTGTTAAATAAGAAGGAATATACGAAAGGATCATATAGTTTGTAATGTTAAAGAAGGCAACAATTACTGTGCTTAATAAGAAGTCTTTTTTGTGATATTTTAATATATCCATAAATGAAAATTGTTCGTTGTCTTCAGATTCCTCTTGTGCTTTTTCCATCTCTTGAAAGATTGGAGATTCATCTAAATGACGTCGTAAATATAAACCGACCAAACCAATTGGTGCAGCAATTAAGAAAGGAATACGCCATCCCCAGCTGAGCATTTGCTCATCTGTTAATAATAACGTCAAAATGGTAACAATTACCGAGGCAGCAATGTAACCTGAGAGTGTTCCAATTTCAAGACCACTACCGAGTATACCACGCTTTTTATCTGGAGAAGATTCTGCGATATAAACCATTGCTCCTGAATATTCGCCGCCTGTAGAGAAGCCTTGAATCATTCGAGCAATTAAAAGTAGTATTGGTGCCCATACACCAATTTGTTCATAGGTTGGTAGTAATGCGATGAATAATGTAGAAAGTGCCATTAAAATAATAGTTGTACTTAAAACAATCTTTCGGCCGTATTTATCTCCTATTCTACCAAAGAAAATACCTCCGATTGGTCGAACGAGAAAGGCCGCCGCAAATGTACCAAATGTTAGTACAAGTTGCAAACCACTATTATCCACACCTGAGAAGAATAATTGACTTAATATTACCGCTAAATACGCGTATAATCCAAAGTCAAACCACTCCATTGCATTCCCAATGCCAGTAGCAATAACTGCTTTTTTCGCTTGTTTAGAATTGACAATATTAACGTCTTGAGGTTCAAAATTTAAATCATTATTTTGTTGCATATAGTAAAACAGCCCCTTATTTAATTTAACTTCTTTAAGCACACCTTCTCTTACTAGAATAAATTCAATACGAAGCACTTAAGGAAAAGCAACGTCTCCTTATCTGTTATTATTGTTTCACATAATTAATTATTTGTCCAACGAGATGCTTCCTAGATTAAGTAATTTACTATTTTAAAAAGCTGAAGAAGGAGCTATACGAGTACCTTTTTCAGCTTTTTATTTTAATATCTAAATTTATTTTTTTCACCCCTATTTTCTTCCTATTTGAATTAAAAATAAGGTGCTTTTTTATAAAGTTTTTTAAACACTCGCTATAGCTGATAAGCTATGAATACAGGAGATAAACTCATAAATAAATGCATCAATTTCTTCTTTAGTAATTATATATGGAGGAAGTAAACGGATGATGTTCCCTTGTGTAACATCAACTAACATTCCTTTCTCCATTAGCTCCACCTGTAATTTCTTAACATTTTCATTCTTATCATTCAAACTAATTCCAAACATCATTCCAGCATGACGTACTTCCTGAATATAATAAGAATTTTCTTTCTGAATTTCTTGCAATTTATCATTTAGATAGTGTGATGTTTCATACGCTTCTTGCATTAAACCATCGTCAATCAATGTATTTAAAACCGTTAACCCTAAAGCCGTTCCCATTGAAGAATGAGCAAACGTTGTGCCGTGATCTCCTGGTGCAAATACGTCACATAACTTTTCACCTACAATAATTCCGCCAAGCGGTATCCCGCCTCCTGCTCCCTTACCAATTTGAATAATATCCGGTGTAATATTGAAATTTTGATAAGCAAATAGTTTACCAGTTCTCCCCATACCACTTTGAACTTCATCAACGATAAGAATGACATTATATTTATCACATAAGTTTTGAACACCATGTAAATATTCACCCGATAAAGGGTATATCCCCCCGCTACCTAATACAGGCTCTAGCATAATCGCAATTGGATTTTCTTTAACAATTGTTTCTTCTAATTGCTCTATATTCTCGCGCTCTACTTCATATACTGGAATCGATGTTTTAGGGAAATTTTGATATACACTTTCTTGTCTCGTAAAATGAAGTGCCCCTAACGTACGCCCGTGGAAGCTATTCTTCAGCACTACGATTCCTTCACGTTCCTCATGCGTATTCACTCTATATTTATCAATTAATTTCAACGTTGTTTCTGTCGCTTCCGTACCAGAGTTTGTAAAAAAGACTTTTCCATTTTTTAAAGAGCAATCAACTAATTTCTTTGCATACTCAATCGCAACTGGGTTTAAAAAATGAAATGGGAGATGCAGAGATTTCGTAACTTGTTCCATTGTCGTTTGCACGATTTTCGGGTGATTATACCCTAATACGTTCACTCCGACACCAGAAAATAAATCTACATACTCTTTACCATCCACATCATAAAGCTTGCACCCTTCTCCTCTTTCTATTGCAACCTTCGTACGACAATACGTAGGCATCATATATTCTTTATCTAATTGAAACCAATCCGACATTTTAAATTCCTCCTAGTTATTTTCCCTGTTTATTTATGTTCATTCTCTATAAAGTCATGTATAAATTCATTTTTAAGATTGTAATTGTAATAGTAATTTTCTTCCCGATATTCATTTTTCCATAATTTCTTCTATTTCAACAGGTCCACTACATACACGTTTTTTTCATCTAGCGGTCTGTTACTATTTTGAACTTTGCGTGTCATACATAATCAAGGCTATAAAATCATATTTAGTAACAATGGAAAAAAAGATTTGGAGGCTATATCGATGGATGAAAACTATGATAAACAGGGACAATCTTTACTAGGAAAAGGCTTTAATGAAAATGGAGAACGTAATGACCAAGCTAAACTTCACTCTCAAACAGTTGGTTCACGTGGACCTATTTTAAAGCAAGATAATGTACTGCACGAGGCGTTACAAGAATTTATTCACGAAAAAATTTTAGAAAGACCTGTTCATGCAAAAGGATTTGGTGCATTCGGTTATTTTCAAACGATATATCCGATGTCTGAACATACAAAACTAAGCTTTTTACAAAATTCAAATGAGAAAGTTCCTGTTATGGTTCGATTTTCATTAGCTGTTAGTACGAAAGGAACACCTGATACTTCTAGAAATGTACGGGGTTTTGCTACAAAATTTTATACAAAAGAAGGCGTATTTGATCTTTTATGTAATCACCTTCCTGTCTTTTCTGTTCGTGATCCGATGCGTTTCCCTGAAACTATTAATGCGTTATTGCCTTCACCTAAAAATAACTTAATAGACCCTGATAGATTTTGGGATTTTGTTGCTAGAGCACCCGAATCCATTCACTTTGTTGTCCGTTTATACTCTGATGCTGGTACGGCAAAAAGTCTTCGCCACATCCCAGGACATAGTGTAAATACATATGTTTGGAGAAATGCTCAAGGTTATCGAAAGTACGTAAAGTATCATTGGTATCCATTTGAAGGTGTACAATTCATTACTAGTGAGGAAGCAAATAAACTGGCTGCCGAAAATCCTGATTATAGCGGGAAAGATTTATACGATACAATTGAGGCTGGTAAAGCAGTGGAATATGGTTTATATGTCCAGCTCATGGATCCTAAAGATGAAACAAACCTTTCTTATGACCCTTTAGATGATACAAAAGTATGGGATGAAAAGGAGTATCCTCTTATACCAGTAGGCAAAATGGTATTAAATAAAAATCCTGAAAACTATAAAGAACAAGTAGAAAAAGTCGCTTTCTCCCCTTCTAATTTACTAGACGGTGCAGAACTATCAGATGATAAAATGCTGCAAGGTCGTGTTAACATTTATAGTGATTCTCAAAGAAGAAGAATTGGACCTGAATTTCGTAAAATAGCGATCAACCAACAGCAAGATTGGACACCTGCTAATCAAGCAACTAGCGGTGACGGAAGATACGTTGAAGGAAAACTTGAAAGAGCTTCTATAACTAAGAAAGACGACTTTGGGCAGCCTGGTGAATTTTATGAAAAGTTAACACAAATAGAGAAAGAACACCTTGCTGAAAATTTAGCTAGTGATTTGAACGTTATATCCGATGATATTAGGAAGATAGTTTTGGGGTATTTCGATCAAGTATCAACTGATTTGAAAACAAGCATTGGGACAAAAATGAAAGAGCATTAAGAAGATTAAAACATGCTTTACGAATGAGAATTCAAATCTATATTAATTATTTTCTTGTCAAAATCCAATGAGGTTATATAATTTAAAAATATAAAACCAATATACCCCTGTTCTAATTATAGAACAGGGGTATATTGAAGTAGTTTAATGTTTAACATTAAATACTTTATTTAACTAAAAAATGCGATAAGTAGCCTTTCAAAACAAACTATAGTAAATTATTTTACTTGCACTGTATAATTCCCTGTTCCACCGCCATACTTATATACACTTAAGTAATATTTCCCTGGCTTCGCATTATAATTTCCAAGCAATTTGTTTCCATCACGTTTAGTTGCATAAGCTACATAATTATTTAGATCTGATTCAGAATATAATACCCAGTTCATTCCAAGGTTTTGTTCGTTCGTAACAGAAATCTGTAAATCTTTTTGATCCTTTACATCGATAACAAATTTATCCCCCTGATCTTGATCGCTTAAGTTTCCTCTTAATAAAGTGTTCAAAGATAGTGGATTCGCTGTATCAAATGAATTATTCGGTTCTTTTTCTACAGCCGTACCTTCTTCCGTATTCACTCCGCTAAATACAATATCATATTCAAATTGTCCAGCATTATTAACACGGTAATTTACAAAATAAGCAGTCAATGTTTTATATCCAGTCCACTCTTTTCCTGAAAGACGTTTCAACATATCATTTGTTGCTTGATTCATCACTTTCCAGTCCTCAATTTCTCCTTTTGCCGCACTTCCTGTATATGTCCCCTGTAGTGTAAATGTATTAAAGAATTGTGATTTATTTTTTGTTACCTTCACATCTTTTAACTTTGCCTCATTTGTGATATCTGATGTAACATCCGAAATCGATTTTGGATCATGCTGCGCTAAGTACTCATCTGATACTTGTGGAATTGTATACTTATCGCGATTATCAATAAGCATTTGCATATAAGATTGATAGTCTTCATTTAATTTATTATCTTTGCTTAATGTAGAACGATATGCGTCGTAACTTGAAACATCATTTGCACGAATTAAATCATGCACTTTATCGAACATTTCAGGACGGTTATTATACATATATGATTGCAATGCAAACGAATAGTTATAAAAATCCCACGTTCCATATTTCGCATTTAATGTTTGTGCTGCTGTATAACGTTTTGCAGGATCATAAGATAATCCACCAATTATACTTTTTCGTGGTACTACACTATCTAATCGCGTTGAACCTGCAAAAAACTCTGCATTCCCTTCTTCAAACCATGTTAAACGTTCATTTTGATACATTTCCCCTTGGCCCCATAATCCCTGAACCTCGTATCTTCCCTGTAAGTAGTGTGTAAATTCATGGCGGAACAATTCTTCCAAACTATAAATACTTTGCTCTGGTGTACGTTCATATGTAAAGAAAGTTCCCGTTCCTTCAATGTACATTCCACCATTATTCGTTTCATATCCATACAATTGACGGTTAAATTGATATTCATCTGGACTATTATAAATAACCATCGTTAACACATCATCAACATGTCCACTTTCAAGTGGTTTATCACTACCAACTGTACGATAAAATTGAGAGCGTACTTCTTTTGCCGCCCAGTATAGACGTTTAATTTTCTCTTCGCTAACTTTATCCCCTGTTTTAAAGACAATAGCTCCATCATCAAACGTATACGTTTTCGGTAAATATTTCTTTTTACCCTCTTCTCGAATTTGATCTAAACTTATTGTTTTTCCGTTCGCATCTACTCCTCCGTAATTTGTAGTAATTTGTTCTGCTGCAACAAAATATTGCTCCCCTAAATGTGGATAAATCCGCATCGCTTCTGTAACAACTTGCTGGCCTTTTGTTGGTGTACTATAAAGCTTGCCTAATCGACCAGCATAGTAAATTCCATTATTAATTAACCATCCGTTTTTATTTGTTACAGTACCAATTAGTGCAAAACGATTTACTTCATTAATAAAGTTATCAATATTGCGATACCACATCGTATCTTTTGGCTCTTTTCCAGTCGTGTACATATCCGTCTGAATATCAAAGTCAATTCCCTTCATCAACTCATAAATAGCGTCTCCTTTCGTTCGGTCTTCAATGAAAGTTGCAAGATTATCGTTATATTGTTTAAAAATTTCACCTGCATATAAAACCGTTTCAACATCAGCCGATGCATTTCCAATTAATTTCCCATATGATGAAATAACTTTATTTTGTTCTGATGTACCAAGTTTGAAATTCGGATTTTTTGCAATTGTTTTTAAAGCCGGTAAACATTTATCATGGTAGCTACGCTCATTTAGTTTGCTTAATTCATCATGGTAAAAACCTAAATAAAATGCTGCACGTAGAGCTTCTACTAACGTTTCAATCCCTTTTGAATCATCTTTCGTATAAGTTTGACCTTGTTCTGCTAGTTTATTAATGATTGCTTGCATTCGGCTATCATCTTGATAGAACTTGAGACTATCACTATTAAACTGAAATAACTCCGGGATTTGATACCATTTAATCGTCACAAGAAGATCAGTTAATTGTTTGTTACTTAATTGATTTAACTCAGCCATCGAATACTTTTTTTCTTCAGCTAACGGTTTAACATCCTCGTTTGGTGCTAGCGGACGCTGCGATAAATCCGATAACTTTAACCGTTTTGTAAAAGATGCATTTTCTTGTACTGTTGAAGAGTGCGCCAACTCATCAACAGATTTCTGTATTCCTACCGGCTCCATTTGTAATACGCTCTTCACATTTTTCTCTTTTGTCTCTGCTTGAATTTGCAAACCATTACATGATATTGTCACTAGTCCCACACCAAGAATCAGCTTAGAAATTTTCGAATATTTAACCATACCATTGCCCCCTAATAATTTTAAAGAAAATTCAGAATATTAAAACCAGAACATACTTATTTGTATGTATTTACAGTTCCGCTATAAATACAAGTATGATCAATGATGCAATAGTAGCTTGTTTTATACTATTACGAATACAGATTCCTTACATACAATTCCCCTTCCTTACATTTAATACAAGCAAAAACTGTGCCAATGCTATTTCTTATGAATAGCCAACATTCTTTTATTAATACTGTAGAATAAAATATACATAGATGGTTCAGCACTGTATAAATCTTTTGACACAAAATCTAATTTTTATGAAGAATAAATTCATTGAATGTTATGTTCATTAGCCAGTAAATAATTTTCAACTAACAACATCCCAAATTTTTAAATCTCTCAAAAAAAGGTAAACAAACATATTACATAAAGCTAATATGTTTGTTTACCTTTTCCTATTTCAAATCAACAGAAAATATCGTTTGATAAAAACAGCATTAATAAGTATTTTGTTATTCATTTCTCTTTTTCAGATAATCTTTTTCACATTGTAACGTTTTGTATTCCACTATTTTTCCTGGCTTCTTTTTCGTTTCGGTAACGATCCACTCCCCTTTTTCAAGTTTAAGATGTTTCATAACATTTGTATCGTCTATTTCTTTATAAAGTAAAAATGCTTCAAGCGGCTTTACAAACAACCTAGGCTCTCCTCTATATCCACCACTTTCAAAAGCTTTAGTTAACGAATTATAATAAGTATCATTTTCCCGTCCACCATACATGAAGTGTGCAGCGTCTAAATCTCTTTTACTGACTTCCATAAACCCACTCTCATCAATCTTCAAATTAAAAGCGGATTGAATATCCTTCATTATATTTCTCACATACTTTTCATCACGTATTTTACTTTCTTCCAGACAATCCGAAGAAAGCCTTGGTACATCTGTTTGAGAATGTACAACCTGTTGAATAGATACACACAAAATAAATATACTTAAAACATACAATAGTTTTTTCATATTTAAACATCACCTCAAGTAATTTAGATACTATATTATTTGAGGCTTAAGATATTCTTATGCTAGGAATGTGAAAGGTCCTATAAAATATACTTTTTATAGGACCTTTCCTTTTAATATTGGTTTATTAAATTTTCCGGCGAAGCAAGTACCTTACTACTTTTCACATCATATAATCCTATAGGTGTTACCCTTATAAAAGGCAAGTGCGTCGCAGAAAAGAATAAAATCGTAAATGATGGGTCGTTATAAGCGTATCCTCGCTCTTGTAGTAATTCCACCATCTTTTTCTCTTTATGTATTAATGCGCTCATTTTTAAATCGGACATAATCCCGAGCAATGGTAATGCAATTTCGTGTAACACTTCATTTCTTTCCGCTATTACCATACCGCCACCTAGCTCTTTTACTCTATGAAAAGCTGTAAGCATATCTTCTTTCCTTTTTCCAATAAGAATTATGTCACCTGTACCGGAATAAGAGCTAGCAAGACCTCCTAATCCATTCGCAAAACCTTTCACAACTGTATTCACTCGCCAAGTGCCATCACGAGCAATCATCATAAGGAAACATTCATCATGTTCCATGGAAAGTTCCTCACAATCTAAGTCGATTTCGTTAACATATGGTTTTGTTATAACATTGTTTAACAAGTGTATACCCGTTTTATCAGAAAAAATCATATCCTCTTTTTCTATGGACCAGTCTAATGATAATGGAGTTACTTTAAATTCACTCCAGTCTATATGTAATGATTTATTTTTGTTTACTCCGTCACGCTTCACCCATTTCCCCTTTGCTATTACACTAATTGGTGCCGGGTTTTCTTTACTTTCCAAAATATTAATATTGGCGATTCTACCTGTGGCAATCGAACCATGTAAATGCTCCATATTATAATAACGAGCAATATTATAACTTGCCATATGATAAGCATCTATTACTGGAACTCCTTGCTTAATCGCTATTTCTATCATCATATTTGTCATTCCGTTTTCATAAAATGACGGATGTGAACCGTCTGTTGTGAAAATGAATCTATCAAATTGTTTCACACCTAATTCCAATAGTTCTTTCAGTAAAACTTCTAAATCCGGCCGAATAGAAGAGTTTCTTAGAGAAACAGTATAACCTTGCATGAGCCGAGTTAACGCCTCTTGCCCTGTCATCGCTTCATGATCACAATCCGTACCTAATAGTTTTAACTTTGCTAAAGTTGTTTCAGATGCTCCGGGAAAATGTCCTTCTACTTTTTTCTGTAATCGTTTTGTTTCCTGCACCCAATTTAACATTTCATCATCGCCATGTAATAGTTTTGGCCACGCTGTTAACTCGCCGCCTTGAAGAACCGCTTCATGCTTTAACCATTCTATTATTTCTTCACTATTAAATAAAGATTCCCCGTTTTGCAGCTCCGTCTGCCCATCAAAACGACACCACCAATACATACTTGCTGGAATCTTTTTAAATTCATCTAATAAACGAAATGCTTCTTCACGTTGTAATGTGAAAAATAAAGTTAAATTATCATTAATAAAAGTTGTTGTCCCAAATTGCATCGCATGATTTGCTAAAGTTTCTGGATTGTATAATTGATATGGATGTGCATGCGGTTCTATGTAACTAGGAACTACATACTGCCCTTCGCAATCAATAACTTCACATTCATGTAGTTGCTCTGGTAATTTTCCTCCTACGTATACAATTCGGTCATCATATACCCAAATATTTGCTTGCATCCACTCACGCAAATAAGAATTTAAGTATGTTGCATTCTTTAATAATATGTGTGGGCTTCTTGTGCCATCTAATACTTCAACATGCTCTCGTAATTGCTTGTTAGTCCATTTAAAATGATTTTGTTCCACTGTATTCAACTCCAAATCAAGTCATAATTATTTTGGTTAAAACGAGAAATATTTAACTAACTAAAGTATTTTCTATTCATAACTCCCCTATAGATACCCCTATACCTTTCATTATATGGAATGATTGTAAAAATAACAATTTTCAGAACTCTACATGTACCTCTTTGATCCACAATAAAAAGGATGTCATGCAACTGACATCCTTTTTATTTTTATACTAAGCTATAAGATTGGCTTTCACTTTGAAATACACCTGTATCGTATTTATGTTCTACATATACTTGATGCCATACCATAAATGCTAGTACTGTCCATATTTTACGGCTATAATCACCTTTATCTGCGCAATGTGATTCTAATAAGTTTAATACGTAATTTTTATCGATTACATGTTCTGTTTTACTTTCTTTAATAATGTTAACAGCCCATTCATACATCTCGTCTTTTAACCAGTGACGGATTGGAACTGGAAACCCTAGTTTTTTACGATCTAATACATGATCTGGAACAATTCCACGTACTGCTTCACGTAATATTGCTTTCGTAGTACCATTTGCAATTTTCAATTCTGTTGGTATGTTAGATGCAACGCGAAAAACTTCTTTATCTAAAAATGGAACTCGTAATTCTAACGAGTGAGCTGTAGACATTTTGTCCGCTTTTAATAAAATATCTCCGCGTAACCATGTAAACATGTCTATATACTGCATTTTACTTACATCATCGTAGTCTTTACTTTCAGTATACAATGATTTTGTAATGTCCGTATATTTTATATTTTCATTGTAATACTTCATGAATTCCATTTTCTCTTCTTCACGGAAAATTTTCGCATTTCCATAATAACGATCTTCAATCGGTGTACATCCACGTTCTAAAAAACTTTTCCCTTTAAATCCTTCTTTTAGTGCTCCACTTAAAGATTTTAACACCCTTTTCCCTGGAGCTGGAATGTAAGAAAACATTTTTAAAGAGTTCGGTTCACGATAAATATTGTATCCACCAAATAATTCATCTGAACCTTCACCAGAAAGTACGACAGTTACATGTTTACGCGCTTCTTTAGCAACGAAGTACAGTGGTACTGTTGCTGGATCCGCTAATGGATCATCCATATGCCACATAATTTTAGGGAATTCATTCATAAATTCTTCTGCTGTTACGGTTACACTATAGTTTTTCAAACCTAGCTTCTCAGCAGTTTCTTTCGCCACATCTACTTCACTAAAACCACGGTGCTCAAAACCGACAGAGAATGTTAAGAGATTCGGATTCATTTCTTTAGCAATTGAAGCAATAATAGATGAATCAATTCCACCAGATAAGAATGAACCTACTGGAACATCACTACGCATATGTATTTTTACTGAATCATATAATACATCACGAATCGCTTGAATATGCTCCTCTTTCGTTGCGTTTGAAGCATTGAAATATGGCTTCCAATAGCGGTGTATCTCCATCTCCTTACCAACTTCTTTCACGAAATAATGACCAGGTTCAATTTTATGAATATCCGTCGTTAACGTATTTGGTTCAGGTGCATATTGATATGTAAAATAATGTTGTAAAGAAGTTGGATTAACACCTTTATCTTGCATTGCATACATTATACTTTTCTTTTCAGATGCAAAGAATGTTGCACCTCCTTCTTCTGTAATATAAAGTGGTTTAATACCGAAATGGTCGCGTGCATCAAATAATTTTTTCTCTTGCCGATCCCAAATAACAAAAGTATACATACCACGAAAGTAATTTACACACTCTTCTTTTACCTGAGCATATAACGCAACAATAACTTCCGTATCTGATTGAGTAGCAAAACTTGCTCCTTGCTCCTGTAACATTTCACGTAATTCTATATAATTATAAATTTCACCGTTAAACATAAGTACATAACGTTCATTTTCATACGTTAATGGTTGATGTCCTCCATCCAAATCAATAATGCTTAATCTTCTAAATCCAAATTGTATATGCTCATCACGAAAATACCCTTCAGCGTTTGGACCTCGGTGGTATAAAAGCTTCGTCATATTTTCAAATTGTTTTATTTCACATTCCGAATAATCTCTTACAGTATTATACATACACCCTACATAGCCACACATTTTTTTACCTGCTTTCATCTTAACTAATTTCTCTTAATCCTTTGTAAACTCAAAAGTTTTAAGCTTTAATTAAATTATAAATCCGTAGCAATATAGAGCAATGTAGCTTTTTCTATCATAATTATTGATACCATCTATCATTCAACGATAGTTACTGGAAATTGAATTATTCATTAGTTAATGCACGGATTTGTTTTTTACTTTGTTCTGACATAGGAAAACCTAACTTGATAATTTCATTTGTAAGTAATTCAATAAAGTTTCTCGTTCCAAATCCGATAAATTTATCTTTACGTAAAATAAGACTTACTTCCCGACTAATATTTGGATTTACAATTGGAATAGCTAACAAATCACTCTCTTCATTAAGATCTAATAAAGTTTTAGACACAATTGTTACCCCAAATTCACTTCTTACTAAATCGAACAACGAATCGATACTAGATGTCTCAATAATTGGATCCAGCGAAATTTGCTGCGGAACACATGTATAATTTAATAACTTTCTACATTCATGGCTTTCTGGGAACAAAATTAATGATAACTTCTTCAATTCAGAGAACTGGATTTCCTTTTCATTCGCTAATGGATGATTATTTGCTGCTACTAAAAATAACTCTTCCCTATACAATGGTATTTTTACAATTTTCTCATCTTCAAACACATAGTTAGAAGAAACGATTGTTACAGCAAAATTAACTTGATTCTCATTAATTAACGGTAAGATTTCATCTGAACTAATTACTTTTACGGCTACTTCAGGGTAATTTTTATGAAAGTCCAATAATAAAGTTGAGACTAAATCTGTTAGCTCTCCAGGTAAAGTAGCAATTGCGATTTTCCCTCCCTTTATCTCTTTCAATTCACCTATTCGTTCTTTTGCATTATGTAATGCATTGAAAATCGTATTACATTCCTTTGCTAAAATGTATCCCACATCCGTTATAGCAATTTTCTTTCCTAATCGGTCAAATAACGGCATACCTATTTCATCCTCGAGAGCTTTAATTTGATGACTTAATGTAGGTTGTGTAATACCTAATTTATCTGCCGCTCGTGTAAAATGCAGTTCCTTACAAAGTGTTATAAAATACTCTAATTGTCTTAATTCCATATAAAAATAATCTCCTTACTTAATTAATTGACTTCTCAAAATCCTTCGATTCCCTCCCTATCCTTTATCATTTCATTCATTCATAAAAAACGTAATTTCTCCTAATTAAATGTATTAAGAAAAATTACGTTCCTTATTTATGTTATGGTATACATACTTTAAGAAAAGATTATATAGTCTATTATAGAAAATAGGCCGCTCATTCTATACTAAGTTCACTTTATTTATTAATCGTAATACTTATTCTTCAACTTCTAAAGGTACATTATGACTATAAGTTTGATTAGAACTTTTAATTTGAAATCCTTCAAAGAAATCTATCGTTATATTGTCGTCAACAAAAGCTAAAGATGCTTTGTTTATATATAATGGTTTCCAGTTTGTTTGCATTTCTTCATAGCCAATACTTGATTTAATAAGTTTAACTCTCAATACTCCGTCTAATGGAATTCCACATCCTCCCATTTCATATTGAAGGAATCGAAGGTGATTTGGATATTTAGCCTCTAAATTTTCGAATTGTTTTATAGCAGCTTCTGTAACAGTAATTTGAATTTGCATATTATTTTCCCACCTTGTCTATTTTGGATTAAAAAATGAATATGTTACGAACTCCCACTGATTTGTGTTACGATTCATTGTTTGAATGGCTTCAACTAGTTGAAAATGGATTAATCTCTGAGCTCCAGGAAATTTAGAAATACTACTTTCGTCTACATCCCAAATGATACTTGCTTTCCCAGTTAGTTGTAATGTGTCACCAGTAGCAAAATCAAAGAACAATAGTCCTACATTAGGATTTTCAATAATATTTCCGAGCGTATTGAATAGCATATTACCTGAGTAATCAGGAAAGACTATTTTTTGTTCGCTTATAATGTGAATAAACCCTGGCATCCCACCTCGATGGGAAATGTCCAGTTTCCCTTCTGAACTGGAACTCGCAATAATGAAAGTATCAGCTTGATTAATCAATTCCTGCTGTTTTTCATTTAAAGTATACAGCTTATTAAATTGCTTAGTTCCGCCAACAGCTGTTTCGCTATAAGTGAAATTTCTCGCCTGAATGTATTTAGGACAGTTCCCAAATACTTGTTCAGTTTTAACTTCAAAACTTCCATCCGAAAATTTGTTTACAACCGAACCATTTATACGAATTCTTATCCTGGAAGCAAAATCAATTACGATGATGCCAACTTCTTTATTGTGAAGAATATTTGTGAATAATGGATCACCTTCATTTATACCAACATTTATTTTAATTAAATCGCAATCTACTGCTTGAATAATCCCTTCTTTTCCTGCTAAAAATGAACTCCACACTCGCCCATTTTCATCCATAGAAGATATCATGAATGAATTTTGTCCATTTAGAAACGCCATAAATTTTTTTGTCATTGTTGGCTGAATCATTGCACTAGCAGTATTCGCGATTTTTTGTACACCAAGCATATTGTGTACAGCACGTTCCCCAGAATGGAAAACATCCATATACATCCCTCCGATTTACTTATCAATAGGACGCTTAGTAAAGGCTACTCTACAAAACACTATTATTTCGCCTCCTACGGAAACTTTTTCTAACAAAGTTCCTTGCTATTGTTTTTTGTTGTCTTGTAAAGCACCTTCATTCTAACTCTGACATATCCTTTTATCAATTCTATCGTTTCTATAATTATCATAGATGCTATCTATCATTAAATTAGAACGTAAAAAACTGCACTTAAATTCATGTTATTGAATAATACTTCTTATTGCATACATATAACTATCATTTATGCCGTATTCTTCTATATGTAAAAAAGATATAGAGCTAATTATTACAGATACTGTTAATAGTGAAACACACTCTAAATAGACCATTGTCATTATTTATATCTTTTCATGGCTAGTACTACAAGAATAGCTTCTTTATCGATACTTTCTTAAAATAATTCCCTTTATGTACCTATAAATATATAATTTCAAACATTCATCTAAAACTACAAAAGGAGTAATTTATCATAGATAACATCTATTAATTATATAGAAATCATCGCATTGATAAATAAACGATGATTTCTATAATAAAGGTAAGCTCATGAGCCAAACATTACATTCAAAAAACATTTAATCAAAAAGGAGCTAACTTATATGAAAAAAACAGTTGCAGGTATCGTAATTCCAGATAGTAAAATCGCAATAGAGGCACAAGAAATCCTCCGTGAATACGGTAATGATTTACTTTGGAATCACTCAAACCGCGTTTATTTATTTGGTGCACTTCAAGGAAAAAAAGCTGATCTTAAGTTTGATGAAGAATTATTATATGTTAGTGCGTTATTCCATGACCTTGGACTTACTAAAGAATTCAGCAGTCCAGATAAACGATTTGAAGTAGATGGTGCAAATGCTGCACGTAGTTTCCTTCAACAACATCGTATGGATGATGAATCGATTAGACTTGTTTGGGACGCAATTGCTTTACACACTACAATTGGTATTGCTGAACATAAAGAACCACAAGTTTCATTAATCTATTCTGGAGTAGGATATGATGTTATGGGTGATGGATACGATGAAATCACTGAGGAATTACGTGAACAAGTTGTAACTGCTTTCCCACGAGATAATTTCAAACAAAAAATTCTTCCTGCTTTCCTTGAAGGATTTGCACATAAACCAGAAACTACTTTCGGTAACATTAAAGCTGACGTATGTTCACTTCTTCTTCCTGGATTTAAACGTAAAAACTTCTGTGATTGTGTTTTACATTCCCCTTGGAAAGAATAATTAATTCACTTTTATAAGCATAAATAACTTTAAATACATCGTTTGCTTTCCTGTAATATCACATAAAGATCCCGAATCATGAGAACTAATTTGCTCATAATTCGGGATTTTTTAAGACTATAGTTTTAATATCGATTAAATCACATCAAAGTCCATATTTGCGAATTTGAAAAAGTACCTCTTTTATATACAGCTAAAGCAGAATCCAATTCATTTTCTATTTCTTAAATTCAATTTGCATCATTTTATTAAACTGCGTATTAATATCAATCGCACCTAAAGAGTTAATACTAATAGCCAATGTATGTTTGCCTCCAATTGCTCCCCCAGCAAAAGTGGTGAATCCAGGAATCCCTCCTGTATGCCCCCAAACTGAAACACCGTTTGGAAGCTTAGTCTCATAGATTCCAAGACCATATCCATGGCCAAGTTCTTTAATCCCTGTAGGAACTGTAGTAAGCATTTCTTTTAGCTGCTTTTCCTTCAGTAACTTACCTCCAAGTAAAGATGAAAAGAATTTATTTAAATCGTCCGCATTAGAAATCATATCTCCAGCTGAATTAGCTAGACTTGGATTATAATACGTCATGTCTTTCAATTCACTTGTTTCGTCTATTTTCATATACCCACGAGCATGATCCTTTCCTGGAATAACGGGTGAATTCCCTGGTAAAAACGTATTTGACAGATCCAAAGGTTCAATAATTCGCTTTTCAATTTCTTCCGCATAACTATTTCCAGTTATTTTTTCAATAAGCATTCCCAATATTACGTATCCTGTGTTTGAATACGCCCATCCTTTACCTGGCGAAAAATCTGGGGGTAGAGAAAGTCCCATTTTCACTATTTCTTCTGCTGTATACGTTTTTTTCGAATTCATAATATCAGCGTCTTTTGACTTTAAGTATTCAGCTATACCACTCGTATGATTCAAAAGTTGACGTATCGTAATTTGATTGCCATCATACCCATTTCCTTGAATGAGACCCGGTAGCCACTTTTCAATTGGATCGTCAAGTTGCACGCGATTTTCTCCTACTAATTGAAGAACAGTCGTAGCGGTAAAAGTCTTCGTCACACTCCCAATCCGAAAACGATAATCCGATTTCATTGTTTTCTTTGTATTTAAATCCGCGACGCCAGCAGTATAACTACTAATCTTTCCATTGTTAGACGTCTTCGCTAATATTCCTGGGGTTCCAAGCTGAACTGTTTCCTGCATTACTTGTTTCCAACCATTCCGATTCTTTTGATCATGTGATTGTGACGGACTAGATAAATTTTGAACAGACTCTGCTTTCACAGTAAAACCTGGTGTGAATAGAGTAGTACCCGCTAATAAAACTGCCAAACTTGCTAACTTAATTGAATTACATTTTTTCATAAGGCTCCCTCTCTTCTATTAATATCGGATTGATTCAAGTTATACTTTAATCCTATATGATAAAACTCTCTTTTTTCTTATCCATTCCTTACGAAATACTTACGTTTAAATTTTGATACGATAAACTGAGAAAGAGCTATGCATGAAAATAAAAAGGGCATATAAAATAAGGACAGCCACTTAACTGCCCTTATTTTCATTTCACCTCGTCTTTATTATTTTTAAGATGATTCATTAATTGTGTTCGTTTCAAAGGTACATATATGTTTGTTCCAGTAACATATCTTTTTCCCAATCGAATTATCTTATAAATTTAAGGAGTTCATATTAAGATTAACAATAAAAAAGAACGTGTTTTCAATTTATCAGAACACGTTCTCTTACATACTTAAAACCCTATATCAACTTTTCATTTCATTCACTTCTTTAAACTACTAATCTTTATTCAGTTTTACCATCCTGCACTAGCATTCATACCATTTCCAAGAATAGTAAGAAATAGTGGCCACAATACTGGTCCTAACGTAAGAAGTAAATTTAGAAGTATAAGTAATCTATATACCCCGGGGAAATTTTGATCTTTACGATTTACAAATACTAAAATAACTAATAATATTATGGTCGTTAAAAATAAAAGTAGAGTTAGCAACCAATACCAAACCATTAAACTGAGACTCCATGGTGTTAATAGCTCGTGTATTATACCAAATATGATTCCTAATACTCCAAAACTAAAGGTAGTAACTGTTGATTTTATAAGCACTATATTGAATGTTTTTTCGTATGTATTTTTACAATATAAATCTATTAAAGTGTATAAAGATAAATATGCCATTAATACACCTATCCAAGACAATAACCAGTCTCCGCCTCCTCTAAATAACATGAACAGCAACCAACACATCCCTACTGCAGAAAAAGCAAAGGAAATAAGTATGCTTTTCAATACCGGTTTCATTATATTTTCACACCCTTAAAAATAAATTATAAGTTTTTACTAGACTCATGTAATTTTTTATTAACATGCTACCCGTTAATCGTTTAGCTCTAATGCATCCTTTTTTCATTCTATATTAATAATACAAAGATATACTCATGAACAATTAAAGAAGCAATACTCTACAAAGAGTTCCATATAGCTTGTATATTCTTTTTCCATTGGTAGAGATATTAAAAAATTAAGTATACATTAACATGCAATTAAATATAAGTAAATAAAAAAGATGACCCCAGCATACGCCAAAGTCATCTTCTATAACCATATTATTTTACTCGTTCACCGCTATAAACCTTTATATCAAGCGGAGCAGTTAAAAACTGTGATGCTTTACTAACGAAAGATGTGAAGTGTTCACTCGTATTATGACTCGCAACTGCTGCTTCATCTTTCCATACTTCTACCATCGTATAAACACTTTCTTTTTCAGTATCTTTATATAAATCGTAAGATACATTTCCACTTTCTTCTCTTGAACCATGAAGTAATGGCTGAATTTCTTCTAAAAATGATTGTTGTTTTGCTGGATCTACTTGAAATATTGCGTGAATAATAATCATGGTGTTTCCCCTCTCATATCTCACTTATTTCTGTTTTGTTATAAAATTACTTCCACTCAGCAACTTTTTCAATTGGAAGACGTACTGATGGATAACCACTGTCAGCAGCTTTTCCGATTGAAATTAACATAACTGGTACGTGACGCTCTTTGTCTAATCCGAAAGCTTCTGCGATTTGGTCTTTTTCAAATCCACCAATTGGGCAAGTATCATAGCCGTGAGCACGTGCTGCTAACATAAATTGCATCGCTACAAGACCACCGTCAATTAGTACAGTATCTTTCATTACTTCTGGTGTAACCATTGAGAAGTAACCTGAAAGTTTTTTCATTTGATCTTCTTTTACTTCAGCTGGCATAAGTCCGCGCTCTACTGCTGTACCGTAAATTTCTTCTGCGTTATCAAAGTTGTTTAAGTCACCAAATACAGCAATCATCGCTGAAGATGTTTCTACTTGAGATTGATTGAATTTTGCAAGTGGAGCCAGTGTTGCTTTTGCTTCGTCACTTTCAATAACAAGGAATCTCCATGGTTGCATGTTTACTGAAGATGGTGCAAGTGTTGCTTCTGTAAGAATTTCAGTCATTTCTTCTTTGCTAATTTTCACTGAAGGATCGTACTTACGGATTGAACGGCGTCCTGTTAAAATTTCGTTAAAATCATTTGTTTTTACTGAGTTAGTCATAGTTGTATTCTCCCTTTTTTAAAGTTCTTTTATATTTTCTTGAATGCGGTCTAACATCGTTAAAAGATTGTCGCGTTCTTCTTCACTTAATCCTTTAAATGCTGAAGTAGCGAAACGCTCTTTTTCCTCTTGATACACTTGAATTTTATTTCGTCCCTCTTCTGTAAGAGAAACTAACGTAATTCTGTTATCATCTGGATTTTTACGTCTTGTAATCATTCCGTTTGCTTCCAGCTGTTTTAAATGCCTCGTAATCGCGGCATTATCAATATTCACTTCTTGCTGAAGTGCTTTTTGACTAATTTCATCTACTTCATATAACTGAAGTATGAGCTCTAATCTAGACTGACTCATACCCGTACACCCTTCAAATTTTGAACTTACTTCTTTGTTTAGAAAGTGTAATTTATATAAAATTATTGCTTCTTTTGAGCATGAACTTGTCAAATTACCCCTCCTTTACATCCAATACAAAAAACATTTGATGCATCAATAGTTGATATGTCAATTAATATAATCTATATCGATTTAGAATGCAAGCATTTTGTTTTCATTTTTATTTTTTCCAAATTAAGGCGCTTTGTCGCGTTACAAAAAATGTAAATTACATTATAATAGTAATAATTCAAATGACTGGAGAGTGATTGTAATGCGGCAATACACAAATAGAAATGAGGAAATGAAAATGGAAAATGAAATGAGGAGATTTATATATGACAACAATAAATATAGGGATTGTCGCGCACGTAGATGCTGGCAAGACGAGTTTGACTGAGCGTATTCTTTATGAAACGAATGTGATTAAAGAAGTTGGCCGAGTAGATAGTGGCAATACGCAAACTGACTCAATGGAATTAGAAAGACAACGCGGAATTACGATTAAAGCATCTGTCGTTTCTTTCTTTATTGATGATTTAAAAGTAAATGTTATTGATACACCTGGACATGCTGATTTTATCGCTGAAGTGGAGCGATCATTCCGTGTTTTAGACGGTGCCATTTTAGTTATATCTGCCGTTGAAGGTGTGCAAGCACAAACGAAGATTTTAATGCGGACATTACAGAAATTAAACATACCTACTATATTATTTGTTAATAAAATAGACCGTAGTGGCGCAAATACTGAAAAAGTTGTGAAACAAATAAAAGAGCTTCTTTCAAATGAAGCATACCCCTTCTACTCTGTAGAAAACGAAGGTACAAAGGAAGTACGGATTATTGAATATAAATCCTATGACGATTGTATGGAACGATTAGCACCATTTAACGAATCATTGCTTGAGTCATATGTAAATAACGAAATAATACCGGATGCACTATTAAGAAAAGAACTCGAAAAGCAAATACTGCAAGCAAATGTGTTTCCTATCTTTTTTGGTTCAGCAATGACAGGTATAGGAGTAACTGAATTACTTAAAAATATTTCAGCCTTAATTCCAGCTACTAAATCGGCACAAGATGAAACATTATCCGGTGTTGTTTTTAAAATTGAACGTGAATCTTCTGGCGAAAAGATTGCTTACGTAAGACTATTTTCTGGTTGTTTACACGTTAGAAAATATGTTGATATACAGCGCAGTGAGTCTCTACCACATAAGGAAAAGATTAAAAAAATGTGCATATTTCATAATGGAAATGCAGTTCAAGCCTCTACTGTTCATAGTGGAGAGTTTTGCAAAGTATGGGGACTTACGAATATCAAAATTGGTGATATTATCGGTGAGTGGACGGATTATATAAAAGATATTCACTTTGCCGAACCGCAAATGGAAGCTGCTATTGAAGCAGTACCTAAAGAGCGAATTCATGATCTATACGCTGCACTTATGGAGCTATGCGAAGAAGATCCGCTCATTAAAGTGTGGAAAGATGATATTCATAATGAACTATATATTCACCTTTTCGGGGAAGTACAAAAAGAAGTAATTGAAACAACACTTTTTGAGAAATATAATTTGCAGGTTACTTTCTCAAATACGCGGGTTGTATGTATTGAGAAACCAATTGGCATTGGGAATTCTGCTGAATTAATGGGAGAAAAAACGAATCCATTTTACGCGACAATCGGCTTCAAAGTTGAACGTGGTGAACTGAATTCTGGCATAACATATAAGTTAGGTGTTGAGCTTGGATCATTGCCTTTAGCATTTCATAAAGCGATTGAAGATACTGTATTTCAAACGTTAAAACAAGGTTTGTACGGATGGGAAGTTACGGACATTATCGTCACGTTAACACATACTGGTTATGCAAGCCCTGTTACAATAGCAAGTGACTTTAGAAATTTAACACCACTCGTTTTAATGGATGCTTTAAAGCACGCTGAAACATGTGCATTTGAACCAGTAAACGAGTTCGAATTAACTGTACCGGAGCACGCAATTAGTACCGCAATGTATAAGCTTGCTGCTATTCCAGCAACTTTTGCAGAGCCTACGTTGCATAATGATTCTTACCATTTAACAGGATCATTACCTGTTGCAAAAATAGAGGATTTTAAACGAATGCTCCATTCATTTACTGAAGGAGAAGGTATCTTTATAACAAAGCCAACTGGTTTCACAAAGCTGACGGCTCCCTTCCCTACTCGAAAACGTGTTGACTTTAATCCGCTAAATCGGAAAGATTATTTACTTCATGTGTTGAAGGCTTATTAATTAACAAATAGAAAAAGTGCCCTCTTGTATGATATTTTCTTTACTAGAGGGCACTTTTTTATACAATATCAAGGTAGAGCTGGTTCAAACTCTCCAGTGATCGTTTGATATCCGTTATTATTCTCATATTCCTGTTTCCGCTCTAACCCGAACTTTTCTAAAATAGGCAGGTCGTTTGTTGAAAATACATAACTATTTTCTAGCGCAACGTGTTCGTGCCATGCCCAGTTTGGTACAACAAAGAAGTCTCCTTTCGACCAGTCAAAGCGAACACTATTAATAATCGTATATCCTGCCCCTTCATGCACATGATAGATTGATGCATGCGTATGACGATGCGCTTTTCCTTTGAATCCCTTCGGCAATTTTTGCATCCAAGCTGCAATCGTTGGACACGCTGTTTCACCGTTCGATGGATTTATATATTCAACAGCATAACCATCGTAAGCATCTGGTTCAAAACGACTTAATCCGTTAAGCGCTGCTGCCGTCCCTGCCCATTTGTAGGAACTAAGTGGAGCTTTCTTTGCATATCGGTCCGAAACCGGTCGAACCATTCCACCTTCATAACGCTGAGCAGTATAATTGTCCGGCACGTTTGGCTGTTCAATTTTTTCTGGATACGGCTCAAAGAACGTACCGCCGAGATAATAAATGGTCGGAATATCAAGGCAATCCATCCAAATCATCGGTTTGTCACCTGTGTGACCATGTCCGTGCCACAGTCCATTTGGAGTTGTTAAAAAGTCTCCTCGTTCCATGAAAATACGCTCTCCTTGCACAATTGAGTAAGCCCCTTCTCCTTCCATGACGAAACGTAATGCATTTTGAACATGCCGATGTGACGGAGCGGTTTCTCCAGGTTGTATTAATTGAACCGCTGCATATAATGTTTGGGTGGTCGATGCCCATCCCCAAGGTTTTCTATAATTAAGTCCAGGATTTTGAAAGTAGATGGCCCGGCGTTCTCCCCCGCGGTCTGGTGTAAATATTTGTGTCGCCTCCGTTAACTTCTTTTGAAGCAATTCAGATTTCCAAAGGTACGCTTGTGCATGAGGCTCAGGTGTATGTTTCATTAAATCTGGGATCGCGTTCCAAAGTGGTCCGAGATGATATTGTTCTATATCACGATTGAAATCTTGTACGAGTGTACTTTCAAAAAAAGCATTTTTTCCCGCCATTTTATTTGCCCCCTTTATTGCTCATTAAATTTACATAAATTCCGTTCGATTTGTTTATAATGCTTTTCTGTATGTTCTACGATGAGGTGATTCACGATAAAGTCAATCGGCTTATTGTTAAAACGAGGATTACGACTTGGAGCCTGAATATTTAACTCTTCGTCTGTTAATGTGTTTAGTACATTTTCTATGATGAGTGGTATAGAAGACAGCTGCTCTATGACTTCTTCTATAGATTTTTTGTTTATATTCTCTTCTGATACTGCTTGTAGACGTACTTCATCTGTTAAACCGCGGCCCCATACGTTTTCAGGGTTTACTTTAATATTGTTAATTTCTTTTGCCCAATATGGGATAGCTTCCGCTACATGTGTAATAATTTGCATAATTGACCATTCATCTTCTGAAGGTTTCCAATAGATGATTTCCTCTGGCAAAGACTTAACAATAGTCTTGATTTTATCGATTGATTCATAAACAGACTCGGCTGCCTGGATTTGCAAGCTTTTCGTCATAGTACTGGCACCTCTACTGTTTGTCTTACTTTATTTTCAAGTACGCCTACTCCATCAACTTCAATACGAACGATATCTCCATCTTTAAGAAATACTTGCGGATTACGTGCAACACCTACACCACCTGGCGTACCTGTTAAAATGACATCCCCTGGTTCTAGTGTCATTAAACCGGATAAAAACGAAACGAGATATTGCACCGAGAATACTAAATTAGCAGTATTAGATTGCTGACGTGTCTCTCCATTCACTGTTAAGACTATTTCCAAGCCAGATGGGTTCGTTAATTCATCTGAAGTAATTAACCATGGTCCGATCGGAGCACTTCCTTCAACTGTCTTCCCTTGAAGCCATTGAATCGTACGGCGCTGAATATCACGATAAGTAATATCATTCGCAATTGTGTAACCAGCTACATATTGGAGGGCATCTCCTTCTGAAATATTTCGAGCACGCTTTCCGATTACAAAAGCAAATTCAGCTTCGTAATCTAGTTGTTCAGAAATCGGGTAATACGGAATATCATCTTCTGGACCGATTACTGTATTGGCAAACTTCGCAAAGATGACTGGAAATGCAGGTAATTCGCGTTTCATTTCCAAAATATGTTCACGATAATTGTGACCTACACATATAATTTTTCCTGGCGCAGGTACTGGAGCTTCTATTTTCACTTCACCTTCTGCAAAAACCAATTTATCTTCATGGTTTTTCATAAGCGCATAAGCGATTGCATCTTTTGCTAAATTCATACTTTCCGTTCCACCTTGTAAAAATCCATTCATATCCTTTGGTATATACGCCTCTGCAATTTGAGCGGCCCGAAGGTTTCCTTCGCTTGTCAATTTCGCTTTAAAAGCAGCATGTAAATCAATCAAATTCCCGTTCTCTAACGCAGCAATTCTCGTTTCTCCATTACGTGTAAAAGTAACAAGTTTCATAGTAATCTCCCTTTCCTTTAAATGAATGAAAATTCTACCCTGAACGATAGTAACGTATAACTTTCCAGCCTTACTCTTTGTTATAAAAGATATAAAGTATTTCCTTCTGGACCAAGTGGTACATGTCCCATTTCTATTAACTCTATAATTGGCAGCAATACATTTTTTTCTTCAGCTAATTCAGCAGCGCATGCAAGAACACTTACATACATCGCATGCCCGACGAGAAATTTCACTGTTTTTTCCTCTCCGAAATGCTTGAAAACTTCTTTATAAACACCATGAAAGATTGCTTCTGGTACTTTATCTACTACATCTACAAGAAGTTTTTCGTTACCAGCGCGTACAATTTTTTCTTTCAATTGATCTGGCACTTCTGCTAGTGCCCCCCATAAAGCATTACCTTCAAAGGAAATCCGCCCGATTGTCTCATGTAATTGGTTTCTTGAAATCCATTTGATTTCATATTCACTAACGTTTAGAGAACTCATAAATTGATCTATTTTCTTCTCAGCCTCTAGATTTTGCTGTCCAATGTTCCTATACCAGTTCATCGTCATTAACCGCTCAATCATTCCATTTGTAGAACGGGCATGAGAACCATACTTTTCTTCATTCATGAATTGAGACAAAACCATTTCTTATCGCTCCTTTCATCTTGTTCACGTTACTCATCTAATTTTTTTTATATTTTTAATATTTCGTTGTCAGTTCAGGAGGTCCAAATTTCGGTCCGTATGGTCCCTCATCAAGCCATCTTCCAAGCCTCGGAACGATAGATACCATTGAGGCAGCAATGTCGCGTTTCATGTTCATTTCAGGAGAATTTCCCTGAAGGTGATGAAGCGCAGTGGTTGAAGCATCGCGGTTCCATTTCGCTGCAATTCGGCGTTCGTTTGCAGCTGCTTCAATCGCGCACACTCGCTCTTCTTCAGAATGAGATTGTAGTGCTTTCTCAATACCTCTCGCAGCAAGAACTGCATCTGGAACTCCAGAATTTAATCCACGTGCACCGAACGGGGCGAATAAATGTGCTGCTTCTCCAGCTAGAAGAACACGACGTTTTACGTCAGTAAATGAATTTGCCACTACTTGATGGAAACGGTAGGAAGACACCCATGTAATCCTATCAGCGTACTTAGCATCCATTACTTTTGGCAACCATTTCTTAGCACTTTCAATATTTGTATAATCATCTGGATTATCTGACTCAAGCAGTTGTAAATCAATACGCCATCCGCCTTTAAACGGAACAAACATTACATTTCTTCCCTCCATAGCTGGATGCTGGTAATGGAATATTCTTTCTAAAGGAAGTGGATCTGTTTCATCTTCTTTTGCATCCACAACGATAAAAGTATCTGCCGTGCGTGGGCCTTCAAACTTTAATCCCGCTTCCTCTCTTACGATTGAACGAGCTCCATCACATCCAATTACATACTGCGCCTTCAAGATTTCGTCATTTGTGATTGTTACTTCTACTCCAGAGTCTGTAATGTGTAAATTTTTAACTGGAGCATCCCAAAGGAATTCAACGCCCGCTTTTATACACGCCTCATACATATGCTTTTCGATCTCATCTTGATGAAGAGCTGTGAAATGAGGCAATCGGTTAAACTTAAGATTTTCATCCTTACCGTAATTTCGTACATATACTTCTTTCCCTTTATAAAACGTTCGTTTTACAGGCCAAATAATTCCGTTATGAGCAAGTGTGAAACCGAGGCCTTCTGAAGTCTCCTCCAGTAGTTTTAACGAAGCACTGTGTAAATAAATTGCTCTACTTCCTGGACGTGGTCTTCCAAATGAATCTCCCTCTATTACTAAAGTTGATATCCCCTTCTTTTGTAATGCAAGTCCTGCTACAAGTCCTACCGGGCCCGCACCAACAACAATGGCATCATATTTTTTTTCTTTTCCCATCAATATCTCCCCTTTATTAACAATTTCCCATTATGATTTCCTCACTCTTCTTTCTTTAACTCCCTACAGTTTTTATCTCCGGCATCATCTTCTTCCGAATATCCTCAGGTATTGGATGCGCTTTCGCTTTTTCTTTGAAAGAAGTCCATGCACGAGTTTCATACCCTTCAGCTATAACCCGTTCCCCTTTTACAAAAACATGCTGAATTGTAAAAACTTTATTATGCAATTCGTTCACAGTACTTTTCACAACTACTTGATCTTCAAAACGAAGAGGTGACTTAAATTGGCATTTTGCTTCTAGTAAGGGCAAACCAATTTGTTGTTCTTCGTAAAGTTCGGCGGAAGGAAAACCAATTTTTTTAAAATATTCATGAGTTGCTTCGTCCATCCATTTATAAAAATTAGGATAGTACACAATGCCCGCAGCATCTGTGTCTCCCCACCTTACTTGAAAAGTATATTCTTCCATTATGCCTTCCCTCCTATCTATCAAACTGTTGGACTAATATTTGAAGATACTTGTTCTCTCAGTTTCAACTTTTGAATTTTCCCACTTGCTGTTACAGGGAATTCATCAGTAAAGATCACTTTCTCTGGTAGTTTATAAATTGCCATTTTCTCTTTAAGATAGAGTTTCATTTCTTCTTCTGAACTTACTTCTCCATTTTTTAACCGTATGACCGCACACGCAACTTCCCCGAGCACTTTATCTGGAAGACCTACAACTGCAGCTTCGATTACTTTTGGATGTTTCATAATGACTGCTTCAATCTCCTGTGGATAAACGTTTAAGCCACCTCTTATAATCATCTCTTTCTTTCGCCCTACAAACCTTAAATATCCTTGATGATCAAGGGTGCCTAAATCTCCTGAATAATACCAACCATCATTATCCAAAACCTGTTTTGTCTGTTCAGGCATATTATAATAACCTTTCATTACTCCAAATCCCTTAACTGCGATTTCGCCCACTTCCCCTGGCGGGAGCGCTACTCTATTTTCATCGACAATTTTCAATGTTACTCCTGGGATAGCCTTTCCAAGAGTTTCTGTTATGTTCTGCTTTGTATCACCATACGAGGTCATCGTAATAGAAACCGTTTCAGTTATCCCAAATGATTGACAAAGGTTCATTCCCATCCGTTCTCGTATCTCCGTCACTGTTTTTGCCGGAATAGGTGCAGCTCCAACTAATCCAGCACGCAATGAAGATAAATCATATTTATTAAAATCCTCTAATTCTAGTTCTTTTATAAACATTGTTGGTACGCCTTTTTGGATGGTTACCTTTTCTTGTTCAATTAATTGTAAAGTTTCTCGCGGACGGAATTTTTCTTGTAGTATCATTCGTCCTCCCATCGCTACTGCACAAAGCATATTAATTGCCATACCGAAAATATGAAACAGTGGTGCTGAAATAATAAATACATCATCTTGTGTACAATGCAGCTCTATTCCTATCGTTTGTGCAGATTGTACAACAGCACGGTGTGTAACCATTACACCTTTTGGAGTTCCCGTCGTTCCTGACGTATATAATATACAAAACAAATCTTCATTCACATTTATATTTACTTGTTCAATATCTATTGTTTCTGTACGCATTAACTGCTCATAGGAACTGATATTCTCTTGCGGAAACCGTACTGTAATAGCTTTTTGTACCATAGTAAGTACTTTTTCAAAACCAACATTCTTTTCAAATTCTCCGGATGCTATTAATAACTTCGGAGCTGAACTTTTCAATATAAATTCAATTTCATATGATTTATATTTTGGATTAAAAGGAACGATTATTGCTCCTAATTTTGCTGCTGCAAAATAAATTACTACTGTTTCGGACCAGTTTGGTAGAGATACGGCGATACGGTCTCCTTTACTTACTCCTAGTCTCTTAAATGCAGTAGCCAAACAATCTACTTCATTTTTCAATTGTTTGTATGTAATTCGTCTCGTTAAATCATATATCGCTTCTTTTTCACCATAAGATGAAGTAACAGATTCTAACAGCTCATACACCGCTAATAAGTTCCTATTCTTTTTCATTCTCTCACTCACTTTCTATCGTCTTACCTACTAGCTCGCGTTTTTTATCCCATACTTATAGCAGGACAAACGATGTAGGAAAACCAGGAAGGACTCTCCCTGGTTTTTCTAGTACAACGCTTCCCAAATTGCTGCAATTCCTTGCCCTCCGCCAATACAAACAGCGGATACCCCATACTTTTTATTTCTTCTTCTTAATTCATAAATTAAGGATAGAGAAATTCTTGTTCCACTCGCAGCAAGTGGATGGCCTATCGCAATTGCCCCTCCATTTACATTCGCTTTATCAAGATCGAACCCTAATTCTTTTTGACAAGCTAAGTACTGCGCTGAAAATGCTTCATTAATTTCAATCAAATCTAAGTCTGCTAAAGTTAGATTCTCTTTTTCTAATGCACTTTGAATAGCTGGAACCGGTCCAATCCCCATATACTTCGGTTCTACTCCAACAACAGCCCAAGAAATGAGCTTAGCAATCGGTTTTAATCCTCTATCATTTGCATAATCACTAGATGCTAAAACAACTGCCGCTGCACCATCCACCATCCCGCTTGCACTACCTGGAGTTACGACACCATTTTCAGCAAAACGGGGTTTTAATTTCGCTAATTTTTCTAGACTCGTATGACGGATATGCTCATCTTCATGTATAAGCTGTTCTCCTTTTCTTCCTTTCACTGTTACTGGAACAATCTCTTCTTTTAAATATCCTTTTTCCCTTGCTAAAAGAGCTCGTTCATGGCTAGAGAGTGCATGCTGATCTACTTCTTCTCTCGTTAAGTTATATTTTGCAGCCAAATTCTCGGCTGTTTCTCCCATCGTACATTTACCATACGTATCATAAAGACCATCCCATAACCAATCTTCTAAAGCCGGACCGCCGAGTGGACTTCCCCATCTCATTCCAGGTATTACATGAGGAACTTGGCTCATGTTCTCAGTTCCTCCGGCAAGTGCAACGTCTGCTTCTCCGCAAAGAATATAACGAGCTGCCGTTAAAATAGATTCAACACCAGTTCCGCAAAGACGATTAATCGTCAAAGCTGGGACATGAGTAGGTGCTCCGGCTTTTAATCCAACATGCCTTGCCAATAAATGTGCATCTTTACTAGACTGCTGAACATTACCAAATACAACTTGATTAATATCTTCAGCAGATATAGAAGCTTTTCGTATTGCTTCCTTAGCGGCAATTGCCCCTAATTCTGTTGCATTTAATCCTTTGAACGAGCCCGAAATTTCAGCGAACGGAGTCCTAGCTCCCTCCAATAAAACAATCTCTTTCATATCCCATTCACCTCATCATTTCCCTAAATAAACTGGTTTTCTTTTTTCAACGAATGCTTGTAATCCTTCTTTACGATCCTCTGTTGCGAACGCATTTCCAAAACAGGTGCTTTCAATTATTAAGCCTGTTTCAAGATCAGCATTACTACCTACATTTACCGCCGTTTTTAACATTTGAAGTGCTACTGGTGGTTTTTTTGCCAATTTATATGCCCATCCCTTTGCAAACTCAAACAACTCTTCCGCAGGTACTACCTTGTTGACAATATGTAAATCGAACGCACGATGAGCATCAAACATATCTCCGAAATAAAGTAATTCTTTCGCTATACCTTGGCCGACAATCTTTTGAAGACGCTGTGTACCTCCGCCTCCAGGAATAATTCCGAGTCCCACTTCTGGAAAAGCGAATTTTGCTTGATCCGAACAAATACGTAAGTCACATGCGAGTGCGAGTTCAAAACCACCGCCAAGAGCTAATCCATTTATCGCCGCAATAACTGGTTTTGACATATTTTCAATTTTGCTAAATACTGTTCGTGAAGTCTTATTCATTTTGTTTACACCGACAAGATCAAGTGCTGCCATTTCATTAATATCAGCGCCTGCGACAAATGCCTTCCTTCCGCTTCCTGTAAGAACGATTACTCGTACTTCTTCATTTGCCTCTAGTTCACCAAATAGAACGGAAAGTTCATGAAACACTTGTGTATTCAATGGATTTACAGGTGGTCGATTAATTGTAACAATCGCAACTCTATTTTCAATTTCACAAATTAAAAACTCATAATTCATAACTTAATCCCCCATTCTTTATTCATAATCATAAAAACCTGCACCTGTTTTTTTGCCGTGTCTACCTGCTCTAACTAGTTGTTTTAAAAGCAGCGGCGGCGCGTATTGATCATTATTTAATTCTTCTTTGAAGTACTCCATCACATGATAACCAATGTCTACACCTGCAAAATCCTGAAGTGTAAATGGTCCCATCGGATAATTAAGACCGAGTGTAACAGCCTTATCAATATCTTCTGCAGAGGCAACGCCATCTTCTAGCAATTTAATTGCCTCTATAAATTGCGGAATCATAATTCGATTCACAATAAATCCTGGGGAATCCTTCTTTACTTCAACTGGTTCTTTCGAAAGCTCTTTAGATAGCGCTTTCAATTCTTTGACTGTTTCATCACTCGTTCGATAACCACGAACAACTTCTACAAGTTTCATAAGTTGTGCGGGATTAAAGAAATGCATGCCCGCCACACGTTCTGGACGGTTCGTTGCTGAAGCAATCTCTGTTATAGACATGGATGAAGTATTTGTTGCAAGTATAACCCCTTCAGGAACGATTCGATCTAGAGCTGCAAACACTTCCCTCTTCAAATCTAATTTTTCTAATACGGCTTCAATAACTACATCCGCATCCTTCATATCTTCTAAAGTTGTAGTGAGTCGAATTCGGCCAAGCGCTTTTTCTTTATCTTCTTCCGTCATCTTTCCTCTTGTAACACTCTTAGTCATAAAACCATTCATACGTTGTATTGCATTATCTAAATAACGCTCTTCAATATCATGTAAAATAACTGTAAACCCATTTAATGCGGCTAAATTTGCAATGCCAGACCCCATAGATCCTGCACCGACAATACCAATTGTTTGAATCGCCATTCTTCTACCCCCTTGAATAACTTTTAAAATGTTCTGTAAATAAATTATATCTATATCCAAAAAGTTTTTGTATATACATAGTGTAGGAAATATACATATTTCTTTCGTACATTTTGATGGTATTCATTTCGGTTCAAACTGCTTTATTTTTCATTTAGTAAGAGGTACAGTTATTTTTCATAAAAAAGTGCGCACCTCAAAATAAATAATTTTCCCTTGAGGTACGCACTCTATGATGTGAAATTCGAAACTATATGTTATCGTTCTTTTCCATTTGATGAAATAACTTCTTTATACCAATAGAAGCTCTGTTTCTTTATTCTTTTTAAATCTTTTAAATCGTCTTCATCACGATTTATATAAATAAAACCATATCTTTTTCTGAAACCTTGATGCGTAGAAATTAAATCGATTGCCGCCCAAGGGCAATAACCAATTACATCCACTCCATCTGCAATTGCCAATTCCATCTGTTCAATATGTTTTTTCAAATAATCAATTCGGTAGTGATCTTGCACTGATCCATCTTCATCTACTTTGTCGTAAGCACCTATCCCATTCTCTGTAACGATAATTGGCAAGTTATAACGATCATTCACTTCTCTTAATGTAACTCGGAAGCCAATTGGGTCGATTTCCCAACCGAAATCGGTTAATTCTAGATGTTCATTATCGTCACCCATGAAGAACCCTTCTTCACCTACTTCAATTTGTTGATCAGCAGCTTCATCGATTACAAAGTTCTCATCATATTCACTAACAGTAATAGAAGAATAATAGTTAAACGCTATATAATCTGGTTTTGAACTAGATAGAATCTCCATATCTCCCTCTAGAATGACTGGTTCGATATTTTTTCTTTTCATGAAATTCCACGCTATATTGTTATATCTACCATATACAGCCATATCGAGATATAGCCAATTACGAATTGCGTTACAATTTTGAGCTGCAATAATGTCATTCGGCTTACATGTTTTCGGATACACATAACTAATATTTGGTGCTGGACCAATTTTTGCATCACGTATCATCTCGTGACATAAGTTTGTTACCTTTGCCTCTGCTAAAAGCATATGATGATTTTGCTGATATAGCTCTTTTTGAGATACTATCGATGTCCCAACAGCTTGTCCATGTAATATCATCATGTTCTGTTCATTAATTGTTAACCAATTCTTTACTCGGTCTCCAAAACGTTCAAACAGGATTTCACAATATGTAACAAATGCATCGATAGTAGCACGGTTACTCCATCCACCCTTTTTCTCTAATTCATACGGTAAATCAAAATGATACATCGTTACTAACGGTACGATATCATGCTTCAGCAATTCATCAATAAGATTGCTATAGAATGTAATACCTTTTTCATTCACTTCTCCCGTACCATTTGGAAGAATTCGAGTCCAAGCTATTGAAAACCGATATACTTTTAGCCCTAATTCAGAAAAAAGCTTCACATCTTCTTTAAAATGATGATAATGATCACTACAAACTGTAAAATCTGACGTACCTTCAGGAATAACTTTCACATCTTGAACAGAAAGGCCTTTTCCATCTTTATTATTGGCCCCTTCTACTTGGTAAGCACTTGTGGAAGCTCCCCATAAAAAGTCTTTTTTAAATGAACTATTGAGCATAATTTTTACCTTTCCTTTTCAAAAATAGTATTGTTATAGTTTGTTTATATTAAACTTGTTTCACTAAAAATGTTTCATAAACGCTTATAAGCTCTTCTGCTATAATTTTAAATCCTTCTGCACTCATTAATTGATCTTCTGCATGTGCTAGTAATAAGCTAACTTCTACTTTTTCACCAGCCGCTTCTCTACTAATCAGTCCAGCATGCGCTCTATGGCCTTCAATAAAAGTTTCACTACCCTCATTCATTAATTGTCTCGCTTGTTCAAAGTTACCCATTTTTGCTTCTTGAATTGCTTCAATATATGAAGATCGTGCGCTACCTACTGTTGATATAATTTTAAATACTACTAATTCATTTTGTTCCATAACGATTCTCCTAACATTTTTTTATTTTTATAAATCAAAAAACAATCAGTGGGGTTTCGTTCATCCCCACTGATTACTAGCCCACAACAATCGGGCTTTTGAGGGATACATTATTATTGCTCAGTTGCTGCTTGTTGTTCTGCCTCATAAGCTTTCTTATCTCCCATTTTAAAGAACGGATAATATAGTAGAATTTGAGAGATAATAATTAATACCGTCATGATTAATAGTAACCAACCACCAGAAATATAACCTGCAAATGGTGCTGGTGTTACCCATGGCAATTCAATAAGTGGGTTAAAGGTAGATAAAATTCCCGTGATTTTAAGGAATACGATACCAATTAACCCGCCAACTATCGAAGATGCTACTAATGGAATAAAATATATTGGATTCAGAACAAGCGGTAATCCAAATACAATCGGCTCATTAATATTAAAGATATTTGGGACGATACCGATTTTTCCAAGTGATTTATATTGCTCCGATTTCGCAAATAGTAGGTTTATTGCTAAACCTAACGTATTTCCTGTTCCACCAATGGCAACTGCAAAATGCATCAAGCTAAATGCTAAGTAAGGAATTTCCGAAAATGGTGTTCCTGAAGCGAAAGCTGTAATTGCTGCTGTAAATAACGGAGCCGTCGCACTATACCATACATTTATAATTGGTGCTGGATGCAAACCGAAGAACCAACATATATTCATAAAAGTAAAGATAGCAATAACTGACCAAACAGATGATCCGATTACTTTTACAGGTAACGAGATTACTTGACTTACAAAGTTAAAAATATTTTCATATGGAGTATAGCCAAATATTACTCTAATAAAGAAGATAATCGTGAAAATGATGATTGAAATAAATACTGGATTAATTGCATCAGCTACCATAGGTGGTACTGATTCCGGTAATTTCACTCCAATATTTTTTCTTTTTAATGCACAGTACAATTTACCGGTGAACACGCCGACAAACATGGCAACGAATATTCCATCACTACCTAAATACTGATTTAAAATAGCTGGAATTTGTTCTTCTCCAACCTTAATTGACATTGGCATTAAGCATAAGAAACTACCTAATGCTATAACAGCAGCTGTCATTCCGTTCATACCTTCTTCTTTCACATAAGAATAAGCAATAATGACAACCATATATACTGCTAGCAAGCTAAGTGTCGCACTAATCATGTCCTGCATGTGCGTATATAAACCAATTTTAATTAAAAATTCTTTCCACCCTTTAAATGGTAAGTTACCTAAAATAGCAAACAATGTAACACCGATCGTAACAGGAATTGTCATCATCATTCCTGATGTAATAGCATTCACTACTTTACTATTTCCGAGATAATTTGTTAGTGGTGTGATGATTCGTTCTAGTCCGTTTTTTGTCCCTTCTAACAGCTTCATAATTACCTCCAATATTTCTGATTTTTAATTAATTTACTTTTTTCCTTTTTCTACGTAGCTCATATCATTTACAGACTCAACTTTATATTTCCCATCTTTATATGTAACTTTTGAAACACTTGCATTAGCTAGACCACCATCAAGATTATTAAGGGATTCAGGAGATATTGTATATAACAACGCCATTAACGATATTCCATGCGATACAACAAGCGCGTTACCGCCCCCATCTTCAGCTACTTCTGCTACAAGTTTATCGATTTCTTTTTTTACTCTCTTTGAGACTACTTCAGTACTTTCAGCCTGTTTACTTTTATCAATCTTAGCTGCAGTATTAAGCATCATATCAACATCGAAATTATTCTTAAATTCTTCTAATGTCATATTATTAGCTTCTGCACGTTTCTCGTGAAAAGTATGATTCAATTCTCCTTCAAACTCACCGAAACATGCTTCCCGCAAATTTTTACTTTGATTGATATTCATATCTTTATTTCCACTTTGATTTAACACAATTTTCGCTGTTTCTACCGCACGTCCACTATCGCTACTATATGCCTTTTCAAACTTAACTCCTTTTAAACCTTTTCCAAGGTACTCTGCTACTTCAACACCATCTTTTGTAAGTAGTGCATCCGCCCAACCTTGTACTCTATCATTCGTATTTAACATCGTTTTTCCATGCCTTACCAAATAAAGTTCCACAGGTTTTTCTTCTTTTTTCTCTTTCACTTTTTGGCCTTCATTTGCTGAACATCCAAATAATGAAACTGTTAAAGAAACTAACAAGCAAAGTGATAATATTTTTTTACTCATTATGAATTCTCCTTATCGGTTTATAAAAATATGCATGTACCACCTACATGAGTAGAATGCTATTTTTATAATTAAGATATTTAAAAATTATTTTGACTGATTAAACATCCAATTTATCATCTCTTTATCCTGCAAAGCTGGTACCCAAGAGAAGTGTCCCATAGGTTGAACGATTCCAGTTGGATATTCTGTATACTTGATCAAAGAACCACCTAGTTCTTTAATCGCTCGTACAGCATCTCTGCTATATCTCACATCAACCAGCGGATCATCTTCTGCATGGAAGACCCAAATTGGCATATCTTTAATATCCTTGAATACTGAAGTATCTTGCATCGGTCCATATTCACCAACAAGCTTATTTCCCGGCAAATCTCCTATTCCACAAATCGGAACAGCAGCTGCGAAAAGACCTGGGTTTTTCTTAATAACATTCCAAGTTCCAATTCCACCATTGGACATACCAACAACATATATGCGATTTTTATCAATATCATATTTATCGATGGTTTCTTTTAGTAAATTCATCATAGTAGTATAGTTAGGTTCCTCGGTCCAATATGCTGTAAGGTTTTCAGTTGCTTCAACCTGAGGAGCTAACACGTATGCAGGATTTTTCTTTTGCTGTTCTGGATTAGCCCACGCTACAGCGCCCTGATTCCCTACGACTTGCATATAGTTGTCATTTCCTCGTTCACCTGATCCATGTAAAAATAAGACTAATGGATATTTTTTGTTAGGATCTTTTTTAGGCTCAAAAAGTCTATATTGTATTTTGCTTCCAGATGCATCTTGATATACTCCTTTTTTAAAATCATCTACAACAGGAGTAACTACATTTGAAATTTTATTTTTCTGTTCAGATGCTTTAAAAGTTGCACCTTCTTTTGTTTTAATTTCTTTCGTAAGAGTTAACTTATAATCTAAATTATCTCTTGTGCTTAAAAATTTTTCTTCATCAAATGTTGAAGTAGATGCATGTTTATCGTTTTCATCTAATTCGATCACAACGTATTGTCCGTCTTTTGAAGCCTCTGATACCTCAGCTTTATTATTTGTATACACTTTATTTATTTTTCTATTTTGAGGTTTTCCATTCACTTCCACCTCAACTTTGAAACTATCTTTTGTTAATTTTGAACTATCTATTGTATCTCCAAAGTCACAAACGACGGTAGCTCCTACTTCCCCATACGGAAGAACATTCGTTATAAGTGTTATATCTGAGTCTTTTAAAGCCTTATCTTTGCTTTCTGATGAACATCCTGAAAGTACCAAACCACCTGCCAAGCTCCCTATTACCATACATAAAATTGGAAATTTCTTTATCTTTTTCAGACGATGACCTCCCTCAAAATATGTACTTTTTATAACTGACATAAATCGTATAAAGCTCGTTAATCGTTCCAAATGCAGAAACTTTTAATCACCTAAAATGGTTTTCACTCGTTCAATTACTTTTTTCCCATCTAACATGCCGTAAGCTGCCATATCAATTACTTCAATATGCTTTTCTGGCAATTGTTTTTTCACATTATTTAATGCATATCGAACTTGTGGTCCTAATAAAATGATGTCTGCTGTTGGTCCAACATTTTTTGCTTCAGTTAGTGCATAAGCATTAATTTCACAGTTATAACCTGCTGATTCTGCATACCCTCTCATTTTGTTCATTAACATACTTGTAGACATACCTGCATTACATAAAAGTACGATATTTCTCATATTAAAAACCTCCAATATTTATTTTAAGTGCTTTGCATACTCTCTATCTATGCAAGCGCTTTCTTTATAGGTTCAATATAAACTATGGTCTAAGACTAGGGTCAATAGCTTAATTTAATTAATTCATTTATTTTGTATAATTTGTATAAAGTGAAGCTTTAATCAACCGGATTTTGTTCATTCCCCACTGATTATTAGCCCATACCAATCGGGCGTTTACGGACAGCCCGACTCCCACCTAACTTCTTTGCTCCACCTGAATTTTGAGGTGGGAGTTTTACTGCCCACAAATAGCTGGATAAACTTAACTGGACACCGCGTGAAAATTCTTTTGTTCCAAAAAAAAGGTGCATGTAATTGTAGACTGTGTCTAACAATTACATGCACCTTTTTCATTTCCTTCTCTACTTCACATTTACGAGGTCACCTTGCATTATTTGATTTCATAATAGGAATCATAATAATATAATGTTCAACTGTTTTGTCTTGACTCTTTGTTTCACAAACGTATCGACATAAAACATCTCCGTTAAGAGCGTATCCCTGTTCCTGCATAATATCGAATGGTTCATCTAATATCAACGATGATAACGGTTCATCCACGTCTTTTTCATATAAATAATTCAAGCACTCTCCCATATGTATTTGAATAACCGAATCATCCATAGGTAATTGACATTCTTTCACCTTTGATTCAGAGATAGCCATTACCCAATAACTGTTATCTATATTTTTCAATCTATATTCTTCAAGCGGAATACATAATGCTGGAGAAACTGTTGGCAAGAAATTCAACCACTTTTTTAATAAGGGATTTGCATATAATGTTCCTTCATTTAAATGAACATGTTTGAGAAAATAATAAGTCTCAGCTTGTTTTATAACCCATCGCTTATCTTCTTGTTTATATTCTTGTAATAAGTTCATAAATTCATTTATTTGCTTTGTTTCTAACTCTAACTGTTTTATCGCTTCATTTTTTTCAGCTATTTTATCATTACATTTTTTCATTATGTCATCATATTCTAAACCGTTAAAAACCGATCCAATTTCCTTAACATGAAAACCCATTTGTCTAAAACTTCTAATTGCTAAAAATACTCCAAAATCCTCATATGTATAAAATCTAAAACCATTATCTTTGTCCTTTTGTGGTTTTAGGAACCCTTTCTTTTCATAAAACCTTAAAGCATCTATTGAAACTCCAAATTCCTTTCCTACTTCTCCTATTTTATATTTCTTCATGTATATCACCTTCAACTCTATAATTCCTTTAAATACCTATATAGTGTAACAAGTTTTGAAAAACAATTATATAAAAATAAAGTGCAACTTTAATCAGTGGGATAAAAGAGATTTCGGATAAAAGTGAAACCTCCTTTTATCAAAATAGAACATCACTGGAAATATAAACTTCTATTATCCTACTACTTCCCCATGCATATCATAAAGCTTTAATGCCATCATTAAATTAAATCTCACTTCCGCATGATTTAAATCAACTGAAATGAGTGATTCAATTTTTTCTAACCTGTACAAGAGAGAACTTCTATGAATAAAAAGTTCTTCTGCAGCACTTTTTACATTTCCATTGTTTTGTAAGAACACATGTAATGTATTATATAAATCAATATTCTTCCCTTCTGAATATTCAATCAGTGGACCAATTTGTTTCTTTACAAAAAGATCTACAGCGGTTGGATGGTTTAAATGATGTAAAATGGCATACGATCCTAGATCTTCAAATAGCGCAAACCCCTGTTTGCGAAAGCGACTATCTAAAATATTTAAAGTCTGTATAGCTTGCTGATAACTAATATAATAGTCTTCCAATTGTTTTGTAACACCGCCAATCCCTAATAAAACACGACAGCCTATAGGTGATGAACCAATCCATTTTTTTATGCTATAAAACATCGATTCCCAAAATGTATCAGCGATTTTTTTCTGATTTTCAATAGGAACAATTAAAAGTTGTTCATCATTATGGGATACTGCTAAAATGCCTGTCCCGAGTTCTGGAAGACGCGTCTTAATCAAGTCCCATATAAGTGACTTTTTCGCTTGTTGTTCGAGTAGGTTTCCTTTCTTTAATTCTTTCTCATCGAGTGAAATTGATAATACCGCTACTCGATGTTTTTTGAAAAGATTCCATTGATATAAATTAGCATATTGCAAAATATTATCTCGATCCTCAATTTTTTCAGTTAATAATTTACTAATAAAACTGTCTTTCATCTGTTCTTTCGTATCTAGAACTAGCTTTTGTTTAATAAACTGGATGGAGCATATATTTCGGGCTAAATCAACCGTTAATTGATCAAATTCATCCATCCCTCCACTAGATCTTCGTACTGCTAAATAACCTAAAAAATTACCGCCCCCATTAATAATCCAAAACGAAAAACAATAATCACTATTATTCGGATCATTAATTTGGAAAGTATCAGTAAATCTTTGCTCTTTACGTTCTTCTCTCGTTAGTTCAGCTAAATGTTCTGCTAAGCGACTATCCTTTTCATCATTAAATGCTATAGGTTGCATAAATCTATCAAAAATAAATACTGTATCTTGAAACAGACTACCAAGCATTGTTGTAATACCTTCAAAATTATTATCATCGACCGTTTCTTTTAATAACGCTTGCTGATAATCCAATAGAAAATGAAGACGTTGCTTATGTTCTTTCTCGCCATTATATAATCTTGCATTATCTAGTATAGTGGCCAAATGATTTGCAATCATTTCAAGTGATTTTGAATCTGCCTCCGTAAAAACCCCTTCACATTTCTTTTCAACGTGTAATACTCCAATCGGTTTCATATCAATAATGATTGGAGCAGTAAACTGTTCACCACCAATCGTTTCAAAAAATGGAAAGTGTTCTTTTAATACATATTTATCCTCAACCATAATTTTGTATGGCCTTCTCATTTCTCCATATGATGGTGGTTGTAGGACAAAACAATTTTCCGTCTCGTTATACAAGTAAACACATGCAAAATGCGAATTTGTTTCCATTCCCGCTTTAGAAGTTACTTCATATACATGCTTTTCTAACGGCACATCTAGTGACAGATTTTTGCTAATCCATCCAAAGCCTTCAATCTTTTTCAACTGCGACTCTTTTTGCCTTGCGACAGCTATTGCCACTGCTATATCTTTTCCGAACTCTGCAAATGATATTTCCATATCTAAAAGCGGGACATGATTTAAAAAGGCGACAATACAAAACCCAAAATGCTGGATATCATCTTTTAACGGGACGGTAAACCAAGTCTCCGCACCAGCACTTTTCAATGTTTCAGATAGAAGACACACTTCTGGTTCATCTGCCGTTTGATCCGTTATGCTTTGATATTGTAGTTTGGAAGAACATTCATCAGCATGAAGAGGAAACGCTGAAGCTAAAGAAGTTAAATTTCCACTCCATGCTTTTGGCAAAAACTGTCCTCCTTCATTAATAATTACAGCAACGAAATCACAATGTAATTCTGCGCAAAAAGAATGAGTTAAATACTGAAGCGCCTCTTCTTCCGTATCGATTTTAATAAGCTGCCTTGATGTATTTCGTAAATGATATTCTATTCTTTTCATTAATCTCTCTCTTTTATTACTAGACACGCCCCATCCCCCATTTCACCTTTTTATCTATTGTATAAGAAACGTCACATAAAATAAAAGTAAATATTCTAATTATTCACTAAACATTTTTAAATCCCGAAGAAATGTGTCCCCGGGATTGATCATTCACTATTTTGCTGTAGTTACATTATTATTTCCACTAGCAATCTCTTTTTTCTCTTTATAATAAATCCCATGTTCTTCCTTAACAAATAACAATGCTATACCACCGATTACAGCAGCAGTCGCAATTGCCGCAAAATTATATTGAGGCAATAAATGCATGGAAAGAAGAATACCTACCAACGTCGGAGCTACCACACCTCCAAGACGCCCAAAGGCCATTGTACTTCCTACTGCTGTTGAGCGCATATTACTAGGATAATATTGAGAAACGAATGCATTTGACATATTTTGAAGTCCGACAGAAGAAGCCCCAATCACTGAAATTAACAAAAACCCCAAAAACATATTATTTACAAATCCGATGAGTGATAACGCAATTGCTCCACAGAAAAATAATGGGACAAGTACCTTTTTAAATCCGATTTTATCTACTATTGGACCGAATATGAGTGTTCCAACAATAGCTCCAATTTGCATGACAGCCGTAAATGTGAGACTTGATTTAAGATCGTACCCTGACTGCATCATAAGCCTTGGTAACCATGTACTCATAGAGTAAATGAGTACGAAAGCACTGAAACATGAAATCCAAAACATAATTGTACTTACGGCGCGCTTTTCCTCAAATAACTTAACAACCGGAGAACCAGCTTCTTTAGTTGATGGTTTTGTAAATTCAATTGCCACATCTTTACTTAATTGTGGATTTACCTTAGCTATTACTTTTTTAGCTTCTTCTATTTTTCCTTTCATTAAAAGAAAACCAACAGACTCAGGAATACTTTTCATTAAAAACGGGATAAACAATAACGGAATTCCTGCTAACCAAAAAACGGGCTCCCATCCTGCTGTCGTAAGAAGGGAACGACTTGTAAGTGCTGCTGCCATTGCTCCAACTGAATATCCGCAAAAAATAAAAGATACGATAGCAGTTCGAACTCGTTTCGGCGAGAATTCTGTTGCTATAGCAATTACATTCGGCATAACTCCGCCAAGCCCTATACCTGCGATAATACGGAAAACCGCAAACATTACAGGACCGTTCGCAAAACCAGCTAGACATGTAAATAGACTAAATAAGATTGTAGTTACTAGTATGATATTTTTACGACCTATTTTATCAGCTAATAAACCAAAGAAAGCAGCACCAATTGCCGTTCCTATAGCTGTATAACTACCAATTGCCCCTGCTGTAACATCCGATATTCCCCACTCTTTAATGAGCGAAGGTACTGTTGCTCCATAAATAACAGCATCATATCCATCAAATGCAATTACGATAAACAACCAAAATATTAACCAAATATGCATGGAATGAATACGACTCTCGTCTATCACATTCATCGGGTTAATCGATTTCATCTTAATAGCCTCCTTATATGGGAATTTTCCCTTTCTTGTATTTCAAAATCAGTAAACGCTTTCAATTACCTCCTCTTAAGTTCCTAAAACTTTTCTGAATTTTCCGTATTTAAATTGTAATAACTACTATTAAAAATTGTTATCCGCTTTTTATAGGAAAAAGAAAAGTAATATTCCTATTTAATGCCGGCTTCGCTTCATAGGAATTAAAATTTGAACATAAAAAAAGAGGTGCAATAAGCACCTCTTTTGCATGTATTTTGATAATTATTATTCATTCAAACTTTAATTGTTTCTATTGTTTCTTCAAGTTTTTCTATTATTTTTGCTATAACTGTAATTGAATTCCCTGTTTCAAATTCCCCAACATTTAAAGAATGGTTTGCATTTTTAACAATCTCAATCTTTAAATTGGATTGCTCTAATCGCTCCATTTGACTTGCATTGTATTGATGATCTTTGTCTCCGATTACTAAAAGCCCGTCGTGATGACTATGTAAGATAGAATCAAAAATCGAATCAACAGTTAGTAATGGTGTAAGCAATATCATTTTTGAATGTGCAAATTCTTCTCTCTTCAATAAATCATTCGCAATCGGGATTGTTCCGAGTGATTTTCCTAAAAACATCGAATCGTTGTATTCTCCACTTTTTAGCACTTCATTAATAATAGGATTAATATCATCCATCATTACTTTCGTTACTTCTTCCATTGGTTTTTCCATTAACTGTCCATCATAGGAATAATGAATATGAACTACATCTATTTTATTTTCAAGCATAAGCATCGTTGCATAATAAAATAACGGCTTGTCATAATTGTAGCCTGAACCTGAGAACATAAAACAAATTGTATTAGAACCTTTTTCGATATGTGTGTAACGAATGACTTTATCATCTATATGTATCTCTTTTTTAGTCCCCTTCACCGTTTTCCCCTCCAAGCACGCTTACTTTTGTAAAACGATATGTTCTGTATGAACTGATACATCCTTTACTTTATCTTTTATAAACGCTGGCTGTAAGTTATATGCATGTAACTCTTCTACCGGCACCCACTTAAATAAATATTTTCTACCTTCTTCTTCAAGAATATATTGATCCGCCCCATTTGCAGGTAATTCATGCAATTCTACTTCATAATAAAAACTAATCTCATGAAACTTTCGCTCAGAAAGTGTAAAGAAGTTTTCTACTGACCATATTAATCTCTTCACTTCAATAGGTACGCCTAGTTCTTCTGCAAGCTCTCGTTTTAACGCATCTTCACTATTTTCTAGCATTTTCACTCTTCCGCCTGGTACGTACCAAAAATCTTCACCGTCACCTTGCAGAATGAGTATTTTATTATCATGTTTACAAATTGCTCCGACTCGGTAATTAAAACATGTTTCCTCTACTTTAAACGTAAGATCCATCCTGAATGCCCCCTATATATTATTTAAATATCAAATCATTACAAAACTATTATGTATGTGCTGTACAAATAAGATTACTAAATTTTTCTATTTCATTCAATGGTTTTCGAACTTTCCGAAAACTACACTTACCTTTTTGTCATTACAGGTATTTATACATATGTTACAATCACAATGCATACTAGAAAAGCAATATGGGGGTACGAATGGAAACGTTATTAATCCAGCAAACTGAGAAATCAAATAAGTTTTGGAAAATCGTTGTGAAAGATAGAGACTACGTTGTGTTTTACGGAAAAATCGGCACAGCTGGTAGTGTGAAAGCGAAAGAGTTTGAAACAGAAGAAGAATGCATAAAAGAAGCTAACAAACTAATCGCTAACAAACGAAAAAAAGGATATACCGACCCTATTCTAGGGGAAGATTATATAAAAGAAAAAACGATAACAGAAGAAGAATTTTGGGAACTACTCGCTCGTGCAAAATCGAAAGGCGAAGACCAAGAAGAACAAATAGAATGGCTCACTTCTCACCTTGCTAAACGTACAGTACATGAAATTGTAGCTTTTGACACACATATGCACCATATTTTAAAAGCTTCCTATACGTCTCACTTATGGGCGGCTGCTTATATAATTATGGGCGGTTGTTCGGATGATAGTTTTGATTACTTCCGCGGGTGGTTATTATATCAAGGAAAAGAAACATACGAAGCGTGTATTGAAGATTCAGAACTTTTAATTCCTGTATTAGAAAATTTGAGCGAGTATGATGTTCCAGAAATAGAAGAACTTACGCTATATTTCGGACAAGAAGTATATATGGAGAAGACTGGGGATGAAGATGATACATACTTTACACTATACCATGTCTTATCAAATGAAGAATTTGAGGAAGTTGATATCGAGTTAGACTGGGATGAAGATGACGAAGAAGGTTTGAAAAAGATGTTTCCTAAGCTATGGGAAATGTACGGGGAAGAACCGATTGAGTGGTAGACTAATATTAGGACTCTGTTTAACCAATAGACAGAGTCCTTTTTTCATAAGATTCCTATTTAAGCTCTCTTTATTTCATACCACTTATCTAACAGCACCTTTTCTCTTTCAATTGAAATACCTGCCTTTAATTCCCTACCTTTCGTTTCTTTCATCCACTCATACACGTCTGTAACTGTATCTTCTAAACTCCTAAAAGTAAGACCCTCTTTAACTGCGCTCTCTATATTAATAGAGAATCCACCTTTCCACGGATCTGTTTCACCTTCTAATGAAAAAGTTTCTGGAAGCCATAATGGCATTTCTGTCCATGGCCCTACTTTATGTTCATTCATAAACGATTCATCAACCCAAACGAATTCAGCGTCGCTATTCGTAACCTTTTTATTCATATTTAATAGCTCTTCCATCGTCAGCTCATCTTTCGGACCCGTTACATTAAATGTACCTACTTTATTGTTTTCTGCCATGTTTAGTCCAAAGCTTGCGACATCTTTTATATCAACGAACTGTACTGGGCGGTCTTTCCTTCCTGGCACTAACACTTTCCCACCCTTCGATACACGCTGAATCCAGTATGGAAGTCGATCTGTATAATCAAACATTCCTGAAAGAAGTCCTGCTCTTACGTGTAAAACACGCCCCGGCCAATACTTCTCTGCTTCTTTTTCACATAGTACTTTAAGCGCACCGTAATACTCATAAGGGGATACTTCACCATTCTCCACAGCCTTTATTTGATCACTTGATGGTTCGGGTTGTAATATATAATCTTCTTTTATGTGATACGGAATCCAATCTTTATATACGGAAAGGCTTGAGATGAATGTATAATGCTTTATATTATCTTTAAGTACTTCTCCTACATTCCTAATGTGATGAGGAGAAAATCCACACGTATCCATGACCAAATCCCATTTTCGATTTTCTAAACTTGAAACATCATCATTTCTGTCACCGATTAACTGCTTCACTTCAGGAAAAATTTCTTTATTTGTTCCACGATTAAATAATGTAACTTCATGCCCTCTTTTTAAAACCTCTTCTACAAAAGCTCTTCCTAAAAATCGTGTACCACCTAGAATTAGAATCTTCATGGTTCTCCCCCATTCGTGATAAAAAATCTATTCATTTGTTTAACGATTTTTTGTTGTGAAAAGTTACGGGGGATTTGTTGTTTTACTTCAATTAAATATTTAACTATTTTCGGGCCGTGACCTCATTATATAAGAAAAAAAACAACAGAAAAGTAGAAAATTCTTTTAATTAACGTTTTTACGTATTTTTTACATTTACTCTAACAAAATGACATAAATTCTAAGTTACGCTATTTTTAAAATTGACTGCTGATTTTCATACACTAAGATTTTTCCTAATCCTGCTTTATTTCTCTCTGTACATTCAGATGAGCAACTTACTGATCATTAATATCCCAATAATATACCCTGTTTTAAAAAAGCCTTCTGTAGTTATACGGAATGTTTACTTTTCAACATTTTCATAGATTTAGACCTGATTAATATTAAATCTTAGTTGCTCATGTCCACTCATTAATCTATAACATGAGGTCATCTAATCTAAATCATTCATATTCATACAAACAATGCTCCTATCAAATTGACAGGAGCATTGTTTTTTTCAACCCCTATTTACTTTTATACATTTGAATTGAAATTATCGAAATTAAACTGAGAAACCCCATAAATAAACAAATCGCACCTAGAATTGTATAAGAATTTCCGTATCCTTGTAATAAAGCTAAATACGTACTTGTATCCATATGACCGCCCTGCTCTGCAACAGATTCACTTGTTGCCTTACTCCCCATTTCTGGTGCATTTATTAGTACATACACACCGATAATAGCTACTAATGCTGAAATGATTTCTACAACATTAGACTTTGTCATCATACCCTCACCTTTCAAACAACGCCTTTTATCCATCTAGTGAAGTCTCTTTCTATCTCTTACTATACTAGCAAAAAAAAGAGATATAATTTAATCCCCTTCTCTATTACTAGAATCAACAATATGAAAATATTCATTCTGTCTATTTCCATTTCATATATAATTAAAATATCCAATATTTGATTAACAAATTATACGTACTTAGGTAGGTGATAAATATTAATAAAAACATAGTTTATCATTCAACATTTTACATTTATTCTCTCACATCGTTCTTTTATATCTTTTTGCTAAACATAGAAAATGGTCGTAGTTATTTGGGTTTCACGATGGTTGTTCCGTTGTTAGCCGTTATTTTATATCAAAAAGCATATAAGAAACAAGAAATTTTCCATACATTTGGCATTTCACGTCCAACATTAAAATCACTAATTTTCTCCATTTTATTCCCACTACTTCTAGGTCTATGTCTCCATTTCTATTTTTATATTTATAATATAAAGTTCTTATTTAATCACTGCAATGAATTGGGATTTCTCCTACTCATTGGTCTTACAATTGCAGCTTTGTCTGCATTTTTTGAGGAAATTATTTGGCGCGGGAATCTTCATTACTATTTACGAAAAAAATATTCATTAATACAAACCGCAATAATTACAGCTTCACTTTGGTCTTTATGGCATTTACCAGTAGCACTCTTTTATAAAAACTATGAGTTATGGTTTGTAGGAATATTAAGTTATCTATCGTTATTATTTATATTATCTATAATTTTGACGTACACGAGAGAGTACGGTCGTTCTGTAATACCACCCGCAATTTTACATGGTATGTTTAATGTATTTTTTTTAACAGATGGATTGCAAAACAAGTGGGATGCCAGCCTAATGGAGTTAATTAAATTTATCTTTTTAGCAATTGCGCTCTGCATTATGTATCTTATACATCGAAAAGTTAAAAAATAGTTAACAATTAAAAAAAGTGTTTCAGTTTAATGTACCTTAATTAGCTCATTAAGTACTTCAACACCTTTCAATTATTCAATAATCGTATAGGTGTTGAAGTTTTCTAATTTTAATTGAACGACTCCGTTCTCACAGCACTTATTTCAATTATGTAGAACATAGCAAGTTTAACTATTTCTCTTATTGTAACTTTTGTAAAACTTTTAAATAAGGAAATATACACTCTTTGATTAATCTCCATCTATCCTGCGCTTCCGGTATAATCTCCGAAGCAATCACCACAAGCAATTCCTTCTCCGGAATACAACAAATCATATTCCCACCATCACCCATGGCACAGTATGAAAAGACCCCATCTTCTTCTCGTAACCACCATAAGTAACCGTATTGATTTGAATTCATCGCTATTGATTCTTGTACCCACGATTTTGAAAGAATTTCCTTTCCATTATGAATACCTTCATTCAAATACATCTGTCCAAACTTAGCCATATCTTTAACTGTTAACGTTAGTCCCCAGCCGCCTGTCGAAATACCATTTGGATCATGAACCCATCCCTTTACATCTTTTCCGAATAAGTCATCGAATCCAAATGCTTTCATATTGTAGTTTGGAATTTCTCTTATACCGATAGGCTTGAATAGATATTCGTTCGCAAACTCACGAGCACTTTTCCCTGTTACACTCGTAATAATTGCTGATAGTACATGTGCGCCTGCCGATGAATATTTAAAAGGTCCAATTTCTCCACCTTTTCCTGCCCTATTTAACGTATACTTCACCCAGTCCATTTGTGTACATAGTTCTTCTAACGGTTCCTGCCAGTCTATATAAGGATATGGAGCTGTCATTGTAAGTAGATGCCGAACTGTTACTTCAGATGCCTTAAGATTATATTCAGGAAAAAACTCTATTACTTTTTGATTAACACTTTTGATATATCCTTTATCTATACATATCCCAATTAACGCAGAGATTATCGTTTTTGTGACCGATGCTACATGAAATGTATCATCTGGACCGTAACCATTATAATAATTTTCAAAAGTAACATTACCTTTTTGTACAACTAATACACCATTTATATTTTTATAGTTTTCTTTTATAGTCCAATCTAACTGTTCAGCAGTTTTCATCGTTCTTCCCCCTTAATCTATGATTAAAAAGGTTCGATAGGTACATATATATCGACTATATGTTTATTTTCCGGGTGCTGCCTTGGATCATTTCTATATACTTCGAAAGGATACGAATCTCTCGGTTTATATCCACTATTCGGTAGCCACTCGCCGTATAAAAAATCCCATGCCCCTTTATATTCATCTGGCAATATTTCAAAGTGGCCTACTGCATATTTACCTGATGGTATTGTCATCAATCCAATATCACTATTTCCTTCTACTACTTCATCTAGAATCGTTATACATAGACTTGTTCTTAAATGATAGTCTTCTGTGAACTCATGATGATCATGGTAAATTGTTAATACCTTCGTATCCTCGAATGCATGATAGTTTTGCTCCGATGCGTAATGAAATAGTTTTTCTATCATTTCCGGAAAATCTATAGCTAAATCTTTATATGTACCTACATGTCTTATGTATGCGACGTTTACTTTGTCCGCTGTTACAATTTCAACATTTCCTCGAACCTTCTTATACTCATTGTATTGAGAAGTTCCGCTTACGTCTTTGCAATTCTTGCTATTGTTATTTCTATAGTGAGACGGACTTACTCCGTAATAACTTTTAAATGTCCGGGAGAAAACTGCTGAATCTGTGAACCCGAAGTAATACCCAATGTCTGTAATCGTCATATCTGTACGATAAGTAAGAAGGTGTGTTGCCCTCTCTAATTTCAAACGATTCACATACCGAGATAACGGCTCATCCATCATCCCTTTAAAAATTCTATGAAAATGAAATTTTGAGAAGCCTGCCACATTAGCTAAATCTTCAATTGAAAGTGAATCATTTATATGTGATTCTATATAGTCTTGCACTTTATAAACACGTCGTAAATACTCGTTTCTACTTTGAGAACTCTCCATATTTATCCCTCCTCACAACAAAAAGGCTAACGTTAAGCTAGCCTCCTTTTACACATTTTTTAAAAATAACACTCTACTACCGCCGTTCCCATCATAATTTGTATGTACCGATACCCCCTCTACCTCATCATCCCCAGCCTCAATTCGAAAGCCAGTTTCTTGATGGAACTGTATCGACTTTTTATTAATTGGTGACGTAATTGCTTTTACAACTTTACGGTTATTTGCACGAGCAGCATCAAAGAAATAAGAATACAATGTCGATGCGATTCCTCTTCTTCTAAACTTCGGATTTACACCTATAAAATGAACATATGCTTCATCTTTATATGTTTGTGAAAAGAATCCACATAAGAAACCTAACGTTTCGCCATCTTCTTCAATGATAAAACTCGTTTCTTGAAAGTGAACGAAAAACAACTTCGGCAACATACTAGCCATATCTCTTCCGCCCCACCAATCATTTAATACAGAATGAATCTTTACATAATCTTCCCCTTGAATGTTTCTTACTCGCATGTATTTCTCCCTCTCACTCACTTCATTTTTTCATATATTTTAATAACCGTTTCGACTAACAGAATGAATACCCAAATACCTGAAAATACAAGAACAGACTGGAATATCGATCCAATTACCATAACACCAACTGCACCTGTTATTGAAAATGATATTCCACCAAGCCCTGGATCCTGTATAAGTGCTCCAGCAGAAAAAGCAGTTATAATAGATACTATTAAATAAATAACACTCATTATTTTTAATATTTTTATAGAAAGATACGAAGTTTGTTCTTCTTCCACTTGTGATAATTCGATTTCCCCACTCGCAATTCCTTTTTTAAGACAATCCTCACACAAAAATTCTTCATTTATTTTTTTACCACCATGTATTGTACCTGTTATTTCTTTACATCGTGAACACTTTCGATTTATCATGTTGATATCACTCCACTCATATAAGATTATACTTACATAATTCTACATTTACCTTAATATCCCTTTTATGTATTTTATAGAGAAAGGTCGTGTTTTATGATTTCGAAACCGACATTTATCTCTAAAAACCCTACCGTCCAGTATGTATTACGGCCTAGTTGCTATGCGGTTATTTTTAACAATACTTGCTCAAAAATAGCTATCATCGAAAAAGGAGAACATTACTTTTTACCTGGTGACGGTATGGAAAGTACGGAAACGAAAGAAGCATGTTTACATCGTGAATTACTAGAGGAATTAGGTTGGGCGATTGAAATTGATCGTTCTATCGGTAATGCAGCACGATATTTTTATGCCGAAAAAGAAGATTCATGAAGTTGAAGTTCATGAATAAGACCATATTTTACAATGGATGTCTCCATCGCTTGCTATAGAACATTTAATTCATGATCATCAAAAATGGGCTGTTGAACAAGCACTTTTACTACTAAATAAAAAAGGATCTCCTTCTATATGAAAGAGATCCTTTTTACTGTTAGCTCACTTTTTTCAAATTGAGAGCTGGCTTTTTGATTCCGCCTTTTTTTACAACATATAAACCGATAAAGATAATAAGACCGCCAACAAGTTGCATCATATTGATTTGCTCTCCAATTGTTACAGCTGCAAAGATAACTGCGAACAATGGTACGAGATACATATAAACCATTACTTTCGTTGAACCTATTTTACTAATACCGACATACCACATTGCAAGTCCGAAGATTGTCGCAAAGACGATTGAATATGCTAGTGATCCCCAGCTTGGCGTATCTACTGGCCACGTTAATGTATTTACATTGAATAAACAGTATATAACGAGAGGTACAATTCCAATTAAAGTAGACCATGATGTGACTCTCATTGCGGAGTATTTTGTGATAAGTGGTTGCGCTAAAATGGGATACCATCCCCACGCAATTGCTGCGACTAATCCAATTACATTTCCGAGCCACGCATACTCGTATGTAGCTCCTCCCGTATGCCCTGTTAATAAAACGAATGCTGCACCAATAAACGCTACTATTGAACCAATTTGTACTTTCATCGAAAAACGTTCTTGTTTGTGCGATACTGCTAATATTCCTGTAAAAATAGGTGACATCGCAATTAGTAATGAGGCGTTCGTTGCTGAAGTATATTTTACAGATAGCATAAACATCGTTTGATACATTGTCGTTCCAACGATACCGACTGCTACTAATCGTAACCAATCTTTTCTTTCAATGCGAAGTGAGCGTTCCATTAAAAATGTAATAAGTAATAATACCGGAGATGCTACTAAAAATCGTAAACTATTAAATTGAATGGATGACATATATGCCACGCCATACTTTCCAATTGTATAATTTGCTCCCCATACTAATGCTACTGATACTAGGAGCCATTCCATTTGCCATCGTTTCATCCGAATCTCCCCTTCCCTATTTAGCATAGTAAAATTGGCTGGATATAACACCGTCCAATTGGCTGTTTTTTTACCCAGCCAATTTGTTATACTTAATGTATATAAGATTTGCGGAGGCGTTTGTATGGAATGGAAGCTAGATAACGACAGTAAAATCCCAATTTATCAGCAAGTTGTTGACTTTATTGAAAAACGTATTACATACGGAGAACTTCCCCCAGGTAGCTTCCTCCCTTCAGAACGGAAATTAGCTACGCAGTTAAATGTAAACCGAAGTACGGTAACAACTGCTTATAATGAACTACGTGCTATGGGAATTGTAGAAAGTACGACTGGTAAAGGTACACGTGTAAGTACACATATGTGGGGCGTTTCTCCAACATTAACACCGAACTGGAGAAATTTCGTAGAAGGTGGTACGTTTTTACCAAACTTACCGTTACTTCGCCATATTCGATCAGAAGTACAACAAAATGAAAATATTATAGATTTCGCAAACGGAGAGCTCGGTTGTAATCTCTATCCTCACGATCAACTACAAACGATTTTACGAGAACAACCTTTAACGCATTCATTAAGTTACGATCATCCGCAAGGCTATCTCCCGCTAAGACAAGCGGTAGTGAAATATATGAAGGAATATTTAAAAGTTGAAGCGACTGAACAATCCATTATGATTACATCTGGCGCACAGCAAGCACTTCACCTTATCGTACAATGTTTATTAAATCCAGGTGATGCAGTCGCTTTCGAAAGTCCTTCTCACTGCTATTCATTACCGTTATTCCAATCAGCAGGTATTCGTATTTTCCCATTACCTGTCGATGAGCATGGTATTAATCCGGATGATGTGCAAGAGTTATATAGAAAGCATCGTATTAAAATGATCTTTCTAAATCCAAATTTCCAAAACCCTACGGGAACAATGCTTCATCCAAACCGTAGAAAAAAACTGTTATCACTTTGCGCAGACTTACGAATCGCGATCGTTGAAGATGATCCATCTAGTTTACTTGCGTTAGAAAATAAACAACCTTGCCCTACTTTAAAATCGATTGATGAAAACGGAACTGTCATTTATGTACATTCCTTATCAAAAATGATTGCGCCAGGTTTACGAGTTGGCTGGCTTGTCGCCCCGCAGTCAGTAGTAGAACGTTTATCAGATGCACGACACCAAATGGAATTAGGAATGAGCATCTTCCCCCAGTGGCTTATGCAGCAATTTTTTGAAACTGTACCATTTCAGTCGCATATCGTACCGTTACGAAAACAACTAGCAGAAAAAAGAGACGTTATCGTCCGTGCCCTAAATGAGCAACTTCACGATAAAATCTCTTTCTCAAGCCCAACCGGTGGTATATACATATGGGGAAAATTAAACGAACCTATAAACGAAAAACAACTCATTATGCAAAGCTTAAAACAAGAAATCGCCTTTATGCCGGGTAGTATTTTCGGTGCTAAAGATGGTTATATTCGTTTATCTTACGGGAAAGTGAATATTGATCAAATTGAAAAAGGTATTTCTCGTTTGCGTGAGGCTATTTTGGTTTGTGGAAAATAACTTTAAATAAAGCTTTCTCGTTTGACAAAAGAAAAATCTACCATTATCATCAACTCGAACCTAGTTTTAGGAGTGATAAAATGAAAATTTACGTTGATGCAGATGCTTGTCCTGTAAAAGATGTGATTATTTATGAAGCTACGAATGCTGAAATTCCTGTTACCCTCGTTACTAGTTTTTCTCATTATTCTAATGCGGAACAGCCATCAGGAGTAGAAACAATTTATGTTGATTCCGGAGCGGATGCTGCGGATTACCGGATTATGCAGTTAGCAAAAAAAGAAGATTTAATCGTAACGCAAGATTACGGTCTTGCTTCGCTTGCTTTAGCAAAAGGCTGTATCGTTCTACACCATAAAGGCTATAAGTATACGAATGAAAACATTGAACAATTGTTACAAACACGGTATTTAAGTGCAATGGTTCGAAAAAGCGGTAAGCGTACAAAGGGACCGAAACCATTTACAGCAGAAGATAAAGAGAAGTTTAGAGTGCTCTTTAAAAGTATAATCGCACTTTAAAAATGAACCGTCTATTTGCAAGGAAAACTTCGCAAAACAAAGAAGAGAATATCCAAATGAACATTCTCTTCTTGAGGTTTACCTGTTTAAAATGAAGGTAAATTATCTAAGTTATTTTCCTTTATTCCATCAGGTTCACTACGTATAATATCTCTACCATACTTATGAAATACGTCCACATGAACTAACTTCCCTGATTTCGCTTCACTAAGAGCAGTAATATAATCTAACTCTCTCCCGCTACTTGTCTTAAAAGCAATTAAATCCCCATCATCATTTTTACGAACGGCAACAATTTGTTCTGCTCCTGAATTGACTTCATTGTCTACTTCAAATTGAGCTTGCTCTTCTCCTTGATGTAAGTAATCATTATAAACTTTTTCAAAGTCTTTTTTGTCCATAAATTTCACCTCCAACACATTTTATTAGTATGGTTGTGAGGTGTTGGTTTTATGTAAATTGCTCTAAACTTTAGTATTTTCAAATGAAAACATAGTCCCCTCACTATTTGATTGTAAAGTGTATTTTATATCGAACATCTTTGATATATCTTCAATATTTTTCAAACCAAGTCCCGTTCCTTTTTTATTTATATCAAACCCCATCCCGTTATCTCTAAAGGAAACAATATCTTCATCTATAATGATTTTGAGTTTTTTAGCTTTTGAATGTTTAAGGACATTTTGAAAAATATTATCAAATAGCCTTTGAATCCATAACTCATTACTATTCCATATCAACTCTTTATCTTGTGGATTATATACTAATTCAATTTTATGAATGCTATACAAATAGCTCCATTTTTTAATCATATTTTCTATTAAATTATGTATATTCACTTCATCATTCACAATATAAGTATTTTCTAAGGTCTCTGTAGATTGAATATTAAATTCGTTAGTTAAATCACTTATGTATTGTATCTGCCCATACATTGATTCAAGTACTTGTGCTTGTCCTTCGTATTCGCCTTCTAAATAATATAATTGTAATCTAACCGCTGTTAAGGGTGTATTAATATCATGCCGTAATTTATTTAATAGTTCCTTTTTTATTTGTTCCTGTTGTTGTAGTTCTAATTCTCGATAAGTCGTTCTTTCTATTAGCAAGTTTACTGATCTAATCAGTTCCCCCATTTCATCATCGCTTTTGACATCTATTATATTAGGGATTTTTTTATCACTTGCTAAATCTCGAATCGTTTGATTTAATACATTAATTTTATTTAATAATGAATTAATCGATTTTGAAAATACAAAAGCTAATACTAATAGTGATAATAAAAATATGATTAACATAGTAGGATATGCAAAGGATTCATGAAAAGGAATGTTCTTGTTTTTAGTTTTAAAGGCAACATTATAAATAACTGATACAAAGATACTAATCGACAATAATAACAATGGTACGCTAATAATAGCAGTGAATAGTAATAACTGATATTTCTTCTTTAATTTCATTTCTTCATAAAGGTATTTAATCTATACCCTTCTCCATATATGTTCTGAATTATGTTACCTGTTTTATCATCGATTTTGGTCCTAATTTTCTTTATATGTACGTTCATGATATTTTGATTTCTATCTTCGAGTTGCCATAAGTAATCAAAGAAGTGTTCTTTTGTTAGAATTCTATCCCTATTTTCATACAAATAGAAAAATATTTTACGCTCAATCGCTGTAAACACAACTTCATCACGCAAACCATTAATGAAAACCCTTTTATATTCTGCATCTATAAATAAATGTTTAATTTGCGTGAAAGTACCATATTGATTATCTAACATTTTCTGAATTCTTAACAATAATTCTCGAGGATCAAAAGGTTTTATCATGTATTCTTCTCCAATGGTAAGACCTTTTAGTTTACTATCAATATCATTCCGAGCTGATAAAAATATGATTGGAATATTTAATCCTAGATTTTTTATTTTCTTTGTAATTTGATAACCATCTTCACCTGGTAACATAACATCCATTATGACTAAATCTATTTCATGGATTACATCTAGAACATTCTTTCCTTCTTTCTCCCAATACACTTTATACTTCTCACGCTGCAAAATTTTTTGTAATAAATCTCCTATCATCAAATCATCTTCAACAATTAATATGTTATATTCTTTCATTATGTAGACCTTCCATCACTAAAATAACAATAGCTTAGTTCTTCACTACTTTATTATTAATAAAATCCATTACAAGTTTGTATATTTCATCAGGAGCGTATAAATAAATACTATGTGTACCTTCAATTTTTTTCACATCAGCTATCAATAACTTGCTAGCAAACTCCTCATAATCTCTGTTTTTTTGCTTTGTATATTTCGAGTTTTTATTTTCCCTAGCAATCGCATCTATAAATAAAATTGGTGTTTCTTTTGGGAATGATAAAGAATTAGATTTGTTACTGTTATTGTAACTTTGTAAAAGTTCTTGCTTCATATCATCATTAAAAGCTTGTTTATATGAGAGGGCTTTATAAATAGTTTTTTCCTGTTCGGTTAAAAAGGATTGCTGAATTACTTCGGGATTATAAGTAATAGAAGGAACTAATCGCTGAAAACCAATTTTCGTTAAAATATTCATCCCTTTTATTATTAATGAATCAACCTCGTCTATTTTATGAGTTACGTACTGATTAGGTAAACCAATATCTAACGCAATAATCCCTTTTACTTCACTTGGGTATTTTTGTGCCCAATAAATAGCCTCTATACCCGATAGAGAGTGTGGCACTAAAATATAGGGAGGTTTATTTCCACTTCTAATAAGCGCTTCTCTCGTTTGTTCTAATATCGTATCAATATCTCTATCATCATGAAAAACATCACTGTATCCATAACCAGCTCTCTCAATTACAGAAACCTTGTTTTCTTTCGAAAATTCACTATATAATCCTTTCAATTCATAAACAGGAGCGGCAATTCCAGATCCGGTCATAAATACAAAAGTATCCTTCCCGCTCCCCTCGTTATAAACATTCACTTTTTTATTATTGAAATTAACAAGTTCCCCTTCATTGTTCATTAATTTCGATTCCATTCTTAATTGATAGTTATGATATATGAATACAGCGCCTGTTCCAAGAAAAATAATGCTGCTACATACAAAAAATATAATCTTTACTATCTTCAATATTTTTTTCATTTGACACCCCTTTCAGCCTATACTGAAAGGGTACAATGTAAAAATAAATTTCTAATAAATTTTTCAAAATTAATATTTTCTCTTTGTTTCTAAGTATGGATTTCTTTTAAAATTTCCAATTCAAACGCTATTTTTAATACCTACGCAAATCCTTCAAAGTCTCCAATATATCATCTGTAAAGGCAGTAGCGCCCTCTTTCTCTAAAGCTCTGAAATATAAACTTCTTAAGAAAGCTCTAATATTTTGTACTAAAATATCATGTTGAGGATGTGGGATATCTTCAACAATTGCTATACTATGTAGCCAATTGCTCCACTCTTCTTCAGTTAAAATATTTTGGTTACGCAACGACATAATTGGCGTTACTAATCTCTCATCCTCAAAGTGTATGTATACGTAGTCATTCAATCGAACCTTCTGACGAACAGCAGCTAGTATTGCATATGAAAACTCACGATTTTGTATTGTACGTGCTAAAGCATCTAGTGCATCTGCCGCATGTGCAGTAGAATGTGCCCAGCCTTTTCCTTCTACGTAACCCCTTACATCTTCTTCTAAATAGACATATTCCAGAACTTGTTCTGCCACACTATACAGCTGTTCTTCAGATAACAGTGGTTCTCTTTCATGAACAGATAAAATAAGCGGCGGAATTAATACGGAGAACGCACGTTTAAATACAGAATCTGTTCCCTTTTCACCAATTTTATAAAATAAATAATCAGGACTAATTGCTTGTAACATTAATCCTCGTAATTCTTTTTGTCTAAATACATCATTTGTAATCCATTTGTGAAGCGTACTATAAATCAAATCATCACGTAATTCAGCATCAGGTGATCCGATATAATCTAACATCCACTGTGCGTATGGATATGCGTCTACGTCTTCTGGCACAGCATAATTATTATTTTGAATTTGTTGTAATTCTTCTTTTAGTTCTAGTACTTCTGTCATTATATTTCCTGTCCCCTTTTTACGTTTTTCAACTTCTTTTCGCCTTATCCCCTGTAATTTCCCTCATAAAATTAAGTCGACTTTTAATATAGTTTTAGTCCCTATCTTTCTATGAACTTGATTCAATTATATAAATTTCTCCCGAGAAATAAAAGGAAATACATTGGAACACCAAAGCTTCTCACTTTGTTTACATGCATTTCATGTAAGTTTAAGTTATAAAATAAAGTATTTTTTTCATTTGTATTCAAACGTATTTACAATCAAAAATTAAATCATTTTAGAACTTGTTTAATAAACTCTGTTTTAGCTTTTGTGTATGCTTCTCTATCTTGGTTATATCTTTTAGCTAAATCTTGTTTCAGATTTGAATAATCATAAACTAATTGTGGATTTTCTCGTAAGCGGTTACGAAATAAAAGTTGTTGCTCCCATCGCTCAGTTCCTTTAACCATTAAATGCAGGTGAGCTACACGCCTATTATTCTTCACTTTCACAAAGAACCTTCTCCAAGGTCTTTCATCTAATTCTGGGCCTACATAATGCCAATCATATATAGACAATTTTGCTGAAATATCGAGCACTCTATCAAATGAGTCTGTTTCAGCCATTAGATCAATGATAGGTTTTGCAGGTAAACCAGGTATGGATGTACTTCCTATATGTATTACTTTGCTAATACCGAGAGGAGTAAGCAGTTCATAAAGTTGCTGTTCTTCACATCGTCCTTTATCTTGCCAATCAGGATTTGCATTAATTATCTCTACTGACTCATTCGCCCATACAGGCCAATCGTTCGGATTATCTTTTTTATCCACCCAACGCATCCCCTTTCACGAACTTTTTGCTATATAAACGATTTTAAATTCATTTAAATACAACTACCGGATCATCAAAATTACTATTCTGAAATATAACATTCGCACATTCTTTCGGATTATGCTCATCTATATACATCTTACAAGCCGCATGATATCTGTTTATAAACATTTTCTCTGCTTCTTCATAACTTCCAAAAGCCTCAGTCTCGCGCTCTGCACCACGGTTTCTCGCAATCTCAAAATCTGTATCTACGAAAATTTTATAGTCAAATAGATACTCAATTTCTTTTTTCAATAAAAATGTTCCATCTACTATTAGCACCATATTTGGCGAGGCCACTAGCGGCGTATTATGTACAGGCATGTCCGTTATTAAGTTATGAGAAATCGTTTCATACTGTAAATCCCCGTTAGGTCCTAAAGGTTTTAATAGCCTTTCTTTGAAAGCTGTATAATCGTGTGCATCTTCATAATACCCTCTTGCAGACTCTTTTCCTTGTGCATAACGAATCACTCTCGGGTTATGAAAATCGTCAATGCTGGTGCGTATTACTTGCACTCCCCGATTTTTCATTTCCTCTGCCAGTTCGTTTGCAAATGTTGTCTTTCCTGAAGCTGTTATACCATTTACTCCAACTCTTATTGGATGGGTTAATTTTAACGTTAAAATATGATCAGCAATTTCTTTCATGTATTGTTTTCGGAGCATGACATTCCCTCCTGTATATTGTTTACATAATATAATTGCAGTAAATTAATTTTATCGCTATTTGTTGGTAAATCGATATATTGAAAAAAATCGTTGATATATTTTAAGTTATGATAGATATATTTTTATTGATTTATATTTTCCTTATTTCCCCTTAAACCCTCGATATAAAGCAGTCCGTAATTCTTGCTTGTATTCTTCAATTTCTGGCATATCCAGCTCCTCAGCTAGTCGGATGGCTAGTTCAATATCATATGGTACACGTACGAGTTGAATGGAAAAGCTTGCTGCTTCTTTTTCATTGTATGTTCCTTCAAAAATTAAATAGGAAGCTTGTGTAATTTCAAGTGGATTACCTACACTACCAGCATTACATAGCGTTTTCCCTCTAAAATTTTGCACATACGCCTGATGAACGTCACCGTAACAAACGACATCTGGTTTTCTTTCCCCTTCTATATTCTCTGTGAGCTCACTATTTTCGAACATACTAATACGCTCTTCTCTTGTTGCATGTGGTTGAATTCTTTCATATAAACTTCTTGGTGAAGCGTGGAACATACGAATCAGTTTCCCACTCATATAAAACTCGATTGAAAATGGTAAGCTTCTTAAATACTCATTTTGTTCTTCTGACAATTGTTTTTGATGCCATTTTAACGCTTCAAATTCAGTCGGTTTTGTAATGAAATCATCCCAGTTTCCCATTACGGTTCCTTCACATTCTTTACGAACGATTTCAATTACTTCGCTAGAATGCGGACCTTTTCCTACTAAATCTCCAAGACAAATAATACGTTCAATTCCTCTTAATTTAATATCTTTCAGTACTGATTCTAATGCCGGAATATTACCATGTATATCTGAAATTACCGCAATTTTATCCAAATGAATCCCTCCGTTATTTATTGTTTATTATATCCTCATGTTGTGATTGATACCATTTTGGAATATAAGATGAAAAATGATTATGATCTTCTATAATTCGGTTCAATCTTTCTTTCATATCCTCTACTAAATGTGGTGTAGTTCGGTTTGTCCATACGATATCCGCTGGGAATGTCATCGCTGCATATAATGAATACAGTTTCCAAAAATGGAGTGGCGGATTGCCTCCGCAATAACCGTGAACTTGTCCAACCGCAAATGGTTTGCTTATTCTTGTAGTAAAAATCGCTACGTTATAAAAATCGTGTATTGGATCGCCAAAATCATATCCACTAAAATCGATAACGATAAATTCATTATTATGAATCATACTATTTGCTGGGTGGTAATCATCGTGTAAAAATGTGATAGGCCAATTTTCAATAAGTCTTTATGATTTTCTACAAAGGTTAATACTGGCTTCAAATCCAGAAAATTCACCTCATAATCTGCTAATGTCTCTATGTACCTTTCATACTTATTCCACCTAAATATTTCCCATTTATTACTTGCACTTTCTCTTTCTATCGAGTGAATTCTCTTTAATATTTCCCCTGCTTTTCTTCCTGCATTATACTGTTCTTCCACCGATAGCTTGTTTAAGCTCTCTTCACCATTTACACCTTGGGTCCATTCAAATACTTGAACACATTTATTTAATTCCTCAAGTTTTATGAAATGAATTAACTTCGGCGTTGGAATATGTAATAACTCCAATTGTTTCATATACATATATTCTTCTTGTTTTCGTTCATAATTAGAAGAATCACACACTTTTACAAAATAAGTTTCTCGATTCTCTAGGTCAATTTTATACTTCTCTTCGTGTGAAAAACCTTTTGTAATTGCTGTACATTTTACAATACGTGACCTCTCTAGTTTTCTTTCTATCTCTCTTAACATTTCTTCCACAAAACTCACCTCTATCAATATACGAACAAACTACCTAACACTTCATACTCTCGTTTATTTTCCCCTTTAAACTCCACTGCAAATGGATATTCGCCATGATGCTTCAAACGTTCTAGTACTAGCCCTTCTCCAACTGGTTCACAAAACTGCACATGAACATCACCAAACGATACACTTTGACACTCAGCATTCCATTCTTCATTTTGTATGATTGAATTTGCAGTTAGCTCCATTACTTCTTTCCATTTCCGCACTGTTTCTCGAACATTTTTCACCGTATAATGAATCGTTTCAATTTCTTGTACTTTATTTTTATGTTCAGTGATCGTCCCTATTTTACGTAAATCGTTTCTTCTTTCTTCATCCGTTTCATTCCACTGTATAAAGAATGGTAATTTCGGTCCATTCTCTTCTTGCTTTACAAATAACATTTTCCATTCTAAAAGCCGACCATCTTTTCTCATCCGTTTCCCTTCAAATGGTCCTATCGTATGTAAGCCGTGCTTATTAAACTTATTTGCTAGTTCTTCAATTGCATCTGTTCGAATTGCGATTTGTAGCATCCCTTCTCTATTTTTTAATTTCACCACTGTTTCTTGTACTAATGGATTTTCCGCTTCTTTCGCTTTTTCTTCATGCTGAACTGCTAAAAATTCTATATATGATAAATCAAAATAACATAAACTATTCCAAGTACCCCAAGTCGTATGCTCACCGCCTAATGCAGTATGAAATCCATGCTCCTGCATTTGTTTTGCCGCTTCCCCCGGTGTACAATGCACTGCGTGAACGAGATGATCAAATGCTAACATATTCTTTCTCCCCTTTCTCTCCATCCTTTTATTGTATATTTTATTTTTCTTTCATTCAATTCCAAAAACTTAAAAACCTAGTTGATTTATAAGATTAATATGTATTATAATAAAACAAATTAATATGTTGCTGATTGGAAAAACCAAAGGCACTTTTCTCACACGGGAAAAGTGCCTTTTTCATTTATTATTACAGGGGGATTATTTATGCAGAAATTAATTATCTTTGCTATTATTGGATTTTTCGCTCAATTGATCGATGGCGCACTTGGTATGGCGTACGGGGTAACGTCTACCTCACTATTATTAATGTTTGGTATCGCACCAGCTGTAGCTTCCGCATCAGTTCATTTAGCTGAAGTCGTTACAACCGCCGCTTCTGGTGCATCTCACATCAAATTTGGAAACGTTGATAAATATACAGTTTCTAGGCTTACATTACCAGGAGCAATTGGCGCATTTATTGGGGCATGTTTTTTAAGCAATTTACCTGGTGATGTAATTAAACCGTACATTTCCATATTTTTATTTACTTTAGGGGTTTATATTTTATTACGATTCATCATTCAAAAACAAATTGTTGCTTCAAATAAACGTATGTCTGCAAAACAACTTGTACCACTTGGCTTATTCGCTGGATTCGTCGATTCAACTGGCGGCGGTGGTTGGGGGCCTATTACGACACCTGTTCTACTTGCAAAAGGAAATGATGCTAGAAAAGTTATTGGATCTGTAGATACGAGCGAATTTCCTGTTTCACTCGCTGCAACAATCGGCTTTTTCATCTCACTTGGCTGGGAACAAATAAGCTGGGTTTGGGTATTTGCCCTCATGCTTGGTGGTATTGTTGCCGCACCAATCGCCGCATGGTTAGTACGCATCGTTCCTTCTCATTTACTTGGCGTACTCGTTGGCGGACTTATTATCTTTACGAATATTCGTACACTGCTTACTACATTTAAAGTAGATCCAACTATTATTACACTTTCTTATGTTGCAGTTGGTCTTGTCGTTATTATATCTATTTTTATTGCTGTTCGTAATCATTCCAATCGTTCTAACGTATCGACAGCCGGCTATCCGAAAGATCAAAAACAAATGCTACCATAATTAGTAATAATACCGCCCGATTTACTTCGAGCGGTATTTTTTATTTTTCTATTTTCCAATTGACCATCGTTTCAGTACTATTTACTCTTTTCATATGTAATTTCTCTAATACACGAATGGAGCTATAGTTATCAAGGAGTGTCTCCGCTATAATCGTTTCCACTTCCCCTGTTTGAAAAGCCCATTTCATTAATTCACTAACTGCTTCTGTTGCATACCCTTTATTCCAATATTTATCAATAAATCCATAACCAATTTCTACTGTATGTTGCTCATTCGGTTTCCCTTTAAATCCTATATCACCTAGAACCACATCATCCTCTTTCCGAATAACATACCACGGTCCCCACGGTAATGAAGCTACATCTCGTTTTACATTTTCTATATGCCCTACAATATGTGGGCCACTATTGTATCCTTGATTATTCGCAATTTGAATCCATTCTTCTGTACACGGTACTATATATAATCTTTCCGTTTCTAATTTCATAATGATATCCCCTTTTCAATTAAACAATACCTCAATTTTATCAGAAATAAAAAGAATATTCATTCTATTTATCGAATTTATACTTATTCTTTGAAACGAATTTAAGGAATAATCCCCTTCTGATAGTTATGTCGAATTATATTTTCTGAATTTTCTTTTAATTTTAAAGGGTTTTTCAATATTTTTTGCGAAACATTTGTATAACAATTTTTTCTTTGCTTATTGCTACATAATAGTAGGTTCGGGTGGAGTTATGCAAGCGTTTCCTATACAATAACCGATATTTTTTGACTTTTCCTAACAAAATTCCTTGCAATATATTCAGAAAGTCATTACAATTGCCATATATTAAATATCTTAGCAATATATAAATCCTCATCAATCCGATGAGGTAGAGGTTGCGACTTTTAAAAGTAAAATGGACGAGACACAGCGAATGTCACTGACTCCGTTTGAAAGGAAAAGTTGCCGAAGTTTATATTTCTTCTCTGGAAATATGAGCTGGGGCTGTCTCCGAAAGGAACAGAACTGTCACGTTTACAAAATTACCGTGTAAACGTGGTGTGCTATCTTAACGGAAGGGTATGATGGGGTGGTTATTTGTGAAACGTTCCGCCTAATTCCTTTGGCGGTTTTTTGTATTTTTCTCCCCCGCTCCTTCCTAACCTACAAGAAAAGGAGTGTTGAACATGAATAGCGCAACAAATCAATCTACCTCTAAAACGCAAACTACACAAGGACAAGGTGAATTAAAACGCGGATTAAAATCTCGTCACCTTACGATGATTTCTCTCGGTGGTACAATCGGTACCGGATTATTTCTTGCCAGTGGTGGTGTTATCCATTCAGCTGGTCCTGGCGGTGCATTAGTCGCATATGCCGCAATTGGAATTATGGTTTATTTTTTAATGACAAGCTTAGCAGAACTCGCGGCTTACATGCCTGTTACTGGATCTTTTAGTACTTATGCAACAAAATTTGTTGATCCATCACTTGGTTTTGCACTTGGATGGAACTATTGGTATAACTGGGCGATTACGATTGCAGCTGAACTAGCGGCCGTAACATTAATTATGAAATTTTGGTTCCCAGATACCCCTTCTCTTATTTGGAGTGGACTTTGTTTAGCTATTATTTTTCTCTTAAACTATTTATCTGTTAAAGGTTTTGGTGAATCTGAATATTGGTTCGCACTTATTAAAGTAGTTACTATTATTATCTTTTTAATTGTCGGTTTTATGATGATTTTTGGAATTATGGGCGGCGAATCTGTTGGCTTTAAAAACTTCACTGTTGCAGATGCACCATTTAATGGCGGCATCATGGCAATTATCGGTGTATTTATGGCTGCTGGTTTCTCATTCCAAGGAACTGAATTATTAGGAGTAGCTGCTGGTGAAACTGCTGATCCAGAACGCAATATTCCGAAAGCAATTCGTTCTATCTTTTGGCGCATTTTATTATTCTATATTTTAGCAATTCTCGTTATCGGTTTATTAATTCCTTATACAACTGAAAGCCTTGCAGCAAGTGATGTTACAGTAAGTCCATTTACACTTGTATTTGAAAAAGCGGGCGTTGCCTTCGCTGCTTCTGTTATGAACGCTGTTATTTTAACTGCAGTACTTTCTGCTGGTAACTCTGGAATGTATGCATCAACTCGTATGCTTTGGGATTTAGCTCGCCAAGGAAAAGCACCAAAGTTCTTAGGGAAATTAGATAGCCGCGGTGTACCTGTTAACGCATTAATCGCAACATCAGTAGTTGGTAGCGTCGCTTTCATCGCTTCTTTATTCGGTGACGGTGTTGTATACATTTGGTTATTAAATGCTTCTGGGATGTCAGGATTTATTGCTTGGGTAGGGATTGCTATTAGTCATTACCGTTTCCGTAAAGCCTATATTGCACAAGGGAAAGATTTGAAAGATTTACCATATCAAGCGAAATGGTTCCCGTTCGGTCCAATCTTTGCATTTACACTTTGTGTTATTGTTATTTTAGGTCAAAACTACGGAGCATTTACAGGAGCATCTATCGACTGGAACGGTGTACTCGTTTCTTACATCGGTTTACCACTCTTCTTAGTACTATGGTTAGGTTATAAATTTACTAAGAAAACGAAAGTCATTCCACTTGATAAATGTGAACTGAAATAAAGTAAAACGAGCAAACAAAATTGTTTGCTCGTTTTTTTAATGCAATGCTTCTCCCTTCCCTATTTCTCCTGTTTTTGCAATAATAGAGGAAATATAAATAAAGGTTGGGATTACATGAACATTCGTATTACTGATGAAGCAAAAGCAGCTATACATAGACTAGAACGTGAAGACAAAAAGATCATTCGCATTAGAGGAACTATGACAAACTCTTGCAGTATTTTCGTTGATGTCGATTTAATTTGGGATACATATAATGCGGATGATGTTGTATATGAAGATGCGGAGCTTATCGTACAAATGGATTCATTCACGAGAGATTACACTGGTGATACGGTGAAACTTGATTATAAGACGACAGGTTTTAGTATTACGACTCCTAGTGAGACTTTGGTGTATGGATTGTCGATTAAAAAATAAACATTGTTTTTATCCGACCAATGGGGTGAAAAAATGGGCAAATATGTTCCGTTAAAATTTTTATTTAACAAAGAATTAGCAGAAAAAATGGCTGATTCTATTTGTAAACACGATCCTAATTTCTCTAAAAGAAACTTTGTATCTACCGTAACATATAAAGTTGAAAATTTAGAGTTAAAGCAACGTATAGAAGTAATAGCAGATGAATTACACAATGCATTACAAAAAGATTTTAATGAAGCAATACATATATTACTGAAAACATTAGGACCAGAAAATACAACAGAAGTCGGCACATTTACAAAGGGTTATATGTATATGCCTATCGCAAAATACGTTGAAAAATATGGGCTTAACGATTTTGACTCCTCATTCAACGCAATGTATGAAATAACAAAAAGAAATACTGCTGAATATGCCATTCGTCCTTATCTTGAAAAATACCATGAAGAAACCTTGGACATATTGCAGCAATGGTTACGTGATGAAAACAGCCACATTAGAAGATTAGCTTCAGAAGGTACTAGGCCAAGACTTCCTTGGGCAAAAAAAATAGGAGCTTTGAAAGGTGACTTCAGAAATAATTTAAAGCTTCTTGAGCCATTAATGAATGACCCTTCTAAGTATGTTCAAAAATCTGTAGCCAATCACATTAATGATATTACGAAAGAAGATAAAGAACTCGTTTTTCGATGGTTGCGAGAATTACTCGATAAAAACCATCCTGTTAATCCTTGGATTATGAAACATGGATTAAGAACGGTGATAAAAAATGGCACTTTACCAAAAGATTTTTGTTTTTAAGTATTTTATACAAAAACGCTTATGCTTCAAAAATGAAGTATAAGCGTTTTTTCCTTTTGAATAAAGCAATTATAAACGTAAAAAGTGCTTTAAAATCCTTCTTTATACCTTTATTTTACTAGCTCTTCTATGTTATTACTTTTCTTGATTTTTTCTGATGATAGCCAGAGTGAATAACTTGTTCCATCCTTGTTCCTTAAAAATATGTTAAATTCCTTATTATATAGTTCTTCTTTAAGAATAGTGACTACCTTTCTCAAATCCTCTATTACATATGAATCATTTCTATATTTTATCTCACTGTCATTGAAAACTAAAGTCAATTCATACTCTAGACAATTGCCGTCTTTCGGGTTTGAACAAGTAATATCTTCCATTCCAAAACGATCATTTTGAATTTCATTTAACCTTTCGCCTACTTTTGTTTCAGTTTGAATCAAATATGTCCAATAACCGCTTACGGTGTTTTTCATTGTCAAAAGCAGTTCTTCTTTCGTTATAGCTTTTTGCACATTATAAAAAGGTAAGCCTATAGATTCACCATTATAATCCTCAATTTCAAGTTTTGTTATCTTTCTATTACTCTTCTGAATGAATTGGATTAGAGCATATAAACGATCTAATTCTTTTGATTCAAATTGACTGTAATCAATCTTGTCACTCGTTTTTAAAGTTAATAATAACTTATCAGTTGGTTTCTCCTCTATATCATCATCCACTATATATTGAAAAACATTTTTATTTTCAGGTTCCACGTAACCTAATTTTCCAATTTCCTCTATCATTGGTTTAAATTCCTTATATTCCTCATATGTTTTTTTCCCGTATTGATATTCATCACCTTTTATTGTTGAATATAAGATGCCATCTACCTCTACTCTAAATTGAATATTTTTGTTATTTTTCGCTTGAACAGTATGGTATGTATGTCCCATATTCCCTTCATGTATAGCACCCCAATCTGTTACAACCACATCAATTCCGTGCTTTTTTTTCACATATTTTTTCACCTGATCTTCATCTTCATAATTACAACCACTTAAACATAAGAAACACAACACTAGCAACATTACATTTTTCATTCTTTTCATCTAGCCCCTTACCCTTTTTTCCTAAAAATAAAATATTCCATATATAAACAATACTAAATTATCGAATGTTTTCAAATAATTAAAACGTTTTTATATTCAGTTTATATATCTATTTCTTGTATTAATAAAAATATCCCCATAGATAAGTACATCCAAAGGGATAAAACGGTTCCACTTTTTTATAAACAGTACGACTTTATTGTTATGTAACAGAAATGTGAAATATCATATTTCACAAAATATCTTGGCAAAATGCAGTTTCACTGTATAACCCCATCCAAAATTTGATCGTACTTTCACCTTCCCTAATTACTTCAAAGGATTTTCACTCGATACTCCCGAATATATAAATAACCATTCTCGCAAGGAGCTAATTTATATGAATCTATTCGAACACGAAACATAAAACCGTTCCACTTTAATAAGAGGTCCTCCCTTTTTCTTTTCTTACTATATCATTTATTAACGAAATAGGAGGACAACAATATGAAACGTGATCCATTATTTTCAGCACTATTAGAAAGTGCAAAGACTAACTTTAGCGGCTGGGATTTTTCTTTCATTGCAGAAACTGGCCGTATGAATAGTGAGCCTTTATCATGGTCATACGGTAGCACTGCTTTCCAGCTTATGCAACGTGCAAAATCAATGCTAGATATGGGGACTGGTGGCGGAGAGTTTTTATCTATGTTACAACCGTTCCCGTCAACTATTTATGCGACTGAGGGCTATGCTCCGAATGTCCCAATTGCACGAAAGAAATTAGAACCTTTAGGAGTTATAGTCGTAGAAGTGACTGATGATACTGCTTTACCATTTCAAGATGGTCAGTTTGATTTAATTGTGAATCAACATGAATCCTATTCTGCTTCTGAAGTGAAAAGAAGTCTTTCCATCAATGGAACATTTCTTACACAACAAGTCGGTGGTCTTGATTGTGCGGAACTGAATGAGCAGTTTGGCACACCGCTGAATAGCGAATTTTCAAGTTGGTCACTCGAAACGGCATGTAGTGAATTAGAACAAAATGGATTTACTATTTTAGAAGCGAAAGAAGAATTCCCTCTTCAGCGTTTTTATGATGTCGGTGCTGTTGTCTATTACTTAAAAGCAATTCCGTGGCAAATCCCTGATTTTATAGTAGATAGCTATACCGAGGAATTGTATCGCATACATGAAATTATCTTACAAAAGGGATATTTCGATGTGAAGCAACACCGCTTTATTATTAAAGCAAATTATGAAGAGTAAAATTTGAATTAGCATTCCTTGTAAAAAGCCAAATTCCCATAAAGAATTTGGCTTCCTCTTCGTATTTTAACGTTTCTTCTCTTATTGAGAAACGAGATATTTTTCATATCGTTTTTTCGTATTATCTTCTATCAAAAGTGTAGTTTTGCAATCAATAATATTCCGATTATCATATATAAATATATGCTCTAAATTGTTGTCCTCACTTAATAATGTCGGTAAATATCTTTGCAAATTGCTAACTACACCTCTATTATCACCATCTAATATCCAATCAATTGACTTCCATTCTAATATACCTTCATCTGTGCTTAGTGGTGTGTCAATATGCACTCCTACTGGTAAATCAGCAAGGAATACATACATTCCCTCACTACCCAAAGGTTCGTCTTTAACTTTAAAAATAACATTCCCTTTATACGTTACACTTGGAAGCTCTATTCCCGTTTCCTCAAATGTTTCTCTAATGACTCCTTCGTATGGCGTTTCATACTCTTCTATTTTCCCTCCGACACCATTCCACATTCCCATTGTCGGCTTCTTGTTTCTATTTAGTAGAAGTATTCTATCTCCTTTTCTAATGAAGCAAATTGTGTACTTATACATACGATCATTTCCTTTCATTTACATCTTCTTTTGTAAGCAATTCATTTTCCACATGTGTTATTTGGCTTATTTTCACGTGAAAACACTCGCCTTATAATCCCTTACCACATAATATATAGTACAACTTTCATACGTAAACTCTTTACGTATGAAAGAATCCTTTTTAGAAAGGAGAATTCAAAATCGATAACATTAGTAGCGAATTTCTAAAACAATATTACGACAGCAACGTTTGGTTACATGGTACACACTGGTTCGGGGTTCCAAGCTGCAAACTTCCTTCTGATCTCTTTTTGTATCAAGAAATATTATACGAATTAAAGCCTGATTTAATTATTGAATGCGGAACTTTTCACGGTGGTAGTGCACTGTTTTTAGCTTCTATGTTAGATTTAATTGGAAAAGGTCACGTACTTACTATCGATATAACTCCGCAACCAAATCGGCCATCCCATAATCGAATTACGTATTTAACAGCTTCATCTGTTTCTGTACAGGCCGTCCAATCAATATTAAGTATGCGCAAACCTGATGATGTGATTTTAGTTATTTTAGATTCTGATCATAGTAAAGAACATGTATCGAAAGAACTCTTACTTTATAAATCTATTGTAACCACTGGCAGTTACATGATTGTAGAAGATACAAGTATTAACGGAAATCCTCTCCTTCCTGATTGGGGCCCTGGCCCAATGGAAGCTGTGGAAGAGTTTTTAACTAAAAATAGCAATTTCATAATCGATGAATCTAAACATAAGTTTTTCATATCATTTAATCCAAAAGGTTTTTTAAAGAAGATAAAGTGAAACTTTAATAAGTGGGGGAGTTTTGTCCATCCCCCACTTATTATTAGCCTTCACCAATCGGGCTTTTACGGGCAGTTGATCTCCCACCTAACTTCTTTGCCCCAGCTGAATTTTAAAGTGGGAGTCTTACTGCCCGCAAATAGCGGGATAAAGTGAAACTTTAATAAGTGGGGTTTTGTGAATCCCCACTTATTTTATGATTTTCATTTTCGAAAAAGGATAGTACACAAATTCCACTTTTCCTATTATATTATCTTCTTCAATATATCCTAAACCATTTCGACTATCCTTACTTTGTTCACGATTGTCTCCCATTACAAATAACTTATTTGGCGGAATCTTTGTCTTTTGAAAGTTGTAAAACACTTGTGTATTGTTATATAATTCTTTATTTATATAAGGTTCATCTTGCTTTTTGTCATTTACGTATACAGTTCCATTCGTTATGTTAATTACGTCACCAGGAAGCCCTATTACACGTTTCACATAATATTTCGACTCATCCTCTTCCTTAATAATGACGATTTCTCCGTGCTGTAAGCTAGAAAAATGTACCGCAGCTTTATTTACAAATACGTAGTCTTCTTCATGTAAAGTTGGCTGCATTGATTTTCCTTCCACTTTACATAAAGTGAAAGACTGGTACGTTACTACTAGGACAAATATAAATAGTATGTACTTTCCCCAACCTCTCTTATTCTCCTCTTTCATATCCATTCCCACCTTATCAAAACACTTTTTAACTCAAAAATATATCACTGCACCTGTTCATTTGCGCAGTGATATACTACAATTTGAATTTTTTACTGTGCCTTACTCGGCTATTGTGTTACTGGGACTGGACTTACACCCGATCTCTGCGTTTTTAAATCAAAATATGCATCCAAAACCTCTTTACCAATTGCAGAATTAATACCTGATTTATCATTATTTACCCATGGCACAACAACAGAAAAAGCAACTTCCGGATCAGCATCATATGGCGCATACCCGGCGAGAGTTAAATTATAACATTTTTTTCGATAGTTGTTTTCATCTCTTCCAATATCACTTTCTCCACCGTACACTGTTTCTGCTGTTCCTGTTTTCCCAGCCGGTTTATACGGTAAACCTTTAAAAGTTCCAGCACCGGTCCCATCTACCTCTTGGAAAACCCTTCTAAACCCTTCTTTCACATGATTTATATATGAAAGATCCATATCCACTCGATTTAACACGACTGGTTCCATCGATTGCATAACTTTCCCGACTTCCTCTGGTCTATTCGGTTGCTCTCTAATTTCTTGTACAATTTGTGGTTTCATTCGGTAACCACCATTTGCAATCGTTGACATATATTGCGCAAGCTGAAGCGGCGTATATGTATCATATTGTCCAATGGCATAGTCAAGTAAAAAACCAGGTATATTATCTGTTCTACCCATTTGACCAATCGATTCATTTGGAAGGTCAATACCGGTTGGTACACCTAAACCAAATTGTCTAAAGTAATAGCGCATTTTATTGAATGTTTCTTGCCTAATATCTAACGGATTGTTTGGTACATAATCAATCCCCGCAATCTTTAACGCCGTATTAAACATGTAGACATTGGATGAAACTTGCAATGCTCTTAAATCATCAATATCTCCAAAGTCTTTCCACGATTTCTTCGGCTTCGAACTTCCTTTAAAAAACATTGGTGCATCGAAAAAATGCGTATATGGCTTAATAGCTTCTGTTTGATATCCCGCTAATACCGTAGCTCCTTTCACCGTTGATCCTAACTCGTAAGAACTTATCATCGTTCCTAAAGCGTAGTCTTCTATTTGCATCCCGCCATCTTTATTTACAATTTTCTTTCCTGCTAATGATAGAATTTGACCATTTTTCGGATTCATCATAACGACGAATGCACGATCCATCATCGGTTCAGAAGAATGAAATGCCCTTAAATTCCTTTCAAGACTTTCCTCCACTTTTTTCTGCAAATCCATATCAACTGTTAGCATTAAATTATTTCCACTTTTTCCTTTTGTCACTTTTTCAGTCCGAATAATATTTCCAGCTTTATCCGTAATATTTTTAGACTGTTCTTTCGTTCCATGTAACACATCTTCGTATTGTTTTTCGATGTAACTCTTACCAATACGATCATTTCGGTTATAATCTCGCACTAAATAATAGTCTAATTGCTCCCTTGGTAATCCCTCATTCTCAGTAGAAACACTACCAAGTACAGAACGTAGTATTTTGTCATTTGGATATTCGCGCTCCCAATCCACAGTCGTATCTACGCCTGGCAAGCTCGATAATCCTTCACTCACTACTGCATATTCATTTTGACTTACATCTTTTTTGACGATTTGTGGCGTCATTTTATATCCCGCATTCATTTTGCTTTTAATTGCTAGTACTTCTATATCCTCTTTCGAAAGCTCGTTTAATTCTTCTTGTGTAATTCTTTCTCGTCTCAACTCTTCTACTTTCTTATCTAAGTCTTTCCCTTCTATTTCCTGTTTCCTAAATTTACTCTCATCTTCTTTCGTTACTTTTGTTGCTGCACGTTTTTCATTTAACTGCATCCAAAAATCTTTTTTATCTGTCTCTGTTAACTTGTCCATATCTTCTTGCGGCATTTCAATTAGCTTTGCTAAATTTCTTGCCACTATTAAAACCTCTTTTGAGTCCACTCCTTTCATCTTCGTATATGTAACAGTTCGTAACGGTTTATTATTTACAATAACTTTCCCTTCCCGGTCAAACATCTTCCCTCTCGGAACTGGAGTACTCACCGTTATATCTTCCTTTTTATTCACTTCATTTCGATACGTTTCTCCGTCGATGATTTGTACTTTACCTAATTGAATAATAATAGCTGAAAATAAAAGAAAAACGATAAAAAATAGTACATTTAACCGAAATGGAATATGAGTCTTTTTCTTTTTCGACTGTTTCTGTTTCTCCTTTTTCTGTCTCATTTTGCTCCCTCGCTTCATTCTATTAACATTTCTACGCTTGAACCATTATGTATTAAATTTATTTATATGCTATATATAGAATTTTATATTAATTACAAAAGAAATAAAAGATTTAATTTTCAGTTTTTGATTTTCTCATCCTATTTATTACCATTCCCCTTATACGCAATAACATGAATATAATTCATACAAAAAAACTGAGGTGGACATCATTCACCTCAATTTCTTTACGAAAACAAAAACTTATTTAATCGAAGATAACCCTTTGGCAAATTCACCAATCTTATTTTGAAAAACAAAATCAAAATTGTATTCTTGCCCTGTTAACTCTTCATTTACTAAAATTGTTGTTGCGCCTACTTCTCTCTTTGCGATTTCTGGTAATGAAGCGACAGGTTGCACTTTTAATGACGTTCCCATTACGAGAAGTACATCTGTTTCATATAAACGTTTTATTGCATTTTGATATTGTGGTAACGTATCTCCGTATAAAACAACATCTGGGTTTAGAATGAAATTACACTTCCCGCAACGCGGTACTTCATGATCAATCATATATTGTAAATCATATCCCGTTTTACACTTCGGACAATGTGCAGTTTGAAGTGTTCCATGTAAATCAATTACATGTTTACTACCACCTACTTGATGCAAACCATCAATATTTTGCGTTAAAATCGTTATGTCTTTCCCTTGTTCTTCTAACTCCGCTAAAAAGCGATGCCCTCGATTTGGTTTATATTGATGAAACGTATTAATTTGAAAGATTTCTTTATAATGCTTCCAAAACTCTTTCGGATTTCTATTATAATAGCCTCTCGACAAATACATCTCTACATTCGCATCAGCATATAATCCATTTGCTGAACGAAAATCAGGGATTCCACTTTCTGTGCTTGCACCAGCACCTGTTAACACTGTAATTTTCTTCGCTTTTTCTAAAATTGAACGTACTTCTTCAAATTGCACAAAAATCACCTCTATGTATATTCCTAAACTTATTATACCAGTTGTTTACAATAGTTGTTGTACAATTCATTTTACTTACTTCATTGCATGAATTAACCCCCAACTTTTTTGGGTGTAATTAAAGTTTCAAAGATAACTACTGTTCAATTAAAATAAAGTTATCATTTAGAAAGCAGCCAGAAGGCTGCTTTTCTTCATCGGTAGGCTTAGATAGTTATGGACTACTGGGAGCCTCTTAAGTTATACTTGTATAATATCAAAAATTAATAAGGGGTAATATTAACATTATGAAAGAAAAAAACGAACTTGTTCAAAGTATTCCTCAAACAGGATTTTTTGGGCATCCAAAAGGATTATTCTCTTTATTCTTCACTGAGTTTTGGGAAAGGTTTTCTCATTACGGAATGAGAGCTATTTTACTGTATTATATGTACTATTCGGTCGCAAAAGGTGGATTAGGAATTGAACAATCTACCGCAACCTCGATAATGGCAATTTACGGTTCCTTACTGTTCATGTCTAGTATTATCGGTGGATGGATATCGGATCGTTTATTTGGTCCAAGTAAAACCGTATTCTTTGGTGGCGTTTTAATTATGATTGGCCATCTTATTTTAGCTTTACCGGGTAGTAAAAGTGCGTTATTTATCTCTATGGTCTTCTTAGTTCTAGGAACAGGGTTGTTAAAGCCTAACATATCGAACATCGTAGGAAGTTTATACAGTGAAACAGATGCGCGTCGTGACTCAGGGTTCAGTATATTCTACATGGGTATTAACTTAGGTGCCTTACTTGCACCTTTAGTTGTCGGAACATTAGGTCAGCAATATAATTTCCACCTTGGTTTTGGAGTTGCGGCAATTGGTATGGCAATTGGGTTAGGGGTATTTGTTGGAACAAAACAGAAAAACCTTGGTCTAGTCGGTACGCAAGTACCTAATCCATTATCAGATTCGGAAAGAAAAAAGACTATTAAGTATTTCAGTGTTGGTCTGGTTGTATTAACATTGCTAGGTGTGGTTACAATTCCAACTGGGTTGTTAACTATAAATCGTTTTACATTCCTGATTAGTATCTTAGGGATTGTTATTCCAACCTATTATTTCATTTATATGTATCGTAGTCCTAAAACAACAAAAGTAGAGCAATCTCGTCTTCTTGCGTATATACCACTCTTTATTGCAGCTACAATATTTTGGTCTATACAAGAACAAGGTGCTATTATCTTAGCGACATACGCGGATCAACGAACTCAATTACAGTTCAATGGAATTACATTGCATTCCGCTTGGTTCCAATCATTAAGTCCAATCTTTATCGTAACGCTTGCCCCGATTTTTGCATGGGTTTGGATAAAGTTAGGCAAGAAGCAGCCTTCAACGGCAAAAAAATTCGCTATTGGATTGCTATTTGCAGGTTTATCATTCTTAGTTATGATTATTCCGGCTTTAATCAACGGTACTCACTCTTTAGTGAATCCTATGTGGTTAGTCCTTAGCTTCTTTTTAATTGTAATTGGAGAAGTTTGTTTATCTCCTTCAGGGTTATCAATAACGACGAAGCTGGCTCCAGCTGCTTTCTCTTCGCAAACCATGAGCTTATGGTTCTTATCAACTGCGTCTGCGCAAGCAATAAATGCCCAAGTTGTTAAACTGTATAATCCTGCAACAGAAGCAATTTACTTTGGTATTATTGGTGCTATCTCCATTTTAGTTAGCATCCTGCTGTTTACATTATCATCAAAAATCCAAAATTTCATGAAGGGACTTCAATAACGGTCTCTTATTGAAATGAACAAATACAAGTTTCTATGTGAAGAGTAGCCAAACGGGTTACTCTTTTTTGTAAAAGTTAGATAAATATTGCATTCTTACCGTACTTATATTTAAATTTATCAGTTTTGAAAAATCATAGTACAATTAACAATTCTGATGATTATCTCTTACCCAATTATACTTTACTAATGGAAAAAATTCACTCTGTTTGTTTTACATAAAAATGGTGTGATATTTTTATCACACCATTTTAAAATCATTACTTTGTATGTCTTTGAGTTTATCAGAACTTAACTTTTTATCCATTCATATAGACGAAAATTCTACATCATTAAGAAACTATTTAAAAAGTTCCCTTTTATTTGGAACAATTCCATATTTGTTAGAATACTCCCATTGCAACCTTTCCCTTTATATTCTATACTGCATCTTCAATTACAAAATACAAACACACAAAGAGGGCTGCATCAGCCCTCTTTAATCTACTATTATTTAATGTGTCGTACCCCCAATTTCTACAATATCCACCTCAACTTCCATCGCTACCTCAATTGCCAATTCTATCCCTTTACTAATAGTAGAAAGTGACATACTCGGTTGACCTGGATAGTTAGTAGCTTGTTCTGGTAAGAACGGAATATGAACAAATCCGCCTTTTATTTTCTTATCATGTTTCTCTAGTTCGTGCATGAGACCATAGAATAAATGATTACAAACGAATGTACCTGCCGTTTGTGAAACAGATGATGGTATACCTTCTTCACGAAGTTTTTTCACGATTGCTTTCATCGGAAGTGTAGACCAATACGCATTAGGTCCTTCTTCTACAACCGGCATATCCACCGGCTTGTTCCCTTCATTATCAGCAATTCTTGCATCATCAATATTAATTGCTACACGCTCTATCGTAATATCTGGTCTGCCCCCAGCTTGTCCAATACATATAATCATTTCAGGCGACAACTCTTCTATATACTCTTTTAATACTCTTATTGATTTATGAAATACGGTTGGAACTTGTTTACTAATAATCTTGTACTCTCCGATTGTTTTTTCATGCAAACTTTTTGCGACTTCCCAAGCTGGGTTGATACTTTCTCCCCCGAACGGATCAAATCCTGTTACTAATACTGTTTTCATAGTTTCACTCTCCTAATTAGAAACGATATACAAGGCCGTACATAATAAACATATTTATAATAAAAATGGAAAGAGCAATTGGTACTTGTGCTTTAATGACTGCATTTTTATCTTTCAATTCTAAAAGCATCGCAGGTACGATATTAAAGTTTGCTGCCATTGGAGTAAGCAGCGTTCCGCAATATCCAGCAAACATACCTAGTGCTGCCATAATTGCTGGGTTTCCTCCGTGCATTTGCACAATTAAAGGTAAGCCGATTCCACCAGTGATTACTGCAAACGCTGCGAATGCATTCCCCATTACGACTGTAAATAGCATCATTCCTAAACAATAGGCCATAACAGCAACGAATGGATACTCTGTCGGTAACACTTGTCCGACTAAATCAGAAACAACTTGTCCAACGCCAGACTTCGCGAAAATACCGCCAAGTGCCGCTAACATTTGTGGTAAAATAACTGCCCAACCAACAGCTTGTAATAACCTACTTCCTTCTTGAACAGGCGTTGTTATTTTGGATTTCGTAATACGCATCGCCGCAATGAATGCGAGTAATGCTCCTAACGCTAATGCAACTAATGTCACTTTATCTGGATCAACAAGTGCGACATTTCCCCATTTGATTTTCCCTAACGTTAACGTACCGATTATCGTAAAAATAGGAATTAATAGTGCAGGCATGAAAATTTTATTCTTTAATTTCTCAGCATGTTTCACACGTTCTTGCACTGGTACTTCTTTCTCCTCGGATTTTGTTACTTTATTCAATGAAGCTAACACGACCATAGCGAGCACAATACAACCAACGTAAAATGAAGGGATTACATTTCCGAATATAAATGTAACTGCAAACAATGCCCAAAATAAGCTAGAACCAAATCGGTTTGGATGTTCACGATCAAATGCAATACGAACGGCGATAAATGCAACGATTATACCTAATACATAATAAATTGTATCCATTGTTATGATGTTCATCTTATATAGCCTCCTTCTCTTGTTTTTCTTCTGCTTTCATTGTTTTCTCTATATACTTATCAAACCTTCTAAACCTGATCCAGCTCACAATAAGGGCAGATATCGCAGTTGGAATGCCCCAAAGCGCCATATCCCATACACCGACATGCATACCTACTGAATCGAAGAACCCTTTCATTAATAAAATGGCACCAGTTGCGATAAAAATATCTTCTCCGAAAAACCAAGCTGTGTTTTCCGCAGCTGCTGCATTTGCTTTAATTTTTTCTCTCAATTTTTCAGGGAGTTTACCATATTTACCTTGCGCAGCCCCTTCTGCCATCGGCGCAACAAGCGGTCTTACCGTTTGTGCATGCCCACCAATATTCAGTCCAAGTGCTGCTGATGATTCTCTTATCGTAAAATATGACATTAATACTCTTCCAGTTGTTGCTCCTTTTGATTTCGTTATAAGTGCTTCTGCTCTTTCTTTTAAACCATAACGTTCTAAAATTCCGATTACCGGTAAAGTTAATATGATTGGCATAGACATATATCTGTTTTCTATGAAAAATTTACCGAACATGCTAATCACATCATAAAAACTTAAGCCTGAAACCATACCAGTAACAATACCCGCAACCATAACTACTAACAGTGTATTTAGCCTAAATAAAAACCCAACCGCAACAAGTAAAATCCCAATTAATTTCACCAATTTTAACACTTCCTCTCATTTTTAATCCCGCAAATTAAAGTTTCACTTTATTTGGTGCGCATATAGAAATACCATTAAGTTCGAATGTTCTGTATATTTTTCCCGCAAATTGGACTGCTTTCTCTCCATCCCCGTGTAAACATATCGTTTGCGCTTGAACTGCTACTTTCCCGCCATTAACCGATTCTACATACCCTTCTTTCACCATTTGAAGTACTTGTTTTATTGCTTCATCTTCATTTTTTATAAGAGCATTTTCTTCTGTACGGCTCGTTAAAGTTCCATCCTGCTTATACGTACGATCAGCAAAAGCTTCTTGTACGAGAGTTATATTATATTTTTCTGTTGCCTTTATAAATGCCTCACTATTCGCTAATCCGTAAAGTAATAATCCAGGGTTAATATGATAAATTGCCTTTGCGATTGCATCCGCAATTTCCGAATCAATTGCCGCCATATTATATAAGGCACCGTGCGGTTTTACATGTTGCATCTTCCCACCGGCAGCTTTAACAAATCCTTCTAATGCGCCAATTTGATATAAAACATAATCGTATACTTCACTTGCTGAAACGTGCATGTTCCTTCTCCCAAATCCAATTAAATCAGGAAATCCAGGGTGTGCTCCTATTGCTACATTATGTTGTAATGCTTTTTCAACTGTTTGCCGCATAATGGCCGGATCACCAGCATGAAAACCACAAGCAACGTTTATAGAGGAAACGAACGGAAGAATTTCATCATCATTCCCCATTTTATAAGCTCCAAAACTTTCTCCTAAATCACAGTTTAAATCGATTGTAGTCACGATGTTTTCCTCCTAATCTCAGCTTCGTAAAGCGATGAATTTCTTTAATAGACTCATACTTGTTTCCTGCTTTATATATAATTGTGTAGCTTCTTCCATAGTTATTTTTTCAAAAGTTACATAGTCTCCTGGTTTCAGCTGCGCTAGAAGAGGTAAATCTACTGAAATTACATTTCCAATTCTCGGATAACCACCTGTCGTTTGTCTATCCGCCATTAATATAATAGGCTGTCCACCATTCGGTACTTGAATTGTTCCGAATGTAACTGGGCTCGATAAGATTTCTATCTCTTTAACTCTATTTAAAACATCTCCATCAAGCCTATATCCCATGCGATCAGCATAATTGGATACTTTATACTCTTTCGAAAAAAACGACTTTATACTTTCTTCTGTGAATTGATCATATTCAAAGTCTGTTATAACGCGAAGAATAGGATGCTTCTTATATTTTGGTAAAGCATTGTTACAAATTCCCCACTTCGTTTTTATACGCTTTTCTTCTTGTAAATTTTGAATGAAGCGACTTGCAACTTCTGCCCCTGTACCAATTTGAAAATAATCTCCTTTTTTCAGCATTCTCCCTTCAATACCGCCAAGAGCAGCACGTATGTAAGTACTTTTACTTCCCATCGTACGATTAATATTTATACCGCCCGCAAAAGTCACATATGCTCTGCAACCGCTTTTCGCTTTTCCGAGGCAAAGCATGCTTCCTTCTTCAGCTAATATGGGGCGCCATAATGGAATGCGTTCTCCATTTAATAACGGTTCCATATCCGCACCGCCAATCGCGAGCAATGTCGTTTTCTTTATTAACAATTTAGGTCCCATTATTGTAATTTCGAGTCCAGCCTCATTCTCCTCATTACCTACTAACATATTAATCATCCTGAGTGCATTTTTATCCATAGCCCCGCCAACAGGTACACCGTATTGTTGATAATGAGATCGCCCTAAATCTTGGACTGTTGTAAACATTCCTGCATGCAAAATCTCTACATCCATTCTTTAGCCCCCTCAAGCGATACGTACTCTTCCTTTGTTATTGGTATAAATCGTAAATACATACCACTTTGAATATATGTTGGTGTTTCTTCTTTTGGATTAAACAGAGAAATAGGTGTTCGGCCGATAATATTCCAGCCTCCTGGTGTTTCAAGCGGATAAATACCCGTTTGATTTCCGCCAATCCCTACTGAACCAGGAGCGATTTGTAACCGTGGTGTTTCTTTTCTAGGTGTTTCTAGTTCTTTTGATAATCCCCCTAAATAAGGGAAGCCAGGCGTAAAGCCTAACATATACACGAAATATGTTGTTTCACTATGTATTCGAATAACATCCTCTACTTGTAATCCTTGATAATGCGCAACCTCTTCTAAATCTGGTCCATATTCTCCCCCGTAACACACTGGTATAGAAATATGTTTCACATCTCGGTTCACTTCTTCTTTATATGAATCACACAGCTCCCGTATATACTGGCAAACATAATCATATGGTCTTATATTTCTATCATTTTTCATCCATACTTCGTACAAATTGTAGTACACCGCTAATGAAGTAAACGACGGAACGCATTCAACCATTCCTGCAAATGGATGCCGCCTTAGCGCTTGAAATAACCGTTGCACTTTTTCGTATATATCCATCCCAATTTCTTCACCAAATGTAACAATAATTGCTTGATCCCCTAACGCAGAAAATTTCATCCCACTCCCTCTTTCTATGCCAAAAAGCCGAGTTCTTTCGAAATGCGATTCGCTGTTTCTTTCACTTTCGCAGTAAAATACGCAATGTTACTTTCGCTATACTCAATTGCTAAACCTGAAATACTAATACCTGCTACAACCGTTCCATCATTCGCAAAAATCGGAGCTGCTATAGCCGCTGTATGATTTTCTAATTCAGAATAACTAATTGTATATCCAGCTTGTTTTGCCATATGTAATACTTCTAACAAATGCTCCTTATTCACAATCGTTCCATCTGCAAACTGCTTTAAATCCGTTTCCTCTATGTACTTTCTTTTCTCTTCCTCAGAAAAATACGATAGTAAAATTCTCGGACATGCACCCGCATACAGTGGAGCCCTTCTTCCAACCGCCGTATAAACACGTACTGGCTGAGCTCCTTCCATCTTCTCAACATAAATCGCGTCATTACCATCTTGAATAATTAAATTTACTGCTTGCCCTAAACTATCTCTAAGCTCTTTCATATAAGGAATCGCAATATTTCTTACGGATAACCTTTGTGAAACAAGTTGACCAAATCGTAAAAAAACGACTCCGAGACGATACTTGCCCTTTTCTGTTTTTTGTAAAAAGTCCATTTCTTCTAACGAGCCAATTAAACGATAAACAGATGTTTTCGGCATATTCGTAAGCTGAACCATCTCTGTCAAACTTAGCTCCTCATGCTCATAAAACAACTCTAAAATATCCATTGTCTTAACTGCCGTTTTATTTATACTCATTCTATCTCCTTCTCGTTCCGAATTTCGGAACTTCAATTCCGTTTTTCGAAACAAACATATAATTTAAAATTATAAAATATTCTTTCAATTCTATCAATCTTTTTTTTACAAACAAAAAAAGTATGGAAGAATATTTCTCCCATACTTTCGCTTTACTTTATAACGCTCTCACTTGTTTCAACGGCCAGAAAACAGCTTGTCCTTTTCCGACAATTTCATCTTCTGAAATAAATCCAAACATACGACCGTCTTTAGATACTTCACGATTATCTCCTAAAACAAACACTTGGCCTTCTGGCACTTTCGTTTTCCCTGTGATTTGTTCTAACGTAAAATCAGGAGTTAATACACGACCAGACGCCTTTTCTTTAAATTCTTTTAAATACGGTTCTTCCATCGCTTTTCCGTTTACATATAAAACATCATCTTTATACTCAACTGTATCACCCGGTAAACCAATTACTCGTTTTACTAAATCATACCCTTCTTTTCCTTGGAAGACGATAACGTCAAAACGGTCTAATCCACTTATACTATAACCAATCTTATTCACGAGAACTCGTTCGTTATTTTCTAAAGTGGGCATCATCGATTCCCCTTGTACTAATGAAGGTGTAAATAAAACACCGCGAATAATAGCGATTAATACAAGGGTAAATCCTATCGTTTTAGCCCATGAGAATAATTCTTTCTTCGTATTTTCCTTCATCGTTTCTCCTCTTTCTTAAGTGTTTATTTTATTATTTGAACTAATTCTTGTACTAAATTAGGATCAATTTCAGAAAAACATGATTTCCCTTCTCTTACCGCTGTACCGACATGAGCTTGAGAAATTCCAGTTTCATCTAGCAATTGTTTTACATTCTTTTTCGTTACTCCGCTTCCGACAACAAGCTGTATATTCCCTTCACTTTTCTTTTGCATTGCTGCAAGAACCGGAATATTATCTACTACATTTCCTTGTCCGCCTGAACTTAAAACGTGAGTAACTTTATTGAATTTCTTCAAAACTTTCATCGCTTCTACTGGATTTTCTGTATCATCTATCGCACGGTGATACGTTACATTTATTCCATCTACAACAGATAATAAATCTACTAATTTCTCTTCATCAACTTCATTTTGTTCATTTAACACACCTAATACAACACCAGCAGCTCCAAGATTTTGAGCAACTACAATATCTTCTTTCATCATTTCAATTTCTTCTTCCGTATATGTAAAAGACTTCGCATGCGGACGAATCATAACATGAACTGGTATTTGCACTGCATCTACTGCTTTTTTTATAAAAGCATAGCTCGGTGTTAAACCACCTTCCGTATATGATGAAATGAGTTCAATTCGATTTCCACCAGCCTTTTCAATTCGCTTCACATCTTCTAAACAAGTTGCAATAACCTCTAGCATGAGATAACCTCTTTTCGTACTTTTTTCTTATTATACAGTAGGTGAAATAAGAAACATAGCATTCCACTATAAAACTATAAAAAGAAGAATGAAAAGAAAGATTTATTGAATTGATAATAAATATCATATATGTTATGTTTTTCTTAAAATTATACATTCTTATATTCTTATAAAAGGAGAGAAATATATGCTTCTTACAAAAAAACGGTTCGTTATCTCTAGTTCATTTATTGTAATTGCATCACTTTGCGCGATTACTTTATTAACAAAACCAAATACAAAACTAGCTTCCTCACCTTCAAGTATAGAAAAAGAAACTATTACCCTTTCATCAGGTAATAAAGAAGAATTTCAAACCTTTCATTCATCTTCATTTAACAATACACATACATTCCGCGGGGACATGGGTACTGAATTTGACTTTAGTGGCCAAGGTGACTTAAATATTACGATTAAAAATACTGGTACAAACAGTTTCACTTATTCAATTAAATTCAAAGAAGATCGTCTAGTAACACACACGTTACAGCCAAATGAAAGTAAATCCTTTACTTTACGTTCACTTATCGCTAACCCTTTACCAGGTGATTATTCGATATTTGCACATAATCAAGACGGTTCTGAAAGTAGTATGAATCTTGAAGTGCAGCCACAATAGAACAAATTAAAAAGGCGATCCTCTTACCAAAAGGATAGCCTTTTTAATTTGTAAAACGAGAATTCCCTCTTCTTTGAACAATGACATAATACATGGAATTATATCAACGATTCACCGACAACGAAAAGCCTGTTCCTGAACGGAACAGACTTTATATTTCTTCATTACGACCGAAACGCCGCATCCGCCAGCATAGACAGTGTTGCATCATCCATCGGCGGATTGTGTAGTCCTGCTCTTACGTTTAAATAATAACGATGAAGCGGATTTTTTTCTGATAAACTTTTCGCCCCGACAATACGCATTGCTTTATCTACAATAGATATTGCCGCGTTCGTTACAACATATTTTGCAGCTGCTAGTTCGGCTTGCAATGATAATTTATCTTCTGCCTCATCGTATTTTTTCGCAATTTGATATAAAAAGACACGAGCTTGCATAAGCCCAAGTTCTAATTCTCCAACTAACCTTCTAACATTCGGTAATAAACTTATAGAATGATTTAAACTGTTTGGCTTGTATGATACCGCAAACTGAACTGCATAATTTCTTGCTGATTGTGCAATTCCTAAATAACATGCTGGTATATGTAGCAACCAGCCAATACCCTTAGCTTTAACTTTTGAACCCTTTATATCAGTGAAAAAGCGATCTGGTATCTCTACATTTTGTAAAACGAGATCATGGCTCGCAGTTCCTCGCATTGCGATGCTATCCCACGTTTCTTCAATTGTCACGCCTTGCGTATTCTTTGGAATGACAAACTCTCCGATATCTTCCTGGCCTTCAATACTTGGTGAAATGATAAAATAATCAAGTACTGGTGCCATTGTCGTAAACGTTTTTCTTCCATTTATAATCCACTTCTCACCTTTTTTTACAGCTAATGTCTCTGGTTTCCCGCCGCGCGTAGGACTACCTGTATTCGGCTCTGTTGCAGCTCTATTAAAAAGCGTACCATTACGTACTTCTTCACAAAACCAAGTGAACATTTCCTCATTCCAAGAGCGATTTTCAGCTAATTCCTTTACAATGCCAAGGTGCCATCCAATTGATAATGCGGTAGCACCGCAGCCTTCTGCTATTTTCTCTTGAAATAAAACGAAGTCATATAAAGAAATCGCATTGCCTCCCAATTCTTTTGGCAACGTTAATTTCGTATATCCGATATCTTTCAAATTATTAATATTTTCATACGGAAATGATCCTAATTCACTTAGTTGATGCTCCCTTTCCATGAACTTCGGAATCAATTTATTTATTTTCTCAATAACTAAAGATTGTTCTTCTGTTTCAACAAATGAGAGTGCCATACATAATCTCCTTTATGTTCGATTCATAAACCGTTCATTTTGTCATTATGATTATATGAAGTTACTTCTCTATTGTTTCACTATTCCGATAAAAATACAATGCTTTTGAACAATAAGAAAAGTTCCTATAAAAAAGATAGGTTCTTTTCTTATATTAATCCCCTTTCAATGCCTTTAATGGCAAAGAGGTTACATATCCAATATACGAGCATAATTCTTTAAAAAAGAAAGGGATTTCTGTATCTAACGTTTTATACGCTGACGTTGGAGTTGGTGATGCATACGCTTCAATTTTAATATGTTTTGCAATTTTCATTGCACGTTTCATATGAAGTGGATCACTCACAATCGTATATGTGCGTATTCCGTTCTCTATTCCAACTTGCTTTGCATTCTTTAAATTGTCCTCTGTGAAAAGGGATTTTGTTTCAATTAGAATATCCTCTTCTTTCACACCATGTTTCAGTGCATACACTCTAGCAGTACGCGCTTCCTCAAGCTCTGCCTCAAACTTTGTACCACCTGTGAAAATAATCTTTTTAATATTACCGTTCTTATATAAGGAAATTGCATGATTAATTCTTTCTTTAAATACAGGAGATGGTTTTCCGTTCCATGAAGCTGCTCCCAGCACGATACCAGCATCTGTCTTCACACCATCATCTGTTTTAAAGCGATAACTCCAAATATCGTAAGCTGCATAACTTACATATAAAATAATAGAACAAATCATAAGCAAGAATACTTGCAAGATTTTTCTTTTCTTACTTTTCTTATTTTCTTTCATTTATAACTGCCTCCGTACATCATCCATACTTCTATATAAAAACGTATATATCAAATCATTTTGTTTGAATTTGTTTAAAAGAAGGAATTTTTCTTATCATATATATGCATTAAAGGGTTTTCATTTAAAATTGAGGATTATCAATTCATTTTTCGTTTGCGGTTTTCATTACATTTGTGTAATTTATAAGTTTATTACCATACAACTACATTGTAACGAATTTTTTATCATAATGGAATGATGAAACAAAAGAAGTAACTGTTTTGTAAGAAAAAAGGTATATTTTTCATCTTGACGATCAATACACCTTTAATAATATGAATTATCGTTTTTCTGTATATGACTCTAATTTTTCTAATAACCTTTCCTTTACAGCTGGCCATTCATTTGCAATAACACTATATACAACTGCATCTCTAACATGCCCACTCGGTAATTTTCTTTCGTTTCTAAGTACACCCTCTTTTACTGCGCCGAGTCTTTCAATTGCTCTTTGTGCTTTTTCATTTCGTGCATCCGTCTTAATTTGTACCCTCCGCATATGCAACTTTTCAAAAGCATATTGTAATAACATATACTTACATTCTGTATTCATACTCGTACGTTGCACACTTGGGTCATACCACGTTTTCCCTAATTCCACCGTCTTATCTTCAACTGAAATGTTATATAAGCGTGTACTCCCTACTATTTCATTTGTCTTTTGATCAACAACAACAAATGGCAAATCCTTCCCCGCCCCATAAGCTTTTATCGCCTTTTGAACATATTGCTGCATATCTTGAACAGTATCCATTTTAGAGATTAAATACGCCCAAATATCTCGATTTCCTTCCACGATTGAAAACATTTTTTCGACATCATTGCTATCCATTAACCGTAACTTTGCTCTTTCGTGAATAATTTCCATTTGTAAGCCCCCTTTGTTGTAACTATATCATACTCCATCACCGTTATATCGTTATATAAGAACATAAAATTATTTTTATATCAAGGAATAAAATATATCTTTAAAATAAAAAGTGCGATGCCTTTTATTCAAGCATCGCACTCATAAATTGAATTGAAATTTACTTCTTTTCCATTACTGCAAAATAATTATTTTCGCTATCTGCAAAATTAAATATTCTACCTGAAGGCATATTTACAATTTCTCCGACTGTAACGTTTTTGTTTACTAAATCACTATATAAACGATCGAATTCTTTTGAGAAGAACATTAAAGAAGGTGTGCCAAGATTTAACTCCGGCTGCATTTTAGCAATTAGCTCCTTATTATGGAGAATAATACTTGTTTCAGCTTCTTTAGTTGGAGCAATTTCAATCCATCGCATTCCTTGACCGTTATCTTCCTCTGAAATGACACTAAACCCTACTTTCTCTGTCCAAAACTCCTTCACTTCATCTTGGTTATTCACATACAACATGATTTGACCAACATTATTAATCATTTATTTTAACGCTCCTTTATAAACAATTTTTATTAAACTCCATACACTTATACCTAATTATCACCGAAAATAAAGTTGCGGTGCAAAAATCTATTTCAGCGACTCCAATCGCTCATTCAAACGATCCCAAGTTTCGGTGATACCTTGTAGCATGCCCATGTCCATAACGGTCTTAAGGGCTTCTTCGGAAACATATTCAGCACGGTTTATTAGCTTTGTCTTTCCACCTAAATCGATGAATTCCAATGTCATCTCGGTTGACGGCATAGAATCATTTACATTGCCTTCAGCATCTGAAAAGTAATCAGTGTAGACGATTTTTTCTGGCTCAATAATCTCTTTATAGACTGCTTTTCCCCATGATTCCATACCAAAAAATTGCTCCAAGTTCTGATTGATACACTTCATACAGTAGTGCCAAACGCCTCCCGGACGGAAGTCGACAGTGCATGCTGGAATTTCCCAACCTCTTGGTCCCCACCAATGTTTCAAATGCTCTGGTTCTTTAAACATACTGAATACAAGATCACGCGGCGCATCGAAAACGCGCTCCAGTACTAATACCCGATCGTTCTCTACTCTTGATACCATTGTATTGTTTGACATGTTAATTCCTCCTTAAATATGAACTGATTTTATGACTTTTCCTTGTTTTGCAATTCCTTCAAATACTCATCTAAATTATCGAATCTCTCTTCCATCACACGCTTAAATGACTGCACCCAACAATCAAGTGCTTGGAAAGGCTCAGGTCGGAGTTTGTAAATCCGGCGATTAGCTTCAGCCTGCACTTCCACAATCCCTGTATCGCTTAACACTTTTAGGTGTTTCGAAGTTTGTGGTTGCCTTAATCCCAAATGTTCGGCGATTTCCCCAACGGTTAAGGGACCGTCACGCAAGAGTTCAACGATATTCATACGATTCGGTTCAGATAAAGCGCTCAACGTCGTCATATTCACGCCCGGAATTTTCCCCGACATATCACTCACCTCGTTAAGTGATGGTCTCCGGTTATAACACATCAATATCATCACTAATATTTTTTTCCTGTTGAATCGATTATAACCAAATAGGAATATTCCCGTCAAGGAATATTCGAAAACTAAAGTAATACCAAATCGTTACTTAATAATAAAAATGGATTAAAAACATTTCACAAGCCTATGTTTTACGATAAAGTGATGCTTTAGTCAGTGGGTTTTGGAACGATTTCCGCGAAGGCTTTGTTTTTATCTGGTCCAAGAAAGCTTTAACACTTTTAATACTATTTAACGCTACAGTATTTTTTGTCCCCTTTTTATTTGATAGTTTAGGCGTTTTATTGGTAGGTTCTTTCTACTTTCCACAAATTATCCCTTAAATTATATCAGTATAATTATTATACTGAATATAGGAATATATTTAAGGAGTTGTTTTTATTTGTTAACTGTATTTATGTTTTTATTTTTGCTACTTTCTATTAGTGCGATAGTAGCTTTAGTCGTAGGTCTTATTAAGCCGGAAAGAGTGATCCGTTGGGGTGCTACTCGTACTCGCCCACGGGTATTATTAATTACAGTACCTACTATTCTTGTTTCGTTTATATTCGCTAGTTATTTCGCTTCTAAATCTATTACACCGGAAGAAAAATTAGCTATGGATAAAAAAAGAGAAGAACAACAAATAGCTAAAGAACAAGAAAAAAAGAAAAAAGCTGAAGAGAAAAAAATCCAGCAAGAAAATGAAAAGAAAGAAAAAGAAGAAAATGAGCGTAAACAAAGGGAAGCTAAAGAAAAAAAGGCCCAAGAAGAAGCTGAGGATAAAGTTAAAAAAGAGGCTGAAGAACAACAAAAACAAGCCGAATTAGAAAAGAAAAAGCAAGAGCAACAAGAGAAAAAAGCTCAAGAAGAGGCTGAGGATAAAGTTAAAAAAGAGGCTGAAGAACAACAAAAATAAGCCGAATTAGAAAAGAAAAAGCAAGAGCAACAAGAGAAGAAGGCTCAAGAAGAATTAAAAAAACAAGAAAAAGAGGCAGCTGCATTCGAAAATAACGTCAAAAAAGTTGTTAATAAAAAATTTGGCGAGAAAAAAGTAGAGTCTATCCAAATAAACGATAATTTAGGAACAGAAAACGAAAATGATAAGATTGTATTAATTACCGCTGAAGGTAAAGAAAATGTATCTAAAAACTATACAAAAAAAGGTATGTGGACAGATACAGTATCTATTTTAAAAGATTTAAGTAACGAAAAAAATATCAGTGAAATTACTTTCTTTTACAAATACCCACTGATTGATGCTTATGGTAACGAGAAAAAAGATACTGTCATGAAAATCAACCTTAACCGTGACACTTTGGATAAAATAAATTTCGATAATTTCTCATATGATAATCTACCGAAAATTTCTAACCAATACTGGGAACACCCTGCTTTTAATAAAAAATAACAAACAAAAGAACCCAACCTTTACGGAAAGGTTCTTTTTTATAGCTTTATCTCTTTAAAACTCAGAAATAACTGTTCCCGCATATATATCAAATGTATATTACTAATATTTTTATCACAAATATTAATTTTCAAATCTGCTTTTTTATACTTTTCCAGCTTTCCCCTTTTGATAATACCTTTCCTTTTTAAAGCAACAAATAAGCAATCGGTGTAATAATAAGCAACGTTAAAATCGTTCTTTGCACATATAAAATAATAAGTTCAGATACTTTTAACGGAATATCTGTCGATAATATGCAAGGGATTGATGCGGAGAAAAACAAAATGGATGAAACGGACACAACCGCAATAACAAACTTTGTAACAAGCGGTGCACTTACAACTAAAAGAGAAGGTAAAAACATTTCTGCAATACCAACTGATACTGCTTTAGCAGCTAGGTCTGCTTCTGGTAATTGTAATAGCCACGTAAATGGATAGAAAATGTAACTTACCCAATCAAATATTGGCGTAAACTTTGCTAAGACGATACCAATTAATCCTACTGACATAATTGATGGTAAAATCCCCATCGTCATTATAAATCCGTCTTTTAAATTCACTGCGATATTTTTCATAATACTTGGCGCAGACTTCGATACTTCTAATGCATCTTCCCAAGCTCGCTCTAACATTTTCTCTTTATAAACGGGCTCTGGGAACCCTTCTTTCGTAATATATGTATCTGGTTTTCTACTAAGAGGCGGGATTCTTACGGTGATAGCGGTCACGATGAATGTTACAACAAGAGTAGTCCAAAAGTAAACATTCCATAAATGCATAATATCTAATGTTTTTGCGATGATGATCATAAATGTTGCGGATACTGTTGAAAAACCTGTTGCGATAATTGCTGCTTCTTTCGTCGTATACTTTCCTTCTTTGTAAACACGGTTCGTAATTAATAAGGCTAACGAATAGCTTCCTACAAAGGAAGCAACCGCATCAATTGCTGATCGCCCAGGTGTTTTCCATAACGGTCTCATAATTGGACGACAAAACGTGCCGATAAACTCAAGCAATCCGTACCCGACTAATAACGCTAAAAATGCTGAGCCAATTGGAACGAGTAAACTTACTGATATAACTAACTTCTCATACAAAAACGGTCCAACATCTGGCGCAAAGAACCATGCTGGTCCTACTTTCAAACAATATAATACGCCGAAAACAACACCTACTACTTTTAAAATAGAAAAACAAATGTCTACAATAGATGCATTCCATTTCTTCGTATAAAACGGATAAATCGCACCCATTGCCATAACAAGTAGTGCGTAATAAAGTACTACGCTCGGAACCGAAGTCCTAATCCATGATACGATATGATCAATCATAATAGACGAAGCACCGTTTATCGTAACAGGAACAAAAAACATAAACACACCAACTAGACTAGCAAGTATAAAGCGAAGTATAATCCCCTTCTCTCGCCCTGTCTTAATTACATTACTTTTTAATTCAATTTCATTCAAAATTAGACACCTCCTATTATCTAAATATTCTGTATAATAACGTCGGATTCCTTCTTTTAATTCTGAATATTTAATCATGCAAAAATGCCTATTTTGAAATATACAATCAAAATAAGCTTTTTCTATTACCTCTTATAATCATCCACAATTACTTGAATTACACGATAAGATTCTTCTGCCACTTTTTTATTACTATCCCTATTCGCATCATATGTAATTAACGCCTTCCAAAGCGCCCATCCTCTCGCCCTATTCCACGTTTCTTCATCCATCTGTAATACTTCTTTAAATACGTTTCTACTATTCTTATCAAAAAACGTCCATGCCATCGCTGCATCACAAGCAGGATCTCCTACTCCTAATATACCAAAATCAATTACGGCACAAAGCTTTCCATCCTTAACGAGTAAATTCCCTGGCACTACATCTCCATGAACCCAAACTGGTTTGCGATCCCATGTTGACCTAAGTGCTAAATCCCAAAGATGCTTTAACAATGTCTCATCAAAAACATCCTTATTATTTTCAATAGCCACTCTCGCTTCTTCATCGTATACAGATATAAGCCCGCCTCGGTAAAAATTATGTTCTCCAGCTATTGGCCCGTTACTCGCATCAATTGATTGTAACTCTATTAAAAACGAGCCTAAGTCCGCCGCAAATCCATTTAAGTCACGAACATTTTGTTTCGTAACGGTCTCCCCCTCGATCCACTTATTAATAGACCAAGGCCATAGATATTCTTCAGATGGACTCCCTTTCACAATTGGTGCAGAAATTGGTAAAGAAAGTTCCTTACTTAATATTGGAAGCCACTTATTTTCTTTCTCTACTTGCGGTGCATATGCTGCATCACTTGGCAATCTTACACTCATCTCATCCCCTAAGTGAAACGTCCTATTATCATGCCCACTAAACTTTACAGGTTTCACTTCTAAATGGGCCCATTCGGGAAACTGTTGTTGTATTAACTGTTCAACTAAACTTACGTTAATTTGATTCATTCACTCTCCTCTTTTCTTTTGAAACTTACTAAGTCCATCCGTACTGCCAACATAGTCAAAACCACTTCTCTTATAAAAATCATTCAATATACGATTATGCCGGACGCAATCTAACTTCAAATACTCTTTGTCATGTTGCACATTCTCTTCTACCCACCGTATAATCCATTCTCCTATTCCATCCCCCTTATACTTCCGTTTCACCGCAAATCTATGAATATATAATGAATTAGAAACTTCCTCTTTTCCAAAAATATGTTCATCCCATTCATTTTGTTTAGGAGAAGCTGTAACCGTACCAACTATTTCATCTTCTTTCATAACAACATATGTATATTTCTCTCTTATACATTCTAGTATTTCAGCCGTAGCTTCCTCTCCTAAAAGATACTGCCACTGATCCACTTCTTTATATTGTAGCCATTGTGCTACTTCTTTTAATAAAATGATAATACTATCACTTTGATCTTCAGTAGCAATTCGAATTGTATATTCTTTACTTATATTTCTCTCCATATTGCCGTTCCCCTTTCAAATTGCTACCATACTGACATACGAGTCCTTCCATCATTTTCATCTGTAATATATTCTACATAAAATCCTTGATTCAGTGCGTTTTCATATATCATTTCAATCTCTTCTTGGTTTTTCGCATAAATTTGTATGTAATCACCATCCGCTACTAATACGACTACTTCACACTTACTCTTCTTAAATTCTTCATATGTTTCAATTTCTCCTAGTACTTTCCCTTTTGGATATGCTTTTAAGTCTACAAATAAAAGATAATATATGTTATCTTTTATTAGCTTTTTTAATTCTGATCCTTCCATGATCTCGTTATCTTCTGAAAATAATTCTGGACCTAATTCATTCCCTATTATTGTATAAGCTTCCTCCCTTCCCATGACTTGCCAATCAAATGCAGTAATATCAATTGGCTTTAACACTTTCCAAAGTAAATTATCATATCCATCTAGAATATCTACTGTAATCCCTCTTTTCATATGTCTGCTCCTAGCTTATTTATTTTTATTTCATACATTATATATCAAATTTAATTACTATATTTTGTCGATACCTATGCACATCATAAAAAACCGCTCCACTACTAGTGAAACGGTTTCCTTCTGCTTACATTTACATATCTTATTCAATTGTTGCACCGCGTTTTAAAATAATTTCTAATATGTTCAGCACATCAGCCATTCATTTTGAACACTCACTTCGACTTCACAAAATAATATAAAAACCACACCGCATGATTTTGTTCATCTGCAGCTATTCTGCGCAATAACTCTTTCATAGATGCATCTGCTGCTTCATCTGAAATTTCCAAGTAAAAATCTACGGTCTTTTGCTCATCTTGTATAGCGAACTCTAATCCCTGTAAGTACGTATTAGGGCAATTTTCCATAATCTGTGGTTTCGGCTGTCTGCCAGTTAAATTCGTATAGATTTGTACAAAATGATGAAAATGCCTTATTTCATCATTACGGATTTCAAGAATTTGTTTTTGTTCTACTTGATTTGGAGCCATGTTAGCTAATTTTGCATAGCAACTTATAGCGCTATACTCTCCGTTTATAGCTTTTTCAATATCACTAATTAGCTTATCATTCTGTCTATACCAATCATCATAATTCGAATTATACATCGTATCCCCTCCGTTATTTCACATAACATTTTATGCATTTTGAAATAGTAGGAGCATGTATATATAAAGGGACAGCAAATACTAGTTCTTCACTCACCTTTAAAACATCGAAAAAGCCTATCTATCATTGAATTATTTCCCTATCGATTTCATCACAAAAAACCGTTTCACTACGAGTGAAACGGTTTTTATTTTTAAGCATTTAATTCCGTTTTATGCTCCTTTACTACACTACGTTTGAAAGCTGTTCCAAGTATAATAACCACGCTTACTACACCAATCCAAACGAGTACAGTAAGAGGAGTATTCCAAGCTAATCCTTTTCCAAAGAAGAATATTTCTCTAAGCCCTTCAATCATAAATCGCATTGGCAACCATGCGTACACCCAATCTTGATAAAATGGTGACATCATTTCTGGCGCTAATGCTAATAGCGGTGCCCCAAAGAAAAGTAATAGAGCGAATATACCTATACCCTTTAGTCCAACTAATGAAAGCACCGCAGAAATCATTAAGAAGAAACAAAAAGAAGTAATGGATAAGAACAAAGCCGTATCCGTGAAATTCGGGATATTTAATCCTACCATTCCATCCGCAATCCATGTAAGACCAAATCCAATTACAAGTGTAGCAATTGCTCCTGTTACTATTTGTTTTAGTTTCAATACGAAGTTCTCTTTTCTTGTACCCACTTGCGTTTTACTTATCGCAATAAAGATAATTGCTGCGCTCGCTAAACTTGCAATCCATAACGGCTGGAATAAAGACATTGGCGAGTTACCGTTCGCACTATTTTTGCCGATTTCATTCACATTTGTCACTTTCTTCGTAATAGGTGTTACTACATTTGAAACTTGGTCTGCTGTTAATGTAGCTCCTTTTGCTTTCAATCCTTCTAATAGTTGTGTACGAACAGTATTGTTCATATTATCAACGATCGCATTTAACATTTGTCCTGCCATAGTTGATGCTGCTGTATTCATTCCTTGATTGATGAATATTTCTACCTCTGGCGAAGATGGCTGTGGTGTTCGTAATGATGCTTGTTTTGTGCTAAAGTCTTTCGGAATAACCAATGCTGCATAATATTCTTGATTATTTAAGCCTTTTTGAACTGCTTCTTTATTTTGCACTTCTACCCACTTTACCGCAGGTTCTTCCTCTGATTTTGATGTCTTTTTCATATTATCAACAATCGTTTGCCCCATATTCATCTTCGGTTGATTCGGAATTTCTACTCCTTGATCCTCATTTACAATTGCGATTGGTAAGTTTTTCGGCTTAGGTTGAACGGTTGGAAATAATGTTAATGAAAAAATAAAAACAACAAGTAGTGCAATAACTGGAGATAACAATAAAAGTTTGTTTTTAAACATTTTCTTTTCTCCTCCTTTAATTTGATTTATAATAACCAACAACGTGTTGTTTATTTATATTTGAATTATATGTTCGAGTTGAACCCTATACAATAATCAAAAATCGTGAATGTGTCGTTTATAAGACACATCCTTGAAATGTGTTGGCTAAAATTAAGGAGGGACATACTTTGCGCGATAGTAATTTAGATTTACGTGTTATTCGTACGAAAACTGCCATACGAAATGCATTAGTGGAATTAATTGAGGAAAAAGGTTTTGACGCCATAACAGTGAAAGATATTACTACGAAAGCAAACATAAATCGTGGTACATTTTATACACATTACCAAGATAAATTTGATTTAATGACAAAATGCCAAGAAGAAATTATGTATGAATTTTCTAGCATTGCTAAACAGAGATTACCGGAAGTTATTGCTGATCTTGGATCAAGCCCTTCCCCAACAATGCCATTTATACTTATCGCTTCTATTCTTGAATTTCTAAATGAAAATAGTGATTTTATGAAAGCTGTACTAAGCCCAAAAGGAGATTTATCTTTCCAAACGAAACTGAAAGACTTTATGTGGAAAACACTATTTGAAGATACGAATGGTCCTCTCATTAATAAGGAGAATTTACTTGTCCCAAGCCAATACTTAGCTTCTTATATGGCATCTGCTCATATAGGTGTCATTCAACAATGGTTAAATAACGGACAAAAAGAAACACCTGAGGAGATTGCTCGTATTTTATCAACAATCGCAGTTCATGGACCTTTTTATGCGGCTGGTTTAAAGAAATAAGTCCGCTATATAATAAAAGATCATCCACTATAATAGCGGATGATCTTTTATTTCATTACAACACTTCAATATAGCCTTCTGTTCCATGTACCCGAATTCGTTGTCCGTCTTTTATTAATTTCGTAGCATTCTCTACCCCGACGACTGCTGGTAATCCATATTCACGTGCAATAACTGCTCCGTGTGTCATGAGCCCACCGACTTCAGTGACTAACCCTTTTATAGACACAAACAATGGTGTCCAGCCAGGATCAGTAAAGGCAGTAACTAATATATCTCCATCTTCTAAATTCGCATCTTCCATATTTAAAATAACGCGTGCTCTCCCCTCAATCACTCCTGAAGAAACAGGCAGACCTACGATTGCTTCAGCCGGGAGATTTTCTCGTTTGTACTTCCCAGTAATGATTTCTCCATCAGACGTCATTACACGTGGAGGCGTTAGTTTTTCATATAATTTGTAATCATTTTTTTGTTTATGAATAAGCTCGTAATCTAGTTTATTCGTAAGGACAACTTCGTGAAGTTCTTCAAAAGTTAGATAGTATATATCTTCTACTTCATCAATAACTTTATTTTGCACGAGTTGCTCGGCTTCTTTCAATATTGCCTGCTTATATATGAAATAGCGATTAATCATACCGTATTTTGGATATTCACGATAACCGATAAAATTCCGGATGTTACGAATCATTCGCTTCGTCTCTTCTACTTTTTGTTTACCATCCGGCAAATGCTGCAATCGATCTACTAACTCTTCTTCTTTTTTCAAAGCTTCCTGCAGTCCTTCTTCAAATTTCCGTTTACTAGCACCATCTTCAAAATCTCTTATATTATTTAAAATCATCGGGATAATGGTTGTTGGCTTTTCACTCCAGCGCGTTTTCGTAATGTCGATTTCTCCGCTGCATCTCATTCCGTATTTATTTAGAAAAGTTAGAATGGCATCTCTAGCTTTTTCTCCGCCTTTAAATTGAACGAATTCATCTAAAAAGTTATCATTTTCTACATGTTGTAAATACGCAATAACTTCTGGATATGGCCGAATCACATCAGCAACATCGAGTAATGCTAGCCCCATTTCAGACGTAATATTGTTTTGTACTGATTGAGAAAGTGTGTCTGCTGCATTCTTTTCGCCTAGCCATTGCTCCATTTTTTCATTGATCCATGTTGAAGCATCCATACCTGCCATAATGACAGCCATACTTTGCGGATGAAATAATATTTTCTTTAATTGCTGCATATCTTCCAAAATAAAATCAAGTACATCCACCCCTGATTTCGTTTGCATGTTTCGTTTTAACTCTTCGATTGATGCTTGATTCATCTTTATTAAATCCGTAACGATTGCTCGATTGTTTTCGATTTTTGGTTGTGAACTTGCAGGTGGTCCACTTTTACCAACACTCTTTTCTTTTTCATCATCTGGTAACAATGTAATAAAATCATCTCGCTCGACTACAGTTGTTAATGCATCTTTAATAAGCGGTTCCGAATTCCCTATCATATTTAATAAAAGTTCTCTACTAGTAGGCGAAGCCAATCTTTGTGCAACATCAACAAACAACCTTCCTCCAGCTTGAAACCTCTGTCCAAAAGATGTTAACTGGAATAAAGACATTCCTAATGGCTTCAAGGGGTCGGTCATCATTTGCTGGTGACCAACCGATACATACACATGATTTTCCCCATCATTTACTTCTGGTATTGGATATAAAGTCGTGATTGGGCGACTTTGGACAATATAAAATGTATCATCCACTAAACACCATTCAATATCTTGCGGACAACCAAAATAAGCTTCAATCTGTCTTCCAATCTGTGCTAGTTGTAATATTTGTGGTTCAGACAATGTTTGAAGCTTTTGCTGAGCCGGATCAATCTGTTTCGTCTCCGTTCCGCCATCTTTTAAAGCATAAATAGCTAATTTTTTAGTTGCTATCATCTTTCCGGTAATTTTGCCTTCTTTTACTTTATAATTATCGGCAGAGACCAGTCCTGATACTAATGCCTCACCAAGTCCAAAACTGGCATCGATTGATACTACCTTTCGGTTAGAAGTAACCGGATCAGCAGTAAATAAAATGCCCGAAGCCTCAGGGAAAACCATTTTTTGAACGACAACACATATAGAAACTTGATTATGTTCAAAATCATTTTGCATGCGGTACATAACTGCTCGCTCTGTAAATAAAGAAGCCCAGCACTTTCTTACATGCTGCAAAATCGCTTCTTCTCCGATAATATTTAAATACGTATCTTGTTGACCAGCAAATGAGGCATACGGTAAATCTTCAGCCGTAGCACTAGAACGCACGGCATACGCATGTTCATTTCCAAAACGTGAGAGATAATGAGCTACCGCTTCCACTACTTCAGAAGGGATTTCTACTGCCATAATGACTTCTCTAATCTTCTTACTAATTCCACCGATTTGGGATCGCTCTTCCATTTTCAACTTTGTTAGCTGCTGCAACAAAGTTTGAAGCTCGTCATTTTGCTCGATGGCCTTTTCATACCCTACCGTTGTAACACAAAAACCTTCTGGCACTTGTATACCTTGAATGTTTGATAATGCCCCTAAATTCAATCCTTTTCCGCCAACGAGCGAAAGCTGCGTTTTTTCTATTTCCTGAAAATCGAGAACGAAAGAACTCATGTAACATCTCTCCTTACTATGTGTGTGTTCTTGATTGTAGCAGTAGTAAATGAGAATAAACAGTCTATTTCGAACTTGATTTACATGATATAATAAAGTTAGGAAGAGATGATTTTTTATTTCTCCCCCTCTAATTCACTTCAATTACATCAACAAACTTAAACATCCTTTGATTATGAAAAGCATCGGTACAAGTAATCGTCTTATTTAATGGATTTATATCAGCTACTGTTATGTAATTTTTATATAGATAGCCCTCTTTATAATATGTAAGTAAAACCTCTTCTTCACCTAAATATGAAATTAACAGCTTATTTTCAATCCTTTCTTTTGCATCTTGCGTTAAAATTGGACGCGGGACTTTTGTTTGCTCCTGTATCATTTCTTTAATACAGACGAACTGTTCTGGCATACTAGCAAACGGTTGTCACTTTACCATTCCTCTTCCTTTTGGCATATTAGCATTCTTCACGATTTGTGCCCTCCTAGTAATGTGTTTCTATATCTTGCTGTTGCGACGCTTGTGTAAGAAACCCCACGTAAAATACTGTTCTTACCAAATCGTGTTCGAATTTCATCCATAACCTTCGTTAATCTCATTTCTTTTTCTCTTTGTATAATGTTATTGAAAAGCGAAATTTGCTCTTCTCCTTCATGTATTAAATTTGTTAAGGAAAGACTTATCGAGCGAATCGGCTCTCCTGTATGCCGTTCGTATAAAAAATATGTACAAACGTTGTAAATATCCATCGTTAAATTTGTTGCTCTGTTTAACGTATATGCTTTTTTTATTCCTCCTCCGTATTCCTTGCTATACCCGACTGAAAAATGTATCGTTTGCGCGTATTTCTTTTCCCTTCTCAACCTATAACAAACTTCTTCTATATGCTCTAATAAAATAACTATGAACTCTTCTATCGAATAATCCCGTAATAATATTTGGCTTTTCGCTATAGATGTTGTCGCTGGAACGTATTTCTCTGCTATTCTGCTAAAATCAATCCCGTTACTATGTAGATGTAATTCTTCCCCTATTACACCGAAAGATTGCTTTAAATATTTCAAAGGATACTGAGCTAATTCTCCAATTGTATGTATACCTTTTCGATTCAATTTCATTTCAGTTTTATACGATATACCCCAAAATTTACTGAGTGGTCTAATACTCCATAACTTCTCGGGTATATCGTCATACGTCCACTGTTCTATTCCATCTTTATTCTTTTTCGCCTCAACATCCATCGCTACTTTACTCAATAATAAATTCGGACCAATACCAATCGTACTTTCGATCCGTGTACGTTCATATATTTCTCTCTTGAACTTTAATGCGAATTCGCACGGATTACTCGCAAATAAATGAATACTTGCAGTCATATCCATGAAAAACTCATCGATACTATATTGATGAAAATCTTCCGGCGCAACATACTGTAAAGCTAAGCCCGTTATGTAATTTGAACATTTCACATACGTATGCATAATTGGATTCACAATAATAATATCTTGCCGCTTCGGTATTTCGTACAAACGAGCCATCTTCTTTATTCCTAACGCTTTTAATGGCGGTGTTGCTGCCAATACAATTGATCCACTGCGGTTTACATCTCCTACGACAGCCAATTTTGTATAACGTGGATCAAGTCCTTTTTTAATACATGATACGCTCGCATAAAAGCTACGAAGATCTACACAAAGAATAATGCGATTTGGTAAAAGAGAATAATCATACAAGGTTATCACTCCTAACAAAAGAACGTCTGTTCTTATTATATACGAACTAACGTTCTTTTTAAAGGTATTTTCATGAAAATTTTGGTTAAAATAACCTTACTTTAAAAATTTTTTTAAGAAAAACTTAAGAAATTCCCCGCTATATTCATAAGAAGTTTTTTCTATACTGAAAAACGTAAATACGTAAAAGGAGAAACAATCATGAAGAAATTTGTACTTTACATAATAGGAATAGGCCTCCCTATATACTTACTACCTTTCATATTACGCGGAGATTTAGACAGATTTAATCCGATTGCTGAAGAAAAAAATGTATACGCTATTACGGAGGAATATGGCGTTCCAGATTACCATCATAAAGGAAGAGCTATGTACTCGCTAAAAGGTGTTGATGAATTAAGGAATGAGAAGGAATATAAAGTAGGAACGAACACTCCTAATGATTTTATAAGAAAAACTTACTTAAAAATTCATGTGAAAGGTAAGTATGTCTATTCCTACGACATTATTTCTGAAAAGGACATTCCGGAGAAAATAAGGGGCCAATTGGAGATAGCAAATAAATAAAAGAGCCAATTCGTACGAGTTGGCTCTTTATTATCTCTCCCACCTACCGTTAGGCTATCTTCCTACACATGCTTGAGATGGGAGAATCCTTTCGGTAAATTTATTACATTCGCTATCATTGTTTTAATAACCATTCTTCAATTACTTTCACTGTTTCATCTCGTTGTGCTTTTGACGTAATTAAGCTCGCATTATCACCTTTTTGCTCACCATACATGCCAAAATGAGCATGGTTTCCGCCTTTTATCATGTGCATAGCTGTATTCTTTGACATTAACTTTTTATTGCTCTCTATTTTTTCTACAGTTGCTAAAGCATCTACTTCCCCATAAATTGATAACATTGGAATCGATTTAGTAGAGAAATCATCTGCAGGATACGAACCTAAGAAAATGATCCCGTCTACCTTGTCTTCATGTTGAAAGGCATACTTAGAAATCATAGCTCCTCCCATTGAATGCCCCGCAACATACCATTTTTGAACTTCAGGATACTGTTCAATTACACTGTCTACTGCATTGATTCCAAGTATCGCTAAATTTAATGGTAACTTAGGCATTACTACAACATGCCCCTCTTTTGCAAGAGCTTTTCCTAAGTAACTATAAGCCTCAGCTTCTACTTTAGCTCCTTGATAAAAAATAACCCCCATTTTAGCATCTTTCTCTCCAAATACTATATTACCTTCATCTTTTTTATCATCTACTAACGACAAAGCCTCTTTCGTTGGTTTATAAGTAAACTGAGACCAAGTCAAAAACGTAATACTTCCTATAAGTAAAATACCTAGTAAAGAGTAAAGAACAATTTTCATCCACTTCTTCACATATATGCCCTCCCTAAGATGTGTATATTTTATACTTTAAATGATTATTTATATAATTGTCGAATAATCTTAACTAATAAATTTAGAAAAAATAATACGAGCCCTCAAATGCCGTTTTAAAATGAGTTCAATATATTCATCCTAAAACACAGGCTTCATACACAAAGTAAAATTCCATAAAGAAAAAGCCGATTTCTTTATCGTATAGGAAATCGACTTTTGGCTTAATTATTGATTTAGTAATAAAAACACCTTTTAAAATAACTATGTTTATACTATAGACGTTGATCTTTTTGGAAGTTTAGACGAAAATGATCCTCATCATTATATACCCCAAATTCATACCCTTGCTCTTTATAAAATTTAATAATTTCAGGAAGAGCTTGTAATGTTTGTGCTTTTTCATGCATTAAAACAACTTCTACTTCTTCTGTTGTCTGTTTTTTTACATTTTCGATAATCTGAGTTGGATTATCTTTTAATTTCCAATCATTTGAGTCTACTGTCCAATCCCAAACTTTTATTGCTGCTTCTACAATTTGATTCCGAATTTCCTCTCCCTTTAATCCTGGTGCAGATCCATATGGCGGACGGACCAGTTTAGGAGTTGTACCCGTAATATTATGGATAAGATCTAACGTTTCTTTCATCTCTGGTACAAATTGTCCCTTTTTGTATAGCTTATCACTATTATGTGTCATACTATGTGCACCAATATAATGTCCTTCTTTTACTGCTCGTTTTACATTTTCCTGAAAACCTGTATTTTGTAAATTGCTACCTTGCATAAAAAATGTAGAGGCAACATTTTGCTCTTTTAGTACATCTAAAAATTTCCCAGTCAATTCGCTAGGACCGTCATCAAATGTTAAATAGACAACTTTTCCTACCGGTTTTCCATCAGGTCTTTTTTGTTTTGCTGGTGATGTTTCCTTTTTCTTTTCTTGTTGTTGCGTATTAACTTGTTTCATACTTTCATTAGCTACTCCCTTCGCTGGGATAGAGTGCCATTTTCCAATTAAAAAGAAAGTGAAAAAGGTCGTTGCTAAAACAACTCCTAGAGATATTATTACCTTAGTTAATCGACTTGTTTTTTTCTTACTTTGTGATTCTTTCATTATTTTTCGATCCTTTCCCTATTAATTTTCATATTCATTATTTATAAGGCTGAGCCTTTACTCGACTGAATCATTAGTTTCACCCGGTGTTTACAATAAATAGATTAATAGAGATGGATAAAGATAAAATGCAGATAATGTCGAAATCAGTTAAAGAATAGCGTATTGCATCCACTCTTTAGAAAAATATTTGTTTTTAATTTGAAAACTGGATATACACCCAAAATAAAAAATACTACTCTTCCTAATTAAGATTTAGAAAGAATAGTATTTTTCTATTTGCCTATTTTATTACATCGTAAAATAATTAATAATGCCATCCACAATTCCTTTTTGCGATTTTGCTTGGAATTCTTCTGAATTCATTCTTTTTTCATCACTCGCATTAGATGTAAACCCTAATTCTATTAGGATAGCCGGAGAAGAATTTTCTCGTAAGACAAGAAAATCACTGCCATGAACACCTCGATCTCGGCTGTCTATATTTTGATCAAAAATAGCTTCTTGTACGATCTTAGCTAATTTTTTATCTTTCCTTTTATTAGATCCATAATGAGTTGTTATTCCTTTTACATTTGTATCCTCAAAAGCATCATGATGAATGCTAATATAAAGATCCGCCGCATATTCTTTCACTACTTTGACACGCGCTTGCAATTCTTCCTTTTGTTTTGTTTCTGAAAGTAAACTCGCATCTTTTTCACGCGTCAATATAACTTTTGCATCCGTTCTTTCTTCTAATTCTTTCTTTATATTTTGTGCTACTTTTAAATTAAGCTCTTTTTCAATCGTTCCAAATTTCTTTCCTTTCGTCCCTCTATCTCCTCCACCATGCCCTGGATCAATTACAATTGTTTTTCCTCTTAATCGTAAATCCTCTTGTGATATATTTTTATGCCCCTTAGCATGTATGAAACTAACTCCTGTGCCCATTATTAATATTATAAATAAAAGCAATGTCACTCTTTTTTTCATTTTAACAATCTCCTTATCAGCTTTTCATTCCCTTTCTAATGAAGATATTAATGAATGCTGATAAAGATAAAATGCAGATAATGTCGATTTTGTTTAAAAATGATAAAAACGTGTAGAATGAAAATTCTACACGTTTTTATTTAAGTAGAAGAAAAATAACACTCCATCTTCTGTATTCGAAACACCATATTCCGCACCATGCAGCTCTAATATATTTTTTGAAATAGCAAGGCCCAATCCTGTTCCACCTTTGGAGCGTTGACGAGACGTATCTCCTCGATAAAAACGATCCCATATTTTCTCTAAATGTTCTAGTTCAATATGTGCTCCTTTATTTTCTACACATACTTTTACACGTTCATTCTCTTCTATTGTAGAAATAATAATATTCTCCTGTTCTGGTGTGTAACGAATCGCATTCGTAATAAAGTTAGTAACCACCTGTTCTATTCGATGTGGATTTGCAACTACCTCAATTTTAGAAAGTTGTTTATGCACATGTAATTGCTTAGCTATTATATCCGAGGTTAATTGCTCACATATATAATCAATCATCTCATCAATATGGAAAACATCCATTTCCATTTTATACGTACCAGACTCGAATTTTGCTAACTCCAGCATATCAATAATGAGCATATCCATTTTATCTACTTCTTTTGACATTGCTTTAAAGTAATAATCCTTTTTATTACTAGCAACACCATCCTCCAAAATTGAAATACAGCTCTTCATAATACTTAAAGGTGTTTTTAACTCATGTGAAACACCCGCGATAAATTCTTTACGTGTATTTTCTAATTGCTTTTCTTTCTCTATATCTTGCTGCAATTGATTAATATACGAATGCAAAGCCTTAGAAAGTGTATTAATATTTTGTGATAAAGCACCTATTTCATCCTTTGTAGTAATAGGTATCGTCTCTGAGAAATCTAAACCAGCGATTTTTTTGTAGTATCATTTATTTGTAATAGTGGTTTGGCGATTTTATTTGAATAATAGAACGATATCAAAACGATTAAAATCAAAACAAAGATAATTAAATATACATAATAATCCTTTATCATTTGCACAGCTTCATCAACTGGTTGCAATGATGTCATAGCAAATATATAATTTACCTTACCATCTGCATCTATTGTTGGTTTGATTAATAGTTTATATTTAATATCATTTTCTTCATAATCCACTATTTCTGTAGAAGTAATATTATTTGGTTTTTGATTTAATATTAAATCAACCTGAAATTGTTTTATTCTATCTATTAACACACGATTTCCATAAATAGAGTTAGTTCCTACAGTACCCTCCGGTAACTGCACGTTCTTAATACTTCCTGCTAAATATAACTGTGAATTTTCTTTTGAAGATGCGACTTTTGGGCCATATAACTTCTCTGACAACTGCTTGTTCTCCAAACCAATATTCTTCTCTTTTATTGTTAACATCGCAGGGACTACTGCATCACCTTCCTGCACTCCATCGATAATAATATGACTCCCCTGTTCTAAACTATCTTTTATCCTTTGTATATCTTCTAAATTAACAAAACTATACAACGGTATCTGAATTAAACGTTCAGAAAAGGTGTTATTTCCGTTAGGATCTAACTGAATTTCTAAAGAAAAATCACTTGCATATTTTATATTCCCTACCCTATCTAGCGTTGTAATCCATGTCGCATTATCTTGGTAGAAATTTTGTTCCAACTCTTGAATCCTTTTCGCGTCATCTCCAGCTTTTATATATGCCTTTTCAAAGGATTGAATATTCGTTTTAATATCATTAACTTTTCGATTCGAATAATATTGCTTAAAAAATATGGTTTGTCCAATAAAAATAGTCACTAAAATAAGTGTGCATAATGCCGTAGTTAATATAAATAACTTTAATACAATTCCTTTTTTCATACCTGTCCCTCAAATTTATAACCAGTTCGCACAACGGTTACAATACAAGTCGCTTTTTGTCCTAATTTATGACGCAAATTACGGATATGACTATTAACAGTACGATCATCCCCAGCGAATTCATAACCCCAAATTTTAGTGATTAGTTGTTCTCTCGAAATCACAATCCCTTGATTTTGCATTAAATACGTTAATATTTCAAATTCTGTATGTGTCATACTTATGTCTTCCCCATCTACAGTTACTGTACGAGAAGGGAAATGTACATGGATACCACTACTAGTTAATGTGTCTTCAGTAGATACATTAATAGTGGAAGAATATCGGCTTTCAATTAATCGTTTTGCCCTTGCCAATAAAATAGGAGGACTATATGGTTTTGTAACATAATCATCCGCTCCCATTTCAAATCCGAGTAAGGTATCATCTTCATCCACCCGAGCCGTTAGCATAATAATAGGTACATTAGATTTCTTCCGAATTCGCCGGCAAACCGCCCAACCATCTAATTCCGGTAACATAATGTCTAGAATAATTAAATGTACCTCATGTTCTTCAAATATAGATAACGCTTCTTTCCCATCAATCGCCTCTAAGACGTTATACCCTTCGTTTAGTAGGTAATCCTTCATGATTTCACGTAAAATATCTTCATCTTCTACAATTAAAATTGTTCTTTGCATATTTCATCTTCCCCACGATTAATTTTATTTTTATAAAGAAATAGTTCATTTTATATTTTAACCAATTAGAAATCTTTCACTATTTCTGTCACTACTAAATGTAACATAGTTATATCAAGATAATCGCATACCGAGATAAAGATAAAATGCAGAGATAACTGTAATTCTTCAACAAATAATGAAACTCATCTTGAATCAAAAAATCCATACAAAAACGCCATCCTTTCTGTATATTTCTACAAACAGGATAGCGCTTTTTCATTTTAAAGGTCGCATTCTATGATAAATTATATTAATAAAGTAATATCAACTATACGTAATAATCGATATTTAATCGATATTAGAACTTATTACTTTATATTTATCTTCTTTTGCAACATCTATAATTGCATCAATTTTTTGTTGTTCATTATTCAGCTCATGTCCTTCGATCCAAACTTTATATCCTATTTCTCCCACTACTCCAACTTTAGTTATAACAACATCTAACTGTTTTTCTTTTTGAAAATATTCAATAGCAGTTGCCTTTGCTTTTTCTTGAGTTTTTGGAAATTCTTTGTCACTTAATGGATCTTTCGTTGTTAATGTAATGTAAGAGACAAAACCAATAATAATTAAAGTTATGGTAGAAAGTCCAACTAAAACTATTTTTTTCATTCTTCTTCATCCTTGTCTATCTTTTTTTTAAAGATTAACATAACATTTATCGTTTTTCAATAAAAAAATATTGTATTTTACTATTTTTTTATTGAAAATCTCTATAACTTAGACAAATATAAAAAGCATTCCTCTAACTATCCTGATCTTTATCTCAATTAACCTATTAAATAATGTAGATTTATAAAAGAGGTTGATCATTATTAAAGAAATACAAAAATAAAAACCCCAATTTCTCTATATTAAAATTGAGAAACTGGGGTTTTTATTTAAAACAGATAACTAATTAATAGTCCTGCTGATAATAAGAAGCCAAAAATCGTATTTGTCATCGCTGTTGATTTCATTGCGATGCGCATATACCCGGGATCCTTTGCTCCTTTTTGGAAGCTTTGAATAGCAGAGATTGGCTTTTTCAAACCTAGGAACATAACTAATGCCCAAGGGCTTATATAACCCATCAACACAATTACGGCAATCCATAAATAAGCAATTAAAAAGGCTACAGCTAGTGTTACCACTGCTTTTTCTCTCCCAAGGAGGATTACCAACGTCTTTCTTCCACCTTTAATATCTTCTTCGATATCTCGGATGTTATTCGACATGTTGATTGCACCTACTAAAATTCCAATTGGAATGGAAATCAATATACTTTCAATCGTTATAGTATTCGTTTGAATAAAGAAAGCAATGAGTACAAAACATGTCCCCATTAACAATCCAGAAACTAATTCTCCAAATGGAGTGTACGCAATTGGTAATGGACCACCTGTATATAAATAGCCAACCGCCATCCCAATTAAACCAATGACAACTAACCACCAGCTGCTATTCATACAAATATAAATGCCAATAAATGCTGCTACTACATACAATAAAAGCGCAACTGTTAAAACATTTTTTGGTTTCAATCCATGACGGACAATTCCACCACCGATGCCAACAGAATCAGCGGTATCTAATCCACGTTTGAAATCATAGTACTCGTTAAATAAATTCGTTGCTATTTGCAATGCTAAACATGCAACCATCATCGCAATAAATAAAAGCCAATGAATTTCGGCAACATAAAGTGATGCCACTGTCCCTAAAATTACAGGAGAAAACGTCGCCGTTAATGTATGTGGGCGCGTCATCTTCCATATTAATTTAGCGGAACTAATTTCTTTTTCATTCCCCATAACTCTGTTCAATCTCCCTACATTTTAAGTATAAAATCACTAGAAGTATCTTTCTTTCTATTTCTTGATTCACATCCATTAATTATATCAAATAAATGATACCCCTTCTAACAAATCTAATAATAGTAAAGTGAAAAATTTAAAATTGAATTACTATTAAGCTAACAAAACTAAATTTCTTTAAATGTGGTACCGTCACCTGCCCATCAACTTAAGAAAACAGATCCACCTTAAACGAAAAAACGAGCTTTTTTATTGCAAGTTAGGGCAAAACCTCATTCTGGAGGTAGCTCTATTTTCTTAGCTTGATAGCGATGTGATGTAAAATTAGGATTGTTCAAGTCGGAGCAAGGCACTCTATGATTGATTTCATTTTATAAGAAATCCACTGCAGAAAAAGAAAAATTTTATTTAGGAACTAATACCTCACATCCAAAAACAAGTGATACATGTACTAATTCTTATTTAATTTCATTTTTTATTAAGGCAGATTAAAAATGAATTAAAGGTGTGTGAAAAAATGGAGGAATTAAATCAAGTTTTAAACACTTCTGAAAAAATTCAGATAGATAATGAAAGTACATCAGATGTAGAACAATTATTAGACTGTTCTACTCCTTGTCAAAACGTCATAAATACTTCTGGGACAATTAGATTAACGGCCGGTACGAGTAATCCTTCATCAATTATTTTTCCAGAGCCATTACATGTTGGTGATACTTTCCCTGTAATTACAGATCCATTTTATTTAAAACTTAATGTTGCTCAATGTGATGCTCAAGCATCTGTAACTACTCCTTGTGGTGTTATAGAATGTAATGTTTCTGTATCTCAAATTACTGCAGTTGGAAATTTACCATTCTATTTTGGATTTCCAGCTCAATTTTTTCCATGTACAGGTCCAAGAACAGGATTTAGTGCATATTTAAATGATGTTGTACAAATAAACAATGTTCTTTGCTATAACTGTGATGGATCTTTACCTCTATTATGTGTAAATGGACTTTCACAAGTAAATGGTACAGCAACTTTAGTAAGCATTCGTCGAGATAGTTCTTATATATATTTTGATTTTAATGTGGAGATTGTCTTACCTGGTTGCTAAAAAATAAAAAGCACTTATCTTTTTTTGAAGTGACCCCCAAAATCGGAACACATATCAAAATACCTAAACCACCTGTTCCCGATATTCTTTAGGGGATAGGTGGTTTGATTTTTCTTGAATTCGCACACAATTGTAGTATTTTTAATTCCATGTGTCTCTATAATGGTACGATTTGAATACCCATTCTTTTTCATTTGAATCACTTTCCACTTTATTTCTTCAGAGTAATGAACTCTTGTCTTCAAACGAAAAACACCTCCTGAATTCGCATACTTAATATGCAAATTCAGGAGGTGTTTTTTCATGTACCACTATTCGGATTCACTTCACTACAGCAAGCACCCTATTATTACGCCAATAAAAAAGAATTCAAATTACTTCCAAACAACACCTCGCCTCTCGTATTCCATTCTATATTCAACAGCAGCTGCAATTTTTGGACTTGCAAACCTTTCCGTGATCCAAAGACCTAAATCAATTCCTGAAGTAACTCCTCTTGCAGTAATAATATCGCCTTGATCCACAATTCTGTAAGGAAGAAGTTCTGCCCCATATGTACGAATTTCACTCTGCGCCAAATGATGCATTGTTGCCTTTTTATTATTCAATATACCGGATGCAGCTAGTAACATACCGCCTGTACAAACTCCAGCAACAATCGTTCCTTCATTGTGCATCTCTCTAATCATTTTGGTCAAATTACCAAGCTCTGCTTGCTTTCGTGCCCCATGTTCAGCTTTATGATTCCAGCCACCACCAGGTACAATTAACAAATCCGGACGATTATCCATTCGTAAAAAATCATGTAGTTTAACCGTAACTCCAAACGAAGTAGTAACCTCTTGTTTTGGTTCACTAGAAACTAATTCAACCGTAAACGGAGCCCCTTCTTCTATCGCTCTTTTCAATACCTCAAAAGGTGCAAAGGAGACAAGCTCTCCGAATCCGTCAAACAATACAATTTGTATTTTCGTTTTTAGAACACCTCATATGCTTTGTTTTATAAATCCCAAAAGAGAAGAAATGTTATCTTCAAATTAAAACAATGAAGACAACCTTTCTCCCCTTACTCTATAAACTTTCAAATGTTCCTCTAATTCTCTCCCGTCACCTAATAGACTCATCGTCTTTTTAACGAAGTTCCAATTTAAACTACCGGATAACCATAGCAACGAAGAAAGTCTTTTATAATCATTTGAAGTTAAAATGTTATTAGCTTTATACCCTTCTAAAAATGCTCTAGCAACTTCCGGACATACTTTATGCGACTGTATTCCTTTCGTTCGAGAGTACCATTTTATTAAAAAGGCTAACCCTTCAATACGGTCAACATAACTAATAGATTCAAAATCCACAATTCCTTTTACCTGTTGACTTGAGCCCCATAAAACATTCAAAGGATTTAAGTCTGTTTGTACAATAAACTCTAATTCACTCGTATATGCGCAGTCTATATGATATTTAGCAAGATCTATATACTCCCGTAATTCCTTACATGCGCTTGTCTTGCTTTCTAACATATTAATAAACTCAACATACCCATCCAAATGAGATTTCTTCTGAAAAATCGCGCTTTGAAATGCACTAGAAATATCATGAACCTTTCTTGCTTCCTTTCCAAATGCTTCTGCGATAGCTTCTGTACAGAGTGTAATATGTTCTCCTTCAATCCAATTAGACAATATAAATCGGTATTGTTAATCATTCCAAGCGACTAATGTAAATGACTCCCCTGACCTATTTTTATTAATTTGCATAAAAAGGACTCCATGCTCGCGTAAATAATACGTAAAACGTACTTGCTCTATCAGTTGTTCGTTTGATAACGCCCCAAAAGCTGGATTGATTGTTCGCTTGCTATTGATAAACCGTGCGGAATATCGCTTTCCATTCACCATAATTTTATAGTGTAAATCTGTATTCCAGCTATTTTTATGTAGCTCTTCTTCCACTGCTAGCGAATGAATTTCTTTAAAATAATTTATTAATACGTCTTTTATTATGTGTTTCACCCTTTTTTCCTTTCATGTGAAAAAATTTTTATTACACGCTATTTTTTATGATTACTATCTCGATTACTCTAAAAACCAAAATTTTATTCATTGTTAATTACCAATAGTGTTTTTTTCTATATATAAATTTAATAGAGACAGACTACCATTCTAACTATATCATTCTTACATAATATTCTGCATTCGTTGAGATAGTTGTTGTAAACCAATGCAGTAGTGACTATGTATAGAAAAAGAGCCAATCCCCTATACAATAGAAAATTGGCTCTTTCCTTTATTTACTCCCCTGTTTCAGAAAATCGTTTTATACGTTCCCCAATTTCATCGCGAACACGTTGAAATTCAGACCATTCTTTTCCTGCCGGGTCATCAAATCCCCAGTGAACACGATTCACATGTGAAGGAGTAGATGGACACACAGCATCTGCATGACTACAAAGCGTAACGACTAAATCAGCGTTATTTAAAATATTTGAATCAATCATATCCGATGTTTGATTCGTTATATCGATATTTACTTCTTTCATCGCTTTAATAGCATTTGGATTTACTCCGTGTGCTTCGATTCCTGCAGAATATACATTCCACTTATCGCCTAAATATTGTTTGCCCCATGCTTCTGCCATTTGGCTTCGGCATGAATTTCCTGTGCATAAGAAATAGATTGTCTTTTTGTTTTTCATGTTGTTTTCCGCCTTTATTTTTAAATTATACTGGTTGATCATTAAAATATTTACGCTTAAACCAAAAAGCAACGTTTACAAGTGCAATCATTACAGGTACTTCAACTAACGGCCCGATAACAGCTGCAAATGCTGCGCCTGAATGAATACCAAACACACCAACTGCTACAGCAATTGCTAACTCAAAATTATTACTACCTGCTGTAAATGCTAACGTTGTAGTCACCGGATAGTTTGCACCAATTTTTCTTCCCATAAAGAAAGAAACAAAAAACATCACAATAAAATAGATTAATAACGGAATTGCTATTCTTACTACATCTAGTGGTACGCTAACAATCATTTCCCCTTTTAAAGAGAACATAACGACGATTGTAAATAATAATGCAAGTAATGTAAGTGGACTAATCTTAGGTATAAACACCTTTTCATACCATTGTCTTCCTTTTAACTTAACGAGTACAAAGCGTGTCAACATACCTGCTATAAAAGGAATTCCCAAATAGATAAATACTGATTTCGCTACTTCTACCATTGTAATATCGACAATAGCCCCTTCAATTCCTAACCATTCTGGAATGACTGTTACAAACACGTATGCATAAACGGAGAAAAAGAGCATTTGGAATACCGAGTTAAAAGCCACTAAACCTGCTGCATACTCTTTATCCCCATCTGCAAGATCGTTCCAAACAATTACCATTGCAATACAACGTGCTAAACCAATCATAATGAGCCCGACCATGTATTCTGGCTTATCTGGAAGAAAAATAATTGCTAAAACAAACATAAGTACAGGACCAATAATCCAGTTTTGCACTAAAGATAAAACCAATACTTTTACATCTTTAAATACCCGGCCCATTTCCTCGTAACGAACTTTCGCCAACGGTGGATACATCATGACAATTAAACCGACAGCGAGCGGGATGGACGTCGTTCCAACTTGTAATGTATTTAGTCCGTCTACTACACTAGGAAACACAAACCCTAAACCAATCCCAACAGCCATAGCTAGAAAAATCCATAGTGTTAAATATCGATCTAGAAAAGATAAACGTTTCATTTTATTTTCCATCTCCTATTAACAACAAGAATTTTTATCTACTACGTTAGAAGTCGTGCAACAAGATGGATCTTCAATTTTATGAACATCACTTTCTGCTTTTGTATAAAAGAATTCCCACTCGTTACCATCAGGATCCGTTACCCAAAACTTATCTTGAACTGCATAGCAACAAGTTGTATCCATCTCATCACGCGCAAAGAAACCTTCTTTTTCTAATCTTTCTTTATGTAATGTAATTTCTTCAGCTGTATCCACTTGAAAACCAAAATGATTTACTTGATTTCCTTTAACTTCATCTCGCACGTTCAGCGTGAAATTAAGTCCTGGCGTCTCTAATAAAAATTTTGCATAATCCATTTTCACCTTAACTGGTGACACACCAAATACCTTTTCATAAAATTCAACAGACTTCTCTAAATCCGTAACATTTATACCAACGTGAACATATCTCATAGCTTATTCCTCCTCTTTACATATCATTAATCAATTTTTTTTGATTAATAGTGCGAAATTTTAACAGCAACTACCTTTGCCTGTTTTTCTAAAGATACAGCATAATTCTTCTGATAATAAATTATTTACTTCCGCATCATTTAAATCATAATAACTCCACGTACCTTTTGTTTCTTTTACAATTAAACCTGCATCTAATAAGATCTTTAAATGATATGACAACTTAGATTGCGTCATTTCAAAAATCTCTGTTAAATCACATACACAAGTCTGGCCTCGCTGACAAAGTTCATACATAATCTCTAAACGCTTCTGATCGGCCAACGCTTTAAATTTTTTCTCATAGAGCTGAAAATCTTGTGCCATTTTAGTTCACTCCCCCTTCATCAACTTTTTTTGATGTTTATAGTATATACGCTGATTAATTTATTATGCAACTAATTAATCAAAATTTTTTGATTTACAAAAAAATTCCTCACATCATATCTTTGCTACAACTAAAAAGGACCATAGCCTTTTCAAAAATAAAAAACTATGGTTCTTTTTACAACTTAATAGTTACAATATTTCCGAGGAATGGAGTCTCTATAACTGTTTTAAATTTTAATTTGACCATTATAGAGTAGTGCCCCATCATCATCAAGCTAAGAAAAACAAATACCCCCAAATGAAAAAAATCGATATAACTCTTCGGCAAATAAAGATAACTCTTGTTTTTGGTGCATATTCATAAAAAGCACGTCACCCTTTCTCATTAACATAAGAGAATAGTAATGTGCTTTTAATTTCAAAAATAGTCTAAATCCTTAAGTTGATGGTTGTGGAGCGGGACCCCAATAAGAACGGTATCTAAGGTTGTATGAGAGGTGTTAGTTCCATTCCAAAGGCCTCAGCCGACGATTAACTCAAGTACCGATTTCGGATGACCCCCATGTGATGAAGTTCGTGTCCTGCGATGCCGTACGCGAGGGCGCGCGCCGTAATGCTTAGGTTGTTGGCTGTGCCCTTGCGGGTCCACGCCTCCGCCGGTAGCCCGCGCAGCAATGTGATCGTTGATTGCCGTACGGCCCGGTAGTCTTCGGCCAATTGCTCGGTTGTCCAACTTCCGAAAGGAGGCATGAACAATTCCTGATCAAAACCAGTCAGAGGCGTCTGGTCCCCTCTTGCGAACCGGAGCAGGCGGTAGGTCATGACGCGTTCCGAGTCTGCAATGTGGCCCACGACTTCTTTCAGCGTCCATTTTCCTTCCGCATACCGATACGCGTACTGACTTTCGGTCAACGATGCCAGGAGCTCGATCATTTGCTTTTCCTGGGCGAGCAGAATGTCGATGATGTTACCGTCCGGTACCAAACGAATATATTCGCCGGAGTTCCCGGCGTATTCTTCTTCTGACGGTCTTTGATTCATGCGTAGTCACCTCTTTATGTATATATAGAAAATTATAGCACTCGTCTATGTCTAATAAATTCGCGAAATGATAGAACTTTCCTTCTAATAATTGAGGATAAGCAACTATTTAGTTGGTCGGTCGCCACACTATCCTGATTCGTTAGCACAATAAGCAATGTTAATCAATAATGCATAAAAATTATCTGTTATACAATATTTCGAAGTTATTAATATATAAAGGTAACACCTTCTTTTTTAATTTAAAGATGGATTTTCAATTATATTTTGAAATGAATCGGAGTAAAACACACTAGTCTAACTACTTTTTTATAAACATCGTAACATTATTTCCCCCCCATATTGCCATCAATTTGAGAAATGTATTCTTCTCAAAAATGAAAATCGACCTAAGATCCTATGGACAACTATGAAAGGATGAAATTTTCGTTTTGGGGATATTTCAGAAGTATAGCTTGATAGGTATGGGGTGGGACCCCAAACAGTACGATTTTATTTCAAAGACACAACGATCTTACTATACACTGTTTATTTATCCCACACTCTCATCTGCTAGTATTACTATTTTTTATTACTAATGTTGCCGTTTCACTCGGATGGCTAAGAGGAAAATGATGGCCATATGGAACAAAATCAACCTTACCAAGATGCAATGGAGCAGAATAGCCTCTGTCATAATCCCCCCAAATAATGTGAAGATTATACATTGTTACTTCATTGAAATCACCTTGATCGTTTTTCAGTAGTAAACTGTTAAGCTGAACCGTAGTATTTAAAATTCTAGGAGAAGTAAAACTGTTACTTATTTTTTCGATATAATGTTCAGGGATGCTCTCCATACTTTCAAACAAACCATTACTTAATAAATAACGCCCTATCAAATTAGTAGTTGCCAATTTTAATGTCCATTTGTTCATAAATTGGGGAACATTTAGCGATTTAGCATTTTTTTTAGCAACAGGTGGCTGAAGTAAAGTGATTGAATACTTCTTATCTATATACTTTTGTACCAATGCTTCCAGAAGAATAAACGCACCGAATGAATGGCCAATTAGATGTGCACCATTAGTAGCTTTCTCCAATAACTTTTTCACTACATTCAAATAGATATCTAGAAGATTTTTCTCTTGTTTAAAAGGAGAACGTCCCAAACCTGGAAGATCCAAGATCCATACAGGTTGACCAGTTTTTTCATGAAGCTCTTGTGCTAAAGGAAATAAATCCTCTCCATCACTCAATAAACCATGTAATAAAATAAACGGTTTACCCTCTCCTTGTAATTGGTAAAGGGTAGTGTTATCGTATAATGTTCGTTTAAATAAATGATTATGCTGGCCATTTTGATACATCATTCGATAATCCAGATCAGCTACTACGGCAGGGAAAAATTTCATTACACTCGTCTTCTTAAACCAATCTCCTCCCATAATTTTTTTCGTTGAAACATTTGAAAATTTTCGTTTTGTGATAAAATTCAGTCCATCAGAAGGGATTTTTGTTATTTTACTTACTCCACTATTCATAATTGCTTTCATAAGTGGCATTGGGACAGAGATTTTTGGTGCCCTCATATTCATACTTTCCGACATAATACTTAATAATTCAGCAATGTTCTGATCGTGCTGTTTGTCTTCAACAAGTGTATATGTTTGAATAGTCGGTTGCTCCAATCTGAAAACCTGCACAATAAACTTCGCAAGCTCATCGTTTGAAATAAGTGGTAACCTATATCCCTTACCTCCAGGAATCACTGGCATGAGCCCTCTTCGCATACTCATCACAAGCAAACCTAATCCTGCTATCTGCTCTGTACTCCCTGTTTTACTACTACCGACTACAGTTGGCGGATTAATTACAGAAAGCGGATAACCTACTGCTGATGCCTGGTGACGGATATAAAGATCTGCTAAAAATTTTGATCTCTCATATGGATTTTTCATTTTCAAATAATTGTTTCCTTCTTTAAACACATCAATTGCAATCTTGCTATTTTTATCATCAAAGGGACTCATATAACCTACAACATGAATAAATTGTTGCAAGCCCTTCAATTGATGAATACTTTTAGCTAATTCACTAATATGTTTGGCGCCATTTAAAAATACGGAAGCTGCCTCTTTACTTGTCACTTGAATATCCATGGGGCCTCCTGCGTGAATAATCACATCCGTTTTCAATATCCTCTCCTTATCTTCAGCACTTAGACCTAAATCTATTTCCGTCAAATCATCTTCAATAAAGTGCATAACTGCCTTTTTTAAGATGCCTCTTTCTTGAAAAATGCGTGTTGCTTTACTTTTCGACCTCACTAAAAGAAGAATTTTAACATCCTCTTTAGCTAATTCTTTCACTAATTGCTTTCCAATAAAGCCTGTTCCACCAATTAAAAATACTGTTCTCATATAAAATCTCCTTTTTAGTACTATTCAGTACTAATTTGATGTAAAAAAAAAGCTTCTTTTATCGAAGCAAGTTAAATAAATGATCTGCTGTTTTCGTGATTACAGTTGCATCCTTCAATGTTTCTGAAATAAATAACGCTCCTTCAAGATTTGTAATAAAAAGTGATGCAACCTCATCAATATTAATCGTATTTCTGAATTCTCCATTCTCTACCCCTTGTTTAAGTAATAGAGAAACTTTCTTTTGTAATTCTGTAAAAAAAAGACCTATTTTTTCTTTTATTTGCGTGGCCTGTGTAGGACTTTGAATATAAAGAGTAATAAATGGACAGCTCCCCTTATACTCTCTCGACTGAACTCCTTGTGATAATTGCTTTAAAAACAGTTGGATACGATCTTCAACTAAAAATTGGTTCTGAGAAAGTACGTCATCAATTGCAGATTGATACATTCCAATCCAATAATCAACGACCCCTTCTAATAATACTTCCTTATTAGAAAAGTGATAATACACATTAGACTTTGAAACTTTGCTTACACGTACTAATTCATCCATACTTGTATAAGCAAACCCTTTTTCTAAAAATAATGTTGCAGCTACTTCAATCACACGTTTTTGATTCATTAATTTTACCTTTGTCATAACTAGAACTATATAGTACTAATTTAAATGTTGCAAGTATTTATGTTAATTTAGAAAAAAGTTTGATTAAAAAAGTTCCACTAACATTGATTTTACTGCAAAAAAATCTTATTTTGAATAAAGTTGAACTGAACCCCGAAATTGTTAATTCACTATCGTCTAATAGGGGTCACCATACATACCCATCAACTTAAGAAAAAGAAATGCCCCCAAAACGAAAAAATGAGCGGCTTCTCAAAATAGCTATCTGTAGAGAAAGAAAATTTTAATTTAGGGGGATATGAAAATATTAGCTTGATGGGTATGAAGTAGTGCCCCTATAAACAAAATCCTCCAGAAACATCTAAAATTTGCCCTGTTACCCAGCGGCTATCAGAAGAAGCAAGGAATGCTACTACATCTGCAATATCTTCAACTTGCCCTATTCGTCCGAACACAGATGAATTCGTAGCAAAATTTCGTATTTCCGGATTATCTAGCAATTTCGCATTTATATCTGTCTTCGTATATCCAGGCATAATTGCATTCACTGTTATACCTCTTTCTCCAAGATGTTTAGCTAGAGGAAGTGTCATCGTATTTAGTGCACCTTTACTTAAACCGTATGCAATGGACCCTGCAAAACCAAGTCTTACTTCAGCTGATGAAATGTTAATAACTCGCCCCTCCGCTCGTAATAACGGTAATGTTTGCTGAATTAAGAAGAACGGTGCTTTAATATTTACAGACATAATTTCATCAAAAACTTCTTCTGTCGTATTTTCAATTGTTCCTTGTGTACCTATCCCTGCATTGTTTACTAAAATATCAATCTCTGATGTACCAACTCTTATTTGTAATTCATTCTTCAATTGTTCTACTATCTTTTTGACACCATCAATTGAATTGAAATCCGCTTCAATTAAGAATGCCTTTCCTCCATTTGATTCAATCTCACTAATTGTTTCATCTGCAGCTGCTTTATTTCGGCCATAGTGAATTGCAACTAATGCACCGTCGTTTGCCAATCTCATCGCAATCGCACGACCAATACCGCGACTCGCCCCTGTTACTAACGCTACTTTCCCATCAAGATTCTTCATTTTTTCCACCCTTCCTAAATTTTCGTTTGATAAAGTGAAACTTTAATCAGTGGGGGTTTTCTTCATCCCCCACTGATTATCAGCCCTCACCAATCGGGCTTTTACGGGCAGTTAATCTCTCACCTAACCACTTTGCTCCAGCTGAATTTTGAGGTGGGAGTTTTACTGCCCGTTAATGCGGGATAAATCCTATACTTATATTTTTAAGCAAATACTAATAATTTTAAATATAGATTTATAGGTAATTTAGTTCCTTCACTTATGATATTATAGTTATAATTTACGATTTACTTTAGAAAATAAAAAGGGGGGCTATCCAATGCAAAACGCAGTAAAACTAGATGAAATTGACCATAAAATTATGAACTTGTTGTATGAAAATGCGAGAATTTCTGTTTCAGAAATAGGACGTATTATATCCATGACGCAGCCTGCTGTAAAAGAACGCATTAACAAGCTTGAAGATCAAGGGGTTATAGCTGCTTACCGAACGAAATTTGAGCCTTCCAAAATTAATAAAAACATCCAAGCATTTATTATGTTCAAAACGAGTCAATGCTCTGATTTCATCCAATATTGTAATGCCGCTCCTGAAGTAACAGATTTATATCGAATTAGCGGGGAATTTAATTATATGATGAAAGTCATGAGCGATTCGATGGATTCTCTCGCTGCATTTTTAGACTCTTTAATGCAATTTGGATTATCATCTCCTTTAATTGTTTTAAAGAGTGAATTTGAAGAGAAATTGTCGTTCTGATAAGAGGGTACTAAGGTAGAAATATGAAGTGTATGTGGAAAAATTCTTTTATAATATAATAAAACCAGCCATAGGCTGGTTCTTTTTTCATTCAATTTCCTACTAAAAAATCCCGAGTATAATTCTCCTTCTTCCCTATCCTTGATTCTTCCGCGCCTCCCTAAACTCCTCCTTCACCTTCTCTAACAAACCTTCTTCTGTAATTAATCGATACGCTGTATTTGCTAGTGCTTTTGCCGATGTGATTAGCGCTTTATCTCCAAGTTCTGAACGTGCTGCTTCTCTAAATTCATTCGTATGCGCAATTAAATCGTCTGGACCGATTTTAATGTACGGATGAATTGTCGGTACGACTTGGCTTACATTTCCTGCATCTGTTGAGCCAATTCCTACTCTTTCTTTACGGTTTACATCTTCACCTAGTAGTTCTAACTCTTCCGCTACGACGTCATTAAATGTTTTTGTTACGAGTAGTTCATCGATTTCATTTTGGAGTTGATGAATTTTTACTTTTGTACCTGTTGCTAACGCTGCTCCTTGTGCGATGTTTCTTACTTTCTCTGTTACTTCCGCACATCTTTTTCTCGTTGCTGCGCGGATGAAGAACCTTGCTGCGGCGTAGTCAGGAATAATATTAGGTGCTTTCCCGCCCTCAGTAATAACACCATGAATTCTCACATCTGATGGGAGTTGTTGGCGAAGTGCATTAATACTGTTATACAGCTGGATAATCGCATCTAATGCGTTAATTCCTTCTTCTGGTGAGGCCGCTGCGTGAGCTGTTTTTCCGTAAAAATGAAAATCTAGTGGATCAACTGCTAGTGACGGACTCGTTGGAGCTGTTTTTCCGCTCGGATGAATCATAAGCGCCGCATCAATGTTTTTAAATAAGCCAGCTTTCACATAACTCGATTTTGCGCTACCATTTGGCCCGCCCTCTTCTGCTGGTGTTCCGAACACGACAACTTCTCCGCCGATTTCCTCAAGCGTTTCTGATAACGCGATCGCTGCTGCAACGCTAATTGTTCCGATTAAATTGTGACCACACGCATGACCGAGTCCTGGTAAAGCATCATACTCAGCTAAAAATGCGATAACTGGTCCTTGTTTCCCGGAACTTTTTCGCGCGATAAACCCTGTTTCATGACCAGCTATATTGTGCTGCAACTGAAATCCTGCGCTTCCTAACAACAAACTTAACGTTCTTGATGCGTAAAATTCTTGGTTACCAATCTCCGGATTCGCATGAATATTATGACTTGTTTCTATGTACTTTTCCGTATTTCTTTCTATACTCTCTTCAATTGTTTTTCTTTGTGACGTTACTCCTGTCGCTCCCATTTTTCTTCCTCCTTTTATTTTCACGTAAAAAAGCCTCTTTCTAAAAGATAGAAAGAGGCTTCTGTATATACAGTCAAAATGAGCTTCTTTCTTATCTTTCAAGTTACCTTGCTGGAATTGGCACAGTATTCATAAAGAATCCGCTGCCGAGGTGTCATAGGGCCAGTCCCTCAACCTCTCGTGATAAGAATTTTCATAAAATTATATTAAATTATTTTCATTCTAAGTTCATTCCAGACAAAAGTCAAGGAATTCCTATCTGAATTTACCGAATATCTAAAAACCCTTTTAATACGCCAATTGTTTCAGGTGCTTGTAATCTTGCACATATGTACGGAAATTCCATACTACCTTCAAACATCATTTGAGATGTAAGAGGTGCTCCTGCCCAAAAGATTTCATCATCGATTACTATAAACGGGAACGCTTTGTTTTGCCTTTGTAATTTTACATTTTTTAATGGAACTGGTCCATCACTATACACCGTTATTTGCGCATTTGTACGCATTAACGCTTGCCATACTCGTTTATCTACTTGCCTTGTACTTGGAAGGGAAATGATAATTTTTCGTTTTGCGGCTAAAATATCTTTCAATAACCCTTTCGACTCTTCAAGATTCATTTCCATAAACCAGCGTAAACGTTTCGAAATTTTCCGCTCCCACAATTGTCTTGATGTCGTGCGATCATATACATCTCCGTGACGTTCTATATGAGCTGTTAATTGTGATAACGCTTGTTTTCTCGAAAGGTTTTTACGCATATAATGGCAATCTGATAATTGAATGAACTTCCCTCTCGCTCTCGTTACTGCTACATTGACGAGGCGATGGTTTTTATGATCAAATAATAACACGCCAGGGCGTTCTTGCGGATAACTATCTACCGTATCAAAGATCATCATATCTCTTTCAGACCCTTGAAACTTATGAACTGTCGCCGCTAAAACTGGTATGTTTTGATATTTCGTTTTCTGCAACATTTCTCTAATGCACGTTGATAAAAAGCGGGACTGTGCCCTGTAAGGCGTAACTACACCGATAGATTGAACACCGTCTAACAATCCAATTAACATCATTTGCATCGCTACTAAACCAGACATAATATTAAAACGAGAACCGGAAGCAGCGTCTTTTAAAGAAAAGGCTCCCATTAAGCTCGTATCAAATAAAACACTCGCCTCATTTGCGAACGGTTGCAGTTTCGCAAGTTCTTTACGCTCTGAAACAGATGGATGATCGTATACTCTGTTTTTATAAATAAATGAATTCGTAAACTTCGATATATCCGTATGCATACGTCTTTGCTCCTGCAGCATGAAAAGGTTCGGATGTGCTTCTGATTTATTTACAGAATCAACAATCCCGGCATGATAAAACATATCTTCGCCGAGCCATTTTCGAACGAGTTCATGGTTCGCCATCGCAATTGGAGGTAATTGTAAAAAGTCACCACAAACGACAATACGTTTTCCAAGTGAAGCAGCTAATGCAATTTGCGGAACATATGCCATACTCACTTCATCTACGACAACTAAATCAAATGTACGCTCATAAATAAGTGAATCAATGGCACATTTCGATAAAGTTGCGCCGATTACTTTCGCATTTTCAATGTATTCTTTTTCTACTTCTTTAATTTTCGCTTTTTGCTTTCGAAGATCACTTTCAATCTCTTGTATACGCTTCTTATCAGCAGAAGTCGCTTTATATGATAAAATCTTTTCACGAAGATCTTGTCGTGTCTCTTCTAAATAGAGTCTTTCTTCTCCCCAAGATCCATTCGTCGTTTCAACTAACTTCGATGCAAGTAACGTTTCATGATTTCGTATATGTTCATGTTGACTATAACCGTAACGAACAATTTCGCCAGGCGTCCATTTCTTTTTCTTCTCAATTTGCTTCGTTACCTCGCTCATTAATACGTCTACTGCCGCATTACTATGAGCTAACACAAGTACCGATTTTCCTTTTTGATAATGAGCCGAAATAATACGTGATAAATTGTACGACTTCCCTGTTCCCGGTGGTCCCCACACGTACGTTGTTGGATTGTAAAAAGAACGATACGCCAATTCATTTTTCGTATTTTTCATCTTTTCAAGATGTTTCGGACTGCTCGTCCCATCAACAAGACGCTTTATACGATTACGTTTTAGCTTATCTTTATGTGCCTCTTTCAATCGCTCTTGTAGTTGTTCTAACAATTGCCACGGTTCACTGTATAAAACCGCTTCTCGTATTTCACCTTGTATATAATCATTTAATTTCAGTTCTATTTCTAATCCATGTACAGATAATACTTCCCCCGTCGCTTCCTCACCATCGAACTCAATTCGAATTGGTGAACCTTCAGGTAAGCTTACTTCCGAAATAAGCTGAAATACGTATACTGTACTTTCATAATCTGTATATAAAAAACGACCGTTCATGATAGAAATTTTACTACCACCTATCGTTTTCCAATGTTTAATTTCATACGCTAATGCATAATGCCACTCTTTCATCGTTGCCGATAATGAAGGAGTTTGAGTAGTTGTATTCATCGTATAATCTCCTTCCTTCTCCCCAAACATACTTTCTCACTATACCATATAACACGCTAAAATTTGTAAGGTTTTTATCTTGCTTATTTTCTTAATTTTCAATAATATATTGTATATAATTTTCAGAAAGAAGGAAGGAATCTACATGCCAGTTAGAAGAATAGAACACGTTGGACTTATGGTTGCAAACTTAGAAACATCTATCTCATTTTATGAAGAAGTAGTCGGCTTACAACTCATTAAACGTATGGGACATCCAAATCCAGACTTAAAACTCGCTTTTTTAGGTGTGGAAGAATCGAAAGAAACGATACTTGAACTAATTGAAGGTTACAACTCTTCCCTTCCGGCAGAAGGAAAAGTACATCACATTTGCTTTAAAGTGGATTCATTAGAAGATGAAATCAAAAGACTAGAAAGCCACAAAGTAACATTTTTACTAGGCGAAGAAATTGAAACATTACCAGATGGAACACGTTACATATTCTTCGCTGGTCCTGATGGAGAGTGGATTGAGTTTTTTGAGACGGAGAGATAAAGTAAACCTTTATTTTGCGGGATAGAAAAAGAGCCGGAATTCCGGCCCTTGTTTTTAAACCGGTAACAATGAAATATAGCTTCAATCCGAAGAATCAACTATGTTAAAAACAATCATTTTGTTAGGAGTAGAGAATGATTAATACAATCTATATTATTATTTTTTGGATACTTATTCTATTTCCAATCCTGTATGTAATTAAGATACAGCGCTGGAATATAAAAGTGGCTGCCGTATTTGTTGGAAGAATCCTATTAAGTATTATCTTTTTCATAAACGGAATGGCTTTAGGACTGCAACGAAATTGGGCAGAGCCTCCTTATGAAACAGAATGGGATTTCTTTATAAAGTCTTTATTAAATGGAAAAACTGATGCACTTATACACTTGTTACTTCTAATTATTATCGTTACTTTCGACTTAATAATTATATTTTTTTATAGAAATAGGGTATTTTCCCTATTTCTTTCTTTACTGGGGTACCGCCCATAATCATCAAGCTAAGAAAAGCGAATACCCCAAAACGAAAAAAATGACCTGAATTCTCATAAATAACTGTTGTAGTGATATAAAATTTTCGTTTTAGGGATACTTCAAAATATTAGCTTGATGAACATGGGGACGAGCCACTAAAATACAATTCCGCTAGAAATTTCCGCTCTATATTCCCTTTTATTTATGATAGTTGATTAACAACACTTTCTAAAAATTTGTCTACCTCTTCTTTTGATGTATCCGGTGTATGATAACCAATCGTAAATGTAAGTCCCCCATTATAAAAGCTTGCACCCATTGAAAAGAATGGCGCATACATAATGGGTGATGTCATATACCCGTCCTCAGCTTGAACTTCACCAAACTGAATAGGTTCATCAGCGATCACCCCGAAATTTGTCAGTAACGGCAACGCCATCCCCATCTGTAAAGCCTGCTCGTATTGCTGATTATACATTTCCTTCACCACAGATAGGCTTCATACCTGCCAGTAGCTCCATTCCTGCTGCTGAAGACAGACCTGGATTTTGAGACTTTATTTTATCCATTGATTGTTTAATTCGAACGAGAGTCTGATTAAATGATTCATTATCCTCCATTTTAATCACTGGCATTTCCATGCCGGATAAGTTGCAAATAGCACCAGTTGTATAATTAGGCAGATATCGACGTAAATCAATTGTTAAACCGATCATTTTTTCTGCGGTGCGAGGTTCTGCATACACAGTGAAATGTGATAAAGCTCGGAAGTAGGCAGTCATGATTACATCATTCAAGGTAGCCTGTTGTGCTTTTGTCCATTGGGTTAGACGTAGAGATTGCTCATGGCTCAACCGCCGTACAGACATTTGAGGGGATTTATTTTTGTTGGGTTGAGATGGAAAAGACCATAACGATGCTTGTTGTTCTTGGCTAGGACGATACGCGCTTTTTATGTCCGATATTCCAGCATATTTGAATACATGTGATTGATCTCGAAAACTCTCATTTCCCTCACCAAATTCCTTCATAATTTGATTCTTAGATTGTCCCAAGGAAAGTTGAGTATAAATTGCTCCAAGCAAATTAATATATTCCTTGACCCCTGCGCCATCTGAACATAGATGAGATAATTTCACAACTAACATATCTGTTGTAGTGCCTCGTAATAATTTTGTTTGAACCATAGGCCCCTGAATACGATCACCGGGTTCCTTAATAAAATCTATTGCCATTATTTCAAGTTCTTGATTATTTCCTTCTGCAAAAAGGCAAATAGGTGAGTTAGTGGCAGATGAATGTTCCTCCCAGTAAGGGATATCATTTTCTACAAACCGGCTGTTCAAAACCGGCTGCAATTGTAACGTTATCCTTACTGATTGTTCAAGTATTTCCTTTGATATACCTACAGGAAAATAAAGAACTGCATTAATTTGTTGATCTGCAGAATAAAGACCTAATACATAATTCATTCGATCTTGAGGTGTTACTGAAAACTTTCTTTGTTCCATAATTCCGTCCCCCTTTTAAGACTTTTTTTGCATAACCTTATTCTCCATATGGTTGTAAATTTTCTTCAAGAGTAAATAATTATTATTTTTTGAACTTTTCACAAAAGTATCTTTTCCGTACTGGTTCCATTCTTTTTACGGCTCTTTGTAGGTGATATAACCATTATTTTATTATTATTAACACTTCCTACCTCCCCTCTTAAAATCAAACGAAAATCGATTTAGTTTATATATATACAAACATTTTACAATGGTGTTTGGTAATTATCAATAAAAACAAATTATTTTTATGTCTGTTAATAAAAAAAATAATATAATACGTTTAGGTGTTACTTCATAATAAAAAGGTTGATGGGCATGGAGGACCACCAACCTTTTATCATATTGCTTTAGATGTTTGTATTCATTATTACATTGTTTACAAATAACTCCTGTTTGCACTTGTATCACCTCATCATTTTCAAACTTCCAAACTAACTAGGTCTTCATAAAGTGAAACTTTAATCAGTGGGGGGTTTTGTCCATCCCCACTGATTATTAGCCTTCGCCAATCGGGCGTTTACGGGCAGCAGGGCTCCCACCTAACTCCTTTGCTCCAGCTGAATTTTGAGGTGGGAGTTTTACTGCCCACAAATAGCGAAAAAAAGGAGCCGGAATTTTGGCCCCTTTTTTCGCAAGTGCAGCAATGGTTTGAAGAACCGTAACCTTCAACCTAAAAATTTACCCAGATTAAAAAACAATCATTTTGTGAGGAGTAGAAAATGATGAATACAGTCTATATTTTTGTTTTTTAGATGAGTGTATTTCTTAACTTGATAGCGATGTAGCTGGCCCCTTTTAGAATAGTAGAGTATAAACGTGAAAAAACTTCTAACAAATTTTGTTAGAAGTTTTTTAAAATACGTGATATTTTATTTATCAATATTTCTTCAGTCTTCATTATTGATTTCTATCGTGCCTGTTCTAGCACTAACCTTTAAAATATTTAATAGATTCTCAGGTGTCTTGATTTCCACTTCATATTCAAATTTAGATTGTGCTAAGTTGTCATCTTCTAATTCGAATTCTTTTTTCACATTAATAATTTCTCCATTTGTATGAACTAAAGAAATTTCACGAACTTGTTTCTCTGTATAGTTTTCATTCTTTTTCGCATAATTGTAACCCATACCATAATATCCACCAACAATAGCGATACCGATTATTAAAATAGCAATTACACTTATAATTATTTTCTTTTTATGTTTTAACATTTCCATCCACTCCTTAATAATTAATCATTTATTCCAAATCTTGCTTCAAGTACATTTTCTGCTTGCTCTAATTGATCTTCAAGTATATCTTGTTCTCTTTCTTGTATTTGATATTGTTCAACAGTTATCGTCCCAGCGTGAAAATCTGCTTCTAGCTGATCATCAGATAGATCTATCTTGTCATCTAATTGGTCAATTTCTTTTTTTGCTGCTAAGTACGTATTTAAGTTATCTTCTTTTGCTCCAACTGGTTTCGTATTATTTGCCTTTTCTACAATAGATGTGACTTCGTTTTTGAAATCTTGTGTTGCTTAGTATCATTCATAGCAGGCCCTGTTTTGTGTGGTTCTTGTTGTAGTTGCGTACCTTCTTTTTGTGATGTATCGTTTTCTACTTTCAGTTGTTGTATTTCTGTATCGTTATCAGCTTGAGTAGAACAAGCTGTTAAGAATAAACAAGACATTGCTCCAATCATCATCCATTTTCCCATTATGTTCTCCTCCCTTTACATGTGCACCTTATCCATGTCCTTATATTACTGAACAAACATTAAAGGAAGATTAATGTGCCAAAAAATAAAGTGAAACTTTAATCAGTGGGGGTTTTGTCCATCCCCCACTGATTATCAGCCCTCACCAATCGGGCTTTTACGGGCAGCAGGGCTCCCACCTAACTCTCTCGCATTCGCCGAATTTTGAGGTAGGAGTCTTACTGCCCGTTAATGCGGGATAAAATGATATAATTAAATAGTTTCTAATCTTTCTTTAATGTTTCGGAATTATAGTGATACATATAAATAAGAAGAAAAGGAGAATGTTAATGCGAGTTCTTATTGTCGAAGATGAAAAAGACTTACAAAATATATTGGTAAAACGATTAAATGCAGAATATTATAGTGTCGATGGATGTGGGAATGGAGAAGATGCTTTGGATTATATAAACATGGCTACCTACGATTTGATTGTGCTTGACATTATGATTCCCGGAATAGATGGTTTACAAGTATTACAAAGATTACGTGCGGACAATAATACAACTCCTGTCTTGCTTCTTACAGCTAAAGATACAATTGATGATCGCGTAACAGGACTCGACTTAGGTGCGGACGATTATTTAGTAAAGCCCTTTGCTTTTGATGAGCTGTTAGCAAGAATTCGAGTGTTGATGCGAAGAAAAACAGGAAATACATCTAATGTGTTTGAAATCGCTGACCTAGTGGTGGATTGCAATATGCATAAAGTAACAAGAGGAGATCAAGTTATCAATCTTTCCAGTAAAGAATTTGCTATTTTAGAATATATGATTCGTAATAAAGAAGTTGTGTTGACACGAGATAAAATTGAGCAACATGTGTGGAATTACGACTATGAAGGTGGCTCGAATATTATTGATGTTTACGTCCGCTATCTTCGCAAAAAAATTGATAGCCAGTTTGAAACGAAGTTAATTCATACAGTACGAGGAACTGGTTACGTATTGCGAGTAGAATCATGAAAAGACTATCAATAAAAATGAGAGTGACCCTATGGTATACGGGGCTAGTTGTAATTATTATGGCACTCGTGTTAGCTTTTATTTTAACTTCTTCAGATAAAGTTTTGCTTTTTAATATGAAAAATCAATTGAAGAGCACAGTAAAAGAAAGCATTGAAGATATCGAATATAAGCATGGACAGTTAAAGATTGACGATGAATTTGAAGCCTTAGAAGATGGAGTAAATATCATCATTTATAGTAAACAAGGTGAGCTGCTGGCAGGACATAATCCAACAACCTTTAATAAAAAGGTATCGCTTAAATCCGATGAAATACAAACCATTAAAGACGGTAATAAGGAATGGATAGTATATGATTTTCTCCATAATGTAGGCGGCGATGAGCAAGTCTGGGTTCGTGGCATAATGACCATGAATCAATTATCATCAACCATGAATACGCTTATTGTGGTAACACTCATCTCATTTCCATTACTTATTCTCATTGCGGCAGTGGGAGGATATTTTATTACGCAAAGAGCGTTTCGACCTGTGCAACAAATGAGTGATTCAGCCAGTGAAATTGGTGATGGTAAAGACCTTTCGAAGAGAATTAATTTACAAGGTTCATCGAAAGACGAAATGTATCATTTAGCACAAACCTTTGACAAAATGTTTGAGCGATTGGAGACATCATTCGAAAGTGAAAAACAATTTACATCTGACGCATCTCATGAATTAAGAACACCAACATCTGTTATTATTTCGCAATGCGAATACGCTTTATCGCAGAGGAATAATCCGAAAGAAATGGAAGAATCGTTAGAAGTAATTTTAAGGCAATCGCGTAAAATGTCCGTGTTAATCTCGCAACTCTTATTATTAGCACGAGTTGACCAAGAAAAGCATAATACTTTTCAATTTGAATGTATCAATATGAGTGAATTAACGGAAATCGTTGTAGAAGAGCTTTCATTAATGGTTCAAGAAGCTTCGATTAATATAACAACACATATAGAGGAAGACCTGTTTATTAAAGCAGATCAAACATTGATGATGCGTTTATTAATGAATTTACTAACGAATGCGATTGCTTATAGCAAAGCGAACGGCACTGTGAATATGCAACTGTTCCGGGATGAAACCAACATAATAGGTAAAGTCTCCGATAATGGCATAGGCATCAGCGAGCAACATATTGCGAAAATATGGGACCGCTTCTATCGAGTTGACGCAGCACGAACCTCTTCAAACAATGGAAACACAGGTTTAGGATTGTCGATGGTAAAATGGATTATAGAACTACACGGAGGAGAAATTACCGTTGAAAGTGAATTAGGAGAAGGCAGTACTTTTACATTTAAACTACCTATTGAAAACCGAGCATAATGTATGCTCGGTTTTAGCTTTAGAATAAAGATTGATTAAAAAGCTCTCTTCAGTCCTTATTTAAAAGTAAATACAAAAACTCCATTTTGAAAAAAAGCGATCAAAATGGAGTTACTCTTTTTAGCTATATATGAGATTTTATAAAACCATCTACTTAAATCTATTTTCCAAGTATACCATTCAACAATCTGAAATATTCTAATCAACACAATCACTCATTTAACTAAAAAAATTGGTTAATTGCATAATGCTCTTCTAACTTTCCTTGCGAAAATTAGTGGATCATCAACATCTTCGATATTAACGTAAATTAAATTTGGATCATCACATAACCACTCATTGTGTATAGACGAAACGATTATTCCTTGTTTAATAATTGTAGCAACAAATCCATTGACTTCCTTTTGTAAGAGCGCTATCCGCCCTAGACATAATGCCCGTCCAGTTTTATTATCTCTTGATTCGAATGAGAAGGAAGTTGTTACTCTAAAACGTTTTCCTAAGATTGTCGCTTGTATTTCATCCCGATTTATTGTTGCCACGCATTTTCCACCGGCGAATCCTTCTTGGCCACCGATAATTCTTGCAAACTGTTGACAAATTAATTCATCATTAAACGCCATGCCTTTAATCATCCCCCTTTTACTGTTAGGTTATGAATGAATACATCGGTCTGAAACGGTAATGAATCTATTCTATTACAAAAAGATGATGGCAATCTAACGAAATCTATTAGCTCAATTATTCTTGATTATTTGAATTAACTCGGCTATATATGTTAAGACATTTTTAGAGAGCATAAAAAAGACACCCTAAGGTGCCATCCTCCGACTTGAGAATCATATCTATGTATGGAGAAATTTAGAAAAGAGAAACTTCTAACTATAACTTATAGAGCTCTTATACCACGAATTACTTACATACATATTTTCTTATTTACCGGAAGAATAATCCCCGTTATATTACTTTCTGATCAGTCTCGTTAAAGCCATCCCAATAAATCCAGCACCCATCCCTATTAGCCATCCAGCATGAGTATCACCTAATATAGATCCCACTCCTCCGCCAAGAAACATGCAGCCAACGAATACTAATCCTCCAATTCTCCAATTCGGCCGTTCCATAATTCAATCACATCCCTTCAATAAAACATATGCGATTAACTAGCCTAACTTTCTTGCATGAGATAGTTAATTATTTTGCTTAGGTTTAGCACTTTCAGGGAATTCAAAAGATGCGGAAATTGAGCCATTTGAATGGATTGCAGAAGGTGAATTTAATTTTTTTATATTATAATAACTTAACGAAATCTGTTAGCTCAATTATTCTTGATCATATGAATTGTTACCAGAGTTTAAATAGTGCAGAATTTTTTTGTTATAAGGTGTTTTTCCTTTTCAGCTTGATGGGTATGGGGTGCTACTCCATCGCTATTAAGTTAAGAAACACATTCTTTCCCAAATGTTCAGTTAAAAAATGTCTTAGACTGCATTTAGTTGGTATAACTAGATTCCTCTATTCTAGTTTTCTAAATGTAATACTGGAAAAGATTTAACCTTGTCATTGGAGGGCACATATATTCATGACAATTAATTAAAATAGATCCTGCACTATGAAATAAATTTTTAGATAAACCAAAATAACAAGCAAAAAGCCCCTTCAAATTTGAAGGGGCTTTTTAGTATATAGAAATTAGCTTAAATCAAAGATAACATTTCTTGAAAGGGGGCATTTTTATATTATTCAGGTTTATTGAGGAGCCTTCGTTTGAAGCAACTTTAACCCCATACCAATAAAAATCATTCCAGTTACTTTATTTAGAATCATCCCTACCTTTTGATTTCCTCTTAATTTTTTTGTGACATATGAAGAGAAATAAGCAACAAATAAACACCACAATAATCCAGTGACTGTAAAAGTAATTCCTAAAATGATAAAAGGCATAGGGCCTGAAGCCTTTGTATCTATAAATTGCGGAAGAAACGCAATAAAGAATAAAGAGACTTTTGGATTCGTGAGACTTGTTAAGAGTCCTTGTAAATATATCTTTCTAATGTTCAATTTATTGGATGAGGCTTGGAAAGCTACATTTGTTTTATCAAGTATCATTTTAATCCCTAAATATACAAGATAGATAACACCTATAACCTTAATGGTGTTAAATAACACAATGGATTTTGTAAGTATAATAGATAAACCAAAAGCAACCAATAATGTATGAACTAAAGAACCAGTAATAATACCAAAAACAGAATACACACCTGCTTTTCTACCTTGTGAAATACTTCTTCCCACAATATACATGGTGTCTGCGCCAGGAATTAGATTTAATAAAATCCCTGTTAGTAAAAACACTTCGTAATTAATAATACCGTACATTCTAGCACCCCTATCTATTTTTTTGGTGCCCTTATTGATATTAAATTAAATAAAAGAAAAAGAAAAGTGTTTTCTATTTATTCAATAAAATTAATGTTTTTTTAATTTACAACCAATAAAACTGATGGAGTGTATCATTCGTATCGCGGACCTAAAACTCACTATTGAATAAGTAAAACCCCAGAAATCCAAAGGTCTCTGGGGCTTCATTATATATTTAGCTCTTTTTGCTTTTTGTTTTGTTTATGTCTATGCAGCAATTTTCGACTTATGAGAGAAATCAGTAATAAGATCAGTATTAGTACGAAAAGTTGCATAAATGATAAATCAAAATATTTAGCACCTGTAACTATTAAAAGTGTAGAAATCGTACCCTTTACAATGAAAAAAATAATAATCCATAATCCGCCTTTTTTCCAGTTCATTTTTATTTTACCCTTTCCTACGCTTAAATTCTTAAATGGGACACCTTAATAGAAATCTATTATATTAATAAAAAAGTAAACTTTTTCACAAAAATCATGTCCAATTACATGCGACGATTTCATAATAAATGAAAATGATATTCAGTGTCAATTTTATTGACTATTTGAATATCTATTTATCATCTCAATCTCTTTCTACTTCGTTTCTTATAGGCAATGAACTCTTGTTTTCAAACAAAAAAAAACCTCCATTGAATTTGCACACTAAATATGCGAATTCAAGAGGTGTTTTTTCATGTACCATCAGATAAGATTTCCTGCTTTATTTATTTCTTGATACGTAGCTATTTTCTAGTACACAATAACTGGATCATTAGTGTTCAAACTATCATATACAGTTTTTGCAACATTAGGAAGAAGGTTTACACACCCGCCTGATCCCCCTGTTAAATAAGCATTATTTGCCCAGTCTTTTCGCCAGCCTGCATCATGGAATCCTTGGCCGCTATTTGTGAATGGAACCCAGTAATCTACCTTAACTGCATAATCAGCTTTACCTACTGCGCTGCCTTTCAGCGTGTATGGTGTTCGTTTATATAGAACGTACCACACACCTGGTGATGTATCTTCACTCGTGCTATGTTTACCAGTTACTACATTTGTTGTGACGACTAATTTCCCATCTTTATAAATCCAAATTTGTTGATCTGCAATTGAAACTTCCGCATACGTGTCTCCGATGCCATTATTCGATGTTGTTTCATAACCGATACCTTCCTTCTCCCAACCATTTCCATGGATATTAGAAGCAGATAGCGATTTTTCACCCTTTTCAAAAGCTTGTTGAACTTGTTTTGTTTCTTTTTCAACATCTAGTGCCCAGCCGTAGCCTTGTCCTTTTACTGATATGACCGAACCGGAATGGGTTTTAAAGCTGAAATTTTTATTTAATGTTGATTTAGCATTATTAATTTCAGCAATCTTATTTTTAATGTCGCTCGCATCGATTGTAACTTTCATATCCTTTGACATAGAGGCATTCTGAATTAAATCTTTCGCTTTTAAAGGATACACTTCATTCTGCACTTTATACTCAACAGACTGCCCAAGAAGATTCTGTAGTGCTTTCTCCTCTTTTTTGACAATCGGATCGTCTTCTTTAATAGGCTGTATGTATGTAGACTTCAGATGAATTTCACTTTTATACTTCTGCTTGTCGTAATCTTTCAGTAGACTAGTAACGTCATACTGTTTTCCATCAACGCTCTTCGAAATAACAACTTTTCCTTGTTCAAGCTTCGCCATAGCATCTTGAGGCGCTTTTAATTTTTCATTCATAGAGATGAGCTTTTCTTCTACAAGTTTTTTCATCGTTTCACTACGATACTGATCCGCCTTTTCCGGTAGCACTGAATATTTTTTTTCCTTTGAGGAAGGGAAAAATGTCCACTGGCTTTTTAATAGTTTCTTAACTTGAGGCAAATCTTTTTCCGTAAGTTCCGTTTTTGTATCTTTTTCATCTAAAATTTGTTGTTGATCAACATAGACTTTGTTTTCTAGTCCAGATGTTTTTAATTTCTGTATTGCCTGATCAGCGTTCAGACCACCGACTTTTGTGTCATTAATCGTAACATTTGAATTGAAGTGAGTTGTCTGATAATAACTCATTCCTCCAATGAGAAGTACAATTACACCAACACCCGCTGCAATAAGCTTCCAATTTGTAAAACGTTTGCTTGATCTTACTCGTTTTCTCTCAACTTCTTCAACTGATTCATTTATTGGATTATTGTTCATCAATCTTTCCCCCGTATACATTAACGTCAATCGATTTTAAACTAAAACCATTGACTAGTGTACCTTATTTTTCCTAAAATTTCATTATTTTTAAAAAGATTTTATCGCATTTAATTAATTAAATTCGGGTTTTTCAATAGTACGATACATTGAATACCCCTTTACAAGTAATAAAGTGAAACTTTAATCAACTGTTACACCAAGGGATTTAGCTAAATCTCTTGTGAAAGCTTTTTCTCTTTACGTAAAATACGAAGTATGTTCTCCATTTTTATGAACATCACCCCTAATTTTGCCAAAAACTTTTACATTATTAGTTTATATAATTCTGTTATTAATGTTAATTTTTTTTTACATTTCAAAAAAAATAAACGATAATCCTTCTACATCTTAGATAGAAAGAATACCGTTTTTTCGTTTAGAGCCCTGTAGAAAGCCACTGGATCGTTGAATAATCTTTAATGTCTAAATCCTTCATTATTGATGGCAAGGCTACATTTAAAAGCGAGTTGTTTAGAAATGAAACAAATGCCCCAATAAAAAGGATTACAAGCATTAAATATGGTGGTTTTCTTTTATGTAATGTTTCACTCATATATTTATTTGCCCCTTCATTATAAATTTCATTGATTAGTTTAAATCGTTTGCATATCTGCACAAGAATACATTATCCTTGCAGTATTTTGCCAAACTCTTCGAATGGATATTCTCTTTTTAGCAATTCTACTTGCTCAACATAACATTTTAAAATCTTTTTTATTGATTAAACCTTTATAAACATTTAAATAAGATTTTGAATGAATATATAAACACGTTTGTTAACGGAAATTAAATTAGGCCTGAAATAAACAAAAGGAGCAACTGAAAATCCTCTTCTAAAATAAAGTGAAACTTTAATCAGTGGGACTTTTACAGGCAGTCCCCCCCAAACTTCTTTGCTTTCGCTGAATTTTGAGGCGGGGGTCTTACTGCCCACAAATAGCGGGATAAATCAACAAGACCACGCACCCATTCCTTTAAATACGGGCTTGTAGATCTAGTTATGTAACTATCCATAAAAAGGAATATTACATAGGCTAAGTCTAACATTACATTTTTAAAGTGAGGGGAATAAGCGTATGCACCAATATTGGTATTTGAATTCAAAGGGAAACGGGGAACAATATAATAACCAAATTTCAATGGCATCATTATATTCACAGCTCCAAATAACTAAAGCTGAGGGAATGAATGGTTTGAAGATTCCTGGGAATTGGAGTTATCGAGTCTATCCAGTTGGTTGGGATTCATCAGCCGATTATACGGGTTTCAATCCCCAGCCCTCCCCCTTCTCTTGGGGCCAGCCAAACAATTATGCGGGGATGATGCCCCAAGGACATCCTGCTAATTCGGCTCCATTATCAGGCCATGCAGGTTTCAATTTTCAAAAACCCCCCTTCCCTTGGGCTCAACCATTCAATCATACAGGGATGTTCGCACAAGGGCATCTTGCCGCTTTACTATCGCCGCCAGCCAAGGCTTTTAACTTTAGTACCAATAACTCGGGTGTTTTTGGAAACCCTCCAGGATGGGGAGGACAGGTAAATCCCATGGGATGGGGTGGTTCATGGCCCCCAATGGGATGGAGGAATAACGGAGGTAACTGTCAGGCAGGAATGCTTGGAAACTTACTTACAGTAGGAAAAGGCACCATGAATGGAATAGGAATGCTTAGTAGTCTAATCGGTATGGGGAAGTTCTTCTTTTAGTTAATTAGAACGGGAGGATAGGTCCATAGCCCAGACTTAAAAATCATTTCCTTTTCCATTGATTTAATCTTCTCAAACATGCCCCCTCAATGTATTTATTGTATGCTTCCAATACTCCCTCCAAGTTCGTTTCCTCGTCTTTCAAATTATAAAAACATCTGTTACCTTGTATCTGATAAGGGATAGTTGAAGGTGATTGCATCTGTTAGCTTAATAGAGATGTGGTCGCACCAACAAAACGCGAATTTCGTACGCTAAGATTCTTTCAACATAAAGATTGTTGATAACTTGTACGTGTCAGTAATACCATCTAGCTGTAGTGTACCGAAAAAAAGTGAAGCAAACAAAATATTAATCTCTTTCTCCCTATTTTAGAAAGAGTTGGAGTAGATTACGTAGCTCCTTTCGTATATTTCATGGTAACTTTTGCTGTTATAGCAATTATATTAGCGGTTATCTCATTTTGTAGTCGTACCGAAAAGAAAATTTTATCTATCATCGGTTTAACCTTTACGTTATTTAATGCAGCAATTATTTTATTTTTCCTTTGGTTCGGTTACCATTTCACATAAAATAAAAATTAGGCGAAGTAAGGGAAGTCCTTTGACTTCCCTTACTTCGCCTTTAAAAAATAATTAGTGAATATCTCACTATTTTTTACACAATTGTAATTATAGTGTTTTTTGACATTTGATCATTATAAATTTAAATGGAGGTTTACTTTCCATATTTTTATGCGGCTCCAAAATTTCCGTAGTTTCTATCCGTCCATATTTTCCAAAGTCTTGTTGTACCGAGTCAACATCATAAAAATACATTTTTACCCCTTCCATTATCTCGAAGTAGTCTTTACCAAGTTGTTTCCCCTTCCCAAACATTGGGGCATCTTTAGAAATAGTAGTAAAAATCATATATCCGTTTGGTTTTAACTGACTATAACAATCTTTAATAAACTTCTCTCTCTCATCCTTATTCAACAAATGAATAAGTGCATAAGAAAATATGCCATCATACAGTTTGTTATCAAAAGGCATATCCGTAACTGAACCATGGAATAAATTAGCATTAATTTCATTTTCCCTCGCCAATTCGATCGCTGTTTTTGAAATTTCAATACCTGTTACTTGTATTTCGTTATCAATAAAAACCTTTGCATTTCTTCCATATCCAATACCAGGAATCAATATATCCTTCACTTTCTTTTCAAGGAAAAAATCCTTCGTCAAAATTGCGGAATCTGCAGCTTCAAATCCCCACATCATTTGATTTTCTATAAAACTTGCTTCCCAAAATTCTGTCATACATCAATCTCCTTTATATATCGTTGTTTACCGTTGAATGTTGAAAAATCATCGCATATTCACGAAATTGTATCAAATTTCAACATTAATTCAAAACAAAAAGCATTGGATACCCAATGCTTTTTACACTTACGCAAATAGAGACGTATTCGCATATAAAGCTGGTGAACCACCTGAATGTACGAATAAAATGTTGTCTTCTTTATTAAATTTGCCTTTTCTAATTAAATCAATTAATCCTGCTACTGCTTTACCTGTATAAACTGGATCAAGTAAAATACCTTCTGTTTTCGCAAGTAATTGAACTGCTTCTACCATTTCTGGCGTCGGTAACGCGTATCCTGGTCCTACATATTCATCAAAGCATGTAACTGCCTCGCGTGAAATAGAGTTTGGGATACCAACGTGAGCTGAAGTTTCATCTACAAGTTTTGCTACTTTCTCTTCTTGCTCCGCTTTTCCTCTACTTACGTTAATTCCGATTACAGGAATTTTACTTTGTGTTCCGGAAAAACCAGTAATTAAACCAGCATGCATACCAGCGCTACCACTTACACAAACAACTGAACTGAAATCAATTCCTTGCTCAAATGACTGAGCCATAATTTCTTGCGCACAAGCAATATATCCCATTGCGCCAGTAGGGTTCGATCCACCAACTGGAATGACATATGGTGTATTTCCTTTTTTACTGACTTCTTTCGCTACTTTATGCATCTCTTCCATAAGGTCTGTTCCGTTTGGTACAACAATTACGTTTTCAGCACCTAATAAATGATATAAGAAATAGTTTCCGTTAAAGTCTGGCTTTTCTTCTGGCTCAAGCCCTTCCTCTAACACAAGAATACATTTCATTTTTTCTTTTACCGCAGCTGCAAGTGTTAGACGGCAATGGTTTGACTGAATACCACCAGCTGTAATTAACGTATCTGCACCCTTTTCCTGTGCATCCGCAACTAGAAACTCTAACTTTCTCGTCTTATTACCGCCAGCTGTTAAACCAAGTAAATCATCTCGTTTAAAATAAATAGTCGGCCCACCAAGTACTTCTGAAAAATTGTTTAACTTTTCAATTGGTGTATATGATTCTGTATATTTTTTTCTCGGAAATTTAGCTAAATTCATCAATAACGCTCCTTTTATACTCTTTCACAGTAAATGTAACCATACTATTATTACATGGAAAAATGATGAAGTCACCTTTCTGGATTAAAAATGTAGGGAATTTCGTTTCGGTGCATGAAATTGCATTAACGATTTTAACTTCAATACGGTACATGAAATTTATATCAGCGATTCTCAAATTATATCGACCGATACTTAAAATATATCGACTTGCCGATAAAAAACGACAAAATAAAAAGAGCCCACTCATTAAGAAGTAGGCCCTTACCAATCACTTATTTACCGAAAAACGAAGAAGCTGCGTTAATCCTGGCTCTAAATTCATTTCGCCTTTATGGCGTACGTATACAATTTTGTTCCCATCAAATTTTGGAGGATTCGCTTTATTGTACGTGTACCACTCATTCGTTCCTTCTACATTGTACTCCATATACTCTGTTGCACCAACGATTACGTTTTTACTATCATCAGCCGTTACATCTGGTGCCATTTGTGCAATTTTTGCATCACTAATTAATAAGTTCTTTATACCTTTATCACGTTTATAATCGTAAGCCGTTACGACAACATCGTTACCATATGCTTTCACTTGCAACCCTTGTTTAAAAGAAGATCCATCCGGCGCAGTCTTCTCGCCACCATTTGGTCCAGCCGACATCCAACCAGTTTCAATTCCGCCCGTATTTACAACCGTAAATCCTTTTTCATCTCCGCCTGTAATTTTCTTTTTACCAGCCCAATCTGGTAAGTTTAAATCCCAATGTGTATGACTCGTAAAGAAAACTACTTGCGGATAGTCTTTTAATATATCGTACAATTTATCAACGTTTAAATAATCTTGTAAATATGGATTTTGTCTTGATCCAGATACTGTATCAGGTAAAACGTGATGAGAGAAAATGAAAATCGGCTTATTTTTATCTTTTTGACTATACTCTTCTAAATTTTGTTTTAACCATCCTAATTGCTCATCACTCATATATACTTCATCCCACATTTTTGAATCGTGGTATTTCATATATTTTTCAGTTCCTAAAAATAAAAGCGGATAACCATCTAATTCTTTTTTATGATATACCTTATCTTGTCCGCTAAATTTTAAATATCGATTAAACAATGTCTCTTCCGTTACACCATTTGGCCATGTATTTTGAGAGAGTTTCCCATCAGCTGTCCATTTACCAGCGTAAAATTCATGATTCCCAACAGTTGACCATACATTTTCCGGATGCTTATTTTTGTTTAGCACGCGCTTTACATCATCATATTGTGACTGCTGTCCAGTTGGTGTTATATCCCCATTCATAATAAGCGCTCTAGAAAGTGGTGTCACTTTGTTCATATCTTTTAATACGTGATCAAAATCCCCTAAATCCCCTTGAATATCACTAATAACATTAAAAGTTGTAGCTGATTTTCGGACTTGCTCTTTTCCTTCCGCATGCACTGAAAACGTCGGCAATAGTGCCGCGATAACTGCTAACGAAGCAACTGTCTTTTTCACTCAAACTCTCCCCCCTAATAACAGAATGTAGAAACTGACATGTTCTGCTTTCTCTTAGGTGCTTGTCCAATTCATATTATAGGGAGCGATTGTAAAGGTAGATTGGGTAAAAAATTAAGTGTTTTTTAAGAGATTTTGTCTTTTCATTGCACTCCACAATTCGAAATTCGCGCCAATCCAGCTTTCTAGCCTTTAACATTACATAAATGTAAATTTTGATGTTAAATCTTTTAGTTTCATACGTTGTTTTTTATTACTTCTAACTTTCGGGAAAAATCCACTAATTAATAATGTTATAATCCATGCCATTATTAGAATAAAATTTATTGTATTACCGGAATTCAAACTAAAAACTCTCCACAAATAGGCAGCACAAAAAACGAGAATAGCAGTAATAATAAGTAAAAATACCCTAACCACTAATCTTATGTAAGGTTTCTTCTCGTGCTTAAAAATGAAAGTTCTTCTCCCTTTGTACAATCTAATCACAAATAGCAGCAAATATAAACCAAGTGTGGCTCCAATAACAATTGATGTAATAGAGTTGTTTTTTCTCTGCTCAGCTAGAGAGAAGTAACTTTCAGGTAATTTTCCAGTTTCATATTCCATCCATGCGTGGTAAATATCCTGTCGTAAGTCTATACCACCTTCACCATTTGTAAGGATTACCAATCCATCCTTTGTATTAGGAATGAAACCATAAAAAGAATGCCAGCCTCGATTGTCACCAGAATGATAAAGTAATTTCCATTGATTAGATAGTTTTTTTTCAAATATACCTAAACCATTCTCCCCTAATACTGGCTTTTGCATTTCCGTAACACGTTCACTTTTGATGACACCATTTCCTTTATTATTTGTATCCATACTTGCAAGTATCAATGTCATCATATCCGTAACATTTGTCTTGAGACCTGCAGCAGCCTGTTCGGTAAATTGGTAACTAGGGAGCTCCTCTCCAAAATATCCATAAGCTTTCGAAAGGTTATGATTTTCAGGGCGTTGTAAGAATGAACTAGATTTCATTCCTAAAGGTTTCATAATTTGTTCTTCCATATAACGATCAAAAGGTATTCCGGTAACCTCTTCAATTACAAGTTGTAAAATTGTATATCCGCCACCAGAGTAAATTGTTTCTGAACCTGGTTTATTGGTAACCTCCACTTGTTCATTAAGCCAACCTTTTCCAGACAGAGACTCCTCAATAGAATTAAGATTTTTCCCTGGTGCAACCCCAAGGTATCCTTTATGTGCAGACAGTCCTGCTGTATGACTTAATAATCTTCTTATCGTGACTTCATTATTATTAAACTCTGAATTAGGTAATTTCCATTTGGTCAGATATTTTCCAACGGGATCATCTAGTGATAAACGACCTTCATCTACAAGATGCAAGATTCCCCACACTGTAAGGCTTTTAGATATGGAACCAGCTTGAAACAAAGTATCATCACTCACCGCTTTTTTTGTCTTTTTATCTACATAACCGTAGTTAAGTGTATAAGCAATACGCCCCTCATGTACAATCCCTATTGCAACCCCTGGTACCCCATAATTCTCCTGCCATTTTGGGACCTGTTCATCCAGCTTTTTTTGAAATCCTCTATACTCCTATCAGTCAACGTGCCTGATTCTGCCCTCACCACATTTGTAAACCATGCTTCATTCGTAATGAATATACAAATCATTAAACATAAAATACTTTTGCATATTATCGATGCTTTTTTTCTATTCTTCATTTGCTCCACCCCTTTTTTCAGAATATTCTACTCATCAATCAGAGTATCCCATTCTAATATCCCGTTCTATCGATTTTTATTACTTAACCTTACAAAATTGTAATAAAAATCAATAAAACTAATTATTCAGGGGTTTTACTATCCTTTATCCGAGGGCAATGAATTTCATCAACAAGATAGACATGAAGTTATTTATTGTTTAAGTTAATGCCCCAAAAATACTAGTTTGGTGATCTAATAGCTATATTTCCACACTACAAAAATTTATAATAGAAAAGGTGAATTTTAGTTTTAATTAAAATTTGACCAAAGTATTGCTGCAAATATTTATTTTATAAAAAGAAGAAACCCACACATTTTGATTAAAATGTGTGGGTTTTATTTTGGATTCCTTAATTTTTTATGAAGAAGATTAATTATTTTATGTAGCCTACTTAAATAAACACAGCTATTAGTTTAACTATATTCCTTCATGTTTAAAATAGAAATTTCACTTTTTAAAGAAACATGTTGTTCAATTTCCTAACAGAACAAGATAAAATACTTAATACATATTAGTAATTTTTCCTGTTTCTATTGATAAATATAAAAATACTGCCTAACACACTTAATAAAAGCGCAAAATATAACAACAAATCAGGTAGAAATTTCAAAGGAATAATATCAATTAATTGTAAAACAATAATGGAAATGATACCTAAATATAGAATATTATACAAAACATTATTTGTTTTATATAGAATTTCTCTTCCTCTTTCGTCATTTGCTTCATCACTTGATTGAAATTTTATTACGTACATCTTACTTATCACTAATAAAACAAATAATAAAATTTTTAACAACAATATATGTATCACTCCTCTAGATAATCAAATACATCGGTTAACGGCTTTTCAAATGCATTTGCGATTTTAAAGGCAAGAATTAGAGAAGGGTTATATTTATTCTTTTCAAGAGTAGCGATAGTTTGACGACTAACTCCCACTCTTGTTGCCAGTTCTTCTTGAGTCCAACCTTTTTCTGCTCGACAAACTACAATTTTATTATGTAACAATAGTAACACCTCTTGAGATAATCGTAATTTATTTCTTGCAATTTGTAAAATATTTTTTATAAATTGTTTTTAAAATTAAAAATACGCATAAAAAAATACACAGAGATTTCTCCCCATGCCTACTAATCCTCTACTTCTTCACCGCATGTACATAATGCACTGTTTCAAAGGCTTCTAAATAAGTGCTAGTTCTATTCACATTATATGGAGGGATTGTAAAGATTGATGTAGTAAAAAATCAAGTGTTTTTCAAGAGATTTTGGCTTATTTCACTCAACAATTACCGAGCCGCGCCAATCTAGCTATCATTTACATTAAATAAATGTAACTTTATACAATGAATTTTTTAGTTTGTTATGGCGGGTTTTAATCTCCTTTACACAATTTCAATAAAGCACTTTACCTTTTTAAATTCTCTTCATTTAATCCGAACAACTCTTGTAAAATAAAACGCCCATCTTTTCTAATTAGTACATCATCGAACCAAACTTCACCCCCGCCATACTCCGGTCTTTGAATGTTTACTAAATCCCAATGTATCGCTGATTTATTCCCATTGTCTGCACCTTGTAACGAATCTCCAATTGCTAGATGAAAACTACCATTTATTTTTTCATCAAATAACGTATTATTCATCGGGTGTAATATATAAGGATTAAACGCTAGTGCAAATTCTCCAATATATCTTGCTCCCTCATCCGTATCAAGAATTCGATTCATTCGCTCTGTATCATTTGCATATGCATCTATTATTTTCCCCTGTTTCATATGTAACTTTATATTTTGAAACGCATAACCTTGTTGAACGGATACTGTGTTAAATGTTATTACTCCATTTACTGAATCTTTGACAGGTGCTGTATACACTTCACCATCAGGTATATTATCCGTTCCATCTCCTTTTAAAACGCCAATTCCTTCAATTGAAAACTTCAAATCCGTACCTTCTCCAATAATCCTAACTTGCTTTGTCTTTTCCATTAATTCTTTTAACGGATTCATTGCTTTCGACATTTTATTGTAATCTAACGTACATACATCATAATAAAATTTTTCATAGGCCTCAGTGCTCATATTCGCTTCTTGCGCAGAAGCTGCATTCGGAATTCGAGTTGTCACCCATCTCGTTTTATACACTGCTTCACTATGAGCTTTTCCAAATATCTTTTGATATAATTTCATTTTTTCTGATGGTATATCTGCTAATTCATATGCATTTCTAGGGCTACGGAGATTAATATATACTTGCATCTTACTTAAGCGATAACATTCCCAATCTGCAAATAACTTAAATTGTTCTTCAGATCCTGATAGAATTAATTGCCTTGTAACAGAAACATCGCGCATTGATACATGCGCATATCCCCCTGCTTTTTCCACAGACTTAATAATTTCACGAACTACTGCGGGATCAATTTCAGTAACACTTTGAATTAACACATGATCACCAGGCTGCACTTTAGTCGAATGATTGACTAGTACATCCGCTAATTTCGATAGTTCTCGCTTCATTAGACTCTTCACCCCTTTTCCATCCAAACAATAGATACACAATAAACAATTTAGAAATAAAATATATAAATTCCAAACACCCAGAATCACCGCTACACCAAAATAAAGAGTTCCTGGTAACAACCAAATACTACAAACAATCATAAAAGTTTTTTTCCTAGCAACTGCTGCAATTACTGCAAAAAAGAAGGAAGCAAAAACATGAAAAATACAGTGATATATAGTTCCTTATTAAGTGTTTGATTGCTGTAAGGGTTAAAATATAGAAAAACAATTGAAAGGGTAAAAATGCTTACAGCCGCCACTACCCCTATATAAACATTGAATTTTTTTTCATAATCCCCTACTTCCAATAGCAATTTTTTGTACTGAACGTATCTTTTGAGTTCAAAGGTTAGCTGAAACTTGTTGAAGAAAGTGTACCGCTGAACGGAGTACGACTAAGCCATACACATAAAGCAATTAATTCTTGTGCTTGATATTTACTTTTTCGTTGAACGAATCCTGTTTTTTAGCCAGGTGCTCCGCATCCCATTCACTTAAATAAGATGCATATTCTAATTCATCCGGATTATCTTGTAACATAGAAATAAACTCTAATTTATTCCCATCACAATCCAGAAAGTATACACTTGCAGCTGGCATCCACCTTTGGACAATTGGCTCTTGATTTTCTTTCCCTTGGCTTCCCACCACTTCTATTCCACGATTCTCTAACCATAATTTAGAAGTCTTTAGAAATTCTAAATCTACACCAAAAGCAAAGTGTTTCATCTCAAAATCCTCAATATTATGTACTTCCCATAGCCCAAGCATTTGCTTTTTACTTTCTCCTACCCAAAAGAAAGCCACTTTTCTTTTCGATAGTTTTCTTGCTAATGCTAACCCTAACTTATTTTGATAGAAATCTATCGCCTTTTCTAAATCTCTTACATGTAAATGTGTTTCATATATGTTCTGTATCATTCTGCTTATTCCTTTCTTTATTAGTTAAGTAGTTACTGTAATTCTAAATCTGAAGTATGTATAATCATTGTAATTTATCTCCATATCCAATATACCTATTTACTATTCTATCGAAATTGAAATATGATAAATCCAACTGAAGTAGTAAATTCAAATAAAAATTCTACTACTTTTGCAGGAGAAATTTCCAATACATTCAGATGAAATCATACTAAAATAATAAAAAAGCGCTATTCTTTTAGTAAGAATAGCGCTTTTTACTCTTGAATTTAGTTAATATTTTCAGCTAATAGATATGTGCAATTACCCCATCGCTATCAAGCTAAGTTCATACACCGTCAATTATAGTAGAGGTTGTTTCTTTTTCTAAAGGCTATATGTAAGGAATTTAACCCTCCCCTAGAAATCAAAGAATTCCTAAGGGGATACCTACGTAATATAACATATTTACAATTACGTTGCGTTTGGGTTTAAAATGCGTATCTTTTTCATTTACATTACAACCGCCATATTTAAGTTTATAAAAGTTATGCTTTTTAAATAAAAGTAATTACTTGTTTTATAAACTCGTAACCAAAATAACCACTAAATCCGAATAGTACTATTGCGGCAAATATAGATACCCATTTAATAAAGGTTGGATTTAGAAACTTTCTAGTAAAATGAACAAAGCTTAATAAGACCATATCATGCATAAAGATACCTAATAAAATACCTACAGCTATTAATATAAATGTTGATGTACTTGCATTACCTAATGAAGAAACTAGAACCGGCCCAAAGACCCCTATCCAAAAGACAATATTAGCCGGTGATATAGCAATCATAAAACCAGATAAATAAGCTGTTAATAAAGATTTATTAGGATCTTCTCCCTCTATGTTAACTTCTGACTTTGCTTCTTTAATACTTTCTATTCCAATAAACATTAAAAACCCAAAACCTAGTAACCACATAACTGCTTCTACCCACGGATTGGTTAATACACTAGAGAACCCTAGATAAATCAGAACTATTAAAGATAAATCTACAGTCATTCCTCCTATACCTACAAACCAACCATGTACGAAACCATTTCTCATTCCTTGTTTAGTCATTTGGACAGTCATAGCACCTGCAGGTATTGATAAAGATAAACCTAACAATATATATGTAAAGAGTGTTACAATCATAAAAATTCTCCTATTTTAATCAATTATTATTCTTTTTATTAAATTATGCATGAAAAGGGCACTTACCTTTGATCGATTCATTACCATCTGTTATTACATATTATTTCCATTCTCTTTTATCTGGAGCAATCACCCAATTAGATGACCACTCTTTTGGACCATGTTCGTTAAGATATTTTAAAATACTCCAGGTATCCCTTTGTTGAAGAGCAATGCCTAACACCCCATAAGATCCTTTACATGTTTAACGTTCTTTTTAGATGTTAGTTTTTCAAGTAATAAAAATGCAACATCAAAAGCTGTACCTGGATTTGAAGATGTAATAATGTTTCCATCTTGAACGATTAAATCATTTTGTACTATTGCACCGAAATTCTTTAACTGCTCTTTTCGTTTACTCGTTGGATGACTGTATGTGGTGGCTTTTTTATCTGTAAGAATCCCGCTTTTTCCAAGCGCTAATGATGCGACACATATACTGGCAATAGGCTTCTGCTTGGCATAAAAATGTTGAATAACATGTAAGAATTCTCTACTATATGCATCCCGATAAAAACCAGCTTCTTCAAAACCTCCTGGAATAGCTAATGCATCAAACTCATCTAATTGAATATCATCAACCGTTTTTTCGGGTATGACAGTAAAATTCCAAGTACAGGTTAATTTATTCCGAAGGCCAACTGTTACGACCTCAGTTGATCCATCTCCCTCCCATTTATTCCAACCTAGTACATCTGTAAATACACTAGCTTCTACTGCTTCAAATCCATCAGCTAATAATAATAAAACCTTTTTCATATCGTAAATCGCCTCCTGTTATCCTTATTTTATACAAATATATAAGGCTGATAAATGAGTTTAATAAGGATATTCGATTGTTTGGCTTTATTATATAAGGAATTTAGGTTATTCTATTTTATAAAAAAAGGTTGGATAATTTATGGATCAAATTGATAAAAAAATCGTGGGATTATTACAGTCAAATGCAAAAATTTCAATGAAGGATCTAGCAGAAGCCGTTCACTTATCTGCTCCGTCAGTAACTGAGCGAGTACGGAAGTTAGAGGAGCAAAAAATTATTGAAGGTTACCATGCACATGTTTCTCTAAAAAAAATAAACCGTCCAATTTCTGCACTTATATTGTTTAAATCAAAGGATTGTAAATCATTAGCTAACTTTTGCTATAATCATCCAGATGTACTTGAGTGTTACAGAGTAGCAGGGGAAATTAGCTATATTGTCAAATTAGCAACGTATTCTGTAGAAAGTTTAGAACAATTTATTGATGATACAATGCAATATGGTACACCATCAACGAATATCGTGTTATCTTCTTATGAAAAAAAAATAATTGCTCCCTTTATTAGTGAAGAATAAAAATACTGGCACAATCAATTAACTATTACTTACTCAATAATCCTTAATCCTTTAAAAATAGCCCTGATTTTTTGACTGTATAAAAATCAGGGTCTCTAATCATTTTTATCGTTTTTGGGTAACCCATTTTTATTAGCTGGGTAACGATGTGCACTTCCCCCTATATAAACATTTAAATTATTCTTCACAATCCCTCTACTTCCAATAGCAACATGCTTATTACTTCCCATCACTACACCTCATTTCCTTTTTTACAAAAAAAAAGACACAGAGATCCCTCCCCATGCCTACTAATTCTCTACTTCTTCACCGCATGTACATAATGCACCGTCTCAAAAGCTTCTAAATAATCGTTTCGTCCCTCAAAATATAATTTATTAATATCCTCTGGTGATAAGTGCTCATAAATGAGTAAGCCCACCTTCTCTAACAGTGCTTCCATTTCGATATAAGAAAAACACGATTTCATCGGCTCTCCGCCTATCTCAGCCATCTTTATCATATTTTCAACTCGATTGGATAATCCTTTTTCCGTAAATAAATTTTCATCAGGATAATCGAAAACGATAGAACTTCCTGCTGGAACTATCTCGAATAAATATTCTATTAAACTGGAAAGTTCCTCTTTCATTAAATAATACGTAACACCTAAAAGGCTAAAGAAAGTCTTTTTATTTTCAAATCCTTCATTTACTAATTTTTGCTCCGAGAAATCTTTAGTAAAATCCATTGAAACAAAATGAAGATTGCTTGGGATTTCAAGCCCTGCTTCTTTCACTCTTTGTATTTTAAACTCTTGCGTAGAAGGATGATCCACTTCAAATATTTCTATTTTATTTTCTAATTCTCGGTGTCTAAAACTAAACGTGTCTAAGCCTGCACCGAGTATGACGTATTGTTTTGCCCCTAAAGTAACTTCATGTAGTAATACTCGTTCACAATATGCCGCGCGTGCCAAAGGTGTTGGTGATAATTGAACTTGTGTAATCCATTTTAAAATTTCTTTCGGATTGTCTTGAAACTGCTGTGCAATGTCTTTATTGAAAAAATGTATTCCTTGAACCATGTTCGTTTCAATATCATTACGTTCTTTTTGTGAAATAAGATCTTTAGCTACATAATCATCAAAGATTTTAGAACTATCAAATTCACTATGATACGCCCTTCCGAAAGCTGATACTAACGATGTTACACTTGATTCACCTTGTTTCACGCACATACACTCCTTCATTTTCACAACAAAAATAGGGTCCCCCTGGCCAGGAGAACCCTATTATACACTTTATTTTTATATTGGTAAATTATAGCATAAATGAGTTTTTTTGTCAAGTTTTCAGCCTGCTAACACTCCGACACTTTGTATATTCTCCGGCAGGAACATCGAAATTATATACGAAATTTTCCGAATTATTTATTCATTCTTTTTTGAGCAGTATTAGTATCTTGAGATACCGGTATGTGTTCGGTAGCTCTAGATAAACCTGTTTTTGGCATATTAACATAGATTGCTTCAGAAGCACCTTTTTCTATTTGATAGGTTTCGTGAAAAACACCGACACTCCCATTATCTTTAATCTTATTATTGTAGGATTTCCAAGCATATGAATGATTTTTTCCGTGAGCATAGTTTACTAATTCGTCGAATCCCTTCCAGTATTGAATTAAGATTACTTTTCTCCAACTAAATAAGAATTCTGTATGTAAGAAACCCCATTGTGGATTTTGATATAATTCTTTAATCATAGGTCCCATAGCATTAAAAACTGGTATCCACTTCCAAAATTTTAATAGGTTATTAATACGCATACCAATAATAAAAACAACAAATTCTTGATCCTTGCTATTGGCTATATGCCTGCCGTTAAAAATTTTAGCCCCCACTTTAATCCCCCTTTTTTACTGAACATAAATAATGTGCAGCTCCCAAATAAACCATAACACTTTTCCATGAATCTTCCAATTGATTCAACATAGATTATGAAAGGCTGTATTTAACTATAAAGGGTATATGTTTCCTACCCTTTTATTATTAATATTTGTTCTAAACCTCCTTTTCACCAGGAACATTTTCATAATATATTTCAATAACGATAGCATTGCCGCTCCCTTTCTAAACAGAATATTTTTTAGTTCATTTGAGTTAGGACAACATCACACTCCTTCGTATTTTTTGCAAGACTAGCTTTCAACCTTGAGGGAACACCCAAAAGCTAATCAACTCCCCTACTCTATGAAATAAATAAGCGAATTTAAAAATTACATAATCATAGATTATTATGCAAATACTTCCTCTAGGCGCCGAACATGGTATATAATAATAAAATAATCTACTTCTATATGCTCAATTTTACACAAAACAGCTCATGTATATGAAAGAAAAGAGGTACAAAAATATGAAAACAAAACAAACAATCGCTGCTTCTACACTAGCTTTAGCAATGATTGCGGGATCTACCCCTACTCATGCAGAAGTAAATGAAGCTACTCCCCAGCAAAGTACGGGAGATCGCTTAGCTGAAATTAAGCAACATAGACAAGAGTTAGATGCGAAATTACAGCAGCACAAAGAAAATGTGGATCAAACATTAAATGAACTTAACCAAGTTAAGGAGAATGTTGATACAAAGGTAAATGAACTACATGAACGTAAACAAGTTGCAGATGAAAAAATTGGCGAGATTAAACAACATAAACAAGAGTTAGATGCAAAACTTCAGCAAGACAAACAAATCGCCGAAGATAAAATCGCTGAAATTAAAGAGCATAAAAAGCAAGTAGATGAAAAAGTTGCTGAAATTAAAGAGCATAAGCAAACTGTTGATGAAAAGGTTAATGAGATTAAAGAACATAAACAAACTGTCGATGAAAAAGTGAATGAAATTAAGCAGCATAAAGAAAACATCGATCAGAAGGTTAATGAACTTAAGGAAGTAAAAAAACAGGTAGATGAAAAATTAGCTGAGTTAAAAAAAGCGAAACAAACTGCTGAGGACAAACTAGCTGAAATTAAAGAAAATAAGCCGAATACAGGTAACACGTTAGAGGAACTTAAGAAAATTAAAGGCAATTTAGATAGTCTTTCCGCTAACTTAGAACTAGCTAAACAAGATGTAAAAAACAAACTAGCTGAATTACAAGAAGCTAGACAAGATTTACTAAATAAAATAAACGAAATGAAACAAGCGAAACAAACTATTTCAGACGATTTGACAAAGAAAAAACAAGACTTAGATATTAAAATAAACGATTTTAAACATACTGAGAAAAAAATTGATGACAAATTAGCTGAGTTACATACAACGAAGCAAAATGTAGATAACAAAATTAATGAAGTATCACAATCGAAACAAACGCAAACAGACAATAACAATACTACTGTTCCAGCGAAAAACAGTGCTAGAGAACTTCCTAACGCTGGTAGTGAGCAATCAAGTAACGTGCCTTTAGGAATGTTATCTGTCTTAGGTGGACTTTTATTAGTAACACGAAATAAAATTAAAACGTTCTTCTCAAAATAAAGCTATTATAACTATTTTAAAATAACCATACAAAGGCCAACCGCACATATATGTACGGTTGGCCTTTTTTCTTTATATTAACTGCCCGTCTCTAAGCGTCAATATACGATCACATACATCAAGCATTCTTTCATCATGCGTAATCATAATTGCTGCTTTTTGACTCTCTTTCACTTCACGTTTCATCATTTCCACAACTTCACGTGCACGTTTTGAGTCTAAACTTGCCGTTGGTTCATCCGCTAATATTAAATCCGGATTGTTCATGAACGCGCGAGCGATTGCTACCCTTTGTTTTTCCCCGCCCGATAGTTGATTTGGATAATGAGTTTTTCTTTCAGATAATCCAAATGCTGCTAGCAAGTGATCCGCACGTTTTTCCGATTCTTGTTTGCTGTCTTTTTTTAACTTTGCAATATAAAGCAATTGTTCTTTAACATTTAAATATGGAACAAGATTTGCGAACTGGAAAATGAAGCCGATTTTTTTCAAACGAATGTCTGTCATTTCCTTTTCTGATAACTTCGTAATATTTTGCTCACGAATGTAAATATCCCCTTTTGATGGTGATAATAAAGCACCCGCGATTGATAATAACGTACTTTTCCCTGATCCAGAAGGACCAACGATTCCGATAAACTCTCCAGCTTTCACATCAAGCGACATCGGATGAAGGGCTGTTACTTCCGTATTCCCTTCTCCGTACACTTTACTTACTTTGTCTAATTTTAATAATGAAGTCATTACATCCCGCCTCCAATTGCTTCTAATGCATCAACTTTTAATACTTGGTATAACGAAATAAGTGTTCCTAAAATACTAATTACGATAAAGATTGCTGCATATTGTGCAATCATCGGTGTTGTTAATAAGAACGGCATACCCGCTGGTAAAATTTGTTCTAATCCTTGTACAAGAACAATACTGATTACCATCGCAACGACTGATAAGAATAACGCCTGCACGACTAAGCTATTTGCTAAATAAGAATTCTTCGTACCGATTGCTTTTAATACACCTAATTGCTGTGTTTTTTGCAATGTAATGACGTAGAAGAATACACCGATTAGTAACGCAGCGATAACAAGTAAGAATGCAATGATCATCGTTAATGTTCCTTGCTCCTCTTTAAATCCTGGAATACTTTGCAGTACTTCTTTTTTGTCGATAACATGTGCATTTTTAATTTCTTTATCTGTATTCAGTGCAATTGCACTATAATCTTTTTGATTTGGTTGTGAGATAGCGCCCCATACATCTTCATTTACATAAACGACTGGTGTATGGCTAAACATTTGATCTTTCGTAAATCCAACGATTGTAAATTCTTTCTTTGAAACAGGGTCGATAATTGTATCCCCAATATCAATTCCTTTTTCTTTAATTGATTCATCAGCAACCATTTCGTTATTTGCTGTACCTAATTTCTCACCTTTTACAATTTTCGGTTCTAAAAATGAATCACGTTCACTTGAGAAAATAGCGACATCAACTTTTTTCGAACTATCTTTCTTTTCATACGTTGAAACTTTCACACGAAACGGCACTGCCTCTTTCTCGCCTACTTGACTTACTACGTTATCTACATCGTCTTTCTTAATTTGTGAACGAAGTAATTTATTTTCCGCATCATCTGCTAAAACGAACTTATTTGCCTCCATATTTTGAATCGATGAAGCATTATCGTATGATAATCCATTTGCTAATCCTGAAATGACAAGGACTAAAAATGATAATAACACCATAATAAGTCCGATTAATCCATATCTTAATTTTGATTGTTTTAATTCACGCAGAGCTAAAAACATTTCGCTCGCTCCTTCCTCTTTCTTTCTATGCACTTATCATAAAAAAGAAATATGAACGGAATATGAACAGAAGATTACAGAATGAAAATTAAATTTTCAGAAAGTATTGAAAACAATTAAAATCCTTGATACAATTCAGTCAAATAATCTTGACCGAGTAATTTAATTTGAGGAGTTGATCATTTGAAGCCCATGTTAACACTAACTACTTATAGCCAACTAAAAGCAATAAGCGATCCACTACGTGTCGAAATGATGATGCGTCTATGTGAACGTCCTTATACAGGACAACTACTATCTGAGAAATTCGGCATTCCAAGGGCGAAAATTCATTATCATTTAAAAGAATTAGAAAAGAATGGTTTTATAGAAATTGTGTATACAGAAGAAAAGAATGGCATCGTTCAAAAGTTTTATCAATCTGTCGCTAAAGGCTTCACCCCTGCCGCGAACCTATTACCTCATTTAGAAATATTAAGCGAATCAAGTCGCCAAATCTTTTTACAAATGACGGAAATGACGAAAAGCCATATTCTCGCTGCGCCAGAAGAAGCTTTTACATTACGAAAAGTAAGCGAAGACCCAGCTGAGTGGAATTACGTTTCATCCTGCTGGGAATTTGATGCTACGCCAGAACAATTTCAAGTGTGGGTGAAAAAGTTTCATGGATTAATGGCTGAATTAAACGAAATCACAAAAGACGCGGATAAAGATCCAAATAGTAAATCTTATTACATTTCTACTACTGCACTTCAAATCGACGAGCGAGCAATGCAGCGCTTTGTTAAAAAAGAAGAAAAATCATAATACGATTTTTTTTACATAAAGTGAAACTTTAATCAGTGGGGGGGTTTTGTTCATCCCCCACTGATTATTAGTTGAACCAATCGGGCTTTTACGGGCAGTTGATCCCCCCCACCTAACTTCTTTGCTTCCGCTGAATTTTGAGATGGGGGTCTTACTGCCCGTTAATGCGGGATAAACGGTCAAATTTATTTTACCGAATAAATTTATTATAAAGGAGTAGATTAAATGGACATATTGAAAAACCGGAATTTCCTCTTAATGTTTTTAGGGAGAATTTTTACAAACATAGGAGATAGCTTGTATTATGTAGCCGCGATGTGGCTCGTATACAAGCTGAGTGGTAATCCTTTTTATTCTGGATTGGCTGGTTTTCTTACGTTATTACCTTCTACACTTCAATTTCTTACCGGTCCATTCGTTGATAGATGGTCAATCAAAAACACCCTCGTCATTACACAAATTTTGCAATGCATTCTTATTTTAATCATTCCCATTACACACTACTTCGACCTACTAACAGTCCAACTACTACTCATCATCATGCCCATCGTAGCCTTTATCGAACAATTTGCCTATCCCGCACAATCGAAAGCTTTACCACTTCTACTGCATAAAACACAATTATTAAAAGGAAACTCTCTCTTTTCATTTGCGTATCAAGGCATTGACTTAATTTGTACGACTCTTTCTGGCATATTAGTAGCACTACTTAGCGCAATCACTTTATACGTAATCGACTCTTTTACATTCGCGATTACTGCCCTTTTGTTCTTTTCATTGAAAATGCCACAGCAAGCAGAAACCAATACATCACTTTCAACTAAACAATATTTCTCTGATTTAAAAGAAGGTTTTTCCATCGTCTTTCGTTCATTAATGGGCGTATTCTTAATCGGTTCAGTAGTCGCTAATTTTTCAATTGGTATGACAATGGCAATACTCCCTTCTTTCGCTGATTCTTTAGGAGGCGTGAAATCATATGGCTTCTTCTTAGCTGCTATATCAGCAGGTAGTCTCATCGGTGCATTATTCAGTTCATGGGTTGGCAAACGTAACGTTGGCCGTGTCTCTATTATTGGCTTTGCGACTGGCGCTATCTTTTGGTTTCTCTCTACGATTGTACCGTTTCAATGGCTCTCTATTATCTTATTCGGCCTAGCTTGGATTCCAATTGGTGCGACCAACATATTATTCGCGACAATTAGTCAAATTGTAATTCCAAATCAATATATCGGACGCATCAATACAGTCATAGGAAGTATGGGAAAAATTGCTATGCCGTTCGGTTCTTTAATTGGTGGATACACCGCAAATGTATTTAGTAGCCAACTCATTTTCGCTCTCGCTAGCATCGGTATTTTATTTATTTCTCTCGTATGGCTACTTCATCCGAAATTACGGGCTTTGCCGAAAGCTGATGAAATTACAGCGGATACTTTTGAAGTTCGGTTTAAAGTAGAGCGCGGGAAAGGTGCGACTTTATAGCAGGAACAAATTTAACCCCGTTCTAAATTTGGGACGGGGTTATAATTATAGTTATTTAATTTTGAATGTAAAATACCTCACTAAAAATATAACAATAGCACCAACTAAAACGTTCAATTATCGATTTGATGGCCAAGACCCCTGCATTTTCCTTAATTGAATAATTTGACCTGTATGATAAGCATCATGAAGCATAATGTCCAGTAATTTCCCCTCAAGTGAATTTTGCTCAAGCTCTTTTTCTGAAATTGCACTCAATACCTGTCTTAAATTACGTTGAGCATTTTCAGAACGTTCAACGACCTCCTTCCATTCCTTATCACCATTTGATTGCTCGGTAAGATAAAAGGTTTCATCACCGTCGAGATTATGTGTCCATTCACGGCCTTCCAAGTTTGCAGCAAGTCTCTCTTTGTAATAAATGAGATGATTAACGTTCTCCCAAATGGTTTTAGTTGCCTCTCCATATGGTTTCCAGATAGCCTGTTCGGCTGTAAGTCCTTCTATAGCATGTTTAAACGGTGCATACCAACTCTCTTTATCGAATGTGGAATCTAGTCCGTTTAAAAACAAGTCAATTCGTTTCAAAGTAATCGCCTCCCTAAATAGTTAAAGTTTCAATAAAATCCTTATAACTCTGTAGAGATTCTACATTTTTAAATAAACTTCCTGCTAATCTTATTCCACAAACTGACCCAATTGTGAAATAGAATGACTCGCATTTTTTTAAACAACTTTTTATCACTTTACACGTAAGTGATAATATATTGACCAATTGACAAAAATAAGAAGAGGCTGTTCTAAAAACAGCCTCTTCCTTTCCATCTATTTCGGAAGCTCCACCCGAACAGTCGTCCCTTCCCCTTTCGTGCTATATACCGAAACGTTTCCATTATGAAGTTCAACAATTTTCTGCACGATCGATAACCCTAAACCACTACCTTCCATGTTTCTTGCCCTTGCCGTATCTACTTTGTAAAAACGATCAAATATACGATCCATTTCTTCTTTTTCCATACCGATTCCGTTATCTGATATAGAAATGACAATACCGGATTCTAATTCTTCTACAACAAATTCAATCGTCCCGCCATCGTTTGAAAATTTAATGCTATTCGTAAAAATATTACTCCATACTTGATGTAGTAGGTTTTCATCACCTTCTATAAATATGTCCGGTACATCAAATTCAACAGCTATATCTTTTTCACGCCATTTCCATTCGAGCATAAAAATGACGTCTTTAATTTGCTTCTGCAGATTGAATTCTTTTATCTGTAAAACCTTCTCTTCTTTATCTAATGAAGCAAGCGTAAGTAACTGTTTACATAAACTAGACATCCGCTTACTTTCACCCTCAATAATTTTCAAGTAACGTTTTCTTTCCTCTTCACTCATATTCTCCGATTGTAATGTTTTCGAAAAGCCTTGTATCGAAGAAAGTGGAGATTGGAATTCATGAGAAACGTTAGAAACGAACTCTTGTCTCATTTGGTCTAATTCTTTAATGCTCTTTGTCATCTTTTGAAAATTAGTCGCTAGTGTACCAATTTCATCTTTTCGATTTTCATCTAATTCGATATCATATTCACCACTTGCAATCTTTTGAGTCGCTTTCGTAAATGTTCGAATAGGACGAACAATATACCCTGCTGCGATCGCTATAAAAATGATACTTAATACAACAATGAAACCAAGTAATACCGCTAGAAAAATTCTCATTTCACCAAATTGTTGCTGAATATCAGGGCGAATGAATAAAGCGTACTGTTTATCATCGTGTTTTAGCGGTACACCGACACTATTAATTAATTCATTATCGAAAAATCCTGTAATAAAGAGGCGCGTTGGATATGTGGAAACGCCATTAAACGTTTCACCTTGCAATACTTTATGAACGGTATCATCACTAATTGTTATCTTACGAAACGCATTCCCAATACGCTTTCCATGATTTTCGTCATCTACAATATAAATTTCATACCCTAACTTCGCAATAGACTGTAAGTATGCCTCTTTATTCTCTTCACTTTGCTTTTCATATAATGATTTTACTTCTTTAGCATACATTAAAATCTTTTCACTATTGTACGGTTTTAACTTCACTTGATAATATACGTTCGTTAATAAAAAACCGATAATACTACTAAGAAGCATAATACCGACTGTCATAAAAACAAATCTAGAATATAGTGATTTCATTTTATTTCAACCCCAACTTATAACCGAGCCCGCGCACTGTCGTAATTTGAAAATCATCTGTTCGTTTTGAAAAACGATCTCTCAGTCGCTTCACATGAACGTCAACTGTTCGTTCATCCCCTTCAAAATCCATTCCCCATACTAATTCAATTAATTCTTCTCTCGAGAATGTTCTTCCAGGATAACTAGCAAGTTGTGATAATAATTCAAATTCCTTTAATGGAAGCAAAATCGTCTGACCGTTACACTTCACTTCAAACCCTTTTCTATCAATAGTCGTTCCGTGTAATGTAATAATATCAGCACTAAGCATTTGATAACGGCGCAATAAAGCTTTCATACGGAAAATTACTTCAGCTGGTTCAAATGGTTTTACAATATAATCGTCCGTACCAGAAATGAATCCTTTTTCTTTATCGACTAGCTGATCTTTTGCAGTTAATAAAATAACAGGTATATCATGATACTTCCGAATTTCTTCGCATAACGTATAGCCATCAACAAACGGCATCATAATGTCTACTATCGCAAGATGAATATTTTCTTTCTCTAAAACGCCTTGCGCTACCTTTCCATCTTCCGCTTCAAAAACTTTAAAGCCCTCTTTTTGTAAATGGTAATGCAATAACTCTCTAATATGTTTATCATCATCAGCTAATAAAATATGTATCATCTTCATTAAACCCTCTCTTGTTCATCCTTCTACATTCTTACATTAAGAAACAATTGTACTTTTTGCAAGAAAAAGAAAAACAAACTGCTATTAGTTTTTTTGAATAAGAGTTGATACATAATACGCTACAAGCCAACATTTTAAGATAAATAAAAAGAATCTATTTTGAAAAAAATTATTCAAAATAGATTCTTTCGTTTTAGTATTAAGATTATTTTAATAAAAACAATTTCTACTCTTACTAAGCTTTAGAAATATCAACAAATCCTTCTCCGAACACATCACGAACATCGTGTATAGCGATGAACGCAGCCGGATCCGTAGTTTGAACAATCCGTTTTAGCTTCACTACTTCTTGCTTATTAATAACAATATAAAGAATTTCCTTCGGAGTTTTCGTGTAATAGCCATGACCTGAGTACACGGTAACCCCTCTGCCCATTAAGGTAGTCACCTTCCCGGCAATTTCATTCGGGTTATCAGAAATAATCGTAATAGCCTTTTTCGGATTTAAACCTTCAATTACAAACTCCATCACTTTCGTTGCTACATATAGCATAATAATTGTTATCATCAGTTTTTCTGCACCAATGATGAAATAAGATGAAAACGCAACAATTAAATCGAAGAACAGTAAACCATAGCTAATGCTCCATCCTAAATATTTATGCGTCATCCTTGCTAAGATGGTAGTACCTGCTGTTGTTCCGCCAACGCGAATAATAAGACCAATCCCGCATCCAATAAATATTCCTCCGAAAATGGCATTTACGAGCATTTCATCCGAAGCAATTGTCCATCCTTCTGTTAAATGAAGAAATAGCGAGTTCGTAACTACAGCGATAATCGTATAAATTGTTGTAATCTTATTCAAAAATTTATAACCAGCTATTAACAAAATCGCATTTAAAATTAAGTTAACTAAACCTGGTGACCATTCAAATAAATAGTACGTAATAATCGTGATACCTGTTACTCCACCCTCACCAAACTCGTTCGGAATAACAAACAAATTCACACCTAACGCAAAAAGAAATGCACCAATAATAATAAAAATAATGTCTGTCGTTCTTTTTTTCATACAGTACCTCACTTCTTATGTAAATATTTATTCTGTCATAAACTCTCACCATTATATCGTGGAATATTCAAATCGAACAGTGGTTTATTTTTATTTTAATATAGGGTAATAAAGCAACTTCATCCTATATCCACATGTAATAAAAAAAGTAAAACAACTGTATTTATTATGTACTACAAATAAAGTTTTGATTTCACATGCAATTGTTGCTAAAAAAATGAATATGAATACTCACTCGCACAAACTTCGAATACAAAGCAAATAGGCGAAGCTATAGAATAGACTTCGCCTCAAACATTTGATCACAGAGATTTATATTTATACATTCCAGAAATAAATTTACTTATCTTTCTCCATATATTCTTTAATCTTTCGTTCTTCCCACTCTTTTCCGAATATCCCAAATGGAAAAGTTGTCAATCCGTGTATAACGATACCAATCCCCCAACCTGCAAGTGGATATAAAAACCATAATTTACTTGAATCAGAGCTTATATTTATAATAAAAAGCATTAAGTTCACTAGTATATAGACCGTTAAATGAATATAAAACGCTTGTAAATTCTCTACCCTTTTTTTAGCTCGTAAATAAACCTCATCTCGCTCCACCCTTAAACACCTCTTTCCATATTGTTTTTTTCACCTTCGCTCCAGTATTAACATCATATTCTAATCGGAAATCCGTTATTCTCAAAAAAAGATAAAACAAAAAAGTACCCATCGAATTATCATACATATGATGATTCGATGGGTACTGCATGATACATTTGTTATTTACAAGCGTCTAATTAAGACCAAATCCAAACATCATCATTATTTTCAACGTTGCTCTTTACCTCATGAATTTTTTCGATATGATCCGTTGTGTTCCAGTTAATAGAACTTCCGCCCCATCCTACATACTTCATATCAATTTTCACTTTCTCACCTGTATTAAATACTTGTCCCTTCGTTAAGAAAACATCAATAATAACTTTCTTCTCGTTTAGTGATGGATACTCAACTACGACATATTTAGTAGAACCGTCTCCTTCATCTTCCATCGTTCCTACTTTTGATACTTCCCCAATTACATAATCAGGAGAACCATCTTCTTTCATGTGCATACCTAATTTATTTGACGTATTTTCAACTGTATTTGCAATCATATATTCAGTAAAATTACGCATCATAGATCCAGTAGCTTTAACCTCATCCCCTACTTTCACATTTGAAAGGGAATCTATATACACACTAACAGGTTCCTCATATTGCTTAGATTTTACGACAATTACACCGTTATCTACTTCTACTACTCGCCCTTCTAACGTCGAGAGATTCGATTCAATAGAAGCAGCACTCGCTTTTGACAGTTCTAATCCTGGTAAATTCGTTCCTGATAATGCTGCGATCCCTAAAGCACCTGCTAAAATTATTTTTTTCATACCCATATGTAACCTCTCCATTCATGATGATTATATTTTTTGATTGGATACGACCAACCTGTAACTATTATAGTTACAGGTTATAGAAAATAGCAACCATCTTTCTTATGCAATGTTGCATACTGTAATTTTCAAATATAAATCGATTATTCCTATATTCAACACGAGTGCTAAATTCTTGAATACCAGCAGGTAAACGGATTGATGATGAAGAAACTAATGTCATGCATCATATTTTTCAATACTACAGTTTGTATAATCGTAGTCCATTACATTATGTAGGAGCGGAGTTAATATGTTAAAGAAACCAAAGAGATTACAGGCAGGAGATATTGTGGCAACAGTAAGTCCTTCGTGGGGAGGAGCAGGTGATTCTGAGATAAGATGGCGATATGAACAAGGAGTAAAAAGATTAGAAGAAGTTTTCGGTCTGAAAGTTGTCCCAATGCCAAATAGTTTAAAAGGTAGCGAATTCATTTATAACACCCCACAGGCTCGTGCGGAAGATTTAATGACAGCTTTTAAAGATACGCGCGTGAAAGCCATTATTGCGAATATTGGCGGTGAAGATAGCATTCGCTTACTTCCTTATATAGATTTTAATGTGATCCGTGAAAACCCGAAAATTTTTATGGGGTACTCTGACGTTACCGTTTCACACTTGTTTTGTCATAAAGCAGGAGTTTCCTCTTTTTACGGTCCAGCAATTTTAACCGATTTTGCCGAAAATGTAGAGATGGATCCATATACAATTGAAATGGTAAATCGAACTCTCTTTTCAAATGAGAATATTGGCGAGATTCAACCAGCTCATGAATGGACGAGTGAGCGTTTAGAATGGATAGAAATAAATAAAGATAAAAGGCGTACAATGCAACAAAACAACGGATATGAGCTACTTCAAGGCTCTATCACTGTACAAGGGCGTTTAATTGGTGGTTGTATAGAAGTACTGGAATTTGCAAAAGGAACGGAACTTTGGCCTGAGAAAAAACATTGGGCGAATAGTATCCTTTTCTTTGAAACCTCTGAAGATCATCCAGAACCAAGTTATATAAAGTATTGGTTACGAAATTACGCAGCGCAAGGCATTCTGCAAAAAGCAAAAGGCATCATTTTTGGTAAACCAAAAGACGAAATGTATTATGAAGAATATAAACACGAAATACTGAAAGTTATGAAAGAACATAACTTAGAAGATTTGCCGATTCTTTATAATTTAAATTTTGGCCATACCGAACCGAAGTTTATTTTGCCTTACGGTGCGATAGCAGAAATTAATTGTGAAAATGTATCTTTCTCTATTTTGGAAAGTGGCGTGGAGTGAAAATTCAAATAAGTAGGGCCATAAGTTTTATAATTATGTTTTCCTGATCCTACAGAAAGAATAGCGTATTTTTCATTTTAGGGAGTATTTTATTAGCTTGATAGCGATATGGCAGGACTCAAATAAATAAAAACACTCTTATGAGATATGACTGTGAATTGGTACTTTTTAAATGATATGGAGATTACTTATCTAATGATAAAGGGGGATTACGTGTATGGAAGTAACATTTACAGTAAGTAAATGGGAGGAAAAACTAATCGATGATACTAGAAAAGATTTTCCTATTAATATTGCCCATGTTGAATATGATATTGATGGTGAATTAAAAGGAAAAGCTTTTGTTGAATACTTATTATATTATTTAGACTCAAATATAAATGATGGTCACTTGGCTACTGCTAAAATTTCTGGATTTTTACACTTTGAAGGAATTTATAAGGGGCAACAAGGGACATTTACAGCTATAGAGCAAGGAATATTTGATAAAGGAAATCTAGATTCCCCAGGAACAATTATTAAAGCTACCGGTAACTTAGAAAATCTGAGAGGGTCCTATAATTATCAGTTTACAGGTCAAACTAGTAAACTGATTTTAGAGTTTGAATTTTAGCAAAATACCCTATAATATAATGGAAAGGACATTTCTTGTAATACTAGGAATGTCCTTTTTGTTGACGAGCTTATTCAACTATTCTTCTATTAGTTAAGAAAAGAAAAGAGTATATTACATAACGTCTTATTATCAGTATTCAGCAATGCATAAAATTTTCGTTATGATGGAATTAAAAATCTAAGCCCGAGAGGCATGTGCCCCCCACCTATTCATTACTTTTCCTACTAACTAAAGAATAATCCCCGAAAAACTCCCCTTCATAACTTCTTTTTCAAGTTGATTTCTACATATAAACATCGCAATAATTTTTGTGCGATGTTTTTCATCGGGTTCAAATTGTTCAATAGTTACGTCACAACGAATTGTATCACCGCTAAAAACAGGACGTAAAAATTCAAAATCCATCTTGCGAGCTAGTACGTTATAGTCACCGCCAATTTTTGTAGGCAGCGTTGATGTTAACAGCCCTTGTACAACAAATCTCCCCTGCTCATCTGGTGTAACATGATGAACACCTTCATCTTTAGATACTTCTGTAAATAAAACAACATCTTCTTTTGTAAACGTTCGTTCAAAGGTGATTTTTTCGCCTACTTGCAATTTCATCGATACCCCTCCTCAAAAACACTTTTAACATAAGAAAAACCGAAACTATAATCATTTCGGTTTTTCAATCTAAAGAAGTCTATATTTATTTTAACGAATGAACAAACAACCCACTGCGCAGTTTCGGTTCAAACCACGTTGATTTTGGCGGCATAACTTCCCCTGCGTCTGCGATTGATAATAAAGCTTCCATTGATGTCGGATATAATGAAAACGCTGCTTTATATTCACCGCTATTTACAAGGCGTTCTAATTCTTCTAATCCGCGGATTCCTCCGACAAAATCAATGCGTGAATCAGATCGTGGATCATGTATTTCAAGTACTTGGCTTAATAAATGATCTTGCAGAATAGATACATCTAAACCTTTAACGAGATCATTCGCATCAAACGTTTCCTCTTTCACAGTGAGCTTATACCACTTTTCGTTTACATACATGCCAAATGATTTTGGTTCATTTGGTTTATACGGAGAACCATTTGCTTCTTCTACATAAAAGTACTGCGTAATTTGCTTTAAAAACTGCTCGACTGATAAACCATTTAAATCTTTCACAACCCGGTTATAGTCCCAAATTGATAATTCATCATGAGGGAATAAAACAGATAGGAAGAAATTGAATTCCTCTTCTCCTGTGTAATTCGGATATTGCTCTCTTCGCATTAGCCCTACTTTTGCAGCTGATGCAGAGCGGTGATGTCCATCTGCAATGTACAAGTTAGGAATATCTTCAAATGCATTTACTAAAGTGGCAATTACTTCTTCATCTGCAATTTTCCACGCAACATGCCTAACGCCATCTTCTGCTGTAAATGTAAAGATTGGCGCATGTTCTTCTTTCCAGCTTGCAATGAAACGTTTCACTTCTTCTTTTGTACGATACGTTAAAAAAATTGGCCCCGTATTTGCGTCACACACATCTACGTGGCGAATACGATCAAGTTCTTTTTCATGACGCGTTCTTTCATGTTTTTTAATTGTATCATCTTCATACTCGTCAATCGATGTACAAACGACAAGGCCTGACTGCGTTCTTCCTTGCATCGTCAGTTCATAAATGTAAAGCGCTGGCTCCTCATCTTGAACGAACACTTCTTCTTGTATAAATTGCTTTAAATTTTCACCCGCTTTTTCATATACGCGATCATCGTACGGTGAAAGTGCCGGGTCTAAATCAATTTCTGCTTTATCAACGTGTAAGAAAGAATATGGATTCCCTTTTACAACTTCTCTTGCCTCTTCACTATTTAATACGTCATACGGTAAAGCTGCTACTTGTGCTGCTTTACCTTCTACTGGACGAATAGCACGAAACGGTCGGATTTTTGCCAAGTTTCTCTCTCCTTTACACAATCATTCGAACAGCTACAACACCTGTGATTTTGCTTATATTTTCCACAATATTCTCTTTCATTATATCATCAATTCCGTTATCAATATCAATCATTGTGTACGCCCAAGAATGTTTACTACGATTAATCATATCCGCAATATTAATATGATGTTCTGCTAAGCATCCTGTAATTTGTCCTACCATGTTCGGAACGTTTTGATGCATAATTGTAATTCGTTTTTTTCCAATGTACGGAAGTTCTACGTTTGGATAGTTTACTGAATTACGAATATTACCTGTCTCTAAATATTCACGTAATTGACGTGCAGCCATTACTGCACAATTTTCTTCAGATTCAGACGTAGATGCACCAAGATGAGGCGTTGCTGTTACATTTTTCATCTTTATCACATTTTCATTCGGAAAATCTGTTACGTAATGTGTAATAATATCTTCTTCTAACGCTTTTTGAAGAGCTGTTTCATCTACAAGTTCTCCCCTAGAGAAATTGAATAGACGCATTCCTTTTTTCATCGTCTCTATAGCGTGTTCACCAATAATCCCCTTCGTTTGGTTCGTAAGAGGAATATGTAGTGTAATATAATCACACGTTGCAAAAATTTCATCTAGGCTAAACGCTCTTTGTACTTGTGTAGAAAGACGCCATGCCGTTTCAACTGATATATACGGATCATATCCAACAACGTCCATACCTAAAGATAACGCATCATTTGCAACTAAAGCACCAATTGCGCCAAGACCGATAACACCTAAACGTTTCCCTGCAATTTCTGACCCAACGAATTGCTTCTTCCCAGCTTCAACAAGCTGTGGTACTTCTTCTCCATCCAACTCTTTCGTCCAGCTCACTCCGTTTATAATATTACGGGAAGACATAATAAGGCTTGCGATAATAAGTTCCTTCACTGCATTCGCATTAGCCCCTGGCGTATTAAATACTACAATCCCTTTTTCCGTACAACGCTCAACAGGAATATTATTTACACCGGCACCAGCTCTTGCAATTGCCTTTAAATCTTCTGAAAACTCTTCTTGATGTAAAGAATAGCTGCGAAGTAAAATACCATCTGGATGACCTACTTTGTCTCCAATTTCATAGCGATTCCCATCAAAAATTTGCAAACCCTTTTCGGCAATTTGATTTAACGTCTGAACACGAAACATATCCCCATCTCCCTATCTATTTTCAAGCTCAAATTCCTTCATATAGTCTACTAATTCTTGTACACCTTGGGTTGGCATCGCATTGTAAACACTAGCGCGCATACCGCCGACTGAACGATGTCCCTTTAGCGTAACGAAACCGCGCTCTTTCGATTTTTGTAAAAACTGATTGTTAAGCTCTTCTGACGGTGTTGTAAACGGAATATTCATAAGTGACCGATACGTGGGATCAACTGGTGAAGTAAACAATTTAGATTCATCTAAAAAATTGTAAAGAAGTGAAGATTTCATTCTATTTTGTTCTTCAATCGCAGATACCCCGCCTTGTTCTTTCAACCACTCTAGTACAAGTTTTGCTACATAAATACTAAAGGTTGGCGGTGTATTATATAGGGAGTTATTTTTACTGTAAGTTTCATAGTTTAACATCGTAGGACAAGCACTATTTGCACTGCCAATTAAATCTCTTTTTATAATTACAATCGTTAAACCCGCTGGCCCTAAATTCTTTTGCGCACCCGCATATATGAGACCAAACTTCGTAACATCATATTGTTCTGATAAAACATTTGAGGACATATCCGCAACGAGCGGCACTCTTTCTAAATGGGGAATATCCATATATTTTGTCCCCTCAATTGTATTGTTCGTTGTAATATGTACATAATCTAGTTCTTCATCATTTGGTAAATCATCCATTTTAGGAATCGTAGTAAACTTCTCTTTTTCAGAAGAAGCAATCACTTGTACTTCTCCTACTTTTCCGGCTTCTTGCAGCGCCTTTTTAGACCATGAACCTGTCAGTACGTACCCAGCTTTTTTATACGTACTCATTAAATTTAACGGTATCATAGAAAATTGTAATGACGCACCGCCCTGTAAAAATAAAACTTCATACTCATCAGGAATGTTCATTAATTCACGAAGTAAGCTACTTGCTTCATCAATAATACTTTGGAAATAAGAAGATCTATGGCTCATTTCCATAACAGACATGCCTGTCCCGTTATAATTTACAAGCTCCTTTTGCACTTTCTCTAAAACTGGCAAAGGGAGTATAGATGGTCCTGCTGAAAAATTATACACTCTCTCCATCACCCAGATAACCTCCCTATTTCTCATTTTTATTATTTTTTAAACTTTCTGAATTATAACCTATATACAATACACGGTCAATTTGTTTTCCGTTATTACGGTGCAAGACGCAATGGAATCGCTTGCATGTGCACCCTGCTTTTTATAAACATACAAAAAAGTGTTAAGTACATAATCGTACTTAACACTCTAGTAATTAAGTATAATAGCTACTTACTCGTAAAGAACCGATCGAAAATTTGATAAATAGCTGAAAGACCAAAGAGCCAATAAATAGTATCCACAAGCGCCGGCATAGAACCAAACCATTTCTCAACTACATTATAATCTAACGCCACAAACAACCAATTCAAACCGCCAAGAATCACCAAAATTACTGTAAGGTATGACAAAAATTTCATTATGATTGCCCCCTAGGTGATAAGATGGTGAAAGGCCTTTCACTAAAATATATGTAATGGATTCTAAAACTTACCTATTTTATAAAATTTATTTTCGATACCAGCCATTAATAACTGTCTCTGCTTCTTTACTATGTATTTGATATGAATGATTACTATCATTAGATCCGATAAACCAAATTGAAAAACCTTTAAAATATGGCTTCGCTTCTAATACATCTCGGTAAGCACGCCACCCGTTAAGTTGTACATCTTTTGAAAACACATTCGTAATATCTGGGTTCCACGGGCTTTGTAGTCCAAGTTCACGTGCTGGCACATTAAATCCACCAAAATAAACTGGCTTTCCAGTTGTTTTATGTAATGTCTCAAGTTGCTGAACAACATTTTGGCCCCGATTGTATACTGTCGTCGCAAATAAGCTTTGTTTTACTTCTTCGTATGATGGATTTCTTTTTCCTGAAACTTCAAACCAACTATCAATACTTACAATGTCCACCTTTTTTAAATACGGGCGATTTATTTTCTCTTTAAATTCCGCCTCAAAAGAAGGATCCCAACTTGCAGTTAACCACCAGTTCATTTGATACAAAACATTTCCTTTATACTGCTGGCGAACAAAATTAATCGTATCATTCCAATATCCTTCTGCATATTCCATATTAACGAAATTAGAAGCGATTTTCAGCCCATAAATATTGTACTTACTTGTAATGGAATTAAAAATATCTTGTAAAACAACCGTTTTCCAATTCCAGAAGAAATCGTTAATATTACTAGGGTTCCACTCTGTTTCTCCAATATTTCCTTGCTGAATAAACGGAAACGCCTCCAATATAACTTGTATATTACGCTTTAATAATTCTTGAATTAAAATAATAGCTTGTTTCTTTTGCGCCTGATTAATTACCATATTAGCCGAATTCACATCCGGAATATCTACTTGAATAGGTACATTCACCGTATTTAAATTCAAGCGCTCTACATCTGCTAACACTTTCGCTACATTGCCTACTTCCCATACCGTTACGTTTCCTGATTTTATTTTTCCAGATTGAACAGTATTTACATCCGCCTGTATATTTCCCTGGAAACAAAAAGAAAACAACATGATACACACTCCTAAAAAACTTATTAAACTCTTATTTTTTTTCATAACTTTCCCCCATAATTTTTGGCTTTCTTGATTATTTTATACAATATTTCACATATATTCCAGAAAAAATTAAATACATTTCCATTAATAAAAGTGGTATCCATATAATCCCCCTAAAAATAGTAAGGTAAATAAAAAAAGAGACCCCTACTTAAAGTAAGAGTCTCTTCTAACATTATCGCGGCTGTAAATTTAACACTTTCCCCTCTATTCCATCCGTATTCAGTGTAGTCGTATGATACTCACCATTTACCCAATCATCTATTTGATCATGATACCAATCGCTTCTAAAGTTTCCTGATTGTCCTGGCCCTACGATATGATAACCGTTTGACATATCTTTAGTATCAATCACGAATCGCCAAGAAGCTCCGTGATTGACAATACCGTTATCTCCGTAACTTGCTGCTTGAACGGTAACTTGGCTTCCGCCAATTGGAACTGGTTTCTCACGATTAAATGCAAGTAATGCTAACATACTAGATGATCTCGAAATCGGATGTGTAAAAGCAAGTTGATGGTAATCGCCCCACTTCCACTCTGCAACATCGGGTCCATATTCCTTCTGTAATTTTTTCATTACATTCTCGTACGATGTATGCACAACTTTCGTGAACCCTCCGTACTTCGTAAACCAAGCGCTATTTTCTCCTGCTACTTCTTTTCGAATCAATTCATCAACTACTTGTGACTTCCCTTCAAATAACTCCATCACATCTTTCGGTATTTCTTTTGAAAATAGCGTATTCGAAATCTCTTTCATTAACAAATGGAATATTAATGGTGCCGCTTCATCTTTACTATCGTAAAAATTCCACTTTGTTAATTGTTTTACGCCCTCTTTCTCTACTTCATTTAAAGATGCTTTATTTAACTCTTTTAACAATATAGGAGTAAACTCTTTCCCATATAAATTTTTTTGATCCATCTGTAAATCTTCTAAATCTTTCACCGTATACTTTTCCTTCTCTTGTAAAAACTCTTGAATACGCATTTGCCTATATGGCTGCGCCCACGTATTACTAATATGGTACGGATAAGCGTCATCAACGATTTTATTATTTGCAGTTGAAATAAACCCTTGTTTTGGATTTATTACTTTTGGAAGTTGATCAAACGGAATATACCCTTCCCATTCATATTCATCTGTCCATCCTGGCACAGGCAAACTACCATCACCTTTTTTACGCACTGGTATATTTCCATTCGCTTTATAAGCAATTGTGCCATCGTTTGATGCAAACACAAAGTTTTGAGTCGGTGTATGAAAATCTTGAAGAGCCGTTTCAAACTCATTCCAATCTTTCGCCTTATTCATATTTAATACAGCCTTTAATTCAGCGGAAGGCTCCAAAGCAGTCCATTTCAAAGCGAATACTGTTTTTGTTTTCTCTTTTCCTTTATCCGCAAACTCTGAAATAACTGGACCATGCCTCGTAACCGTAACGTTATACGGAATTGTTTTCCCGCCTTTTACTTTAATAGATTCATCAACAACCGTAGCCTTTTCCCATTTATCGTTATACAAAAATTCATTTTCATTATTAGGATTTCGCTTCTCAATATATAAATCTTGCACATCGGGACCTGTATTCGTAACGCCCCATGCTATTTTGTCATTGTGTCCTAATATAACGCCTGGTACTCCTGCGAAAATAACGCCACTCACATGTAAATCTTTCATTTCAAGTTGCGATTGATACCAAACAGAAGGTGTCGCAAGAGATAAATGAGGATCATCCGCTAAAATTGGCTTACCAGATACACTCTTTTCACCACTCACTACCCAGTTATTACTACCGTTAAACTCTGGTGGAATAACTGTCTTTGAAAAACTTTGTGCTACGTCCACATTTGTATTTTTCAATTCAGCTAGCAATCTAGGCGCATCTTTCGGATATGTAGGAAATAGCTCATTTGCTTGCTCTTTCGGTAAATTTTTCAGCGCCCAATATCGAAATGCTTGTCCGTGCCAATGTCCTCCTAAATCAAACGCCATATACTTTCCAATCGTTAAAGAATCCACGATTGACCATTCAGCAGGTTCATAACCTAATAGAGTAAACTCCACTGGCAATTTCTTTTCGGCCTTCGCTTCACGTATAAAGGTATTCACCCCATCAGCAAATGACTGCAGGGCATATTTCGCTTCTCCATCATATTGACTAACAGACGCTTCTGCCGCTCGCCGTAAACCGAGCGTTCGAAACAATTTATCTCGATCAACAGCTGCTTCCCCTACAACTTCACTTAACATACCAGAAGCTTGTCTTCTACTTAAATCCATTTGAAACAAACGATCTTGCGCTTGTACGTATCCTTGCGAAAAATATAAATCATGCGCATTTTCCGCTTTAATATGTGGTACACCTTTACTATCTCGTTTCACCGCAACAGCATGTTGTAAATCCTCAAGTTTTATCGTTCCATCTATCTTTGGCACAGAACTAAGCGTATATATGTTCAAAAAAATCATAGCGCAAATAAACAAAAAAAGAACGATACTACTAGACCAAATAAAAATTCTTTTTCCCCTATTTCGTTTCTTTTTTATGACGACTTCCATACAATCCCTCCTCTCTCAATCTATTCGCTTCTATTGTGAAAGAACCTTTTAGAAAAGAAGAAATCATTACTTGCTCATGCTATGGATCATACAAACTGAATACTTCTCTCTTACGCACTATTTCCTTTCCTTTATTGAAGCTTACTCGTCCTTTCTTACACCAATTCCTCAAAATCCCCTTCACATAAGCAAGTGTCCCCTTATTATTTTCAAACGCAATTTTAAGTGCCTCTAGTACTTTATCTCCTGAAACTCTTTGCATCCATTCCTTTAATTCCTTCGCGATATATGGAGATAGACTACTAATGTTTTGTTCGTAAAATTTATAAACTTCACTATGCGGAGTGGCATCCTCTACTCTTTCTACCTCTTCCTTCTCTTGAATAATTACTTGTTGTGAATTACTATCAATCTCTTCCTCTGGCATACCAAAATACTGAAGTAATAATGGAATCTTGCATTCTTCTTCAAGACATTTACGTAAAAACTTATGTAGGAACTCTTTACTTTTCACCATTTTCAGCTCACGTAATACACATTTCTCTATGTTCGTATTAAAAATAGGATTATAGTGTAACCAATTTATAATGAATAACTCTTTCGTTTCCGCATCATATACAATCTTCCCGTATTCCACAAACCGGTTCAATAACTTCTCAACAGTCTCCATACTGTAACCAGTTTCAAGCTCTGCCAAACGCTTCGGTAATATGTAAATACCACATTGCTTCGTTTTCGTACCAGTTAACAAATATATATAAAAATAACGCTCCTCTGGCGTTAAATCTAATATGAATTCATCTTGCCAAAAGTTCACCTGCACATTACGGTACACCGCCATCAGTTTTCCTCCCGCTCTTTACTAGTAAAAAGGAAAATTCCAATCCTTCAATATAAATATAGGAATGAGGTAACGGTTTTGGCATTCGAGTTCCAAATTTTTTTAACTACTACAACGACGGTTTTATTTTTTCGCGCTTGTTTTGTTCTTGTAGTTGTTTTTGTTTTTGTTTTTTCTTAGTGATTTATTACTTGGTAGGTGCTTATAAGGGGCTTTGAAGGGGCTTATATAGTGTTTTCATTCCTCTCTTATCCGATTCCTAATTACAAATGTCTCCAACAATCTTCATATATTGCAGACAACCATTATGATTCACCTGCTCATATTTACACGAAAATAAAAAGCACTTGTTGCCTTCGTAGACAATTCAGTGCTTAAAGTTAAAAGCTTATAAATAAAAGTGTCTATAATCGACATAGTTGATTGAAATACAATTCTGTTACATTTATTTTAGTAACGATAATATGATACATACCGAATTATCTACAACTGAACGTTCTGGGCGAGATTTCATTAACACCGTTAATCCAATTAATGAAGTAACTAGCGTTTGTGCCAATGCTTTAGCATTCACATCACTTTGCAGTTCTCCAGACTGAATTCCTTTAGTAATTAATTCTTGAAATATAACTGAAAGATACATTTGATGTTCTCTAGTCAGCACTTCAAATTTTTCATTATGAGGGGCAATCTCAACCATTGTGTTAATACAAAAACAGCCTTTATTTGATTCTTTTTTATATTCCTCTTCCACCATATTTTCAAAAAATATACGAATGGCCTCTTTTACAGATTGTTCTTTTTGAAGTTTTGTTCGAATGCTAGCTGCGTGTAAATTCGTGTATCTCCGTAATGCAGCTTCAAACAGCCCTTCTTTATCACCAAATGCTGCATATAAACTCGGTCTTTGTATTTCCATTTTAGCAGTTAGATCACTTAATGAAGTAGCAGCGTATCCTTTCTCCCAAAAAAGTTGCATAGCAGCATCCAAAGCTTTTTCTTTATCAAATTCACGTAGTCGAGCCATTTAACCCCTCCTTTTTTTCACCTGTTTTCTAAATTATAAATCACGTTTTTATGTACTAATCAGTATATTATATATCGTATTAAATTATAAATGATATGTCAAAAGAAACTGAATTCAATTTACAATTCACTTGACATAGCAACTTATCCCTGATTATATTTGACTTACGAAATAACATACCGTTCGGTACATTATTTTAAAAACAAAAGGAGATGATATTATGGATGCTAAAGAAAAAATGACAACTGCTCTTACACAGAATAATGATCAGTTCCAATCACCTATCAATACAATCATGCCCCGCTATATAACTCTATTATTTTCAATAGCTTGCGGGATGGCTGTGGCGAATATATACTTCGCCCATCCTCTACTTGATTCTTTATCAAATGCGTTTAAGATCAACCATTCAACTATTGGTGTCGTTATTACGATTACTCAAGTTTGTTATGCACTCGGATTACTTTTATTAGTTCCACTTGGTGATTTGTTAAACCAAAAAAGACTTATCATTGTTCAAATGCTTTTATCCGTTTTCGCTTTAATTGTGGTCGGAGTCGCTCCTTCAAGTACCGTACTTTTTATAGGTATGGCCTTAGTCGGAATTCTTGCGACCGTTACGCAGACACTCGTCGCTTACGCATCCATTTTAGCTAATCCAAAAGACCGTGGGCGAATAGTAGGTTTCGTCACGAGTGGTGTCGTAATAGGAATTCTACTTGCACGTACATTTGCCGGAACATTAACAGATCTAGCGGGATGGCGTTCCGTTTATCTTACCTCTGCTGTACTTATGCTCTTCGTAATTGGTTTGTTATATCGTAATTTACCTAATCTTAAACATAAAAAAACAGCTATGACCTATCGTAAATTATTACGTTCTGTTCTCTTATTATTTGTAGAAGAAAGGATCTTACGTATTCGCGGAATATTAGCATTGCTTATTTTTACTTCATTCAGCATTTTATGGACTTCATTAGTTTTACCTCTAAGTGTTGCACCATATAATCTATCCCATACAGCTATCGGAGCATTTGGTCTTGCTGGAGTTACTGGTGCATTAGCTGCCACTAAAGCCGGACAACTTGCTGATCGCGGATTCGGAGAGAGAACTACTGGCATAGCCTTATCCTTATTATTACTTTCATGGCTCCTAATTAAATTAATGAACCATTCTCTATTCCTACTAGCTATCGGTGTTATCCTTTTAGATTTAGCTGTGCAAGCTGTACATGTCACCAATCAAAGTATGCTTTTCACAGTGCGTCCAGAAGCGAGAAGTCGCCTCACTGCCAGTTACATGATTTTTTATTCTATCGGCAGTGCAACAGGTGCAATTCTTTCCACAAACATTTATGCAAGCTACGGATGGAACGGAGTTTGTATATTAGGTGCATCCGTTAGTGCTTGTGCTCTTTTATTTTGGGCAATGACCTTACGGCGATCATCATAAATAAAAGGGGAATAATTTTCTAAACACTGTGGCAATTTCATATGTACCACTACACGAAAAAGCAGTCGAGACTGCAAAAGAAGTTGGTATAGTTGAAGTAAAACGTGATAAGAAAAAAAGCAGTTTACTAAATGCTTCCGAAAGTATTCAGAAAGAACTTGATAGAGGAAGACTTCGTTTCAAACGTAAATATGTAAGGTGTTAAAAGTATGAAGGTGTCAATCTAGGAAAGATTGACACCTTTTTTGTGGACATTACTAGACTAACGGGACTAAAAGTTAAAGGGAACCAATCATTCATTTCCCTCTATACATCTCATACTTCTTCTATCAATTTATATACCCTATCTCTTTTCTCATCATTTTTGATAAAAGTAAGCTTTCCTTCTGTAACAAACCCTTCTAATATTAAGCATACTTGTCCAAAGGCTTTAGGCTTATTCGTTGTAAATCTCTCATCTGATATTTTACCAGATCGTATTAATTGTTCGCATAGCTCAAGTGCACTTATTTCTTCAGAATTAAATAATCCCAAAATATCTTTTTGCAAGGGCGATAAAGGTGCTGGGATCTCAGCTACCTCCACTTTTTCTTTTTCTTCTTCAAATAAATCTTCAAATGAAATTTGATTCATTACATCTTTTCCTTTCTAACAACTGATTTGTATAACATGAACTCAATCCTATAGGTACGAGAACTTTAAATATTAGTTATTGTTATGTAGTACTTACCTTATTACATGAATTTCAAACTCATATACATCATTTCATATAGTATGTTTTGATTATACCAAATATACGTTCTGTCTTCTATTGTAGAATTTTTTATAACAGGAATGAAAGTAATAGTGAATATTTATCTCCTCGTTAGTTGTATACACTATGTAAAAAAACAGAAAAAATGTTTACATAATAAAATTATAGTTTTCTATTAAATTTCTACGCTAAAACGTAAAAAAGCACTTGTTGCTTTTAGTTGACAATCAAGTGGCTTTAAGTTCATCTGTTTTTAAGTAACATTAAATTTGTCAGTTTTATAATAACAGTAGGACACCTTTGTATGTCATGACAACTACAACGTTAAAACTTATGAGTTTGTACGTTTTCGTTAGTTTTATGTCCATTCCATGTGTTTTTATATTCATGCCCCAGTAAAATGTCATCTCGCCTAAGCTCGTACTTCGTTTTCTATTCTATCATTGCACGTAGTACTCTATGATGGTACAACCATCATGGGTCTCTACTTTTAAACCACTTATTGTTTTTCTTTCCACCACAAATATACTTTATTTTTTATCTGGTGAATATACAATTATTCTCCCTTCTGGATATCCACCTTCCCATCCACAAGGCCATCCCCCAAGCTTATAAACCTCAAAGATTCTTTCATAAAAATTATCAACTTTTCCATTTACTAAACGATTTAGTGCACACATATGTAAATCTCCAATTATTTCTTCAAAAATATCAATATATTGTAATACAAAATCACCTGGATAGTTCTCGGATGATTGAATAATCTCCCTTATAGTACGCTCCATAGAGTTTAAATCATGCTCATATAATTGTCCTATTATTTCCCCACCTTCTGAGGATTTAATATCTTCCCAAACGTTTTCAACCTCATCCAAATCTTGAGACCATGCCAATTCTTGTGCTCTTTCATACTCATTAACCATAACAACATCACGATTTAGAAGGTTTTCATTATGAAAAAGTTGTAAATTTGTAATAAAATTAATAACCTCTTCGACTAATTGAGTGTTTTTTCCGTACTTCATTTATTTATCCACCTTTCCCAAAGTTCTTCAGTAGCACCGCCACCTCTTTTCCAAATCTTTATTTCTTCATTTAATTTTGTTTTGTAAAACTTCTCAATACCAATTTCTAATACCTTTGATTTGTATAATGGCAAGCCACTTTCTGTACCTTTTTTTAATTTTTGTTGCAATTCAAACACTTGTTGTTCCAACTCCTTAATACTTTGATTGATATTTAATTTATCTAACTGATCTTTAACCACATTATTATATACACTATGAAATCCTCTATGCCTAGACAAAGCACTTGGATCTTTTGCTGGTATCGGTAAAAATATCCCGTTATCAGCATGATCCATATCCATTCCAATTTTCTTTAATACCGGATGATTTCTTAAGTTTTTAGGTATTATATTTTGCGCCTGATATCCTTTCCGTGATGCAGAACGTGGAAGCCCCATGGATTCCAATATATTTTGCCCTAATTTTGTAGAACTACCTCCTGTAACCTTTCCAGGGGTACCTGGAATAAGTCTAGTAGCTTCTTCACCCGTACCCTTAACCCCACCACTCTCCAAATTCGAGATCCTACTCTGAATACTCGCCTTAGAGGCATCATGGGCTTCTTGGAATTTCCCGCTATAGTTCGTTCTAGTTCTAACGACACTTCCATCTGGCAGTATTTCTACACCTTTAACGAATGGGGATACGGAGTCCACACCTTTTGCTAATGTATTTTCAATTATATAATACTAGTAATTTCTGTTAGCCTTAATTTATAGCATGCCTATCTATTAAAAAAGCACTTGTTGCCTTTCGTAGACAATCAAGTGCTTTAAATTCATATGTTTTATATGTAACATTAATCCATCACTATTCTTTTTTTCAATAGTCCAACCAAAGCTAGTTGATTTGGATATTTTACATATTTACTTGCTAATAATGCAATTCTATTTTTCAGAAAGTTCATTAACAAATTCTGTGAAACTAGAAGCTATTTTTCTAATAAATTTTGATTCTAATTCTCCTTCATCATCTATATGGTATGTATGGCAGTGGTACACACTACCTATATCGCTACCATGGATTGATATGCATATAATGTTATCAGCCGGGTCTTTCCCTATCGGAATAAATTTAGAGGGTAATTTATTCCCCTTGATATAATAATTTAAAGAATTTTGCAGATTATTTTCTGTTTCCTCTGATAGTGGAAAGAACATCATAATTGATGACGTAACCACATCATCTTTCGTACTAAATCTCCTTCTATTAGATTTACCACCATTATCCTTTAATAAAAAACTCTTATAATCATCTGGTAATTTTAATCCATTATTTTTTTCAAAACTCTCTATATCTTCTATTTTAATTTGTTTAAAAGTATATTCAAAACTAAGATTCATAATTCATCAACCTCCAACTCATTCATTTTCATTAAAATACAACGAATTTATTAAATTTGTAAAAGTACTACAAATATATTCAATTCCAGTTCGCACATGTAACATATGCTTTTAAGTTTTTCGCTTCGTTTAAAGAATCCTTCATACCATTTTCAATATTTTGCGCGTAAGAAATGGCACTTGCAGTGTTACTTCCTATAATTTCAACCTCTTTACCACTCATGTTGATTCCCCCATTCTTTGTATGCTTAATGGATAAGATTTTCAATTTCCTTTTTCTTTTCTTCAAAAGCCTTGGTCGCTGCATTGTATGCGGACGCTTTCTCCGCTTCTGCTTTCGCTTTATATTCCAAATACTTTGCATAAGCTGTACCTATCGCAGATCCAACATCGCTTAATGCACTTTTAAAATAGGATAATACTGTATTTAAGTCTTCATCCTTTTCATGACGTTTTTGTTCAAATTCAACTGCCGGAATTTTATTAGCTTCTAAGCCATTACTTTTACTCTCATAATCTCTCTTCGCTGATTCAGCATCTTGAATGAATCGTTTTAACTCTCTTTCTTGATCTTTTAAATAATCATGTAATTTATCATACTGATCTCGTTTCCTCGCGCTTTCTGTAAAACCCGATGCATTTAAAAAAGCATTATATAATTCATCTAACATCTTTCTCCCTTTTTATTACAATAACTATGTAGTTAAATTCGTATATTTAAACATGAATATTCATTACATTGAGAATTTATAAATAATTATTTTTGCATATTGCTATTCTATCAAAGGGATTTTAACATTTCCATATTTTATAAAGTGAAACTTTAATCAGTGGGGGTTTTGTTCATCTCCTGCTGAATTTTGAGGTGGGAGTTTTACTGCCCTCAAATAGCGGGATAAAAAGCTGTCGCACTTTTCTTCAATAAAATGAAACTGGGATCAATATGACTATATATTTATGTGCAGAAATAATAAAAAAACACTGTCAAGCGCAGTGTTCCGGCTACCTCCACATATCTAGTAAGCTAAGAAAAGCGACCATCCAAAACAAAAAAAATGGCGAGGTTAATGTTGTAACATCTCGAAAGCAGGCAGTCTCTAAAGCTTAGTTAAGCAGATACAGTAATCAACTATTCTATGTTACGAATGAAAAAGGATCTGATATGAATATCAGATCCTTTTTCACTGCTTCTTTTATACATTTAAGTTCTTCATACATACATCGCTTCACACGAAGTTGCTATTTACTAGTACACGATAACCGGTTCATACGTGCTTAAATTATTATACACAGTATTCGCAATACTAGAAGGAAGGTTCACACATCCTCTAGATCCGCCTTTTCCCGTAGCAGTACATAATTTTTTCCTTTGAGGAAAGGAAATATGTCCACTGGCTTTTTAATAGAAGCAAATTGTATTTTTACTTGCTAGGATTAATTTTTTCGCAATACTCTTCTAAAGTTAATCCTTTTTCTTTTAGATAAACAGCAACTTCTTTTCCTACATAACGATAATGCCATGGCTCATACTTAATGCCAGTAATATTCTCTTTATCTTTTGGATAGCGGAGAATAAACCCATACTCTGCAGCATTCTTATTTAACCATTTGAATGCATCAGTCGTTTCAAATTTTGCATTTAAATCTTCTACAGTATTCTGCCATTCAACTGAAATAATGTCTAATGCTAATCCAGTGTGATGTTCACTTGCACCAGGATACTGAAGATATTCCAATGCCTTAGCACTAGCCTCTTTATCCGACAAACCTTGAGATTTATAGCTTTTAACTGAAGCATCATAATAAGTTTGTTGTAATTTTATAGCTCGATAACCTGATCTTAAATAAAGATTGATTCCCTCTTTTTTTGCAGCTGTTACCATATCCTGATAGGAAGTTGCAATTCTGCTATCGATTTTCATATTTGGCTTAGCATTTTGAGTGATACTTGTTAATTCAATCCCTAGTTCCTTTGATAACATATGTTCTCTATTTACAAGAATAATTCTCCAATCATTAAGATCAGAGATAGGTAAAACATCTTTTTTATTCGCATTTATCTCATTTTTATTTTTATCGTTATTATTAGTAGTTTCCTGAGATGTTTGTTTTCCACTACAAGCAGCAAGGCTCCATCCCAATGTCAATACCAATGCTAAAATTATAAATTTTTTAATTGTATCTCATTCCCTTTTTGTTTATTAGTCTTTATACCAATTTCCCAACACATCTCTAGGAATATCCTTGAAATCCTTCAAAGAAACGGGACCTACAAATTTTTTAATCCCATGATTTTTAGAATTTTCATCCGAATAATCTTTTAAAAATTGAATTTTAAATTGTTTCTTACCATCAGCATAGTCGGTTACTGTCGGTACGAGTGCCGCTTGTCGTATACCAAAAGTTTTATCTTCATACTTAACAAATTGTATATAAGATAATCCTCCAACCAATGTTTCTAATTTTTCTTGAGCAGAAATAAGATTTCCAAGAGAATAATAGATTAGCGTTTGATGTCCATCTTTATTTTGTTTCCACTCAATTGGTTGAATTACATGTGGATGATTTCCAATTACTACATCTACACCTAAATCTGTTAAATATTGAGCAACTTCTTTTTGTTGTTTTGAAGGTGTAGAGGTATATTCAACTCCCCAATGCACCATAACAATCACCATATCAGAACTACTCTTTGCCTTTTCCACATCATTTTGTATCGCTTTTTTATCAATTAAATTTAATGCCCAAGACTTATCAGCTGGAATTTTAATTCCATTCGTACCATATGTATAATTAAGTAATGCAAAACGAATCCCATTTTTTGTAATCGTTTTTATTTCATTGCGCTCGTTTTGACTCTCATTAATGCCTACCGGGATAACATCCGGATATTTCTTCCAGTATTCTCTTGTATTCGCAACACCTTTAATACCCATATCCATAGCGTGATTTGTCGCTTGAGTCACTATATTGAATCCAGTATCCACTAAAGATTGACCTACTTCTTCAGGTGTATTGAAAGTAGGATATCCCTGTACTTTTAAATTATTTCCTGCAATCGGGGTCTCCTGGTTCACTATAGCAAGATCACTTGATTTAACAGCTTTTTTGATATTTTCATAAATATAGTTATAATCATATGAACCGTCTTTTTGTTTGCCATCTTTAATTACTGCGTCATGGTATAAATTATCACCCGTTGCTATTAAATTCACAACCGATTTTACTTTTTTATCTTCCGTAAAATTAGGAGATTGTTGAATAGGACTTTTATCTACCCAATTTGGTGCTTTTAAGGATTTATCTATATTTGATTGAGCCGGTGGTAATGAAGCTTTAGATGCCTTAACATCCGTATTACCACAAGCGGTTAAAAGCACTAAAAAAATAAGACATAATAAAAAAATTCTTTTACTTCTCTGTAAATTATGTAACATGTAATCCTCTTTTCTGTTTTATTACTTATAACCAGTTCTAACAAATAACTTTTTAAAACAACGTATTTTGGTTTTACACTTAATTATGGAAGGACACTCTGTTACATCTGCTTCGGAATATACGGATATTTTTTTCCACTTCCTAACAATCTATCGATTCCATCAGAATTGATAGATTGCTAGAAAAACATTATCCACCAGGATGTCGACTAGGTTCCAATCAACATCCTCCAGATATTGAACTTGATATACCTGTTCCAATTGTAGTAGCTGGTTAATCTAAACAAGAGAGGAGAATAGTTCATATAGCCTCCTCTCTTGCTTTACGTTTGTGAGTGGCTCCAAAAAGAGGGAATCGCTGCCGTCCCCTCTTTAGATAGTGCGAAATCTGTGTAACTAATTTCTTTAAGTTGAGCGACAATCATTATACTGATAACAACAAGTAAGACCCAAGAACTTATTTTATCAATATACGAAAAAAGTAGCAATATTTTCTGCGATCCATATAAAGAAGCCAATTAGGAGAAATGAAAAAGGAAGTGGCATTTTATATGTGTTGTTTCGAACTGTGAATTGTACATAAGTTTTAGCAAAAACAATAAATAAAGGCTCTGTTGCAAAGTTTTCTACATGAAGCTACAGTCTAGAAAACAGGATTTAGAAGAATTGGGCATGTCTTTTCGTTCTTCCCAGAAAATATATTTTCCTTCACTGATCAAGTGTAAAAAAACAAGCCATCCAATTCATAGAGGATGAATTGGATGGCTTGTTCTGTATCAAAAAGAAAATCTGTTATTTGATTACTTCAATTTCCCCTCAAAAACAATTTTTCTACCGCATGGTTCAACTTCTGTTTTTCCGTTTTTCTTCACTTCATGAAAGATTGGTTCTTCCATGCGACGAGACGGTGCATATCCTTCTTGTTCCATACGCGCTAAGCAGTCTGTAATTGTTTCGTTTTCGAGTACTTCAAATTTCTTTTTATTAGGTTGTTTTGTCATGCCCTAACCTACTTTCTATTTTTCTTGATGCGAATTGATTCTTCATGTAGACCATATATACCATTGCGAGAATTCCCATTATAATCATAACCGCAATAAAAAAGCTTGTATACTGTATTTTTTCTATAAATACGCCTCCTAATACAGGTCCCATAATACTTCCTATACTAAAGGCGATTCCGGATAATATATTACCCGCTGGTAGTAAGTGTCTCGGTAATAAATCTGTCATAAATCCAAGCCCTAGTGAGAAGCACGAGCCAATGACCATACCTGCTATAAGCATACATGCAAAGACGATCCAGTAATATTGATCAAATACTGCTGCAAGTAGGAAAATGCCCGTACTTACACTGAACGTCCACGTTAAAATACGGTCTCTTCCGTATTTATCACTTAATATACCGAGCGGGATTTGTGTAATAATACCTCCAACTGCGAATGCTGGTAATAAGAAGGAAACTTCCGATACAGACCATCCTTTACGAAGCGCGTATACTGGTAAGTTACTATTTAACATCGCTTCAAGTACACCGTATGCGAGCGGACCAATTAGCGCAATCCAAGCTAATCCAACGACTTGTTTATAACGAGAAAAGGATGATTCACTTTCAGTTTTTGCCTCATCTTGTGCTGGAAATGCATTTTTCGTTGGTAGTAGTAAAAGCCATCCTATTAAGCAAAGTATAGTAGATACGATAAATGGTGTTGCAAGACCGTACTGAACAGTGCTTGCTAAATACGGGCCAACTGCGAAACCAATTCCGAAGAATACACCGTATATCGATATTTGTCTACCTATTTTACTCGGGTCTGATGTTGTCGTAATCCATGTTTGTGTTCCGACATGAAGCATATGATCTCCGACTCCAACTAGAAATCTAAGAACGAACCATACCCAAAATGAAAAAGTTTGTGTAAAAAAGAATAATGAAATAATAACGAGAAACCCACCAATAACGATAATTGGCTTCATTCCAAACTTTTGCATCGATTTTTCAAGAAACGGTGAAATAACTAATATCCCAATATATAATGCCGTCGCATGAATACCGTTAATACTTGAACTAACCCCTTCTTGTTCAAAAATCATTGCAATGGCAGGTAAAAGCATTCCTTGTGACAAACCTGAGATTGCTACAATTCCAACCATAATCCAAAAAGTAAAACGCATCGACATCCCTTTCCCTCTCCTTCTCACGCTTTCCACTTTTCATTATAAACTGTTTCTTCAAATGCGTGTACGAATATTCATAATAAAAAAGAAGCTAAAAGAATGAACCTTTTAGCTTCTTATCCTTCCCATACTTGCGCTTTCACATTGTAATGAAAATGCTTAAAATATGGATTTTCATAAAATGAAGGCCCAAATAAAATCGGATGTGTATGGACCATTGATTGCTGCACTTGCAAAGGAACTACAGCTGGTGAAACTTGCATATACATCGGATTTATAATCATTTTTATATATTGATGATCATTATATGGAGAATGATATATTAAAAATGGATTATGCATTGACTCTCTCCCCTTATACATACAAATGCTATAGTATATGCAAGTTTTATATTTCGGGAATTATTTATTGTCTAACCAATCCTCTACATGTTTTATAAATACATCTAAACAATCTATAAACGGTGAGTGTCCGCAATCTTCTAATATCTTCAACTCTGCATTTGGCAAATGTTTTGCTAATTCCTCACCGACTACTTGCGGTACGACGTAATCTCTGTCACCTTGTATGACGAGTGTTGGAGCTTTAATATGATGAATTTGCTTATTTCCCTCTACAACCCCGTTATGTTCATCCGAAATATTAAATGTAATGAGCGCATAATTCACATCTACGAAATTACGTTGCGTTAACATATCATCTAAATACTTTTCATAACGATCCGGTTCAGGTTGATTATGTGTATATATTAATAGATTCCATACTGTACGGTAATATAATTTATTCATATTTTTTATCGCATCTAGCACTGGAGCAATTTGTACGGGATCTTGTGCGATTTCGTCTTTCGTCTTTACTAAACTTGATACGATCGGTTGCCCGTTAATATCTTTTTTAAAAATTGGATATCCCTTCATTCCCACTGATTCTACTAAAATCAACTTTTCGACAAATGTTGGATGATTCGCTGTAAATTGCATCGCAACACCACCGCCCATTGACCAGCCCATTAATGAAAATTTTTCTAGTTTTAATTGATCGATAAATAGTTTTACATCTCTTGCAAAGTCTTGTAATGAATCTATCGATTGATTATATGTTGATTGGCCAAATCCTCTTAAATCAAGAGCGTAAATATGGTATTGATCTTGCAACTTTTCAATAACTAAATCCCAGTGTTGTGACGATGTCATATTCCCATGAATGAGTACGAGCATTTCTTCATTTTGCCTTCCAACTTCTTGATACGCAATCGTTTCTCCGTTCGATAGTGAAACAAACTCCATTGTTGCAGGCTTAATCATCACAAGTTCCCCCATTCTTTTAGTAGAAAGAAAATTCTTTACTTAATTAAAGAATACCATGTAGAATGTACGTTCTCAATATAAAATCCACACGAAATTTCCACATAAAACAACATGTCTATTACTAGACAAGTAAAATAAAAAGGTATATAGTTAGCTAGGTAACTAATTTGAAAGGATCAAAATACATGGACGAAAAACAACATTTTTTCCACATTGTCAGTCAAACTTCTCGTAAGTTTACGAAGAAATTTAATGAACGTGTATCTCCAACAGGATTATTTAGTGCGCAATGGGCTGTTATTTTCCGCATTAATCAAACTGGATCTTGTACCCAAACAGAATTATGTCAATATTTAAATGTTGAATCACCAACGATGACTCGTACGTTAACACGTATGGAAACGATGGGCTGGATTATTCGTACTGAAGGAAAAGATCGCCGTGAAAAGTTGATTTCATTATCTGATACTGCACTAAAAATGATTCCAGTATGGCAAGAAGAAGTTGATTCCTTTGAAGAAAAGACGCTAGAAGGTATTAAAGAAGAAGACTTACATGAAGCTTTTCAATTGTTACAACAAATCATCAAAAATTTAGATCATTAATATGGAGGGATGACGATGCAAAGTGAAAAACTTTGGACGAAGGATTTCCTCGGAACTTGTTTTAGTAGTCTGTTTCTCTTTTTAACATTTTACATGCTTATGACTACTCTGCCTGTCTATGTTATAGACAGCCTAAAAGGAAAACCTGAGGAAATTGGTTTAGTTGCAACTGTTTTTCTTATTTCATCTGTTTTATGTAGACCATTCACAGGAAAATGGCTCGATGATTTAGGAAGAAAGAAAATATTATTTATTTCACTTTCACTATTTTTAGCCGCTACTGTTATGTATTTCGGTACGCAAAGTTTATTTTTATTACTTGCCCTTCGCTTCTTACATGGTATTGGATTCGGAATGGCAACAACAGCAACTGGAACAATTGTAACTGATGTAGCACCAGCTCATAGACGCGGCGAAGCACTTGCTTATTACGGCGTATTTATGAGTCTACCGATGGTAATTGGTCCTTTTTTAGGTTTAACAATTATTTCTCATTTTTCATTTACTGTACTATTTATCGTTTGTTCAGTATTTTCATTACTCGCATTTTTATTAGGATTACTAGTCAATATTCCGCATGAAGCACCAGTAAACAAACAAAAACGAGAAAAAATGAAATGGAAAGACTTAATTGAACCATCTTCTATTCCAATCGCTCTGACAGGATTTGTTTTAGCCTTTTCTTATAGTGGCATTTTATCCTTTATTCCTATTTATGCGAAAGAGCTCGGTTTAAGCGAAATTGCAAGTTACTTCTTTATTTTATACGCACTTGTTGTGGTCATTTCTCGTCCATTTACAGGGAAAATATTTGATCGTTTCGGTGAGAATGTACTTATTTATCCCGCTATTATTATTTTCACAATTGGGATGTTCATTTTAAGCCAAGCGCAAACTTCATTTTGGTTCCTTGGCGCAGGTATGTTAATCGGTTTAGGATACGGAACATTAATTCCAAGTTTCCAAACGATTGCAATTTCTGCCGCTCCAAACCATCGACGTGGTTCTGCGACAGCTACTTACTACTCGTTCTTTGATAGTGGCATTGGCTTCGGTTCTTTCATTTTAGGTATAGTCGCTGCCAAATCAAGTTATCATAATATGTATTTTATCGCAGCTATTATCGTTGCGTTCACTTTACTTCTATATTATGGATTACACGGACGAAAACAAAAATTCAAGAAACAAAGTACAGACGGACAAATATCTGCTTAACGTTCATAAGGAAAGTAAACTTACCCGTTTACTTTCCTTATTTTGTATTTATTTTAAGACGAGCGTATACTTATAATAGAAACTAAAGGAGGTACCTATATGAATGTAAAGAAATCTCCCCTGCTATTACTGTTACTAGTATTACTATTCGTAGTTACAGGGCTTGGGTTTACTTTTTTTAAAAATAATAAAACGACCCCCACTAAAGCAAATGTCACAAAAGAAAACTGGTTGGACGATCCTTACTTACGCTGGTCGTATACACATATGAAAGAATTCACTTTAATAAATGAAGTAAAAAACATCCCTGACCAAGTTGCTCCCTTCCCTACCGCGTTACAAAACTTAGACGATTTTGCTGTGGAGCGTAGATTTGGAAATACGACTCCTCTAAAAAAACTTTTAGACGAAAACAAAACAGATGCTTTTGTCGTTGTACATAATGGTCAACTTGTTTATGAACGATATTTCAATGGATATAACGAGAGTGAACCTCATGGAATGGCATCATTAGCAAAGGTGTTTACTGGTGCAATCATACAATCTCTCGCTGAAGAAAATCTTATTGATGTAGAGAAAACAGCTGACACTTACATAAAAGAATTAAAAAATACACCGTTTGGAAAAGCAACACTTCAGCAATTACTGGACATGCAAGTTTCCGCTGAATACCCTACTCACGGATATATGCAGCTAGGACTAGAAAATCAAGATGCACAACTATATTTAGCTAGTAATATTTTACCCCGAGGTAAAAATTACGAGGGTCCTATGAAAATTTATGATATGTTACTAGAAGCAGAAGAAACTGCACCACCTGGTTCAGCTTTTTCTTACAATAACGGATCAACTGAAACACTCGCTTGGATTATCCGAACGATTACAGGGAAATCGTTAGCTGAAAATGTAAGCGAGCGAATTTGGTCTCACATTGGTATGGAAGAAGACGCTTATTACGTTACAGATGAAACAAAAGTAGAACAAGCAAGCGCTGGCTTAAATGCAACTGCTAGAGATATGGCGAGGTTCGGACAATTACTATTAAATAATGGTCAATATAGCGGAAAACAAATCGTCCCTTTTTCTATTACAGAAAGTGTGAAAAATGTACAAGAAGGTGAGCTCGCAATTGGTCATGGTGCTTCCATTTCTTATCATAATCAATGGTGGATTCCGCACAATGAACAAGGTGCTTTCGAAGTGTTAGGCAGTTACGGACAAACTCTTTACATCGATCCGAAAGCAAGCATGGTAATCGTCCACTTCTCTTCTAACGCTGCGCCTAGTAATGAAATCCATTCGGTTTATTCCGATATGTATATTGATATTGCACATCATTTGGAGAAGCTTCCACAGTAGTGGAGGCTTTTTTTATTTACCCAAATCCTATTCCAGTTAGTACTTGATTAGTAGGAGTTGCCGAAAGAATTACTATTTAAGCCACGCCTAAACCCCATTTATATTGATAATATTTTAGTAATTTGAAAACACTAGTGCTTAGGAAAGGAGGGATTACGAATGTCTGTGAAAAAGCTATTAACTGGATTAATCATTTCACTTGCGATGATTGTAGTTATGACTACTTTAGGTTCGCTCCGTGTATTTGCCGAATCCGACGTTGTGAGACAGCCTATTGAGGTTGAATTGAATGATGATTACTTTAATCCGAGTATCATCACTGTTCCGGTTGGGAAAACGACGACGTTGCTATTGAAAAACAAAGGAAATAGAGAACATACCTTTACGGTGAAAAAACTCGGAATTGACGCCGAAGTCCCGTCAGGAAAAGAAATAACAATTACCGTAAAACCTGAAACTCCCGGTACATATGAACTAATATGTCGGTTCCACTACTTGAAAGGAATGGATGGAAAAGTAATAGTCCAATAACGAGCGGTACCGGTCGATCCTTACTTTTTTTATAAAGTGAAACTTAAATTCGCGGGGGTGTCCCTCCCCCGCACATTATGAGCTCTCACTAATCAGTTTTTTACTGGTAGCATAAAATCGTTACGCTGTCGTAGCGTACGAAATTTGTGTTTGGTTGGTGCTATCCCATTGCTATCAAGCTAATATTTTATAGTACCCCCAGAACGAAATTTTGTATTAACTTGTAACAAAAAAGCTTATTTTTTTGTTTTGAGATATTTGCTTTTCTTAGCTTGATGGTGATGTGGTGCTACCCCATGTCCATCAACTTAAGAATTTTATAACACCGCAAAAAGAGAGAATGTACATTTTCTCATGAAGATGCATATTCTCTCTTTTTGGATATATTTGTATTTCTTAACTTGATAGCCATATGTGTACTAGGGGTCACACGAATAGAACGGTACCTTTTATATATTTTCTGTCGTAATATTAACTCCATATTCTCTATAAAAGTCTAAAATTGCACATGCATTCACACCCAAATCTAATAGATTTTCTGGAAAGTAAATTTTAGAATCCAGAACCACAATATCAGATGTTTGTAGAATATTCTCTGCTTGGACAGCTGCTCCTAAAGCAGTAAGATGTGTCTGTCCTAACGGATCTGATATGTTCACACATCGTCTATGCAATACACCAGTAGCATCATAACCTTTAAGGTGAATAACTATGTTATGTGCACTTCCCCTTCCGGGTTTATAGAGAATATTTTTCCGTAAATTGGTAAATTTTTCTCCGCTAATCATTTTCCAAATCCCTGTATTCACCAGAGAAACCAGTCCATATGTAGAGATTTTACTATCAAAAGCAATACGAAAGTTAGTCGAAACAGCATGAATTGATTCTGGCAGGGTTACGTGATCGGGAGTATCCAAACGATAACATTTGGTTATATAACCGTTGGGAAAGCGGACTTTGATTGGATTAGTCATTGGATAAGCCTGTCGCATTCCCTCTCGAGCTTTGACTTCAAACGGAATAGTTAACCGGTCCATATACGCTGTTGAATTTGGTCCTGCTTTGTCTTGAAGAGAATATAGTGCGTTGATATCAACCGTAACCTCTTGAAGATCTTTTGAATAAATTTTAGAAAAAAGGGCTGCTGTCCCCCCCATCCACCCTGAAGCTAATACAACAGGGGATTGCACCTCAACATTTTTTAATCGATCAATAGAACTCTTAAAACGTTCAGTCCAACGAGTAATGTCAACCAATGGAATTTTTTTTCGAACTGCAGATAGGAGTAGTCTATCTTGAGGATCATTAACCGCATTAACAACTAATGTGAAATTATCATCCAAATTTCTTAAGGGATCATCTGTTGTGTTGTCTACCTTGACTATTTTTACTCTCTCTGATTCAAAAGGTAACGCTTTCCCTAAGGTTCTTCCTCCTAATCTAATTTCCAAATCAGGATGTCGATCATGTAAAATTCGAGCAATTTGACCACCAACAACTCCATACCCACCAACAATTAATACTGTTTTTTTATTCATCTGAAACCTCCATTTTAATTAGTATGAGATTATAAGTTTAAATGATTAAAAGCTTAAACCTTTTAACATATTATCGCTAAAAAAAGGGACAAAAGGTGTCCCTAAACTATAAATGAGTACCTAGTTCTTACATTCATCTTCAACTAAAGAAACAAGTTCTTTTAAAAGATTTATTGTTTCATTAAATTCAAGACAATAATACATTTCAGTGCCTTTTTTCTGAACTTGAAGTAACCCTGATTGTTTCAATATTTTCAAATGATGAGATACAGTAGGTCTTGACATGGGAATATTCTCCGCAATTTGCGTCACATTCAAGCTATCTTTATCAATTAAAAGTGATACAATTTGCTGACGAGTTGGATCTCCCAACCCTTGAAAACATGGTCTTAAATTTTCTAAAATATGCATTACTTTATCATTACAGTTCATTTCGCTAACATTACCTTCCGTTTAAGAATTTAATCATTTAAACGTATTATAAATTACATTACTATCTAATGCAATAAAGAAGTAGCACCAACTTTAAGTATAAATATAGAAAGTTTCATAAACAGCCATTTTCGATTTTCCAGATTTGTAAGAATGGCGGGTCTTTTTTCTGTAACAATTTCCAAATCCATTCCAGCTACAACCAGGGCAAACCCATGAAATTCACGAAGCCTATATCGGATTGTATCAAAAGCTTCCAACTCAAGTGATCCTGCTTTTCCTGTTTATCCTCCTACAGAAAAACGGGCGAAAATCTCATCGATATGAGAAGAATACAGTCTTTGATATATTAGGTGTCGTTTACAATTGTGCCATGTCTGATAATCAAGCGGCTTAATTCAAAAAAATGAAACCCGTTAGGGTTTATTTCGTATGCAAATCTTTAAGTTCCCTACACGTAGCCTTTAGAAAAAAGAAACAACCTCTACTATAATTGACGTTGTATAATCTTAGCTTGATAGCGATGTGGCGGTACCCCATGGCCATCAAGCTAAGTTTGTTTGAGGAGATGTACGAGACAGGTGTGAATTTAGGGGAATCCAATATTTTCTATTCAAATATGATAGAATAGAAGTATATCCAAAACGGAGGAACAACAAATGAACTCAAACACAAAACAGTTTATTTATGATATCCAGCAAAGAAAAAACAATTATATGGAAAATGTATTAAAGGCAATACAACACCCTAAAAAAGAGCAATCTGAACAGGTCATTCAAAATATAGTAGAGAAGATGGATATGATGATCAGTTTAGTTACTACTTACATGGTTATTGAATCAGAATCTATGAAAGAATTAAAAGAGCTTCAGGAAGAAATTATTCATGCGCAAGCATATATTCAAAAACGAAAATTTGAAGAAACACAGAGATAAAACCCTGTGTTTTTATTTGGTCGTCTATGACGCCAATCTATTATAAATCAAATTAAGGGATTAGGTACACTTACCATATTTTGTTCACTAAAGTCATTTCCCTCCAAACAACTCATTCTATAAGACTCCTTTCTAACTTACATTCTTTCTCTCACTATATGATATAAATCCTATAAATATGCTAGAAGGATAATTCATTATATGAACGAAAATAACATTTTAATAAGTTACGTTTTCTATTCCTAAATTACTAAAAAATTATTTATATACGATTCTTTTTTACTAGTTAATAGGTAATGATATAGGGATACTTTGCATGTACATCTAGGTTGTTCCTTTCAGGCTATGTATCATTTTAAATACGCCCTTTATTAGAATAGTGCTCATACTTTTTTTGAGATTCTTTCGTAATACGTGCGTTAAGTAAAATTGCTAACAACAAAAACACTCCATATGTTCCCCCTGTAGCTCCTATGATAACCACACTACTACAAACAAGTACAATTAGTAGGAGCAACGAAACTAAATAAATATGTTCATAGTTCTTTGACATCTTCTCGTATTTTATGCGTTCTTTCCTTGCATCCATCTAAATTCCTCCTTTACATTATCCATTTCACTATCAAATAAATCTCGCCCTTAAAAGGGAAACAATATATCTTTTTAAATAATTAGCTTGTTTTTTTATCAACTAATTTATATAACGTAAAAAGAAATCCTACCAATATTAAGCTTTCCACCATGATAATCCCGACCCTCTCCTTCCGTTTTAACTCCAACACATCAGATAAAAGTAGCAAACAAAAAGGATCCTCCCTTCTTTTAAAGGCTGATCCTTTTCTTCATGCATTCAACTATTCTTGATTAATTAGAATAACAGCTGGTCCATCTACACGAATTCCACCAACTTCGATTTTTTCATAAGGCTCAACTGTAATAGAAATGACCCCTTCCCGCTTCTTTAATTCATTACTTAATTCTTTTGTTAACATTTTTTTCATGTGTGCACTCCTTCTTACTGCTTAATTTATTATTGTTATGTAAATGAAATTAAAAATGGTTTCCTGGTCTGGAAACCATTTTTTGTAGTTGACCATATGGTGTTACCAGTTCGTTTATCAATTTTACGTAAAGAAGAGATAAACAATTACCTATTCACTGTCTCAGTAGATGTAAGGAACTCTTAAAGAGATAGCGGTGAGATCGATTGTTTTTTCTTCTAGAAATAATGACTTAGATAATATATTACCTAAAACAATGAAAGCCCTACCTCTCTTTCATCCTTACGGATCCTTGTCCGTGCCAGTGTGAATCAGGATTTCAAAAATCAAGTGACTATTTGATCGCGTTATTTGATGAAACTTCGAACGCTCGTAAAAGAAATTTAAAAATAAAAATGGATTAGATTGAAGTAATAACAAAAGAGGTTTCTACTCAAAAAGTGAGTTGAAGAAGTTGAATGTCTTTGAAATGATTTACTTTTAATAATAATCATATTCCCGAAAAATTCAGGATATTTTCGGGGTATGTAATACATTATCTATAATGAATCTTAACAGAAACTTTTTATTTGATTTTCAGTGATCCCTTTAATTAATCCTAGTTCACTAATCAAAAATTCATGTGCGTTATCCAACATTTTTTTTTCGCTTGTATTCAGTGCTTTTTCTTTCTTCATACGTATTAAATCACGTACAACTTCGGCACCTTCTTGTATTTCACCCGTTTTTATTTTGTCCGTGTTCACTTTATACCTTTGTTTCCACGGTAATAATCTATCTGATTCTCCATGCTGAAAAATGTGTATAATGTGTTTTAATGCAAGTATATCAGTAACTGGGCGTATACTCGAACTTAATATTTTCCCCATAGGAATCATGACTTGCATATTACTGATTGACATTTTTATAACATAATACTGTTGCTTTTTTCCTGAGAATTCTTTTTCTTCTATGGCTTCAATTATACCTGCTCCGTGCATTGGATAAACAATGTTATCGCCAATTTGAAACATATAATCCACCTCCATATATGGTAACCTTCTTAACCTTAACATATATGTTGTTTTTTATCAAATATTTTATAATATCATAAAATCGTTTTTGTAGTCAACTACTTTTTTGGTAAAAATTAAATTAAGTAAAAAACACCCCCAAAACAATAGGGAGTGTGTCAGATTCCCCATAAAGGGAAGGGGAATTTCCCCACTTATATTCTGAAATCTCTACTCATTAACATAGATCAGTTTTCCCTTGAAAACGACCAAATCGCTCCCGTATTTTTTTCAATCTTGTGTGGTACTCCATAATCTCAATTCTTGCTTTTTCAGCTAGAGGTGCAATTGGTCGTAAGTCTTTTAAACCCCAATAATCAACCACTACATCAAGTACTGGATGTAATGGTCCATAATTCGCTTCTTTTGCAATCACAGCCATTCTATTTTCAAAATCAGGCATGACAGCACCTGGCATTTTAAAATTTCTAATTATATTGGCAATATGATAGCAATAGTTAAGTTCCAATTCCAAATGTGTTCAAATGAAGTCTCGATAAAAAGCATAATGAAGGGTCTCATCTTTGGCAAGGCGGCGTAATAATGTAGCAAGATCTGGATCATGCTTACTTGCAATCTTAGCGACATTATTGTAAAACACCATCGTTGCAAGTTCTTGTAGTTATATAAAATAAAAAGGCCTCCTAGGGAATAGGTGGCCTTTTTACTTCAAAAAAAAGACTAGCAGTATATACTAGTCTTCTAAATGAGGTACCGCCACACCGCTATCAACCTAAGAAATCAATCACCCCCAAAACGAAAAAAACGAGTTGAATTCACATAAATAACTGTAGAAAAGTAAAAATTCCGTTTAGGGGGTACTTCAAGACTTTAGCATGATGGGCATGTATAGTGCCCCCTAATAAATAACCATGTTCCGCTTCCAACCATTATCAACACTAAATTCTGATTTTTAACTAGTCTTTTTTATCCGTAATTCTATATTTTGATATTTTGTTCCAAATCCTAAAACAATAGCAGCTCCAATACAACTTGAAAGACAGCCAGCAAATAAATATACAGATAAATCTGATTCGCCAATTATCACAGAAGCTATTCCTCCAATTACAGGGAAAAGTGCTACCATATAACCACTTTTTGCCCCTCCAATTCTATCTACAAGTTTCAAATAGAATAACCATGCTGCAAAAGAAGCAATTAGGGTTAAGTATAGTAAAGCAGATAAGTATGAAATAGATGTTGGAAAGACTAGTTTTTCTCCTTGAAGTAATACAATCGCTCCTATCAATACACTTCCTGCTGTAAAGCCAATTGAATTTGCATATACGGGATTAACCTTATATTTTGAATTTCTTGCAGAGCTAGCATCTCCTATCGCTGTAAGAATAGTACCTAGAATAGCCATCATAATTCCTTTTACATCATCAAATCCTTTAAAACTGTTTATATTCGGATAGATAAGAATACATACGCCTAGCACTCCTAGAATTCCTCCAATTAAAACACGAGAATGTAGCTTCTCTTTCAAAAAAATTCGAAGGGCAATTGGAGTTAAAATAACTTTCAATGAAAAAATCAAAGTTACGATAGCGGCAGAACTCATTATAGTAGCATAATAGAGACATAGGTAACTCAATGCAAAATTGCAAATGCCAAATAAAACGACAAATGGAATATCTTTTCTATTAGGTTTTCCATTAGGTTTAATAAACCATATGAGAACTAAAAATAAGATTGCCGTTAGAACTAAACGGTATAATAACGAGAGTTCTAGACTAACTGGTGTACCTTGAATCTTAACTACAATAAAATTAAGTCCCCAAACAATTAAACAAAATAAATACATAATTTTAACCAACTTATCATCATTCCTCTTAAAAAATATTGTATGAATTCCTATACTTAATACTAATCTTTACTGTCATTTGTAAAAGGTACAGTTTATAATAATTTAAAATGACAGTTGGGGTGTATTAAGTGAAAGAACTCATTTTTAATATAGATCAGAGTGGTAATGTTCCAATGTATCAGCAAATATATGTTTATATACGGATGCAAATATTATCAGGAAAAATTACCTATGATACAAAACTACCTTCTATTCGACAATTAGCAGAACTTTTAAATGTAAGTAGAAATACTACACAAGTGGCTTATGAACAACTTCTAGCAGAAGGTTATATACGAAGTGAAAATAAAAAGGGCTATTTTGTACAGGCAAATATGTCTAATCAAGTACTTACATATGAGCCTACTGTAGTAACTCCTAGAGGAAGACAAAAAGATATAAGAAAAACCATTGATTTTAAAATTGGTACGGTGGACAGGGAGAACTTTCCTATTGCAAAGTGGAGAAGCCTAACAAATAAAGTCTTAATGGATCCTATCATGTATTCCTACGGGGAAAAACAAGGGGACATGTTGTTAAGGACAGCTATATCAGATTATCTGTTTCAATCAAGAGGTGTAAGTGCTGTTAATAAGCAAATACTGATTGGTAGCAGTACACAACATTTGTTATTGATTTTGACCCTTCTTTTAAAAAAAGAATTTCATCGGATAGCTGTAGAAGACCCTGGTTACAATGGAGCAAGGGAACTTTTTTCCTTACAGTCATTCTCCGTTGAACCTATAGCTGTTATTGAAAATGGCCTTGACGTTGATCAATTGTGTACAACAGACACAAGATTGGTATACGTTACACCAACTCATCATTTTCCATATGGATTAACGATGCCTGTTAGTGAAAGGTTACAACTCATTAACTGGGCTGAACAGGTTAATGGATATATTATTGAGGATGATTACGATAGTGAATTTCGTTATATTCATCAACCTGTCCCCTCTTTACATAGTATAGATTCTAATGATAGAACTGTGTATTTAAGCACATTTTCTAAAGCATTATTACCCTCAATCCGTGTAAGTTACATGGTATTACCTAAACGATTACTTCCTACGTATGAGAAAATTGGGCCTTTACTAGAACAAACTGCTTCTTCTGTTCATCAAAGAACGCTAGCCTACTTTATATCAGAGGGATATTGGTATGCACATTTAAGGAAAATGAAAACTCTTTATAAACGTAAAATAAAAGTACTATGCGAAGAGATCAATAAGCATTTTAAAAACAATATAAAAATCAAGGGTTACTACTCTGGTATTTATGTAGTTATTGAAGTCAAAACTCAAATGAGCGAGAAAGATTTGATAAATAAAGCATTTAGCAATGGCGTTACTGTTTATCCATGCTCTCAATATTTTGTTAAAAAAGCACCTAAATATCCACATATTCAATTAGGTTTAGGAAACTTAAGTGAACATGAGATTACTGAAGGTATCTGTAAATTAGCAAATATATGGCTTGAAAAAAATTAAAGTTAAATGAAGTAAACGATCCTGTTACTGGAGGTATATTTAGAGATTATGGTCAAGAAGCAAGCACATTGTTTCAAAAACTAGATAATCAAAAAAGATTTTTTGAAAAATAATTTTTTTGAAGAGTCTTCTCAAATTAATGTTGAGTTTATATTAGGGTACCATACATGCCCATCAACTTAAGATTTTGAAGTACCCCGTCGCTATCCAGCTAATAAAAAGAAATATCCTCAAAATGAAAAAAATACGCTATTCTTTCTGTAGAATCATAGGAAAGGATGGCGTTTTTTATGTCTGTTTCTGTATCTGACGAATTACAACTATTCGCTCAAGAGATTCAAAGTTTTTTATCTCCAAATACCTTACGGGATCTTGCTAGAGATGTTGGTTTTGTACAACGAACCAGTAAGTACCAAGCAAAAGATTTAGTAGCTTTATGTGTATGGGTGAGCCAAAATGTAGCTATGACTTCTTTAACTCAGTTATCTAGCTGTTTAGAAGCATCAACAGAAGTACTCATCAGTCCTGAGGGACTGAATCAACGGTTTAATAAGGCGGCCGTCCAACTTTTACAACACCTACTAGCCGAACTACTAAGCAAAAAATTGGCCACATCTATGCCAATTTCTTCTCCATACACTTCTGTTTTCAAGCGTATTCGTATTTTAGATTCAACGGCGTATCTTCTGTACCGTGGATAACCAAAGTAGGTATATTAATTTCTTTTAACTTCCCCTCATAAGAATCATCGCCTTTAAGAAGTGAGTGATTAAACATACTGAGTAGGTTATTTGCTCGTTTTATTTCTTTTTCTACCTGCTTATAAGCCCTCTTCTCATCGAACTTATGCTTTGAACCACAGAGTAACACTGATCCTGTAACCAAGTAATTTGCAACAGATTCTTCATCCGACCAATTTAGTTTGGCCCCATTAGCATGGTAAGTGAGTATCTTCTCATCGATCGGAGGCAAATTCCGTTTGTTGTCTTCAGAGCCAAAAATACTTGATGCAATCAAAGTTATACTTAGAACTCGCTGAGGGTTCCTCAAGGCTACAATTTGAGCAATCATTCCACCCATTAGAAAAAGCAGGACAATAATATTAAATTGGCTTCCATTCGCAGGAGTTTAAGCCTTGTATTTATGACTATTTGGTTAAGCAATCGATATGTTGTGCTGAAACGTCAATATATTTAAAAAAGGATCTCTCTTGATAAAGAGAGATCCTTTTCTTATTTCTTCTTTTCTGTCGGTTGGCTTTGTTTAGCGAAATTAGATGAATCATCGAAATTCGGTTGCTTTTTACCAGCATTATTACTTCTACCTTTTCCCATATGTAATGCACCTCCCCTCATCCTTACTATTCCCAATAAAAAATCCTCTTGCATCCAAGAGGATTTTTTATTGGGCTCTTATTAATAATGCCAAACTGTTCTCGTAGTACTTCCAACACTTCCCGTCCTGCCATAGCTTTTAACCATGGTGTTGATGGTGGCCATCATGCGTATAATTTGTCTTGGAGTTTTCCTTTAAACAATACCTAAGTTCGGTTTCAGTCTTCGATCGCTTGGTAGACCGTGGTCCAGAAGTCTTGGATAAGATGCGATGGGGCCGGAGTTGACATCCCAACCTGGGTGAACAGAATTCCAATAAACTGTTTGTCTGGATCAGCGTAAGCTGTAGTGCCAGTTCCGCCATCCCAGCCGAATTGACCGATAGACGCGTAGTCTCCAAGATAGGTACGCACCCCCATCCCAAAGCCCCAGCCACCTTGTATCCCTTGTCCAAACGACAAATGGACGTTGTTTTTGGCCAAATCGTCTCGGTATACTTGTTGTTCAGGAGTAAGACGGTTGGTGGTCATCAGCTGGACTGCGGGCCTAGACAGAATCCGTTTGGTTCCGTGCATCCCTTTGTTCAACAGCATCTGCAAATACGCGTGATAATCGTCGATGGTTGCGAGCAGCCCACCACCGCCTGCTTGAAATGCTGGAGGTTTGCTGTAACGTCCGCCTGTACCCTCATCCCACACGATGAACTCACCTGTCTGCGGATCTGGGTTGAAGGCAGGTGGAAGCCGTTCAATCTTGAGCTCAGGCACGTAGAAACCAGTGTCCTTCATTCCCAGTGGATCGAATATGCGTTCGCGCAGGAACGACTCGAATGTCTGACCCGTGACCCTGGCAACAAGAATGCCGAGCACTTCAATACTGATATGATACTGCCACCGCTCTCCAGGCTGGTAGCTTAGCGGAAGTGCACCTAGGCGACACATAAACTCATCTGGATCGGGCATATCCTGCCCTGGCGTGTCGAATATCCCACTCTCGAAGAACGCGTTCATGATCGGAGAACCCATCAACGTGAGATCCACTCCGAGACCGAATGTGGAGGTCAACAGGTCTCGTACAGTGATAGGACGCCGTGCTGGGACGGTCTCTTCCAGTGGACCATCGGGCTGTTTCAACACCTGCCGGTCAGCGAGTTCGGGCAGCCATTTGTCTACTGGGTCGTCTAAATGCAGTTTGCACTCGTCGAGCAGAACCATTACTGGTGAAACTGCGATCGGCTTGCTAGTGGACGCCAATCGAAAGATCGTGTCCCGACGCATTGGTGCGCCACCATCATGCCTCATTGTTCCAAGCGCTTCGACGTGTGTCTCCCCGTTTCGGCTGACTAAGGCGACGAGCCCAGGAATCTTTCCAGAATCGACATGCTGCGCCAGTACATTGCGCATTTTGCGCAATCCTGTTTCAGAAAAGCCTTTATTGTTTTGTCCCATTTTGTTCTCCTTTAGTTTAGATTGAGATTTCTAATACATATTGACAATCAATTATTAGTTCTTCAAATAGAAAAATTCCCCTTTTTAATAATTTCGACAAAATGTATTTATGTATATGGAGGCATCATAAATCACTATCAACCTAAGATAAATTTATATCTATAATTCACAGAGAACGTTATTCTTTTTGTAGAAATATACAGAAAGGATGGCGATGTGTTGCTATCCCATTGTAGATTAAGTAAGAAGAGGCACTTTGATGATAGTGCCTTTTCTTTACAAAAAATCCAAATGCTGATACATAATGAATTAATAAAGATAGGCTAATTTAAATTTATGGAGATTTAATAATAAGGAATGAAATCATTGAAAACATTCATGCAGCCATTAAAAATATGATTATAAGATTTGCGAATTGATTATGATATATTTGAAAAACGCCGATATACTTTCAACTAAGTAAAAAAGCGCCCTGTAAACAGGGCGCTTCGAACGTATACGTTGCCTTTAATTATGATTAATATTAGCAGTTGGGTATAATGTTGTTCCTCCAATTGAAACCTTTATTTCATTTGTTAATGGAACATTTTGTTCATTAATAATTGTTCTCCACCATTCCCATGCAAGACCTGTACATTCTCTCGCTACGACTTTTACATTTTTTGAATTCGGTGGAAGTGGTATGACTGTAGAGAAATGAGCAGTTTTGTCTCTACCGCTTCCTTCCCAAGTTTTATGTGTTAGTACTTCTTTCCCATTTTGATCATATGTGAATTCATCCCAAGATACATCAAATTGCGCAACGTAAGCACCGTAATGATCCAGTGTCATTTTAGCACTTGAATATTCTGTAATTGTCGTCTCGATATAATCTGTATTGTTATGAACAGCAGCAGTTGCATTATCTTTTAAAAAAGTACTTGTATATGAAATTGGGTATGCTGGATTTTTAAGACTTAATTCTGCATTATCTTTAATGATATTTCGGATTTCATTAAAATCTTTTGTAACAACCTTGTTATGCTCTTTTGAATCTCCACCTAATACTACAGCGGTAAAAGTACTTTCTTCAAAAATATCTTTGTACTGTCCACTCGTTTCCACGCTGTTATTCTTAAGTAAGGCTTTAAAGGCAACTTGTACATCTTTGCTCTTAGATGTTGTTTCTAACTTCACATAAATTGTTCTGCCATAAGCTACATTTGACACCATAACAGGCGGAGCCGCATTACTTACCCCTTTACGAGTTAACTCACTAAAAGTAACACTATTATCAAAAAGATCTGATGGATTGTTAGGTAGTTCAGCACTTACTGTATAAAATATTTGCTTATATGCCGCAACCATCACTTTTTTCTCTCCATTTGCAATCGCATTAAAGTCAATGTTCAGCCCATTATCAAGATATTTAGCGTTAACATTAAGAGCACTTGCTATTTGTGATTTACTATAAACCATAGATTCTGCATACTGCATTCTTGCAGGTAACGTATGTGTTGTTGAATACTTTTCATTCCAAGTAGATACTAAATCATCTACTGCTCCAGACACATTACCATATGTTGGATTTGGAACGGTTATTGTATTTTCTTTTCTCATGCCAGGTAAGTCTATACTAATATTCAAAGGTTTTCTCTTAGCCACTAATAAACTAGGTTGATTATCTGCAAAAGCTTTATTTGCAAGTTGTACGGCTCCTGGATAAGTACGATTAGCCACAGAATCAATAATCGAAATATCGACTGGTGAAGTTGTAAGTGATTTTTTCTCACGTTCAACTACTACAAATTTACCATTTGAATTGATACTTTCTTTCGGAACAAAACTCTCTACTCTATCACCATTTACTGCTAAAATATCTCTACTATCATACTTTAAACTTGCTATGCCAGTATCAATGCCACTAGCATTTTTTGTTGCATCATTTGCATTACCTGTTTGTGTTTCCGCGAAGGAAATAGATGAATAATTAATAGTGCATAAACTAACTAATAACATGTTAGAAATTTTATTCCTTTGTTGTTTTTCTTGATTTTCAAAAATATCCCCTTCTGTTTTTCGTATTAAGGTATGATAATTATTTATAAATAATTGCCGAATAATAAACTTACATAAATACTTTTAAAAGTTCTTGAACTAATGGAATTACTCCACCTAAAAATTTCAAAACTGCCATTGCGATTTCCATATTATTTCCTCCTCTTTTGTTGTTGCTAAGATGTGATTTATGTTTATGTTTTTATTATAGTAAGCGCTTACATTATTATCAATACATTCTTATATGTAATATTGCATATGAGAATGTAGCAGGTTCCCTTTGCATTGTTAATAAGAGTAGCATTAATCATATTTTCCATTCTCAGATAATGGTCTTCCTGGAAAACGTAAGTAAGCAATTTGTATGGCAAATCCTAATCTATTAGCGACTCCACGTTGTTTTTTTACTTTTTCAAATTAGAAGCACTCCATATTTAAACTGGTCTTTGAATCGTATATATTTTAAATCCATCCCAATAGAGTGTACTCTATTGATACAATTATAGTAGACTTATAAAATCTTAGTTAAGAGCGTCTCATAAGACTTAATCTCAAAAAAGGGGGTGATGTTTTGCGGAAAATCGGTTATATACATGTCAGTTCGACTAGCCAGAACCCTTCAAGGCAATTTCAGCAACTGAACGAAATTGGAATGGATATTATTTTTGAAGAAAAAGTTTCTGGAGCAACAAAGGATCGCGAGCAACTTCAAAAAATGTTTGAGGATTTACAGGAAGGTGACATTATTTATGTTACAAACTTAACTCGGATCACTCGTAACACACAGGATTTGTTTAAATTAATTGAGTTTATACGAGGTAAAAAAGCGAGCTTAAAATCACTAAAGGATACATAGCTAGATTTATCAGAAGATAATCGATACAGCCAGTTCTTAATTACTGTAATGGCTGGTGTTAACCAATTAGAGCGAGATCTTATTCGTATGCGACAACGTGAAGGGATTGAGTTTGCAAAAAAAGAAGGAAAGTTTAAAGGTCGTTTAAAGAAGTATCATGAAAATCACGCAGGAATGAATTATGCAGTAAAGCTATATAAAGAAGGAAATATGACTGTAAATCAACTTTGCGAAATTACGAATGTGTCTAGAGCTTCATATGCATGTGTACCCCTTCCCTCCTCACCCCATATATAATGAAAAGATGTAATAATTAACAGATAAGTAGAAATATATTATACAAACATTAGGTTGTCTATATAAAGAATAACATGCAAATAATTAAAGGGGGAATTTGTTCAAAATAAGTGAAATCATACACTTTAACTACAGGGAAAGACAATTCATGTTTTAAAACCTTTCAAACCATTCATTTTACCTCAAAACGAATTCAAGACATTTAGATACCTATAATGCGTTATAAACTAATATGATCCTTCATTTTTTTGTATAGATTCTATATTTTTGAAATTAATGTAAAAATATAGGAAAAATACCTTTCGTTTAAAGAAAGGATATTTTTTAATTGCTTATATGGTATGTTGATGCAATCTATATTGTCCCATTAATTGTTCCTCACCCATTTGAACAATTTGCTTAGTAATTTCTCCACCAACAGAACCATTAGCACGCGCAGATGTTTCTGGACCAAGTGTAATCCCTAGTTCACGAGCAAATTCACATTTCATCTGCTCGATTGCACTTGCAGCAGCGGAAATATGAATTTCATTATTATTGTTTTCGTGTCTTTGAATATTCATAATTACACCTCCATTTTATTCGTATATAACATGTGCGTAATTATGATATTTATACATAACACGATTCATTTCTGTCTCATATTCTGTCTAGTAAATTGCTTTTCTTTTTTATACTCGATTAGATGAATTTAGAACGCATCCGAATCTTTGATTCCTAAAACATTCATTTCTTCTTTAAATAAACGCCATGGCTCTACTATTATTGCTTTTTCACGACCATCCCTTAAGGTGAAAACTCTTAAATATCCCATCCTACACTCTCCTAAATATTTAAATTCACATTTCATTTTTATTGCTATTGCTATACATATTTATAACCTTCAAATACAAAAACAATAAGTTCCCTACTGAATAAAGACCTAAATACAGATACCCCCTATTTACTTTAGGATACTTTTTTAATTTCATTCACTCATTAGAACAAAAAATTGATGGCTTCTCCACCAAAAGAATTATGCTTCTGTTTTTAAAGTAACTCCAAAGAAAGTAATATTGCGCTAAATACCACTTATATGTACGGTATATACAGATTTGAAATTCCGAATGATTTGTTACCTTATTTATAGGATCTAAGTGGAATTATAAAGTGGGCAATAGGGCCTTGTTCTGCGGTTCATCTTCAAATTCTACCTCCAATTTATAAAAGTAAGGGGATAATTATGAAAAAACAAGCAATCACTGTCATTTCAACCGCGTTAACGTGTTTTTTACTTTCTAATGTAGGACATGCTCAGGAAAAACCTAAGCAATATTACACCGTTTTATTAAAAGACCCATCAAAATTTGAGCAAGGCATCACTGAGATAAAAAAGGAGAATGGAGAAATTACTTATACTGTCCCGGAGATAGGACTCATTCAATTCAAAGGAGATACACAAATTTCTAAAAATCAATCTCCCTTATTTGAATCAGTTAATCCTTCTTTGCAAGTCGAAAAACCAGAGGTTCCTCATTCCATAAAAATGCCTAATTTATCAACTCTTTCAACAAAAACATTAGATACAAACCTACCTCCCTTATGGGATATGCAATGGGACATGAAGGAAATTACTCATAATGGAGAAAGTTATAAAAAAGAAACTGGCTCTCATAATGTGGTTGTTGGAATTATTGATTCGGGAGTCGATGTGGATCATCCTGACTTAGTAAAAAATCTTATTCCTGGATCTAAAAACTTCGTTCCAAAGGGAGGATTGAGAGGTACTGAACCTGAAGAGACAGGTGATATTAATAATATAAATGATATCAATGGCCATGGAACTCTCGTTTCAGGATCTATTGCTGCAAATGGGGAATTAAAAGGCGTTGCTCCTGATACGGGAATCAGAGCATATCGTGTATTTGGAAATAAATCAGCTGATGCAGCCTGGGTCATTAATGCCATCATCGAAGCAGCTAAGGATGATGTAGATGTTATCAACCTTAGTCTTGGTTCCTATTATGTAAATGGAAAAGTCTATGAAAATGGAAAACTTGTAGACAATGGATGGGCAGAAGTAGAAGGTTACAAACGTGCTATAGAATATGCCAATCAGCATGGTAGTGTAGTAGTAGCTTCTGCAGGAAATGATTCTGTAAACGTGGCTAATAAACAGGAGCTAAATAACTTTCTTAAACAAAAATATGAAAAAGAGGGGAAAATATTTACTGGTGTAGGAATAGAAGCACCTGGGGAATTACCAGGTGTAGTAACAGTATCATCAACCGGTCCCTCTAATTACGGAGAAGGGGTCATTGACATATCTGCTCCAGGAGGAGATTATCGTTTATGGCAACAATATGGCGAAGAGGTATGGTGGAATACTGGTCTTTTCCGACAAGAGGAAGTACTGACAACTTTTAATACTGGAAGATACTTATTTGCCGCTGGTACATCAATGGCAGTTCCGAAAGTATCCGCTACACTAGCTCTAATTATCAATCACTATAATTTTAAAAATCAACCGAAAAGATCAATTTCACACCTTTACAAAAACGGAATAAAGAAAGATATAGCACCTGATAAAGCCTCTTGGGGGAACGGACAGCTGGACGTATATAATGCTATTAAATAATGAAAAGGAACTATGACAATTCATAGTTCCTTTTTTCGTTACTAAAAAGAGAATGTATCGTGAATGAAATGCATGCCCCTTGAATCTCATTATTTTCAGCATGAATTTCTCCACCGTGTTTTTTAACCAATTTTTCCACGATATACAAACCAAGTCCATGATGTAGTTGATTTGACCTTGAAAGGTCACCTTGGTAGAATTTACTAAATAAAAACGGAATATCTTTTGTATTAAATCCAACTCCAGAATCCGAGATAGAAAAAGACATAACGTCTTTTTTCACCTCCACTTGCACATCAATTCTTCCTTTTTTTGGAGTAAAACGAATGCTATTAGAAATAATATTCGTAAGAATTTGATGCAAACGATTCGGATCAAGTGCAAACTTAAGATTTTTTTCTTCTGATTTAATAAGTAAAGTATAGGTTAATTGTATATCTTCATTTTCTGCCAATTCCTTAAACTCTTCAAGCATTTCTGGAATCATTTCAGCTGGAGCTATATTGCAAATCATAAGAGTGAAATCAGGGTTGTCCACTTCAGAGACTCTCCTCATTTCTTCTGTTAAATGCAATACTCTTTCTGTATTATTCTTAATTGTTTGCAAGTAGTGATGAATCCGTTTTTGATTATTTGGCATGGGTTCCATTAATACTTCTACATGAGACAAAATAATAGTTAACGGTGTTCGCAAATCATGTGCAATGGAAGCAACCATATCCCGACGTTCCTGTTCTAATTTCCATTGAACATACAATGAATTTTTTAATTCTTCCTTCATACTATTGAAAGAATCAATTAATATACCTATTTCATTTTCACTTTCATATTTTATTTCAAAGTCTAAATCCTTGTTTTTAATTTTTTGTGAGGCCATTATTACCTCTTTGATAGGTTTATTCAACTGTTTTCCTAAACGCTTAGCTAATAAATAAGAATAAAGCGTTAAAAATATAAAAGGAACAAGAAAAGCAATAATAAATACATATTCTATGTAATAATCAATAGATGCAGCTAATATGTATCGTACAGCAAGCACACCAACTAGTTTACCATTACTTATAATTGGAATGTATTTTGTAATTAGTTTACCATTTTGAGTAGATGTATTTATTTTATGATACACTTCTTTATCATTTTTCAATAATTCATCGCTCAATGTACCATATAATCTATTTCCATTCGTATTCATAACTTGATAAGTAATTCCTTGCATTGGAATCACTTTCTCTAGTTTTTTTTGATAGGATAAATCTACTATTTTATCCCCATTCATTTCTACAAATTTTTCAATGCTGGGCACTTGTTTTTCATAATGGTTGGCAGGTAAAACAGATTTTTCATTATAAATAAAAAGAAAAGAGTATATTAAAATTAACGTACAAACCGTACTGACAATACTTAAAAATATTACAGCTGCAAATGTTAGAATAAATTGGTTTTTCAACGATAATTTTTTTAACATTAACATTTCTCCAACTTATAGCCAACTCCCCATACGGTTTTAATATGGTAAGTTGACATACCTAAACTTAACTTAGCTCTTAAGTTATTAATATGTACTATTATTGTATTGAGATCCCCAACTGCATCCAGCCCCCAAATTTTTTCATAAATTTGTTCCTTAGAAAAGATTTGTCCTAGATTTACCGTTAAAAGCTCTAATATTTTAAACTCTTTACTCGTTACATCTATTTTTACTCCATCAATGAAAACATCATGCTGTGAATAGTTAATGGTCAAGTTTCCTAAGAAACGTTGATTTTGCAAGTTTACACGTTCTCTTTTCTCACGCCTCAAGTGGGCCTCAACACGTGCAATTAGCTCCTTAACTTGGAATGGTTTTGTAATATAGTCATCTCCACCTAAAGTAAAGCCTTTTACTTTATCTATTTCTGAATGTTTAGCACTCAAAAATAGAATCGGGCATTTTATTTGTTCACGAACGACCTTACAAAATTCAAAACCGTCCATTTTAGGCATCATAATATCTAAAATGACTAAATCAACTTGTGTTTTTAAATGATCTAGCGCTTGTTCTCCATTGTAGGCCTTGAGAACTTTATAATCACGATCAGAGAATATATCAGAGAGTACATCTACAATTTCTGACTCATCATCTACAACAAGAATCGTTCCATTCATAAAAAAACACTCCTTTCTAGTTTAGATTAAAAATCTTATTATTTTGTAAAATATATTTTCTTGTTAATTAATATTCTTTTCATGAACAACTTTTTTATAGTAATAGTGGTTTGAAATGAAGAAAAATATTAATTGGAAGACTAAGAAAATAAAAAATATTAATATTATTGAGTAAATTTTAATTCCTCCCAATATATTTTGCAAGGCGTAGATTGCTATAAATAGATTTATCCCCCCCAGAATAATTGGTACAAAGAAAATTATAGCAATTTGAACCCTTAATGTTTTTTTTATTTCATTGAAATTCAAACCGATTTTTCTTAAAGAGTGAAATATTTTTCTATCATTAGATATATCTTCATATAACTTAAACCAAAGAAGACTGGATAAAGCAATTAACAAGATAAAACCGATAAATAATGCTATTATCCATAAAACTGAAGTTAATTGAACTGTATTTTCATAATGTAGAAGACGAACACTGGACTGTTCCTTTATCTCTAAAGGGAGTGTCTCAAATAATTTTTTTAGTGCACTATAACCCTTATTATTTTCCTTGAAATCTAATGTGTAAAATGAAACATGTTGAGTAGGTAATGATCCCTTCTCTAATTCATTAAAAGTATCTGCTGGTACAAAAGCTACATTATCTATCCGAGATACCGAGTTAATCGCCTGTTTTTCGACCATATTTTTTACTATCAATTCTGTATTACCGTTATTTGTTTGGATATGCAACTTATCGATATTCTCATTTTTTTTACTAAATAACAGGTTATCTTTTTTTGTTTCTGTCCAGTCCTTTATAAAGAATGAATCTGTTTGTAGTATAAAGGTTTTACCTTCTCCCTTTGATGAATTCAGTAATATACCTTCCCATTTTTTCTTATGAAATCCCTCAACCTCTCCTTTGAAGTTTTTCTCTAAAGCAGATTCTAGTGTATTCTCTTGTTTTTTATCAACAATAAATATAGCTGGCTGTGGGTGGCTATTTCGCATTCTTTGATCATTCAACTCTGAATATAAATATATGGAGCTGATTAATATCATTATCATTGATAAGAGTATTGAAACAAGGAAGATAATTTTAGCATTATAATAAAGTTTTTTCCTTAGACTTATAAATATTAGCATTCGAATGCCATTTAAATGCTTTTTTTCTTTATTGATTAAATAGGATACAGTTCCTACTAATCCGTGCGAACAAAAAAGGTACGTTCCTAATAATAAAAGAGCAGCTACAGGTAGAAAAGAGAATAATAGTACGGGTAAAGATGCATTAAGGATAAAAACATAAGAAATAACCAAAATTAACAGGGAAATAATGAATTTCTTCTTTGAAAACCTAGGTAAATCCTTTGGTTTTCTTGTCTCTTGAAATAATTCCAAAACAGAAATGCGTCCGATTTTATAATAACTACGCAATGAAACAAAAAAGAACAGAACTCCAAACAAAATAACTGTAAAAAAGGTAGCAATTGGAGAGAAGAAATAGGAAAATGACTCGCTTAAGAAGAGAGATTTCCCGATGAAATCAAAAAAGCTTTTGGATAGTACTATACCAATCATAATCCCAATTAAGATAGAAATTGCTCCAATTATCGAATTTTCTAAAACTATGATAATAAATAATTGTTTTTTTGAAGCTCCGAATGTTTTCCAAATACCAATTTCCTTTTTCCGTTCAGTAAGAAAATGGTCATAAGAATATGAAATGAAAAAGCATGAAAATAGCAAGATGATGAATTCACACGCAATTAACAGTTGCTCTATTCCAGAAACTTTTGGATATGAAAGAAATGCTGCGTACATATAAAAAATTGTAACTGATAGAATACAACTTACAAGATACACTATATACAGTGAAAGATTGCGAGTTATATTTTTAAGTGCGAGTGAAAATATTGACATCATTCTCCCCCACTTCCTTAGAGATATAGAGTAGTATACGTTGATTGAAACTGAATTGCTTTTCTTCATGGGAACGTTGCATCTCATGAACAATCTTGCCATCTTTCAAAAATATGACCCTGTTGCAAAAACTAGCAGCTACAGAGTCGTGAGTTACCATTAAGATTGTTGATTTATGTGTTTCATTCAATGTTTTTAGTATATTCAATACATCATAAGCAGATTTTGAATCTAGATTTCCCGTCGGTTCATCAGCAAATAACAGATAAGGATCGTTAATTAACGAACGAATAATAGCAGCTCTTTGCTGTTGTCCCCCAGAGATTTCATAGGGATACTTTGGCAAAAGCGGTTCAATATTTAGTTCATTCACTAATGTTTCGAGTTTATCCCTAACACCCTTTTTGCTCCCCATTCTTAAAGCTGCGGGTAGAAGAATATTTTCTTCAATTGTTAAGTGATCTAACAAATTGTAATTTTGAAAAATAAAACCAATATTTTCGCGACGATAATTGCTTAATTGATCACTATTCATATTAGTTAAATTCTGTCCCTTAATTGTAATTTCTCCATTTGAAGGAAAATCAAGAGAGGAAAGCACATTTAAAAGTGTAGACTTTCCACTCCCTGAAGGTCCCATAATCCCTACAAAATCTCCTTCATGAACAGTTAAGTTGACATTATTTAAAACTGGATATTCTTGGAAATTAGTTTTATAAACTTTCTCAATTCCTTTAGCTTCTAACATAATCATGGTAAACCTCCCTTCTATCCTTTTATTAACATGTAAATTCTTTTTTATTCCAAATGCTTATACAAACGCTAACACTAATAATCATGATACCTAGAATCAGGACGTATAAACTGTTACTTCCTGTGCTGAGAGCATGGAAGATACTTTGAACGGATAATAAAAAGAACGATAACTGACTTATGTACAAGCAGCCGATGTAAATTCCAATCAGAAGGAAAAAGCTAATAACTGCATTTGAAATTATGATACTTATTAAACTAGCAATAGCTAAACCACACATTTGAATAATAAAAAACAATCCATATACTTGTACCGTATAGAATATTGCTTCTATAGAGGTCTTTTGTTGACCGTAGAAAGTAAAAGCATCATCTGCTTTAAAAAACACCAACCCAAGTACTATGCCAATAAAAAGAACAACAAATAAGTAGAGTAATACCATTACAGAAAGAGAAAACCATTTTGACATAAGAAAGGTTAATCGTTGAAACGGCCTAATTAAAAATAGACGATATGCTCCTGAGTTGTATTCTACATTTAAGCTATTCAAGAAACATACAGGCATGAAAATCAAAGTAATTAAGAAAGAAGATTCCTTTAATAAAAACCATGAAAAATTCCAAGAATTTAGTGGCACTTGTTGCCCATCATTATAAATCCCAACCCCATAGTACTTCAAAAACCAAGCTTGAAGAAAAACAATAACAGTAAAAATCCCCAACATCCATTTACTTTTTTTCTGATTCCATAGTCGTTCCCATTCACTTATAACTAATGCTTTCAATTGAACTCCCTCCTAGTTTTCAAATAAAATAATCTCTTTTCACAAATGACAAGTATGCGAACATTCCAAATAAGAAAATATAAATCGCTTCCACTATAACAATGTAAATGTTTATACTATTACTTGATGAAAGTAGAAATGCTATACCTGTATGCTGAATTTTAACGATTGACATGTACATAAGATGTAGTACAGTATTAGCGCTAATTATCGTTTGGCTAGAGAATTCTAAAATCTGTGGAATTGCAATAGCAAAGAAAATAAAGGCCACCCCTGATCCAAGAGTGATCATCGTACTTCTACTTAACGCCCCTATTAATGTAAATACAGAAACAATACAAATCATAGTAATGAAACATGCAAAGAAATACTTTAAGTTATATAGTATCGCCCCTGCAATAGAAACCTGGGTTTCATCTATAAAGGTTATTAATGTATCTACTTTTGGAAAGAATAAATAGCCTGCTATGGAATTAAAAATCCAAAACAAAGTTAAATATAGGAACATGGTAGTTAATATAGTAGCAAGCTTAGCTACAAAAAGTTGTGAGGTAGAAAATGGACGAATCAAAATCATTCTTAATTGTCCATTTTCTACTTCATGCGCTATAACAGTAGAAATCAGTATTATAGCGATAATATTAAACGAAACCACAAGATGCTCAGAAATACTTATTATAGGAAAATTTAAAGCAGTAACGTAATCTGGTCTTCCAGGAGAAGTATGTTGATTCCAGTTTAGATAATATTTAACTGACGCAACTACCATTAAAGGTAAGAAAAACAAGATTATCCAAGTTATTTTTTGCGTCCAAAGCCTTTCAAATTCAGAAATAAAAAGCCCCCTCATGATGTCATCATCTCCACAAACACATCTTCCAACCTTTTTGTTGGATCTGTAATTAACTCTTCTTTCCTTCCTTGGGTGATAAGCTTTCCATTTCTAATTATGACAAGGCGGTCACACATTTGCTGAATTTCATCTAGTAAATGGCTTGAAATAAAAAAGGTTAAATTTTTCTTTTCACGAAGTTCAAGAATTAATTCCCTTAGCTCTCTCATGCCCATAGGATCCAGACCATTGGCTGGCTCATCTAATAAAATAACATCTGGATCACCTAGAAGAGCTTGTGCAATCCCGAGTCGCTGTCTCATTCCTAATGAATAATTTTTAATTTTCACATCTGCATCGTCAGTTAACCTTACAATAGATAGTATTGCTTCTACTTGTTCCAATTGTTCTTTTCGAGAAAGAGCAGGGTATAATCTCGCTAAATTTTGTAGCATTTTTCTACCCGTCATATACGGGAAGAATATTGGTGATTCGATAATTGCGCCCATATTCATCAAAGCCTGTTGTCTATTTTGATTTACATCTTGACCACTTATTTTTATGACTCCTTTTGTCGGGCGAATTAATCCTGTAAACATACGCATAACAGTTGTTTTTCCTGCCCCATTCGGCCCCAGAAAGCCACAAATATCTCCTTTATATATTTTAGTTGAAAAATCATTTACTATTGTCTTGCCACCTACAGTTTTTGTTAAGTGATTTGCTTCTAAAACTATTTCATTATTCATATAAAATCCCTCCTTATGGACTAATATAGAAGACAAATATTAAAAAAAAATAAAGAAAAGAATAAAGAAA
>NZ_NADT01000026.1:0-33710 GCF_003264205.1 Bacillus sp. SRB_8 | reverse complement strand
AAAAGAATAAAGAAAAGAAAAAAACTCACAAAAATGTGAGTTTTAGTGCATTTCAACCGTTTCATGTACAGTTACTGACTTTCTTTTCTCAAATTCCTTAAAGAGTATATGCAATACTTCTTGATTATTAGGTAAAACATAGTTCGGTTTCAAAGACATAGTCGCAATTTCAAAAGCTGTTGTTTTCAAAGGCGGAATCACTATATGATCATATTCTTTTAAAAGTTTAACATTATTCTGAACTACTTTTTTCTCCCACATTAATTTGTTCATATTAGGAAAAAAGAGAACTGGTTTATCATGAGCAAGAATGACTGTACTTAATAAATCATCAGCTAAACCATGAGCTACTTTTGAAATAGTATTTCCTGTAGCTGGTAATACCATTAGTAAGTCTGCCCATCTAGCCAATTCCACATGACCTGGTTTACCACTTAGGGTAAGTTCCTCATCGATAAATACCTCATTACAATATAATTTCACGGTTTCTGCAGGGATAAGTTTTATTGCACTTTTTGTCATGATAACCTTTACTTCACTAAAATTCGCTTTCAATATAGCTAAATATTGAAAAATTCCAGCTACTGCAATAGAGCCGCTTACTCCTACTAATATTTTCTTAGAATTAAGCAATTGATTCATTTGGTTCATACTGTAACATCCTCTCAATTCTTGATTAGGAAATTAGAAATACTCCGTCCCACCATGGTTCCTCTACTGCGCTTAGACTTAATAATGTTAAAAGTACACCACTTACACCTTCCAATAGTCCTACCTTGTTTAGCTCGTTTGAAGTCTGCTCATTGGATTGTAAGTCTTTAAAGCCAAATGGTGCTTGAGGATCATATGCATCCATTACATAATCTATTAATTTTGTAATGGATTGCATCGATATTTCCCCATCTTCATCTTTTGCCATCCTAATAGACATTTGTAATAATCCCGCTCTTCCATGACAAAATGTTGGAGAAGATAAATCCCATTCTTCCTCACTTTGCAAAAGTGTATCTTGATAAGAACTTAATGCAATTTTCATGGCCTTCTGATCCTTCAAGGATCTCCCAGCCAGATAGAGAGCTCTTGCTACTCCTGGATTTCCATAGCACCAGCCTTTTCGCTTCGGATACACGTGGTATGATTGGTCATTGACCACTTCTTTAAAACTAAGCCTCGCAGGCCACGAACCTTCATCTTGCCATTTTATTAGCCAATCTATCATTTTACGAATCGCTTGCTTTTGTCCAGGAACTTCAATTCCTTGTTCGATAGCCAACGCCATCAAGGAAAGTGGGCCAGGCATTCCATGAGCATGGCCGCAATTGAAATTCCCATCCGGAAATAGTATCTTATCTGTTTCCAAAAACTGATTGGTGTACGGTACGTACCAACCAGGTAGAACTTCTCCATTCACCTCAATGTCATTAGACATATTAATAAAACAATTGAGAATTTGTTTGAGTGCTTCCAAATTTGATTCAAGTTGAATATTTTGCAGTAAATAACGCCCTACTCCAGTAGCACCTTGGATTGTATCGTACATAAATGGATGAACACCACATTCTTCTTTCCCGTAGTTCAATACAAGATGTAACTGCGAAAGTACAAATTCATTTAACTTTTGTAAAAATATATGATATCTTTCATAGTTACGCGAAGCATACGATGTCGCATACGCAATACCAGAAACACCGCCAAACATAGAAATACTATTCACACCTTGTTTTTCTATTGCCTTTTGTATTTCTACCAAGTGACTATGTGCAATAAGATCCCATCCCTCTTTTGGAAACTGTCGATCTAATTCTGCAAATAACATTATAGTACCTGGATAACCATGGGATAAAGTAATGGGGTCCCATGGATGAAGTGTTCCTCCATTTGGTATATTATCAGGCTCCATAACAATTTTTTCTACATACATCGGATCCTTTAATTGCTCTGCTATATCACGAACTAACTTTAATGCTTTATTTCTTTTTTCAATACTAATTCCCTGTAACCAAAATGACTTTTTTTCTGTAGTTAATTGCATATTTTTCTCCTCTCTAATTAAACATTCACTTGAATTTTGGAATAATCTATAAAATTTTTAGCTTGTAACTCAAATAGTCTTGCGTATATTCCTTTTATCTTTAATAGTTCATTATGAGTACCTAGTTCCACGACTCTACCTTTATCGAGGACCATAATTTTTGTAGCATGCCTTACAGTTGAATACCGATGGGATATAAAGAGCCCCATACAATTCTTTGTAATTTCTTTAAAATCTCTAAAAACCTCTTCTTCTGCTTCTGGATCTAATGCGGCAGTAGGTTCATCTAGAATATATAGGCTCGCATCCCTCATGTATGCTCTTGAAATGGCGATTCTTTGCCATTGCCCTCCAGATAACTGAATTCCGTTCGCAAAAGTTTTCCCAAGTTGTGTATCCATTTGGTTAGGCAAACTATTAATCATCTTTAATGCTCCAGATTTTTTAGCAGCAGCTTGTATAGCCATTACTTGATCGGCTTTTTTATAGTCACCATAGCCAATATTATCTTTAACATCTAGTTCATATCTAACAAAGTCTTGGAAAATAGCACTAATCTTATCCTGCCATTCGTTTGTACTGTATTGATGAATGGGTTTTCCATCTAATAGAATAATCCCTTCAAAGTCCGTATAAAGTTTTGTAATTAACTTTACAATCGTAGATTTACCCGAACCATTAGATCCGACAAGAGCCAATGTTTCACCTGGTTTTATGTGAAAATTCACTTTTTTTAATGTATACTCTTTTTGACCAGGATACTTAAAAGAGACATTTATAAATCGAATACCTTTTTCCTCAAAAGAGATGCTATCTAAATAAGTATTGTCTCCATTATTTGAAACATCCCTTTCTTCAGGAACGTCCAAAAATGAGAATAGTTGAGTCATATAAAGATTGTTTTGGTGCATATTAAAAATCATATACATTAATTCATTAGATGTTTTTTGTGTAGTATTTACAGCTTGAAAATAAGCGATAAGACTTCCAATAGCAATAATCCCTGTTACAGCATCCATAACCACCATAAACTGCACAAACATTACAAAAGCCACGCTGATTAATTGAAAAAACAGGTCAATCCTCATCTTTTTTAAAAGCAGACGTCTATCTTGCAGATAAAATCGATTGAACATATTTGAATAATTTTTTAGAAGTAAATTGCCCAATCCAAATAATTTCACTTCTTTTACTGTGATGTCTGTCGTTAGCAAATAGTAGTAGTAAAATTGTTTTCTTGTTTCTTCGGCACGCTTATGACTAATTAAAAAAATTTCTTTTCCAATTTTCATGATTGACCAGGAAGAGATTAGTGGTAATAGAATTAAAATTAGGGTAAACTGCCAGTTCCAAATCATTAAGATACCGGAAATAGAAATCACAGTTATTCCACTTTTTATAATCCCCATAAGTTCTTCAAAAATAGCAAATGGTTTATATGTGGAATCTTGGCGCGCCCTTTGAAGTTTGTTGTAAATTTCTGGGTTCTCGAAACTGGAATAAGGTAATCTTTTTGCTTTTTCTATTAATTTTACATTGATTTTATTAGAAAGAAGATTTCGGTAAAGCTGTTTATATGTTTCCAAAACTGATCCTGTAACACCCGTTAAAATTGTAACTAGTGCAAAGGCTATAAAAAACGGTAAAACATGAGTAAAATAATCATCCTTGTACCCATTCTGGTAGATGTTTTGTACTGTATTAACAAGGTATTGGATTGTCAAAATCAATGCTGCAGGTAATAATCCATTTACAAAATTTAAGGTAAGCACACAGAAGAAATATCCTCTGTGCGTTTCCCATAAAAGTTTAAATAAACCAGGCCAATAATGAAAAGACTTTAAAATATTTGAAAATGATAGTTTCTCATCTTCAGGTGTGTGATTGAGTATCTGTTTCATTCTGATTCCTCCAATATCGCTGGCTTGATAAGATATGCCGCGTAAAGGCAAGTGCTTTTTTTTCTAGTTCCCGATTAGCTCCCAATAGTCGATTACAATGCATATGAATAATTGCTCCCATAATTGTTTGTTGTTTATTCCAGAGCTTGTCTTCATTTTTATATTGTTGAATACTGGAAAAATATTCTTTTAATGATTCTCTCCGAACTAATAGACTTTTATAAATCTCTAGTCCAATTGATGAATTGTAATTACGTAAATTATTCCAATCACCTTCAGGATTTCCAATGTTATTTAATAATTTTCTCATTGGTCTAAATTCATCCATGAATTCATATTTATCTGTATTTCTTTCAATAGTTTCCAATTGTTGTTCATAAGTTAAACCAAAATTCTCCATAATCTCAATTATGTTTAAGGATGCCAGTGCATGTACTGGCAGTTCAGCTTGTTGTCCGATCACATTAAGAAGCATTGTTACTGACCTACTATCGTAATGGAAGAAATTCTCGGCCAATTCTATCAGATACGGACCACCATATCGCTCTATTTCTCGTTCATACGTATCAATCGTCATTTTATGAATAAATCCAGAGTTCATTAAATTATTTGCCCAATCCCTTAAATGAGTAAGAACAGATGCATTCAACTTCTTGGGATCTCCATAAAATCGCAAACGAATATGAGCATCTGGATCACGATATCGCATGAAGAACCATGATTGAGCCAAACCATTTTGTACAATATTATTAGCAAATGATGTCATATATTTTGAAATAAATTCATTCTCTCTTGCTTGTGGAACATAGAGCTTAACATATAGCCATTCACTTCCGGGCAAACGATAAATCATTTTCTCACTAACCATCTCTTTTTTTCCGTCTTCAACAGCTCCTAAACTCTTCCTTTTAGCGACATCGTTCATTTTTTTCAACGGAAATACAACTTCCATTGCATGACTACCCAGCGGGCTGCTAAGGCAATTTTTATTGATGTCATGTAATGATTCTCTCAACTGTAATCTACCCTGCTTAAAAAGTTCATTCTTTAATTCTCGAAGATGAAGAATATTTTCAAGATCAATTAAAATCCTATTGTCACTATACGTCATAAATACATAGCGTGGAACAGCCCATTTCACTCTCCATTTTTCAAATAGGATTAAAAATTCATCATCACTTTTAGGTTTATTTTTCATACCAATAGTTTCTCTATTTAACTTCCAAATTGCAGGAGACAGAATGATATTTTTGTAACGAATCCTTGGATAATAAGGTGAAGATGTCATATTACCCCAATTGAATGTTCTCCAGTGGTCTAAATCATTTAGGGAAACTTCTCTCATAAAGCGATAAATATTAGGGCCACTTTGGTAATTTAGTACATTACCAGCTACCACTTTAATTCTTTTCCCAAATTTTTTAGATTTCAGATAAAAGTTTTCTAATGATGCTCCAACGACAATATCATCAATTGGAATTTGCAAAGTATCTTCATCTCCATTTGTTCCAAGAGTTACAGTTACTTCTCTTGTAGTTTTTCCAATTGCCACATTCGCTGAACGGCCAGTTGCCGGAAGAAAACTTCCCTCTACCATAACGATATCATTATTAAATTGATGGTCAATCTCCGCTTCTTGTTGCTGAATTTCACGTCTAACATTTGGATCTAAGATATCTAAAAATCGACCAAATGTGCTTCCTGCTGCGTGAGATCCTGGATTTGGGCTTAGGCATAAATTATACTTTCCATTGTCTAATTCCTCTTGCGAAGTAGCATACAATTCTCCATATACTTCAAATGAATCTGGAGCGTATCGAGTATCTTTTTCTATTCCAATTCTGCTAATTATTTCATCAGTAATTTCAATTTCTTTTTGCTGATTATGAATAGCTTCAATAAGCATATATGATAATTGGACATTACGTTCTTCATCTAAAGGCGGCGTAAAATTTTCTCCATCCCTATTTCCTTTTGGATTTTTATATGTCGCGGGTGCTCCAAGCCCTAATTCCTCACTTAAAAGTTCTACCAATGGAACTTCCCTAGTTGTTCCGTATTTTTCTAAAAATTCAATATGATATTTTTGGAGATGAGGAAATCCAACTCCGCTATCGGCTATGCTCCATAACACTTGAGCTGCTTTACTAACATCAGTTGCTACGTTTTTTCCTATAGCTAAATCATGCATATTTAAAGCGAAATCTACTTGAAGAGGCGTTGAAACTTCATAAATCCCCTTCATTAATAGGATAAGATCGTTGTATATAGAAAGCCCCTTTCCAAGCTGTAATTGGTCATAAACAAGTATTAAATCTTTTACCTTCAGTAAATCTTCCCATATTTGATCTTCACCAACTCTTACTTTTAACTTGTCAATCACATAATCAAATGGGGAGTCATATGTAAGTGGCGGTCTTAGCTCAGTTATAAGGTATTCTTGCTCTACCAACTGGAGAATAAAGTTTTCCATTACCTTTATATCTGTGCCTGGATAGTCATTATTCAACTTTTGGAGAAGCTCTTTCACTGTAATATGTGTTTCAGCTAAATCTAAAACTTTCTTAACAACTTCACTATATGTAATTGAAATATTTTCTTTTTTCTCCATATCTTTCTTACGAAGTTGTCCACATTCAGTTGAAAAAGGTAAATATAGGCGGTTTCCGACACGATAAGTAGCATGATTTTTACTAACCATTAAAAATTGGAGAATACAAGGATTTTTTTCAAGTGATGAAACCACTCCCAATAACCATTCCATATCAGGCCGAGTTCTTTTCTTAAATTGTTCAAAATGGCTCATTTCAAGTAAAGATTTTTCTTTAAACTCTCCGGATGCTACCCCGGAAAAAGCTCCAAAAGGTGTTGGGCGTGTTGTCATTCTTAACATATATCGTAATACAGAAGATATTACTTGTTGTGTTTTCCTATTACTTAAATCACCATGTATATATTTAAGAGATTCAAGCAATGAAGGACTTGCAATGGCAATGGCTTCCTTAATGTAATCCATTTCTGCATATTCCCTTAATTTTTCAATCAATAATTCTTGATCCTTAATTTGATATAGTGCGTTAAATGGTAAAAACGGGGATCTAATCATAAAAAATGGTAGAGGTTCAAATATATTATTACATGCGGTTTTATTTGATGTATGAATAGTCTTCCTTTTTTCTGTAATCATTTGGAATCTTCCCTTCTGTTCTAATCAAATATTATAATAGGAGAAAAAGAGGGACACATCTGTGTTCCCTCTTTTTTGGCATTCAATTAGCAACAGAAGCTATTGAATGAACCTGTGTTTCCACAACCAGGCGTACAAGCTGAAATACTTGTAATTTGTGGATCTACATCACCTGAAGCTGTTGTTACTTGAACATCCAAATCAAAAAGGTTTTTTTCGTTAATCATTTTCTTTTCCCCCTAAAATTTTTATTAAGACGTTATGTCTTATGTGTCTAATTTATCAGATAAATATCCTAGTAGAATCCGTATATTCCGCAAGTTTATATTGTAAATTCACGCATAATAAAAAAAATATATGTAAATTAAGTATTAAAAATTTAAGGACTATATTGAAAATATCCCATTTTTATTGTATTTTTTTATATAGAACTAAAATACAGAATATTTGGAAAGAGGGTTATTTTTATGAATAAAGCAATATGGGAATTTTTAATGGAGATGAAAAAAAAACAAACTTACCTTTGAAACTTATGAATTATGTCCTTCATTGGAGACACTATCAGTTGAAGAGCGAATTGTATTAGATGAGTATGCAAAGGATTTCCGGGTGAAAATTGATGGTGGAAATCAGTGGGTTTAAAGATTGTTTAATCAATCATATTGATTACCATATCTCCTACCGTAATCAAAGTGATGAATCTGAAATACTTCTACTTATTCAGAAATGTCTTTCTCATAAAGGAAAGGTTTTAAATCCTGAATATTCTGGCTTCTCGTGGGGAGAGCTATATCTAGCTCTTTCTTTTTTGACCAAACGACAACCAATAACAAAAAGAGAATTAGATAAGGCAATGGGGGTTGAATTTATCTTTTTATCAGCGGATATAATAGATGATTTGTGTGATGGAGACGTATTAGATCCATTATATTTTAAAAACGAATATCCTCGTTTTTTGTTAGTTTCTCAATATTTACTTATGCAAGGACTGATATACTTAACTTATAAGACAAAAGATACTGCAACACGAGATCTTCTCCAACAATTGATACATTCGTGTTGTGGAGAATGGAAAGATATCCAATTTTGTTTTTCAATAGATAAAAAAATAATTTTAAGTGAAGAAGAATATATGAAACTTATTGAAAAGAAATCCGGTCTACTCACAGAAATTATCTTTCGAACTATTAATCCTGAAAATAGAATTTTAAAAGAAATTACATCTTATATAGGGATAGCTGGTCAGCTAAGAAATGATGCTAATGATGCCATGACAGATAATAAAAATGACCTTCAGGACTTAAAGGCTTATCTTCCTTTTTTAAAAGCTTATGAATATAGTTGCAAAACACAGGATAATTTTTTTGAAAATTTAACGGATGAACAAATATCTTCGTCACCTGAAGTTCGGGCATTAGTCCGGGATTACATAGAACAATCTGGAGCACTTCACTATTGTCGTATCCTATCTCAACTATATTATAGAAAAGCATTTGCACTCTTAGAAATGCATTTTGTTCTTTCTAAAGACGAAATGACTTATTTTCAAATGATGGTTATGGGCAGAGGTCACTCCTATGCGTAATATTTGGTTCTGTATACCTTTAAGCATTTTATATTTATTAATACTTTTAATAAATAATTACTATTTTCACTCTAGTAATTTTAAAGAAAGCGTTAACTCTTTATTAATTAGTCATTTTTATATGATCAGCGTTATTAGTCTTATTTTTTTTACTATAGGATTAATTAGCTTTTAAAAAAAAAGACAATCTATTGTAGCAAAAAAATTCTTTTCTCTAACATCAGTCTTTGGGATAGCTATTTTAACATCCTTATTATCTAGCTATGATATAAATATTTTTAAAGCTATAGAGGTGAGTAGTATTTTTATACTTTCTTATCTCTTAATAAGTTTTTTCTCTAATTTCCCTGTATCTACCAAACCAAAATATGTAAAAACATTCAACCTTGTATCATTTGTAATTTCAACAGGATTGACAATTATTTATATAATTTTTTGTTGTTTTGGATATATGTCTAACAATAATTTTAGCTTTTTATTTAAAGTTTTACTAATTACTAACCTATTTCTGAGTATTAGCATCTGTGTTTTTCTTGTTTCATTACATTTACGAGAAAATAACCTTAAGGTGAAAAGTCAATTATATATTCTGATTTTTGGTATTATTCTTAGTTTTTTACCGATTGTTCTACTTAATCTGATTCCCGGTCTACTTTTTGGGGAATCTAAAATTCCATTTACATATTGTTTACCTAGTATTATTATATTTCCTTTAACTATTTCTTATTTATTAATAAAGCAAGAAGTTATCGAATTTGAGATTAGAATTTCTAAATGGCTAACAAACTTACTCTTTTACTTGCTCAATTTCTTATTTTTAAATTTTTCGGTTGAGCAATTCATAGATTTGTCACAAAAAGAAATATTTATACTATGCAGCTTAAGTGTATTATCTGTTGTACTCTCTGTATATATATATAAACTTATTCTCTCATTATTTAGGTATTTAAACATAAAAAAGGATGCACAATCAGGTTTACATAAGATTGAGCTTTTTCAAACACTCTCGAAGGAAAAACATGCTAAAGAGCTTGCAAAATTAGTCGGACAGCTTATTAACCAGATGTTTAACATTAACGGCGTTTCCGTAATATGGAACTCAAATAGTATTTATCATTCATTATATTAGACAGGTATTTTTCAGGATATGGATAAATTTGAGCTGTTTAACCAATTGAATCAACTTGAACAGAATTACTTACTAAAGGAAGGTACTACTCCTATTCATATTCAGTTTGAAAAATACCACTTAATTTGTTTTCCAATACTCATTTACCAAGGCATGCAGGGAGCTATTATTATTGGTGAAAAAAATGATTATACATTATTTAAACCTCAAGAAATTAATGAACTTGAAGAGGTTGTAATAAACTCGGCAAATTTACTATTAAGTGTTAATACCCTCAATAGTAATAAAAAAGAAATTCGAAAAGCAAAGGTAAAAGCTCAAAACTGGAAACAATTTAACTATCAGATTATTCAATCTCTAGAGAATGAAAGGAAAAGGCTTTCGATTTTCTTACATGATGAAATTCTTCAAATTCTTATTTTGCAATTAAACGAAATAAGAATGCTTCAGACCAAAAGAAACTTTTCTATAGACATATTAAATTCAATGGATGAGCAACTTGAAGATATTATCTATAGCATTAGAAAAATGTGTCATAATCTTCACCCTATTATCGTAGAAGATTTAGGTTTAGAAGCAAGTTTACACACACTAAAACGCGAGTTCGAATTAAATTATCGCATTCTCATTCATATACAATTTAATTGCAAATTAAAAATTCTCTCGAAAAATCTCGAAATACAGATTTATCGTATTATAAAAGAGCTACTGAATAATGCTATTAAGCACTCCAAGGGGAATAATGTTCAAATACATATCATAGAAGAAAGAGGCTGCTATGTTTGTACTGTAGAAGATGACGGCATAGGCTTTTGTGTTCCGAACAGTTTTTCTGAATTTAGTACAAGCAACCACCTTGGTCTAATGACCATCCAGCGTCAAATTTCCGAGTTGAACGGAAATTTGAGAATATCTTCTGAAAAAGAACATGGAACATTAGTCACATTTACCATACCAGTAAATTGGGAGGAAAATAATGAGTATACATACACTACTAGTGGATGACCATTTGTTGGTTATGCTAGGCATCCAAAGACTACTAGAATCTGAGGAAGATATTGAGGTGATTAATACCGTTCACGACCCTTCCATATTAATTAAAACTGTGGAAGATACCCGTCCTGATGTAATTGTTACAGACATCAGGATGAAGCAGTATAATGGTATTGAACTTACAAAAGATTTATTGTCAAAATTTCCGGATGTAAAGGTTGTAATTCTATCAGGATATGATCATGAAGAATATTATAATGCGGCCTTTGAAGCTGGAGCAAGTGCATACATTACGAAAGAAAGATCAGCATTTGACCTAGCTAACGCAATTCGTCAAAGTCACATGGGATATATACTATTTTCTAAGAATCAGATTATGGGAAATAATATTGAAGCACTAACTTCTGCTGAACAAAGAATATTACTCTTAATCTCAAAAGATAAAACAAATTATGAGATTAGTACGGACCTTTCAATCAGTAAAAGAACTGTAGAATATCACATTTCTTCAATTATTAGAAAACTGGGTGTAGATTCAAGAGTTGGAGCAGTCGTAAAAGGGATTAAAAAAGGATTAATTGAAGGTTTTTAAGGATAAGGGGACATTGCAGAACTGTTATGTCTAAAAGTTTATTGATAAATACAGAGACACAGAATCATAGTATATAACCACCAATACCTGCAAATGAAGAAATAGGACTCATGATTGGGTCCTATTTCTTCATTTGAGATAACTTTAACCAGATAAAAATTACAATCTTTTATTATATTCATAAATTCCCTCCCCATTATATTTTAAATTCATTCTGTATATGTTCCCACCACATTTCTCTCAGGCTGGAAAAGCAAAATCTTGCTCAAAATGAAAACACGCCATCCTTTCCTATGATTCTACAGAAAGAATAGCGTATTTTTTTATTTTAGGGAGGATTTTATTTTATTAGCTTAATAGCGCTGGATTACCGTCAAAGTTCCAAAAACCTCAAAATTTATCCGTTTTTCCTTTTTTACCTACTTACCAAATTCAGCAAGTAAAATATTTTTAAAAGGATCAGGACTGTTAGCTCTACCCATACTGTTCAAACTGACGGCCAACGTATGCTTACCTCCAAGTATACCTCCAGCAAAAGTACTAAATCCTGGAATACCACCTGTGTGTCCCCATATCGGGACACCGTTTGGAAGCTTAGTTTCATAGATTCCAAGACCGTATCTCCCGATTTCAGCTCTTCCTGTAGGAACTGTAGTAAGCATTTGTTTTAGTTGCTGTTCTTTCATTAATTTTCCACCGAGCAAGTAAGAAAAGAATTTGTTTAAGTCGTCAGCAGTAGAAATCATATCTCCAGCCGAGCTACCTATACTTGGATTAAAATAAGTAACGTCTTTTAGCTCACTTGCTCCGTCTGGTTGGACATATCCACGGGCATGCTTAGTGCCTGGAATAACGCTTGAATTCCCAGGTAGAAATGTATTCGACAATTCAAGCGGTTCAATAATCCGATTTTCAATCTCTTCCGCATAACTGTTTCCGGTTACTTTTTCAATAAGGATACCCAGTAATACGTATCCTGTGTTTGAATAAGACCAGCCCTTTCCTGGGGCAAAGTCTGGGGGCATCGAAAGTCCAATCTTCACTAGCTCTTCAGCGGTATACAATCTTTTTGTATGCGTAAAATCAGCTTCTTTTGACCTTGAGTATTCAGCGATACCACTTGTATGATTCAACATCTGACGGATAGTAATCTGTTTAGCATCATATCCATTTCCTTGAATGACACCAGGCAACCATTTTTCGATGGAGTCGTCTAGATTCAGGCGGTTCTCTCCAGCTAATTGAAGTAAAACCGTTGCGATGAACGTCTTCGTCACACTGCCAATGCGAAAGCGAAAATCTGTTTTCATTGGTTGCTTGCTGCTCAGATCCGCTACCCCAGCGGCATAACCCCAAGTTTTTCCACCCTCGGAAGTTTTAGCAAGTATCCCCGGGTATCCAAGTTGCAATGTATCCCGCATTGCTTGCTTGACGGAAGTACGATCTCGTTGAGTATTTGTTTGTAACGAACTAGATACATTTTGAGTGGGCTCTGCTTTTACAATTGAGGTTGGCGTTGTGTATAACAGGGAACTTCCAGCTATTAAAAGAGCCAGACTTGCAAATGTAATTTGACTACGTGTTTTCATAAGGCATTCCTCTCCTCTATTCATATTGTATAGGTGGTTGCTTGATATTTCATACTCACCACACAGCTATCATCTCTACCGATGACAAAAAGTCAACATTGAATTCGTAATCATCTTCATAATGATTATTTTTACAAGCTCCATTCTGTCCTAGGTAAACCCCTCTTTTCCCACATATATGTTAACCCCAAAAATTACTTCTTTTCCTTGAAACACTCTTGTTACTGGTTTGTTTTTCATATATAAGTCATATCTGTTCCGCCTTTCACGCCTCTTTATATTTTTATCATACACAATGAAAATCTCTTTTTTCTTACCTATTTCTTACAAATTACTTACGTTCAAAATAGCTTCTATAATAGGATGAAGGAGTATCTGTACCGGAAAGTTCAGTAAATATATTAATCAAAAAGAAACACAGAGGTTTTTCACCTCTGTGTTTCTTTTTTCCATCCTTTTAAATATTAAAAGTCGATTTACTCTTAACAGGATGAATTCTGGCTCTTTTTTAATGTAATTTTTCTTCTTGCAATACAACACAAATGACATTGTGCTGCATGAAACACTCCTAACGTTGTTAAAATCAATTGTTTTTAAGTCGAAATTCATTAAATATCCATCAACCTAACAGAACAGATTGCCCAAAAACGATAAAAATGACTTTGGATCTATAAAAAACACAAAATTTTCGTTTAAGAGGAACTTCAAAATCTTAACTTGATAGGCATGTGGCGAAACCCCACATCCATCAACTTAAAGTATATTTTTATACAAAATACGGTCTTTCCACGTAGTTTTTTATTATTTGTTATAGATTTTATAAAAGTAGGCATATCAAATAAACCCTGACGGGTTTCAATTTTTTTACTATGCTACCTGATGAGTAGAAGTGGTATACTCATAAACAACACCCAAAATATCAAAGACTGTCTTTTTCTCGTATCGATGAGATTTTCGTCCGTTGTGCTGTAGGAGGTTAAACAGGCGAAGGAGAATCTTTGATAACTCTTGGGTGTTCTTCTGTAATGCTTGGTGAAAAAGTAAAAAATAATCCTTAATTATGTACATCGCTTTATATTCACTTAGCTCTTTCTGTTTCTTACGTAACAGGAGTTCTCTCATTTTAAACATAGTAGAAGAACATAATAGGATACTAATGAGTTGTCCATAAAGGTGACATTCTAACCGTTCTTGTTTAATAGATTTACAACGATGAATTTGAAACCAAGATTTCCATATTTTAAATAACAGCTCAATTTGCCAACGCAGTGAATATAAATCATAGATTTTCTCTTTTGGTACCCATTCCGTAGGAATATTTGTCATATATACCGTAATTCCTTGTAAAAGCTTCGTACGCTCTGTATATGTAATCCCTTTTTTCTTTTCGCGAATAGCTCGATCACGTAAGCGTTTCTGTTTTTGCTCCTCCGTACATCTATAAACCACAATACGAGTAGGCAGTTTGTCTTTACTCCCTACATATACATCATGTAACTCATACACTTGGCCAGGTTGTAATTGTTTCATGATATCTTCCAAATGAATTTGTATATATACCGGTTTCATTTGAGCGGGTTTTGTTTTAAATACCACTGTTTTAAATTCTTTTCTATATATTTTAGTTGGTAATTTAAGACGTGATAAATAATATCCTTGTTTATCTTGGATAGACTTAAAGTCTTGTAAACGAAAATATCCTAAGTCACGAATATATAGTTCATTCTTTTGTATCATGCCTGTGCGAGTCGCACCATACGCCTGATCACTTCGTTTTCCTGGTTCAATTTTTACATCAGAAAATTCTCCACTCAACAAGTCATACTCTAGTTGAATTTTCACACCAGCTTTATGACTACATCCTCCGGCACCAGGATAAGTAGATGCGAATCGATCTGGAACTTGAAAGGTTGTAGAATCAAGGATACGAATGCGCTCAAAGTAAGCAGAAAGAGAATGAGAAATCTTAGATAATCCTCCAATTTTAGCTTGTAGAAGTGTAGTAAATACAGTTCGAAAGAAGGCTACAGAAGCAGAGTTAAATCTTCGATTAAGTCCCTCAGGACTTAATAAAATTCCAGTTGAAGTTTCTAATTGACTACAAAGTTGAGTAAGAGAGGTAGTAGCGATTTGTTGATTTAGCCATACACATAAAGATAAAAAATGGTGCCCATGGCACTTGCGTTTTCGTTTCATTCCGCCAGCTTCTACAGCTAATTGATTAAGTGTAGCAGGAGACATATATTGATATAACTCTTCAGCAAATAAAGACAACTCTTGCGTTGGATTCATATTCATAAAAAGCACGTCACCCTTTCTTATTAACATAAGAGAATAGTAACGTGTTTTTAATTTTTAGAATAGTTCATATTATTAAACTGATGGATGTGCCTTGTGATAAGTAATGTTATTTTTTCTTCTTCCCATCACCATCTTCACCTTCAGCTACTAGTACTTTCTGTTCTTCATGAAATTCCGAAATCGTTTGACCAGTCATGTGATCAAATGGAGTATAAAAAGAAGTGATATTTTTCTTTTTTACAAATAATTTATAAAACCAATTATAACTAATATTACTATTGTTAACGGTAGTCCTATAACAGCCATAAGCAGTGGATCCATAGAAAATTCCCTTTCTATATAGAAATACATATTTTCATTCGGTTTATACTCTATTATAAAAATAAAAAAAGGGGTACAGCTGTACATGTATAAAAATTATTAAATATAAAAAGCATCTCAACTTTTCATGAGATGCTTTTTTCCTGTTTTCATCCCATAACACCTTGTTTCATTTATTAAAAGTTTTCATACCTTATGTGACTTTTTTATTCCGTCACACCAGACTGGATAATCTTCACATTCGCAGTTACATGAAAACGGAAATGCTTATAGGAATTTTCCCACTCTTTATCGTTCCACTTTCTTGTTTGAGTCCTACCAAATTTTCTAAGACCTATAGGATCTGTCCCTTTATTAATAAATCTTTTTATTAATTTAGTTGCCTTTTTCTCTATTTCATTTTCCATTATCTTCTCTAGCTTTCGTATTTCTTTGGCATTATCTAAGTTTTTTGTTTTTGTCAGTTCTTGTATTTCACCCTTCACTTGAATATGAGCGTCTATGAATGGATTCTGGCTATTTCCCTTCATTTTGTATTTTGTTTCAGATTTAATATTTTCTATCGTGGCATAATTATCAGAAAAACCAGGAAGACGGAACTGATACGTTCCACCTCGAAATTTATCGGTCAACACTTTGAATATAAACAAATCTTTAAATGAGAGCGTATCAACCATCCTATACCTTTTAAATAAAACCACACCAGTTAACTCTAATAAATTTTCTTTTTTTGAAATTAGAGGCAAATATGAATCTCTCGCATCATCATAAAGTTGATTTAAAAATAAATAAAAATTTGTTTCTGGTTGTACTCCATTCTTAACATTTTGCTCAATTAAGGAAGATAAATACGTGGAAACCCCTTTTTCTTTAGAGTAATTTCCCTTTAAAAGCGTCCCTCCATTTTCATTTGCAATCGCTAAATAGATTGAATTTCCGATACTTGGGTTTCGGTTCATAGTTTCTAAAATTTCTTGCATTCCCTTTTTAGCTAATTTTTTATCAAATATAATCACACGTAATTGACCTAACTCTAGAGGTCCAGAAGATTTTTCAGATGCTCTTGCCAAAATTTCTTTACTACTCTTCCCCAATGCTGAATAAATTTTTGTTTGTCCACCGCCACTACTTGTATATGCCGAAATCGCAAACGTTCCTCTTATTTTATCTTCAGCCTCTAAATCATATGAAGCAACTTGAATTAAATCGATGTCATCAACAATTTTAGTTTTAGCACACCCTGTTAAGAGGACACTGAATATGAGAAAAAATACCCACTGTTTCATCTTTATCTCCTTAATTTTATTCGAATGGTTTGGATAATCCATAATATAGGAAGGTACATATACATGTAAATAAAACCAGTTTGGCCTAGCCGACCGTTTAACACATTCAATTTATTACGATTATTCAAGAAAAATGTTAAAATAAAGACAAATAGAAGCAGAAACGGCAAAATATATTTTTGTTTTATCCTAAATGTCTCTTTTAGGCCACGACTTACTCCCCATAATGTTATGGCTATATTCGGTAATATAAAAAATGCCCAGACAGAGATTATAATGTACTCAAATCGCTCTATAAAAGGAAGCTGAATGATTTTGGTCATACTCAAATATGCCCATATAGCATGAGAAAGTTGTTTTTCACTGAAAAATGTAAGTGATAAAATAATAAGGTATGTGTATATGACCGTCGTTACTAAATTCCCGTAGTGCGCATATCTCTGAGAGGTTCGCGCATTTTTAATAAAGGGATAATACATCAATAACGTTTCAAATCCTAGATAGCTGAACATAGTTCCTTTCATTCCCTTAATTATTTCTTGAAATGAATGCTGCCACATTGGAAATAGGTTTCGAAAATCTGCGTATTGCAAAGGATAGAAAAATGTAAAAAACAGCATACTTGGAATGACAATTCCAAAGAAGCCAATGCCTGCAACTACACGAAATCCTCCTGTTACAATGTAGTAACATAAAATCAAAAAAACCCCTGAAAGAATCCACGTAGGCATAGAAGGAAACATCCAAACATGGACTACCTCAATATAACTGTGTAATGTTGTTGCACCCAGCATTAAAAGATATGCTAGAAAAATGAGGTTAAATACCCCACCAATCCATTTTCCAAAGACATTCTGATGTATTATGATGATGTCCCCGTTACCTTGATTCAAAATTTGATATATAATCCAAATTATGATGTTAACAGACAATCCAAATAATAGGGTACTAATCCATGCATCGTTTCCTACTAACTTTGCACTAATTCTTTCAAAACCAAGCATACCGACTCCCATTTGCATAGTACAAATTAAAAAAAATACAACAAATGGGGAGACTTGATACTCAGTTGGAATGTTCTTCATAACGGTCCTCCATGTTAGATTCAATCATCAAAATCATTTCGTGATAAAATTCCACCTTTCTTTGCGTCTTCGGGATCAAAACGAATGCGCTGTTTGGTTCTTGAAAATAAAGGTCGCTCAAACATTGATGAAATTGGCATACGAATAATGCTGTCTTTCCAATCTGCCAGTCTTGTAGGATAAAAAGGGAATAAATAAGGACGTTTTAACGATTTTGTACGTAATAAATGTGTTAGAAGAAAAGAACTTGCTATAACAATCCCTAGTAACCCTAGTAGTTGTGCTGCTACTATAAAGGGAAAGCGGATTACTCGAATTGTAATACCAATTTTATAAATTGGAGTTGTAAATGATGTTAGTGCTGAAAGAGCAACAATAATGATAAGCACGTTACTTGTGAGACTGGCTTCTACTGATGCTTGTCCAATTACAATACCACCTACTATACCTACGGTTAATCCCACTTTAGTTGGTAAGCGTGTTCCTGCTTCTCTCAATAATTCAATAGTTATTTCTAAAAAAAATGCTTCGATTACCGGAGGGAAAGGTATCTTACTTCTAGAAATCACCAATGTTTCAAGAAGTTCTTTCGGAATAAGTTCGTAATGATATGTTAATATCGCAACATATAAGGGCGTAGTTAAAACGGAAAATATAAAAGCAAAAATTCTTAACAACCGAAAGAAAGAAGCTAAAACCCAAGGCATCGTATAGTCTTCTGTTGAAGTAAAAAATTCAATCAATGTCGTAGGGAGTGTGATAGCAAAAGGTGAGCCATCTACAAATAGTGCAATCTTTCCTTCAGCCAAAACAGCAGCTACACGATCTGGACGTTCTGTATTAAGGAAGTGTGGAAAAATAGAACTTGGATTATCAACAAGCAGTTGGGTTAAATAAGTACTATCAAGAATGTGGTCTATTTTTATTTTACTTACACGTTTTATGATTTCCTCTACATTTTGATTGTCTGCGATTCCTTCAATAAATACTACCGCTACAGAAGTATTAGAAAGATTTCCTACTTTCAATGCTTCTACTTGGAGAAACGGTGTTGGAAGCCTTCTGCGTAACAAATTCAAATTTGTATCCAGATCTTCAACAAATGCGATTTGTGGGCCTACAATATTATATTCAATTTCAGCCTTTGTAATATCCCGGCCTTCTTTTTTTGATATATTTATTAACAAGCAGCTTGATATATCTTTATCTATTTGAATTAGTATATACCCGTTTAAAATATCATTCTGAATGTCTTCTATTTGTTTTGTTACTTTTGCAACTCCAATCGGTAAAGCAGCTTGAATATCTTGTAGTGAATCGAAAGGTTTTTCTTTTATGTACGGTAAAACATCTTCTTGTAACATATTTACATCAATCAATGTCCGAAAATATGAGACAACTACAGACGAATTATCTGAATAAACTTTTATTTCAGCGAAATCTTCGGATTTCTTTAACAATTGAATAAGGTCGTGCAAGGATTTTAGAGGATAACAAGGGATTTTTTCATGCTGTTTCAATTGATAATACCTCTCCCTTCAGAAATAAACCATGTAATATATTCGAAAAATTCACATTTTAAACTTTACGAACAGTAACATATAAATATACTCATTGAAATTGCTACATCCCCTCTAGAAATAACTTAACCCAAATCCATTGGGAAAATGTATATAAAGGAAAAAATATAAGGAGTATGATGATTAAAAGTAAAATAGAAATTAATGTAAAGAATCTTACGCATGTCCATCAACTTAACAAATTAATCGTTCCTCAAAATGAAAGAATGAATTGAATTTTCATAGACAACATTGAAGAGATGAAACTTTCATTTTAAGATGCTCTAAAATATTAGCTTGATAGCAGTTTGACTCTACCCCATGCCCATCAACTTAAGAGCCCAAATAAAATGAAATCTCGTTCATATGAACGAAAAAACTCTTAAAATACTTTGTACCCTTAAAAATAAGTATGTCAAATAAACCTCAATCAACAAAATTTTAAAAATAATGAAATTTTGTTTTTTCAATCCACTATGCTCATAAATAACACCCAGGATATCAAAGACCGTTTTCTTCTCATATCGGTGAGATTTCCGTCCATTTTTCAGTAAGGTGTTGAATAGACGACACAAGATTTTTGTTATTTCTTGAGTGTTTTGTTGTATAGCTTGATACAAGATGTAGGGGCACGGCAACAATTCCTTCTTTTTGGGGCATTCAAAAAAACAGATAGGATTCAAAAAATCTATTGGATCCCATCTGTTTCTAATCTTTGTTAATATATATATAATTTCGAAAGATTTTCTTCTAACAAGCTTGAATTATAATTAGGGGCTAGTACAATGTTTGTGTATGTTCCTACACCTGAAAGGTACTTGTATTTATGTTTGAAACCGGATGGAATAAAAACAGATGCGGGGCTCTCAATGATTTGTACGTCTCCTTCGATTTCCACTTCACATATAAGCCCTGTACCATCTATGTTATTACCCCAAAACACAAAAGCACTATCACAATGATGTGCATGATCATCCACATGACCTTCCAAATTTCCGTCCATATGCTGATTACAGAATATACGTTGTATTACATAAAATGAAGCGCGCTCATCTGTTCTATAATCCATTTGTACCCATCGTTCTCCTGGCCCATCCCTATGATACAAAAGTTCAGATGCCCCTTTTACAAATGGTTTACTAACGCGTAAATTCTTTGAAAGGCGAGGTCCTTTTCGTTCTACCCGTTTTTGTTGTATCTTCCTCACTCTTCCTATCATTTCAGGTTGAATTCCTTCATATGCTAAAACATTATGATTCACAGCTTTTACGTGATAAGGTGCTGTATGTGTAAAAACATTTTTTCCAATGATAGGTCTCCAATGATCGACTTTACAACCTGTAGCCAATTGAAGAGATTGTGTTAATTCTGGAATCATTTTTAATTGAAAGTATTGATTATATTTTTGTGATAACAGAACAGATAAATTTAGTAAATCAACAATCCCAGCCCGTTCACCTATCCCGCATAAAGTTGCATCAATGACAGAAGCCCCAGCATCAATAGCCGCAAGAGCATTCGCTAGTGCTAGTCCTAAATCATTATGTAAGTGTACTTCAATTTCACAGGGGAATGTTTCAACTGCTTTCTTGACTATGGTTGCACACTCATTAGGTTCCCAAACTCCCACCGTATCTGCTAAACTAATTCGATTTGCTCCCGCTTGATATGCAATTTTTCCAAGGTAAGAAATATCTTCCCAAGTAGTTCTGGAAGCATCTTCAATTGTGAATCGAATTTTCATGCCTAAGTAACGAGCTTCTTCAATCGCTTGTTTCACTTGATTCATCACATAATCTTTTGATCGATTTGTATATTTGGTTTGTAAAGAAATCGGATTAATAGATGCCCAAATCCCTACCCAATCAGCTCCCGCTCGATATGCAGCATGAACTTCTTCTTTTTTCGCTCGAGCATGCATTAAAATATCAGCTTGTTTTGCAGCAGCCGCAACTTCTCGGCAAACCGCTTCTTCTTCACGAGAAATTCCAGGATGTCCAACTTCAATTAACCGGATTCCAAAATCCTCAAGCATATGAACCAGCGTAATTTTATCTTTCTTTGAAAAGCGAACATCACATTGTTGTTCCCCTTCTCGCAAAGTAGCATCTAAGATTGTTATATCCCTGTTCATTCCTTTATTCCTTCTTTCATTTCTATAAAATTCAATACTTCTTTAAATAGAACATCATGATTTTTTTCATATACCGCCCAGTGTGTTGCATTAGGAATCACAACTTCCTTTTTTTGCTTAGTCCCAGTTAATTTCGATAGCATATCTCTATCGGCAAATAAATCATCTTCTCCATAAATAACCAGCACAGGTGAAGTAATCTGAGATGCATCATATAAAGGACGGTTATTCCAAATAGAGTATAAATCTTCTAGAGGCCCCATCGGTCGACGAATGATGCCATTATTTTTCTCGCTAATTGGGTCTGAGTGAAGAAATACGTCTTTTACAGAATCCATAGCTTCATTTGTAACCATTTTTTTCTCGCCCATCATCATATGCCAGTGATGCATTCCTTTATCAAAGTCTACAGTTTGATAGGAGGTTGCATGCGGATTGAATTCCCCTTGCTGTAACGGATTGTCAAATGGCTCTGTCATCATTGGAAGCGTAAATCCATGCATGTATCCATATAAAACAAGTGTATTAACATCATCAGAATGTGATATTGCATAATTTCCAGCTACCACGCCCCCGTATGACCAGCCAACAAGATGAATTTTTTTTACATTCCTTTTACTTTTAATCCAATTCACAACTGTTTCTAAATCTTTTGTTGCATCATCTAAATGAACGACTGGTTTATTTAGGTTAGGCGCTTCTGACATTTCTTTTGGCCTTGAAGATTGCCCAAATCCTCTAAAATCCATTGCCCACGTATCATATCCTTTTTTTGCATACTCATCCATCCATGAATATTTTGATACATCAAAAGCTTCTGCAGTAGGAACACTAAATGGTTCTAAAAACAAAATAATTTCGTCTGATGTATATTGCTTTTTTGTATTTACACTTTTATGAAGTAAAAATAATGTTTCGTCTTCTTGTGGAATTTTATATTCTTCTTTAATTATTTTAGAAGTTTTTGTCCCCTCTGAAACTTCTTGATGATTTGAACAACTAGACAGTAAAAAAACGAAAAAAACACCCATTAAACTTATAGATTTCCAATTCATTTTCATTTTTAAAATCCCTTTCATTTCATAGAAATGATGGCTATTATTCCAGCTGCAATAATTAACCCCGCCGGTAACCCCTTTGTAAACAATACAGCCATCAGAGTACCTATTAAAACACCTAATAATATAGTTGGGTTCATCGGTAGTACTCCTACTCCTTTTCCTCCTATAAACGACACTATAAACCCCGCTAAAATCGATCCCCACCCAATTGGAGAAGTAATTAACTTCATTATGTTATCACTCGAAATCTTCCCTGATGTGATGGGAACTAAAAGAAATAACATGAGAAAGAAAATACCAATCGGAAAAGCATATTGCTGAATAGCATGCAAGATAGTTTTTTGTCCCATAGCAAATAACACGCCTAATAAACTTGCTGCAATAGCTAGTGCATAATCTTTAACAATCAAAGCAAGTATAAAAACAATTCCTAGCAGTAGAAAAGAAACCATATATTTTACCTCTTCTATAAAGTTGTATAATCCCAACTGCCGTTTTCAGGTTCACATACCTGCACCATGTTTGGATGTGAAAGGTTAATCTGGATAAGGTTTGGACTAATAATAGGTTGTAAATCTTCTCGACTTACAATAAACTTAAATGCTTCAAAGCTTGCTAGAATCCCTATAATGTTTGCGACAGGAGATAGTACAGCCCATGGTCGATCTTTATTTACATAGCTATTCGCCCACTGTTCATCTGCACCATGTTTAATAGAATACAGAGCACGTCCATCTTTTAAACCATGAATTCTGTTTTGCATCTCAGGTGTTAGTTCTTGCTGATAAGATGGATATCCTAACGCAATTTCATAAGGTACAGATTCAGGGGTTAATGACATGACGCCACCTCTAAAGGGTGGTGTAACAGCAATCCAGATAGAAGGAATCTCTAAAGTTTGAGCCATACGGTGAATAATAACCCTTGCTACCAAATTATCAGTTGCATCTATAATAAGATCTGTATTTGCTAACAGATTTTTTGCGTTATCTTCTGTAACAAACTCTTGTGTTATTTTTACTTGTAGTAAGGGATTAATGTCTTTTAAGGTTTCTAGAGCCACAAATGCCTTTGGTTTCCCTAACGTACTTATTGAACTAAGCATTTGTCGATTAATATTACTCGCTTCGAAAACATCTTGATCAATTACATGAATCTTCCCTATACCCATTCGTGCCAATTGAACAAGCGTAATGCCCCCTACTCCTCCAGCACCAACTACAGTAACACGAGCATTTTTTAATTTTTTCTGTTCTTCTACAGAAATCACACCGATATTTCGTGTAAAACTTTCTTCATATATATTTTGTGTATTTAAATTTTCATTGAACAATTTTGCTTCCCCCTTATAATGTTGCATAATCCCAACCGTTTTCTGGTGCGTCTTTTATCTGGACAGGAGTAAGACTATCTACATCTATAACAATGCCCTTTGGTGCTCTAGCCAAAGGTTCACGAGCAGTTAGCACTTGTATCGCTTCATGAAAGCTAAATAACGATAAAAGATGTGCTCGCATAGGAGTAATAATCCAGCCTACTTTCCCCTCACAAAAATCTTTTGCCCACTCTTCAGGCGCTCCCTTATCAACCGAATACCATGCTCTTTTTTTCTTAATATCAGTAATTTGCTGCCTTAACTTTGAATCTGTTAATCTGGATCCTACAACAGACACATTCAATGCCTCTTCATATGGAATCCCATTTGGAAAGAATGTAGAAACGAACCCTCTTGTTGGGGGACTCCCTGACATACCTACACTTGGTATCCCTAATTCTCTAGCTGTTCTATGTATAATGACCCTAGAAGGCATATCATCCACAGCTTCTACCACAATATCATGACCTTTCATTAATTCCACCGCATTGTCCTCATCTACTTTTGTTTGTATAAAGTTTGTTGAGATATAAGGATAGATATCTTTTACAACTTGTTCAGCAACTTTTGCTTTTGGTTTTCCCACCACACTAGAAAGCGCTAACATTTGTCTGTTTATATTAGATATTTCGAATTCATCTGGATCGACCCCTGTAATATGCCCAACCCCCATTCTAGAAAAGAGGATGGCTTCATAACCTCCTACTCCCCCTAATCCAAAGATAATTACTCTTTTATTCCTAAGACATTCTTGCTCCGCTCTTGAATAGACACCAATGTTCTTTTTTACCATTTCCCAATAGTAAGTATCCATATCCATTGAAAAACCTCCTGTGATGTAATCATTATAAAAAAGACTATCTATATAAAATAATCAATATGTATAACAATAAATTTAAAATATGTTACTTTTGTGAGTTATTTGTAAAAAAAATTAAAATTTTCAAGTTATTTATCTTTTGTTAACGGAACACATTTGAAGAAAAAAAGATAATAATGGATTTTAAAACCTGGTTAAAAAATGAAGGGAAACGAGAGCAAACCATTCAAGTATATGTTCGCTCAGTCCGTCAATTTATGGAATGGTTACAAATTTCACATGAACGAAATTGGAATCCTAATGAAATAAGTGCAAAAGTTATTCATGAATGGATTCATCATATGCAGACCATTGAAAAAGTGGCAAAGCCTACAATAAATAAAAGAATTGCCTCATTAAAAGTATACTGGTCGTATCTTATTGAACAAAGGATTGCAATATATGATCCCACCAAAAAAATAAAGATAAAACGTATTTCTAGGTTAGAAGACACTCCACGTTGGTTGAATGATATGGAACAAGTGAAATTACTTAACTTGATTCGACGAGAAGAAAATGAATGGAAGCGAAAAAGAAATATGGCCATGGTTCGTTTAATGTTACAAGCGGGCCTTCGAATTAGTGAGGTAGTAAATTTAGAAATATAGGATTATAGAAAAATTGGTAGTGTAGGAACTATTACAATTCGTGAAGGTAAAGGTGGTAAGCCTGATGTAGTAAAAGCAGTAAAAGATATTTGTCGCGCCCTCGATGAGTGGATTGAAGTTCGCGGACAATCTGTCGATAACACAACACTTTTTCTTTCCACTCATAAGAAAAAAATGACCAGACAAGCTATTCATAAACAAGTGAAACCACTTTTAGAACAAGTTTCACCAAAAGGCGGAATGACAACACACAGTCTTAGACATACATATTGTAAAAGTCTTTTAGAAGTTAGTGGTGGTGATCTTGTGTTAGTTGCACAAATGGCCAGACATGAATCTATTGAAACAACACGTAGATATGTTACTCCATCTGCAGAAGAACAATGGAATATACTACAAAACCTTAGTGAAGAAAGATAAAAATCTCGTAGAGATTATACATTATATTTTTGGACAAATGTAAATTTGAAATTGGGAGTTCCTATAACTAGAAAGGAGTTATGGCATGCTTACTATTCAAGAAACAGCTTATTCAAGGTTAAAAAGTAATCCTACACCCAAAGAACTAGATAAGCTATTTTCTCCTTCATTAAAAGAATTAAATTGGACAAAAGCACATTCTCGTAATCCATCTTCTCAGTTGAACTTTTTAATTTTGCTAAAAATTTTTCAGTGTTTAAACTATTTTGTTCCGATTACAGATGTTCCCCTTGTCATTATCAAGCATATTGCTAGAACATCTAATATTACTCTTTCTGGTAATGAAAAATGGGATTCTTATCATCGGACGGGAACCGGAAAACGTCAAATCACCATGATTCGGAACTATCGAAAAGCAAAAGTATTTGATAATCAAACTCGTCAAATTATGTTAACAGCAATGGAAAACGCAGTGTTAGAGAAAGATGCGAAAAGTGATATTGTGAATATTACGATTGACGAATTAGTCAAACATAGTTATGAATTACCTGCATTTCAGACGTTAGTAAAATCTGTAGACCATATCTATAGTGTGGCTTATCGTACTTTATATAAACGAGTTGTAGATTCATTAAGCAATGAAGAAAAAGAAAAAACAGATACACTATTTCAACAGATTGATGGAGCTACTTATTCTGATTGGTATGCGATAAAACGAGACCCAGGCCGTCCTACACTAGAACAAATCAAGACATGAATTGCACGAAAAAATCGGATTAGTGACCGACAGCTGGGAAGTAATTTTTTTCAAAATCTACTTATCCCTCCTGCCAAATTAGATGGGGTCCGTATGAAAGAACTTGAACAACATAAACGATTGATGATATTGGAACAATGTATATCAAGCGAATTGCCAAAGCTGAAAATAAAGCAGAAGAAATTATTGCCGCAGGGCTTGAAAAGGCTGTTAAAATAGCAAGTACATTCTAATTAATAAAATACGTATCACTCAATATGGCAGTACCAACACTTTTATAGCGGTGGTACTGTTATCTCGCTAACTAAGATCCCCACGACCTCCAGATGCTTTCAGTATCTGGAGGATTTTTATTAACTTGATGGCTATGGCCTTGGTAAGACTTTTTTTAACGACATCTAACACCAATATTAATTAATCGTGCTGATTAGATAAATTACTGAATAATTGCTCTGTAAATTGATTTATTAGCCCAGATGCTTTTTCATTTTTTCTTGTTACCTTCCAAAGATAATAAGGGATCGTTTTATATTTATCTATGGAGACAGTGATAATTTCATTTTTTTGCTCTGGGGGTAATGAATGAACAAGATAATCGGGACCAATTGTAATTGCATTTTCATGAATAATCATTCGAAAGATACCTTCTATGCTATTGGTTATTAATGAGACTTTATTCCATAAATGCGTCGGTAAAATATCTTGAGTAATCTTTTTTAAGTAGGGATCATTATACAAAACAATCATTTCATCCTCTAATTCATCACCTGAGATACTCTGTTTAAAGCGCAAATGGGATCGTTTATTTATTACTAACAAGGTTTCACCTTTTACTAATGGTTCCCATGTTAAAAATTCTTCTTCTTTTTCCGTTTTAAAAGATACAAATCCTAAATCAGCATGGCCGTTTTGAACGTAATTTAGGACTAATCTAGAATCACCTTCAACTAACTGGATATTCACATGAGGAAAGTCTTTCCTAAATTTTATTGTAGTATCAATTATCTGTGAGATCATCCCTGGGATAGTAGCAATAATAATATTTTCTTGATTCTCACTTTGGAATACTGATATTTCATTCTTCATTTTATTAATCGTTTTCAAAACAGTAAGCGCATGTTGAATAACGATTTTCCCTTCAATAGTTGAATTGGTTCCTTTCCTTGAACGGGTAAAGAGTGTAACACCCAATTCATTCTCTAATTGTGCAATTGATTGGCTTATTGTTGGTACGGTCATACGGTTTTTTTTTGCTGCTTCAGTGAAAGAGCCTAACTCTCCTACATCAATTAAATATTGAAGCTGAATGATATTCATGTAAGACACATCCTTAAAAAAAAATTAAGTAAAAATAAATTTAATTAAATTTATTTTATCATAATTGTAAATTACAATACAAATGTAGAAGCAAAGCATTCATATCGCTTTGTTACAAGGTGTTTCATAAAGAACGTTTTTCATGAAAGATAGCTTATTAAAATAGTAAAAGCTCAAGATTATCATCATAAGGAGTGTAAAACGAATGAATATCAACAATGTGCCAAATCATCTAACTACACCATTAACTTCACCAGCATATCCAATGCCGCCATATAAATTTGTGAATCGGGAATATTTAAATATTATTTATAGAACTGACATGACAGCTTTACGTAAAGTTGTACCTGAGCCTTTAGAAATTACGGAACCTTTCGTTAAGTTTGAGGTGATGAAGATGCCTGATGTTTCTGGACTTGGTTCTTATACTGAAGCAGGACAAGTTATACCAGTAAGCTTTAATGGAGAAGAGGGTGATTATATACATTCCATGTATGTTGACAACTTCCCAGCGATTGCAAGTGGGCGTGAACTGTCCGCTTATCCAAAAAAATTAGGTAATCCAGAGTTGCTTATAGACTCGGATACTTTAGTTGGGACACTTGATTATGGTTCATTACGTGTTGCAACTGCAACAATGGGCTATAAACATATTCCATTAGATCATAAAGAAGCTCTAAAAGAAATATCCCGCCCAAATTTTATGGTTAAGATAGCAACGGGATATGAAGGACAATTAAAGGTTTGTGATTTGGTTCGTACTCAAATTACAGATATCACAATAAAGGAAGCTTGGACGGGACCTGCACGATTGCAACTATTTGAGCATGCACTTGCACCGCTCGCAGATTTACCAGTCCTTGAGGTTGTTTCAGCTACACATATTTTGACTGATTTAACTTTAAATGCTGTACAGCCAGTTTATAATTTTCTGAATACGAAATAAAGAAAGGTGTGTTTAAGATGAGAGTTGCAGTTTTAGGAGCAGGTTCTTTAGGTACTATTATCGGGGCATTTATTGCAAAGGGCGGAGAAAACGTCGAATTAATTGACGTAAATCAGGCTCATGTCGACGCATTAAACAAATTTGGAGCGAAAATTGTAGGCACAACAGAATGTACTATACCAGTAAAAGCAGTTACACCAAAACAAATGCCAGGGACATATGATTTAGTCTTATTGCTTACGAAACAACTTTATAATCAATCCGTTATAAGCGAATTACTTCCTTTCCTAAATGAAACAAGCGTTGTTTGTTCGTTACAAAACGGAATTCCTGAGGGAAATATTGTTTCATTAGTTGGTAAAGAGCGAGTAGTGGGTGGCTCAGTTGAATTTGGCGCAACGTGGGTAGAACCAGGAGTTTCAAAACTTACTACAAACTTTGATACATTTAAGGAGCAGGCATTTGCAATCGGTGAACTTGATGGTTCAATGACTGAAAGAATTCAAAATATAAAATCTGTATTAGATCATGTAGGTGGCACAGTTATATCGGATAACCTTGTTGGAATAAAGTGGTCAAAATTAATGGTCAACGTAGCTCTTAGTGGTATGTCAGCAGCGCTTGGGGGTACGTACGGTGATGTACTCGATAATGAGTTTGGTGTTATGAGTGCAGTGCATTTAGCGGATGAAACTATTAAGGTAGGTCACTCAAAAGGTATAAAATTTGCTCGTATGGGGGGCTTTGATATTTCATCTTTAGAAATAAAAAATGAATCTGATATTGCAGATAGAATGAATGCTTTTAGAACGATATTCAAACCACAAGCACTATTAAAAGCGAGTATGTTACAAGACCTTGAAAAGCAAAGAGAAACAGAAATAGACTATATTAATGGAATCGTTCCTAACCAAGCGAAGTATTCAAGGATTTTAACACCATACAATGATTTAGTAGTAAAACTTGTTAAACAAGCAGAAGAAACGAAAAATATTCCGAATTTCGGTTTAAATATTCAATCATTTAAACAGCTAATTGAAAATAACAATTAAAATTTTGTCATAAAAAGAAACTTATGCAAACAATAACCGATTCCCTATACGGTAGTTATGGAATCGGTTATTAGTTATTTTCATTTTTTCATTTTAGAGAACAATTAATTTCTTAACTTGATAGGCATGTGGCGAGACCCCTATCATTTTACTATTCCTTAATATAAAAATTCTTTGTTTTTACAAATAATACTCAAACATTTTTGCGACCTTTTCTTTCATTTTTTCTTTTATAGATAATTGATTGACGTCAGAGGATGTTACCCTCTTTGAATTTTGTAAGTCTGCAGTAATGACTGGCTTTATTTTCGAAATATAGACAGGGTCTTGGATATAACAGTTCATTTCTTCATTTAAATGAAACGAGCGCGAATCAAAATTCACGGTCCCAACCATCAATACTTTTTCGTCAATCAAAAATACTTTACCGTGTAACACTCCCTTTTTATAACCATATACTTCTATTCCCTGTTTTAATGCTTTTCGGATATATGGATACACTGCTTCTTTAACTAACAGTGCATCCGAATGAGGTGAGAACAGAATTTTGACACGGACTCCCCTCTTTCTTGCATCTACTAATGCTTTCCAAATAGTTTTGTCTTTTGGTATAAAATAAGGTGTTAATATAATGATGGATTCTTTTGCTTGTTGAAACAGCATTGCATAATCTTGCCCAAGTTTTTCTCCGCTATAATATGCAGTAAATCGTTGCGAGGTTGCTCCCTTTTCCTTTACCGCATTGTGTATCGGAATCGGCTTCTCTGAGTTTTTCTTCCAGTCTAATACAAACTGGCGTTCTAGATCTTGAACTCCTTCTCCTCGTATTTGAAGATGCTAATCTCTCCAATAACCAATTTTTTCCTTCCCCCCAAAAAATACTTCTTTCCAATGTTAAATCCGCCAATGTACCCAATCTTTCCATCAATAACTGAAATACGACGATGATTCCGATGATCTAAAGAAGAAAAAAGATAAGGAAAATCAGGTTTATTGTAATACGTAAAATGAATTCCTTTTTTAACCAATAATTCTCTTTCCTTTTTCTTTAGTAAAATTCCACCTAACCTATCCAATGCATAGTATACTTCTACACCTTCCTGACTTTTTTGCCGCAATAACTGTAGAAACTGATGACTTACTTTATCATCAGCAATAGAGAAAAAGTTAATATGTACGTACTGCTTTGCTTTCTCTATATCTGAGAATAATTGATTGTTTAACTGTTTCCCGTCTGTATACATAGTAATATCACTTTGACGAATAGGGTATTGACTAGGCTGCTGACCAAATCTCCCACTTTTTTCGGCTATTGTTCTGTCAATTTCACCCCAAACAAGCAAAACAAAACATCCACCGATAAATAAAAAGAGGAGTACTCGGAAAATTCCCCCTATCTTTTTCAGCATATTTAATCTCCTTTATATATTATTGTTTTATTTCTGCTAGTTTTTGTTATTGGGGCAAAACTATTCCATGCATCTATTAGCTAAAAAATCCTCCTTTGAATAATTAACTGTAAAATTTCTCATTCACATAACTCTAATTTAGGGTTATCATTCCTGATAACCCTAAAATTAGAAATCGTACTATGATAACAAAATAGGCATCCTATATTTTGAAGTACATTTACAAGGAGGATTACTACATGACAGTAAGTACTAAACTTAAACAAACTATCGCTGGATTAAAGAGTGCTCAAGCATGCCTAGAAGGATTTGTTCTTGATACTGATAACAAGCAAGCAAAACAATTATATACAGGTGCAGCACAACAAACTCAAGAAATTATTGAATCTTTAAATCCTCGTCTTCAGCAAATTGAACATGAAGAGCCTCAGTACAAGTAATAATCATAATACCTTTCACATAAAATATCGTTCACATGGAAGAGTGCTGAGATTAGATAACGATTATCAAAATGCTGATTACAATTAATGTTTCTCACCACATCACTATTAAGATAAGAGAAACAAGTATCCAAAAACAAAAAAATGTACATTTTCATCTGGAGATGCACATTTTTTCGTTTTTGGTGTGTTATAAAATGCTTAATTTGATAGATGTGTGGGGTGACCCCATCGCTATCAAGTTAAGAAACACATTCTTCCCCAAAATGATAAAAATGAACTTCGGTGCTATAAAAAACACAAAATTTCCATTTAAAGAGTACTTTAAAGTCTTAGCTTGATGGCAATGGAGTATTAAAATAGCTTAATTTGATGGGCATGTACACAGACCCCAATTATAGTAGGGGCCCCGCCAACCAATTGACATAAAACCCACGCTAAGCAAATTGGCTTTAGTTTGTATTAATTTAAAGAGATTCTATGATTTTATAGTAAGTGGACTACCAGCACTTTTTAAAAAATCATACTAAACACATTTTGATAAAAGAGCCGATTTTTCCAATTTTCTTGTAAATTGTGTTGCATAAATAAATGCTCATTTCTCTTGGTGTTTCGATTTTTCTTCAACAGGAATTTGCATATTCATAATTATCTGTCCTTCTGGGTAAAACAGATTCAATCCGTGTAAATCTGATTCAATTACATTACATGATCTAAACTGTAAACCATTTCTCTTTATATAGTCTTTAATGTTTGTATATATTTGACGTCGTGCTTCATCCATATGCCCTTCTGTACATACGTAATCAACACAAAGATAATTACCTGCAGGTATACTAAGAATATCAACATGCTCCATCTCTGTATCATTCAAAACAGGATAATAAACTGAAAGTCCCAAATCATCATTGAAGAAATTCTTAATTGGACACATTGTTATAAATTGTTCTTGAAAAAATTCACCTTGCTTAAAAATAGAACGGAATTTATCAAAAAAGGATTTTACACTATTAAAATTTTCTCCTTTGATGTGATAATATTTTCTTTCTTCAAAATAGACACTCTGAATTTTATTGAAATTTCTGCTTCTATTTTGAAGGAGATCCAGGAGCCTAGTAATTTTCTTTTGCACTTCCATAAATCGATGAATTTCAGTTTCAATTTCATTTTTTTTGTTCTGTAAGATATTCATATTGTTTATTATATTTCTCTTATTTATTACTAAATCAATTTCTTCAATTGAAAAACCCATATCTTTACAAAAGAAGATTTGGCTAATTCTTTGTAGGTCTTCATTTCCATACAATCTATAGTTATTTTTACCTACCTTTGGCTGAACTAATCCTTTTTCTTCATAGAATCGAAGTGTTTCTTTCGTAGTATTAAAAATCTTAATTATATCACTTTTAGTTAACTTATAGCTATCCATCTAATTATATTGCCTCCTATAAGGAATAATATTCATACTATAAACTATGTGGTTACTTCATAGTCAATAAATAAAAAAATTTAAAATCAAAACTGGCTGTTTTTAGTGATGAAGGAGTACATGTCTGGTTCTGTTGCAAAGTTTCTTAACAGCTAAAAAGTTGGTATGATAGCTGTTCTTGCAGAGTTTGAGCGTGATATTATTCGTGGAAAGCCTCTTCGTAAAGATAATGCGTAAATACAAACAAAACCAGCAAAACACCTTTTCTGTGTCGTACTGGTTTTGTTGAAGTCCATCTTGAATTGTAGCTAGTTCAACGTGATTGCAAATTCCGAGTTCGGCG
>NZ_NADT01000223.1:0-791 GCF_003264205.1 Bacillus sp. SRB_8 | reverse complement strand
AAATAAGAACAACCAGGAACATAAAAATCGCTCAATGGAACGCCTGCTCCCTAAGCGAACAAAAATCAAAAGAACTGTCTCGATTTGCTAACACCAACCGCGTCGATGTAATATGTATATCAGAACTTCACCATAGACGCCAAGTAGACGATTTCCCAAACCACGAAGCCGATGACCGGTACACCCAAGCTGGAATTTTTTGGAGGGACCATGTAAATGTAGATGTGATGCGCATTCCTGCAATACAAACGTTTGGGAACGACGGAATCATGACACAAATAGTAAAAATATATAGTGAAATGATATTAATTCACATATATATACCACCGGATATAGATCGAAATACTAGAAAAACATATTGGAAACAAATCGGCAAATTCGTAGAAATGCGAGATGAACCGATACTTCTAACAGGTGACCTCAACACCAAAGATAGACGGTTTGGAATCCACCATGACGAAACTCACAAATACCTAGACAGCATATTGGAAGAATGCAAATTGATGAACAACCCGGAACGCCCAACAAGAGGAAACAACTCATTAGATATCACCATTGCCAATCGACAGATGGCAAAGGAGATCTTACAATGGGACGTGCACGCAGAGCTAGGCAGTGACCATTCACCGACAACAATAGATACTACAATTAGAAGAAAATCGACGCAAAGGATTCCCCCTAGCCGTAAAAGAATACAACGAATTGACACACGAGCGACAACGAAAGCGTTAGAAGAGGAACTGCAGAATGTTGAAAGCAAGAACATGGGACTAACAGCTTTCATTGACCTA
>NZ_NADT01000222.1:0-377 GCF_003264205.1 Bacillus sp. SRB_8 | reverse complement strand
AGATAGAATCCGATTTTATGACGAGTCGAAGATGAATGTTACTGAGGAGATTAAGAATCAGTTTGCATTTGACAATGCTACATTTGAAGCAGAGTTTATTGTGAACGTGAAAGTGGATTCGAAATCTCAATCGCTCGTAGCATTAGTAAAATGGTTGGGATTTTCAGAGACCGAAAATTCCTGGGAGCCATTAGAGCAAGTTGCTCAGGATGCAAGGACATTGGTCCAAGAATTCTTGATTGCAAACAAAACTCATTCACTGAGAAGTCAGATTGAGGTTTTGTTAGAGAAATTGATGGACAAATCGATTGATGTGGTTGCGAACCAGAGATGAAGCGTAGGGCCAAGTCATATGCCAGGCGTCGGGAACTGAGAGA
>NZ_NADT01000221.1:0-326 GCF_003264205.1 Bacillus sp. SRB_8 | reverse complement strand
ACCTTGAAGGAGCTCCCAATTGGGAAACACCATGCTTGGATGATAGCTTGGAGCGTGGAAGGCCTAACGAAGCGAGGGGTAGCAAGTGAAGAATGTGCTCTATTCGGTGAGCTGGAGAACACTTGGGCGCCTCGCCAAAGCCCTTTGACGAGGGTTCCCAATATCGCCAACTGTCCTAGAAGGGAATATTTGAAAAGGGAAGTGTTTAATTCCAAAAAGGAAGAAAGAGTTAGAGTTAAAGTGTTTGTAAAAAGAGAATTTACGAAAAAGGGTAAATACAAAAGGCCAAGGAAGATGAGGGGACCACCAAGGTTAAATTTTCGAAG
>NZ_NADT01000220.1:0-268 GCF_003264205.1 Bacillus sp. SRB_8 | reverse complement strand
ATCATCGGCGCGGCCTCTGGTAACATCATCGGTGCGGCCTCCAGCGGTGCGGCCTCCAGTAACATCATCGGCGTGGCCTCCGGTAACATCATCGGTGCCGCCTCCAGCGGCGAGGCTGCGACCTCCTATACATTAGAGATCTTCTAGAGGACCTATGCTCATCCCAACTGTGGAAACATAACTAATTAGTTATGTTTCGCAGTGGGGATGAGCATAGGGAAATGTTACTAATTCAACATGGAGCTAATGTTACAATCATATTTCCTGA
>NZ_NADT01000219.1:0-310 GCF_003264205.1 Bacillus sp. SRB_8 | reverse complement strand
TTCAGCACCATCGTTTCCTGAAATCAATCGAAACCGATTTCATTTCACGATCGTCCATGGGACCCCCGCACCTTTTCTACGGTATCAATAAGCGCTACGGATATTTATGTCTGTTTCGAGAGGTACGTGTGCACATTCTGAAGGTTTGAGGGGAAGATGAGATGTCTAGTGTGCAATGATCGTGATGGTCACGATTCCAACTCCTGTAATGTCATCGAAAAACAAGAAACAATGGCGTTATTCCCATCGATTTCCACCCAGTGGTCGGTGCGTTGCAAATTCTAGGGTTGACCCCTAATATTACCCGTGG
>NZ_NADT01000218.1:0-259 GCF_003264205.1 Bacillus sp. SRB_8 | reverse complement strand
TGTAATTTTGTCGTAGTGTTGTCTTAATTGTTTTACTTTTGTCAGTATTATGTGTTTCATTAATGTTTTGTGTCCTCTTATGTGTGTTGCTCTTACTTCTGTGCGTTTGTATGTCATTATTATTAGGAGCATTATTCCGTGTTTTTGTTGTTGTCGTTCGCTTATGCTTCCACCAAAAAGTGCAATTACTTGGCGTGTATACTGTTCCTGTCAAAGTCTTGTTAATAGTTGTTGATGTTAATTGTGGCCCTTGTTTGGC
>NZ_NADT01000217.1:0-296 GCF_003264205.1 Bacillus sp. SRB_8 | reverse complement strand
GTGAGACAACGCCCGGCCTCAGAAAAAAACGTTAAGCATAAGAAAGGAAAGTTCTTATGTTTGTGTTGCGGTTTGGAGGGACATAGTATGTCCAAGTGTCCACAGAAACCATCGAAGACAGAGATGGAATCGCTCTTGGTTAAACACAAAGACAAAATGAAAGTTTTGTTTAAGAATAAACCATACAGCGATGGACAGTATATGAGGATTTGTCGGATTGGAGTTGCTAGCATAGAGAGCCAACATAACGGTGATCTTTATGTCAGGACTACGACAGGATCCAACAGTAGTGATTT
>NZ_NADT01000216.1:0-285 GCF_003264205.1 Bacillus sp. SRB_8 | reverse complement strand
TATTAAGAGACATGCTGTCATAATCCAACACTTTCCCGAAATAAGGTCTAAGGCAGGAATTATAGAAATTTAGCATGCTCGACACCCGAACCCTTCCATACTCAAGCAAATCAATAAACAAATGCCTAAACATGCTCAATCTCACGAGGGAAAGCCATAGCCTACCTGAAAGCCGATCACGCGTGCTCCAACTCACGAGACCGGAGCTTTTCCCCTCCGAACGGTCTCCAAATGCTTCCCCACTAACAAAAGGTTAATCACGTCGTCATTACGAAGTTATGAACA
>NZ_NADT01000215.1:0-366 GCF_003264205.1 Bacillus sp. SRB_8 | reverse complement strand
CAGGCTACCCTATTGTATCGGATATAGCTGGCAACGGAGTTCTGACGGACTTTACGGACCAGATATCGGATCTAATACACAGAGAGTATATTGGCTCGGAATAAGAACATCTATTGTGTGTAAATAGCATCTATAGTAATCCACCTGACCAGTGTATACCGATGTATGTTACAAAGAATTCTTTAGTATGAAAATGTATGTCATTTTATACAAAGGGAAGGATAGATCAGGGACGACACCGGGTGTCAGAAATGGCATGGACTGGTTGATACTGATTGTTGGATGATTCGTATTTATACAATAGTTGTGTATTATGAATAGTGTCTGTTATGTATGATGGACACATGGACTCGACAACGCTAGCAA
>NZ_NADT01000025.1:0-112540 GCF_003264205.1 Bacillus sp. SRB_8 | reverse complement strand
TACTATAAGGGGATCATATCACACCAAAGTTCTTCTCTTTTTTATATGTAATTAGGGTTTCCATAACTGTAGATATGGATGGTGTAAATTAATGGATGAATAATTTACTCTTAAAATTATAACAGAACAATTAAAGATTTTTATATGTAATATTGTATATAAAGGGTAAACAACAATAATTTCTTTTTATAAAAATAAGCCCCTGGTGAAAATGATGAGTAACCCTTTTCCATATGAAATGAACTTGGTATAAAATGAAAGATTACAAGTATAAGATTCTATACTTAGTAATCCCTCACTTTAAGGTATGTCTTTGGGGAAGTGTGAGGAGTTCAATCGATTCTGAATAAAATTGATAGTATCAGTTGCAATTTTTTTACGTTTAAGAACAATCCCGGCATGTCCACATGTATAAATATATCGCGTAGGTCTTTCCCAGGATTCCCACAAATAGTCCGTATCCTCAGAGTGCACATATAGATCGTGCTTACCTGAAATTAATAAAATATTTTCTTTTTTTACTTTTGGTAACGCTTGACTCGGTTCAGTGATTTTCCAATAAGCTATTAAATCATCATACGTAACACCATGATGTTCCAAATCTTCTCTAATAAATTTACCTGGATTTGTCTTCCAAATTGAATATGAGAGTCGATTCGCGTAGAAAATGGATGCTAACACATCAATTTCTGGTTCAACAAGAGATGTTAAGTTAGTAATAACTCCACCTAAACTGATTCCTATTAAAATCAAGGGACCATTTTTATTTTCTTTTATCCATTTGATCAAAGTTCGTAAATCAGCTACCGCTTGTCTAGTTGCTTCTACAGTTCGTTCAACATTGGCACTTACCATGTACTCTCCACTGTATAGGGATTGGTTCGGTTTTCTGTCAAAATGATATGGTAAAGTGAAATAATACATATTCCACTTCAAGTTGGTCATATGGTCGTGGAATATTTTTTTTACACGTTCGTTAGAATCCATTCTCCAACCGTGAACAAAGATGACATGAGGTGCATCTTCATTTTCATGTAAAAATAATTCTCCAGTGACAGAATCGTTGCGTGAATCACCAGATTGAACCGAGCTTTTATATTTGAATTGTCCAACCATGTATTCCTTTTCTTGTTTTAAATGCTTAATGTTAAAATGAATATGAGATGGTTTTACTTTATAAAAAAATTCTATGTCCTTTATATATAGTGAGGTGTTAGAAAGAGAAGTATACTGAAACTTTACACTTCTTTTTTTGTGCAAATCATACAAGGCGTATCGATCAATGAGTTTTGAAAAAATCAAATTAACCTCCTCCAAAATACATATCGTCTAAAAGATGGACAAAATTTATGCTGTAAATTAATTGTAAAATATTCTCTTTTCCTAATAGTAGATGCTTGAATAATAAAACAGGTGGGGAATTTGTATATTATATTATAAATATATCAATAAAATAAAACTATAAATATCTTTTACAAAAACCTAAAAAGCAAGTTAATATTCTCATTCATAAAAGAGAACATTAACTTGCTTATTTTCGTATCAAAAGGTACACCTTTTGAAGTGACGTAATTTATATGAAAGACAATGTGTCAATTTGTATATTTAATACAGTGATAGTTACCGTAATTTTCGAAGCCTATAGTTAATTAACCTTACAATATACGTCTTTTTGGTATATAAATAGCTATATTCATTAGAGAAAGAGTTTTAATCCTTCATGAGAATCTTTAAAACCTAATTTCTTATAAAAGTGTAAAGCTTCTTGTCGTTCTTTATCTGTTGTTAACTGTACTAAATGACATCCCCGTAATTTAGCACGTTGAATAGCCCATTTAATAAGTTTACTTCCTATACCTTTACCACGTTTTGATGAGGCTGTCCGTACACCCTCAATTGTAGCTCTCCAACCCCCTTGACGTACAATGTAAGGCGTAAATGTAATTTGTTGAATACCGACAATCTCCGTCCCATCACACGCTACAATCAACTCGTTATTTGGATCACAATCAATAGCATGAAATGCTCTTATATAACTATCAGGGAGTGGTGTTTCATAGCGCTCTCTTTTATTTCCTAAAACATCATCAGCAAGCATTTTTACAATTTCATCTAAATCATCTGCCGTTGCAATCCTAAATGTTATAGTTTCTGTCACTATCAAAAAACCTCCTTAATGTATGCACTTGTTACTTTTATTTTACTTGTTTAAATACAATAGGTTAAATTATAAAATATTATGAGTCTCTATAACTTTTTCTTATAGATAGCATAAAAGCCTAACTTATAAAATTATAATTTAGGCTTTTTAACACAATATTATTATTAGAAAATCCGACCAACTTCAAAAAACCTCCATATTCTTTAATGAATTTTCATATTTAACAAGCACACATAGAACCATTCAAATAGGGTGGTTTTTATTTGTTGTATAGAAATTACGTAATAAGCATGGATTTGTATGCTCTCATTCAATGCTATCTAAAGCCATAACTTCCTTGCCAATATTCAAAAACGATTACGTTTTTGAATATGTGTTCCGGTCTTTCTTGACCAGGTCAATGAATAACTACACATAAACTCCTTATATCTCTAGATAAACTACCGATTAGCTCCATATAGACTCTAGATAACCTATATAGAATACAAGTTATCAAGGAGGTAAGAAAAAATGAACTTTATGAAACGAGCAATTCTCAGTATGAAAAAAAGAGTAGGAACATCATTAATTTTGATGGCGGTTTTCCTAATTGTTACAAATTTAGTGTTGGCAGGATTCACAATCCAAAATGCATCAAAAAAAGCTGCTGATGCAGCAAGAAAAAAACTCGGTGCAGATGTTACTTTAAGTCTTGATTTTGACAAATTAGGTCAACAAGCTAGGGAAACTGGAGAGATGCCTAATCCACCGAAGCTTAATACAAAAGAAGCAGATCAATTAGCGAAGTCAAAGTATGTAAAAGACTATAATTACATAACTAGCACTCTCGGAATTTCTGACGGACTTAAACTAGTAGGAGCTTCAGAAGGAGAAGAAGAAGGAAAAGATAAGGCGGGAATGGCGGCTGTACGAGGCGGTTCAGGCTCCGGTACAGAAATAGATATGAATTCTTCTTTTATGATTGAGGGAGTTCGCAAAACTGCATTACAAGAAAGCTTTAAGAATGGAAAAAGTAAAATCATTGATGGGAAACCAATTACAGAACAGATGAAAGATCAGAATGTAGCTTTAATGGAAAAACGATTAGCGGAATTAAACAACTTGAAAGTAGGAGACAAAGTTAAAGTGCAATCAGGGGATAAGAAGGAAACCCTGGAGGTTGAAATTATCGGTATTTACGAAACGAATGAGCAAGCAATGGGGCAACAAGCTCCTCCTATAATGGATCCAGCTAATAAACTATATATGCCGCATTCAACTATGAAAAAATTAGAAATAGATCAAGGTATAAGTAGCATTCAAGTCGTGTATTTCTTGAAAGATCCACAAAACATTGAAGCATTTAAAGAAGAAGCAAAAAAATCTGATATTGATTTTAATTATTATAAATTAGATGCACATGATTCGTTGTACAAACAAATGATTGGGCCTATCGAAAATATCTCATCAACTTCTCAAATGATTATTTATATTGTATCAATTGCAGGTGCGATTATTTTAGGGTTAATCATTATGTTATCGATTAAAGCACGTCGTAAGGAAATGGGGATTCTATTGTCCATTGGAGAGAAAAAGTGGAAACTGATGGCGCAGTTCGTAGTAGAAGTAGTATGTATCGCTATTTTAGCATTTGGATTATCCATAACAACAGGAGCAAAAATTTCTCAATTCATAGGGAATAATTTACTTTCGAGTGAAATTGCTACAGCAGGAGAAGAAACAAACACCTCACAAAATGGAACTGTAATGGTAGCTGGACCTGGTGGAACTGTACAAAATCAAAAAGAGGATCCAATTGATAAAATTAATGTAAGTGTAACAGGCGAAGATGTAGGGAAAATGGGGGGGATTGGACTAGCTATTGCTATATTAGCAACGCTTCTTCCAGCATTATCTATTCTACGCCTGAATCCAAAACAAATTCTTTTAAAAGATGAATAAGGAGGCTCGATATGGAGACGATTTTACAATTTAAAAACTTAGATTATTATTATGAAAGTAACGGAAAAAAAGTAGCGATACTAGAAAATGTTAACTTTTCTTTTCAAAAAGGACATTTCTACACGATTCTAGGACCATCCGGATCTGGTAAAACCACTACGCTTAGCTTAGGTTGTGGGCTAGATATACCTAAAAATGGTTATGTACTATTTAATGGAAAGGATATTCGAAAAATTGGTTTGGATCGGTACCGTAATCAAAATGTATCGGTAATTTTCCAATCTTATAATTTGATTACCTATATGACTGCTCTTCAAAATGTCTTAACAGCAATGGAAATTACAGGTGTTAAAGTGCAAAATAAAACGGCAAGGGCGTTAGAATTATTAGAGAAAGTAGGACTTACAGAAGTAGAAGCGAAACGAAATATTCTGCAACTAAGTGGCGGGCAACAGCAGCGTGTAGCAATCGCTCGAGCGTTATCTTGTAATGTTGATTTACTGATTGCGGATGAGCCGACAGGAAACCTCGACGAAGAAACGGCAATGGATATAATAGAACTGTTTCAAGAACTTGCACATAAAGAAAATAAATGTATTATTGTTGTGACGCACTCACAGGAAGTTGCTAAAAAATCAGATCGTGCAGTCTATTTAAGTAAGAAGAAGTTGGTAGTAAACGAAATTTAATATAAACACCCTAGTTTTTTAATTCACATAATTTTCGAAATCAGTTTCTTCAAATATTTATATTTGATATACAATATAACCAAGCCATAATCAAAATGGTCTCCCTGTATTGAATGTTAAGATAGTTTGTTATTCCCTTTTTAACAATTTTTGAAAAAGAACTTGTAGTATATTCTACAGGTTCTTTTTGTTATGATCGGTTTAATATATCATTAAGTAATTACATATAAAAAACGGGACATTACCTAGAGGTATGATCTAAATATTGTCCCGTTTAACTATTTATCAGTATTGTTATTGAAGAATTAAACCAACAATCATAATTAAACTAAATACTATCATCCAACCAAACGCACAATAGCCGAAAATCCTAATCCATTTAGGTAATTGATTCATGTTAACTTTATTTGTGGGAATTCCTTGCATAGAAAACATCATTTTTTTATCTCTATCCCTATTATTTTGTTGTTCATACATAACATCATCACCTTTCTAGAATTATTGTGTTTATAGTATATCAGCCTGGATAAAACTAAGTATAGAATATTCGACAAAATAAAAGCGATTCGACAATTATAGTGGATTAATCTGTTCTCCAGTGCAGCATACTATATTTCAAAAAACTAAAATTTGATTGCTCAAAAGCTATATATTCTAAAGTATTTGCTCATTTAAAACATAGTAAACCTTTACAAAGAGATGCTTTTTATTCGGTATTGAATAATTTGGATAAATTCACTTATACATCTTAGCGATTAGATACGTACATGTCTTTCAAACTATATGTGCCGTAAAGTAGGCGTAATTATTTATTCGTTACTTTTAAAGAATCTAACACTATTTTGGTTGCGTCTGCAATAAGTTTATCATCGTATTTCGCATCCTCTTTAGCGTGATTAGAAAGTATCGCAAGAATAATTGGCTTTTTATTTGGTGGCCAAATGATTGCAATATCATTCCTTGTTCCATAAGACCCAGAGCCGGTCTTATCGGCTACTTCCCATTCTCCTGGAACTCCAGCACGAATTAAGTTGTCCCCCGTAGTATTTCTTTTCATCAAATCTATTAAAAAGTTCCGTTTCTCAACTGAAAGTATATCGCCTAGCGCGTATGCTTGAAGACTAGTAGCTAATGCCTTTGGGGTACTAGTATCACGAGTGTCTCCTGGCTGCACTTCGTTTAATTCTGGTTCAAAACGTTCAGGATTTGTGACAGTATCTCCTATTTCTCTCAGTGATTTTTTGAATTCACTTGGCCCACCTAATTGCTTAAGAATAAGATTTTGTGCAGTATTATCGCTATATCGAAGGGAAGCATCCGCAAGCTCTTTCAGAGTCATACCTGTATCTACATATTTTTCAGTAATTGGATTGTAATTCACAAGATCTTTGCTAGTATACTTAATTCTTTGATCTAAATCTTCTATTGATTTCTTTTGTAACAGTGCTCCAACAGCAAGGGCTTTGTGGGTAGATGCGTATGCAAACCGTTCATTTGAACGATAAGTAACGGTTTGATTCGTACCTGTGTCTAATGCATAAATACCAAGTTTAGCATCATATTCTTTTTCCAACTTTACAAAAGAATGATTACTTGTATTTTCTTGTTTGGTTTGTTTCGGTGGTGCGGATTGAATATTACTATTGGAACAGCCTATAAGCGTTACACATGAAAGTAATACTACAGGTAACATCTTTTTATAATGCGAAATGTGAAAAAACTTCTTTGAAACTATCATACATTTTCAACCTCTTTCAAGAATATATGGATTTTGTATAGGTATTTTACATACCTATACAATTAACAAATGCACAGGATAGCACTCATCTTGTGTTTCTTGCATTACAAAATGAGAGAACTACCAAAAGCACCTTTTTTATACGTAATAGACAATCTAAGTAACACATTTGTTCCATTTATGATTAAGGTTTTGAATATATCCATTAATTTTATTTATAAGAATCACAAAATCCACCTTTTTTGCACGCCACTTAATTTAATGTGGATTTAGATTGAGTTTACCTCGTAATGGGAATTTCAATTGGATTGCGCATATATAACAACCTCGTTCCGGACAGAATAAGTAATAACAACTACTGATTTCATTTTAAGTGAGGTGTTATACGATACATACGACAAAGCAAAAAAGACTTGTGGTGCAAAGTATAACTACATTTAGTCTACTAATAACGACTATCTTTACACCCATGCTTATTTACATTGTTTATGGATTACAGATTTCGAAAGGCTTTGAGGGATACTGGCCATCAATCCTGTTTTATACAACTTATATGACGGGTGTGTTTATCTGGATACCTATTGTGAATAAGGCTGGGATTCACCGCTCCTTATATTGGACTGTTTCTATTCTGATAGTATCATTACTTAGTGTTACTTTCTTTGGATGGAGTTCAAGATGGCTAGAAATAAGTGCGTTAGTTTCTGGTTTTGCAGTTAGTACAATTTCTACCATGACGAGTACTTTATTGTTTCTACATGTGGAAGGCGGGGGAAAGGTTTATAATAAAAATCAACAAGCGATTATTATTGGTATCGTTTTTCTTTTACTAATAATCGTTTTGTTAGCGATTAGTTTTTTATCGCCGCCGCTGATAACATGCATATATGGGATTTGTTTAATCAGTATCCTTTTTGCTATAAAAAAAATGCCGAGAACAGAGTTAGCCAAAGGGCTTTTACCTATCTCCATCGTATCGGTTGTAGGAAAGTTTCTTTTTGTCTCAATGCTTATTCTTTTGATTCGAACAAGTCGTAACATAAATAATGAACAATATATTTTTTGTTTTTTTCTACTTTCTATAGCGCTTATTTGTTTCATGTTTGTGAGTTTGTTGAAAGGAAAGTTCTTTCATAAACTTTCATCTTCTTTACCAATTCGCTTAAAGGCAGAATCATTTTTACTTGGATTAGGAAATGGATATTTATTTTTGATGGGTATTTTTTATAGTTTTACTTTCTATAACATGTTAACCTGTATTTTCATTGTAGTTGGACCATACCTATTAGGGATTTTGATGTCCATATTTTTAGATATCAAAGCTGCTAAGAAAGTTAATCCAATCCATTTGTTTTTAGTAAGTACTTTAATCATGATATTCGGGTTTTATTCTCCAATATTTATAGTCCTTAGCGTTACATTTGGGAGCTATGCCATTAATAGTATTTCTTCTCAAAATAATATGAAAGTATATATGGTGAATGCTACACATAGAGAGCTTTCTTTACTCATTTACACAACATGGAGAAATATGGGGAATATATTTTTACAATTTTTTATATTGATTGTGATTGTGGGAGTAGGGGTGTTTTACGATGTCGAATGGTCGCAACTTTTCCAAACAATTGTTGGGAAGGGTCAAATGCAGATTGAAGGGTTATCCGTACAACGATTGATGTTTATGTTAGCAATTTGCTGTTGGCTTGGCATGGTGGGCTTAGGTATGTGGATTGGTAAAAAAGCTAATCCCAATATTGCTTAAAAAGTAACTCGAAAAATATCAATACTAAAACTACAAAAAACAAACAAACTCGTCCTACTAAGAGGGGAGTTTGTTTGTTTTTTGTTTAGATAATGGAATGTTCATGCTAAATTGTACACTACGTTCCATATTCTTTATAGAATACTTTATATCTAACGTTTCAAGAATTTGTTTAACAATATATAACCCCAAACCACTTCCTCCAGTATTTCGATTCCTTGATTTTTCAATTCGATAAAATGGTTTGAAAATTTGTTGTATATTCTCTTCTTTAATATTGACACCTGTATTCATAATTTGCATTTTGATTTGACCCTGTTTAGAATCCTCACTTAACTTTATATAGACTTTTTCATTATGTGGTGAATACATAACTGCATTATGGATAATATTTTTACATGCTTTTTCAAAAAGAACACGATCTGTATAAACAGAAAGATCAGAATCAATTTCTTTTATTATTTGGATGCTTTTTTGAGAAGCAAAAAATTCGAGATCTTTTGTGATTGTATCTATTAACTTCGAAAGATTAACTTCTTCTACTTTTAGTTTAAAGGTGTGTTGTTCTAATTTCGACATGCTTAAAATTTCACGAACTAATTGTTCCATACTTTCAATAATTTGATGATTTTTCTTTAAATATTGATCTCGATTTTGATAAGGGCCAATATTGTATATCATCCCTTCTAAGTATCCTTTCATTACAGTAAGAGGGGTCTTTAATTCATGTGCTACAATCGCAAAAAACTCTCTGCGTTTTGTTTCTATTTCTCGTTCTTTTTCAATATCATTTTTTAATTGTTGATTTGCTTTTTTTAAATCAAACATAGCTTGTTGTAAGTTAATAGACATGTCATTCAAACTATTAGATAATTCTCCTAACTCATCTGTAGAGCGAACCTCAATTTTTTCGGAGAAATCTAAATTTGCCATCTTTTGTGCACCCTCATTAATATAAATAAGTGGTTTTGTAATAAACCTGGAATAGAAATAAGCACTCCCTACACCAATTATGAGTACAATGATACTAATATAGGGGAGAAAGCGTACTAAAACCTGTGAAGCTTCATCAATTGGTTGAAATGTAGCAAAGACTATAAGCGTTAAACTACCATCTTGGAATTGAATTGGTTTCGTAACGTTATATGAATTGCTAAGGGTACCTGCATTCTCGAACCGTGTGGCTCTAGTAACTACTGTTGTTTGCGAACCATTTTGAGTAAAAGAAAATGAAGGAGAGTATTTAATTATTCCCTCATTATTTTGAAGATAAAGCATCGCATTATTTTTTTTTGCATATTCATCAAAAAGTGGTATCGCATCTTGAAACGTAAGATCTTTAGATTTATCAATGATTTCTTTTATCCCTGTTTGAAGTTGATCTGTTTTGTATTGCTCATAAAACGTAGGGAGAAAGAAGTATAAAGTTAAATAAATCAATACTGCAAAGGATAACAAAATGAGAGAGGTAGTCATAAAGAGTTTATAAGTAATTTGCTTCATCTTCATGATTTTCACAATACTATTCATCAATTTTATAACCAATACCCTTTATTGTTTTAATATAAGGGATAGCTAACTTTTTACGTAGGTTTTTAATATGTGTATCAATTATTCGTGTTTCTCCAAAATAATCGTACCCCCAAACTTTTTCTACGATATTTTCTCTTGTGAGTACTTTTCTCTCATTTTGAAATAGTAGTTGTAGAATTTCAAACTCTTTTGTCGTTAATAAAATTTCAACGTCATTTACATATACTCTATATGCATCAACATCGATACGCACTTCTTTAAATACCAAATGATTATTTACATTTTTATCATAACTTCTTCTAAGTACAGCTTCGACTCGTCTAATCAAAACATGAAACGAAAAGGGTTTTGTTATATAATCATCGATTCCAAGATCGAACCCTTTCATTTGATCTTCCTCTTCTTCCAATGCAGTTAGCATAATAATTGGTACGTTTGACTGACTTCGAATCATCTTGGATACTTCAAATCCATTAAGATTGGGCATCATTACATCTAGAAGAATTAAATCAAAGGATTGCTTATTAAATTGTGTCATACCCTCTAATCCATCTGATGCAACTACAACTGTATACTGTTGTGTCATTAAAAATTGTTTAATTAATTCCTGAATTTCTTGATCGTCTTCTACCACGAGAATATGATAGTTTTTCATAATATCACCTCTGGTAGTCATTATAGCCTTACTATCTGGAGTTTATGTGGAGATAAATTAGGAGATTCCACAAGACGATTATTGTGTTAGCTCCACGTTCAATAAAATGAACATTAATATTTAAGTAAAACTAATGTATAATAATGTAAATCGGATGTAATTTCTTGAATTGTATGAAAATATACTTTTACTTCTTTACCAAGAGGAGAAAAGGAAATGAATTTCAATATAAAAGAAGCTACTGTAATTCTAGAGCGTGTGCCACAAACTTTGGAGTTTTTTTATCTAGTTTATCAGGCGAATGGCTACATTGTAATGAAGAGGAAGGAACTTGAAATACATTCGAAGTAGTTGAGCATTTAATTGATCTGGAGAGAAACAACTGGATTCTAAGGCTAGAATTAATTCTCCTGGAAGGTAAAAATAAATCCTTTACTCTGTTTGATCGTTATTCTCACATAAATAACAACTCTCTTGGTAAACCAAAAGTTTAAAGGTACGAACTAGGGATTATTTATATATTGCGAGAAAGGTTGTGAAATTATTTGAGGGGTTATAAAGCGATGCTATTTGATTTAGATGATACGTTACTTGATAGGGATAAGGCAGTAGATAAACTGTTTTCCTTTATTTTAGAGGAGTTTTATGGGGATGTTGAACAACATGCAGTAAAAAACGAAATGTTACAGAAATTCAAGGGATATGATAAAAAAAGCTATGGCCACAGCGATAAAGTGAAGGTATTGGAATCATTATTTGATGAATTCCCACCGAAATATAGATTACCACGCAATTACATTCAAGGCTTTTGGAATAATAATTTCCCAAAATGTTTTTCTATAAACCAAAAAACTATTAATATCATAAATACTATAAAGTCACATATTAAAGTTGGAATTATAACAAATGGCTCAACTCAGAGGCAAAAAGCAAAAATAATTAACACGAATTTGAATCGTTATTTTGATACAATCATTATTTCTGAAGTAGCGGGATTTAGTAAACCTGACAAACGCATATTTGAATTAGCATTAAATAAGCTAAATGTACAATCAGAAGATGTACTATTTGTTGGAGATGACTTAGAAAAGGATATTGCTGGTTGTCAAAATGCAAATATAAAGGGCATATGGTTCAATCCTAATATGATTAAGAATAATACCGAAACTAAACCATATGCCGAGATTACTTCTTTTGATAATTTATTAAGTTATTGTGGAGAGATAAATTTTCAAAAATAGTAAAAGATAGATTACCCTTAATTTCATTGACCGTATGAGAAGTTTTAAAACAATATTTATTTACGATGAAATAGAGGTTATTGAGCCAGGGGCAAATCATTTATGTGTGTTAATGAAGATCTACACAGCATGTTTAATATATACTTTATAAATTATAGAGGGGTGAGACTATGGAAATAAAGAAAGTAGTAATTAGCGGAATAAATATTGCCGTCGTCAGAAACGATACAGTATTAATATCCGACGTTCAATCTGCATTAGATCTCATGGCAACAGTTCAATATGAAGCGGATTCAAAGCGGATTGCTATCAATAAATCATTAATAAGTGAAAGTTTCTTTGACTTAAAAACACGTCTTGCGGGTGATATTCTTCAAAAGTTTATTAATTACAGCGTGAAAATTGCTATCGTCGGGGATTTTTCTATGTACACTAGTAAAAGCTTAAAAGATTTCATTTATGAATGTAATAAAGGTAAGGATATTTTTTTCTTAGCAACTGAGCAACTGGCAATTGAAAAGTTAAGCTCATTGAAATAAAGATATAAAATGTATTTCGAAAGAGGCATCCGTGAAGGTGCCTCTTATTTGTATTTTTATATAAATATGTTTTTCAAATTTAAATTTTGTACCGGTACAGTAACTGCAAATGTACATTGTTACAATATCCCTTCAAATTTACAATCAGCATATATTATTTTAACTTATAACTTATTAAGGGGTGCTGAATATGACAAAGTTACAAGATAAACTCTTTACAAGATTAAACCTTGAAAAACGTACTGAAATAAAATTTGAAGAATTAAGTACAATACTCTTTGCATTTGCCCACACAATCCCGTTTGAGAATTTAAATGTAATAGCAAGTAATGCGAATACAATTTCTATGAAAAACTTACAAGAGAAAATTTTAACTAGTTCTCGAGGTGGGCTTTGTTATGAATTAAATACTCTTTTTTACTATTTTTTAAAAGATAGTGGTTATGATGTACAACTCGCACTAGGTACCGTATATAAAAATGATATAAACGCTTGGGCACTTGAAGATGGGCATATAACAATTATTTTAAATTACGAAAACGTAAGGTACTTAATTGATGTAGGTATTGCTTCATTAGTACCTCTTGTGCCAGTACCGTTTACTGGCGAACTTGTTTCTTCTAAAAACGGTTCGTATCGAGTAAGACAAAAAGATACGAGTAAAGGAAACTATGTTCTAGAAAGAATAGATGTTGATGGAGAATGGAAAGTTTGTCATGCTTTTTATAAACATATTATTGATGAGACAGTAGTAAACGATGTTCAAAGAAGAGTGATAGAAGATGAGAAATCTATTTTCAATAAAGGGCCCATTGCAATAAAGTTGACGAACTCTGGTCATGTCTCTTTAACGGATACTAGTTTAACTGAAATCATTTATGGAGAAAAAACGAAGCGTGAAATTACAGAAAATCAATATAAAGAGCTTTTATATACTTTATTTGCTATTAAGTTATAACTAAACAAATAGCCGGTTCTTATTCAGAATCGGCTATTTTTATGATTTTTGGTTTAAAAGGTTTTCTTCTAATTTGTTTTGGAAACTGCGGTATAGTTAGTGTTTTTAACGTTTCTGCAGCCTCTTCATACGTATGAAAAACGGGTTCTTTTCCATTGTCTCCTTGCAAAACTAGTCCTTCATCTCGGATTACATACGGCATAAAATCATTCCTTTAAGTAGAATATTGTGTTCTTTTGAAACAGAATGATACGATTTAAAGTTTGATTTTCTTAATAGATATAATACACTAGAACAGTATAAAAAGTATGTACAATGAATTTTTAATGTAAAGGAAGATTATTATGTCAGTTATCGATAAATTGAAACTTAATAAGTATACAAATATGGTCGTTATTAACGAACCAAGTGATTATGACATTTTTACGGGGAAAGAAACTGCATTTTCAAAAGAACATGATGCCATTTTTATTTTTGTAGAAACACTTGATGAAATGGTGAAACAAACGAATTTTATTATTAGTAATGAAGAATTACTAATTGAAAAAGGTTACGTGTTTTTCGCATATCCGAAAAAAGGTAATGCTCGTTATAGTACGTTTATTCACCGTGATGAGATGTTTCCGGCATTAAACGTTGGAGATGATGGATATGTGGGGGAAAGCGAAATTAAATTTGCGCGAATGGTAAGTATGGATGATGTCTTTACAGTTGTAGGTTTAAAACGTGAAAAGAAAAAAGCGAAGAAAACACCTGTAGCGAGTCAATGTGTTGCTGATTATGCAGATCGTATTCAAGATGTTGAAGCATTATTGGCTAATCATCCAGCTGAACTTAATTTTTATCAAAGTTTAACTCCTGGTTATCAAAAAGATTGGGCACGTAATTTATTTTCTGTGAAACAAGAAAAAACACGCGATAAACGTCTTGAGAAAATGATTGAAATTCTTTCACAAGGCTATAAAACAATTGAATTATTCCGTAAGAAGAAAAAATAATGATTAGGAACGTCACAATGATGCAACAATTAATTACGTTGAGCACATTGAAAAAAGGATTCCTTTCAGTATACTAAAGTATGTTCTTATATTTAAATAATTAGCAAAAGAGAAAAGGTGTTTGAAATGAAATCGTATATTGTAGTTGGATCTGGAATTTTAGGGGCATCTACTGCCTATCATCTTGCTAAGGCTGGTGCGAAGGTTACTATTGTAGATCGTCAAGATTTAGGTCAAGCAACTGATGCAGCAGCAGGTATTGTCTGTCCGTGGCTGTCGCAACGTCGTAATAAAGCATGGTATAAAATCGTTAAAGGCGGTGCACGTTACTATTCTTCGTTAATTCAGCAATTAGAAGAAGACGGTGAAACGGATACAGGTTACAACCGTGTAGGTGCAATTAGTTTACATACTGATGAGAAAAAACTAGATCAAATGGAAGAGCGCGCGTATAAACGCCGTGAAGATGCACCGGAGATTGGTGAAATCACTCGCTTATCAGCTGAAGAAACGAAAAAATTATTCCCAGCATTATCGGAAGAATATAGTTCTGTTCATATTAGTGGCGCTGCACGAGTAAATGGAAGATTATTACGCAAAGCATTAATAAGCGCTGCGAAAAAACATGGTGCAACTTTCATAAAAGGTGATGCAGTATTAGTCCGTGAAGGGAATCATATTACGGGAGTTAAAGTAAATGACGAAACAATTGTAGCGGAAAAGGTAATGGTAACTGCAGGCGCATGGGCGAACGAAATCTTGAATCCATTAGGAATTAATTTCTTAGTTACGTTCCAAAAAGGACAAATTGTTCATTTGCAAATGGAAAATACAGCAACAGAAAATATGCCAGTTGTTATGCCGCCGAACGATCAATATATTTTAACATTTGACAATGGCCATGTCGTAATTGGTGCAACGCATGAGAATGATACTGGTTTCGATCACCGTGTAACAGCTGGTGGTTTACATGAAGTATTCCATAAAGCGTTAACAGTAGCGCCTGGTTTAGAAGATGGTACAATGCTTGAAACTAGAGTTGGCTTCAGGCCATTTACGCCAGGATTCTTACCTGTTATTGGCCCACTCCCTAATTTTGAAGGCATACTCATTGCAAACGGATTAGGTGCTTCAGGATTAACAGCAGGTCCATACTTAGGATCAGAACTTGCGAAACTTGCGTTAGGGCAACCGATTGAATTAGATTTAAATGATTATGATGTTGCTGGGGCAATGGAATAGTAATAAACAAAAAGATTAGGAGTGATTTCCTAATCTTTTTGTTATGTTATTTAGGCGATAGGAGTTCTTTTAAACAAGGGGTACCACCACATCGTTATCAAGCTAAGAAAATAGATAACCCACAAAACGAAAAATTTTTGCCTTTTATAGCAACGAAGTGCATTTTTATCGTTTGAGGTATTAGAGAAGAAAGATTGATTCGTTCAATATAGAGGCGAAAATACATATCAGAAATATAAACAATAGCCCCAAAAACTGGAGGCTATTCAATTTCACAATCTATTATGAGCAATTACAATAGGTAAGCTCTTTAAAGTCTGTCCCATCGCTGCATTCGTAAAATGATGAATAACATCAAAACCCTCAACTTGATGGATATTAGCGAACCGTTCCACAAATGAAATTAAAGCGATAGACGGGATCCCAATTAAAGTTTTTTAAACCTAATTGGACTTACCATTAAGAGAGCGAGGATTAATGTAATCCATGCATTGCTATATGAAAACAATCCCATACCGGCCAATGGTAATCCAGCAGCTGGAATAGGTAATCCCTTAAAATATCCAATGGTTGGTTTTACACTAAATTTAGCTAATCTTAAAGCACCCATCGTTGGGAAAAGGATAAATGCCAAAGAAGTTAAAATAGATGGTGTTGCTATCGAATGAAATAAAAGTGCAGGAGCAACTCCGAAACTAACAATATCAGCTAAGGAATCCAATTGTACACCAAACTCACTGTTCACTTTTAATTTTCTCGCAATTCTTCCATCAAGGAGATCTAAAACAGCTGAAAAGAAAATAAAAATGGAGGCTACTTCCAAATAGTCACTCATATTCATGGTAATTGAAAAAACACCGCACAATAAATTTCCAATCGTAAATAAATTGGGTACAGCTTTTACTATTTGATTGAACAAGGTTGTCCCCCCTAAGTTGATCAAACTTCACGTTTATGTAGCATTTTCTATATATTCTTCCGTTATTCTTGAAAATATATGACCACTGTATGCTAAGTAAATTTCGGCAAGAGAAAAGCCGATTTCCTGTACGTTATGTTGGTTTATAAACATGTTTGATCAAAGGTAAGTCTATTACTGCTGATTTACCGAATATAAAAAACGTTTTTGAAAAAAAGAGCCTATTTTCGGTGCATCATATCTTCATATAGTCATAAAATTAATTTGTAGTCGAAAATACGTAAAGAGCTGCTAGAATGAATTACTGAGAATACGAAGAATAAAGGAGAGAAGCGGAGTAAAAACTAAAAAAATTAGACAAAGAAAATGGAGAGATGAACTAAATGTTAAAGATCATCAAGCATTTAAAACCATTTATTGCTTCCATTATTGCAGTTGTATGTCTTTTAACTGTACAGGCAGTATGCGATCTATCACTGCCAGACTACATGTCTAACATTGTCAATGTAGGGATTCAACAAAAAGGTGTAGAAAATGCAGTACCTGAGGTTATTCGTAAAAGTGAAATGGATAAACTTACGCTCTTTATGAATGAAAATGAGAAGAAAAAAGTTGCTGACAACTATGTGCTTTTAGATAAGAACAACCTCTCTCAAAGTGAACTAAAAAATGACTTAAAAGATTATCCGCAGCTTGATAAAGAGCCACTTTATAAGTTACATACAGAAGATAAAAAAATAATTAACGAACTTAACGATATCTTTGGGAAACCAATGTTAATTACACAAGGAATTGAAAAAGGTGGCTCATCTGCTTTCTCTCCTGCTGCGACAGGTGACAACAACACACTAGCGAAACTTCCGCCAAATACAGATCCTTTTGCAATCATTGCGAAACTTCCTCAAGATCAAATCAATGCAATGAAAGAAAAGGCAGATGAAAAGTTTAAGAATATGCCAGGTAGCATGGTAACGCAATCAGCCGTTTCATTCATTGAGAATGAGTATAAAAAGATCGGTATCAATATAGATAAGCTTCAATCTAATTTCATCCTTACTTCCGGCGGGAAAATGCTGCTTTTATCCTTAGTAAGTATGGCAGCTACCGTTATCGTGAGTTTACTTGCTGCAAAAGTAGCTGCAGGACTCGGCAGAGACCTTAGAAAGAAAGTATTCCGGAAAGTTACAAACTTCTCGAATGCGGAGTTTGATAAGTTTTCCACTGCATCTCTAATCACAAGAAGTACAAATGATATCCAGCAAGTTCAAACCCTTATGGTTATGATGCTTCGCATTGTATTCTATGCACCAATTTTAGGTATCGGCGGCATTATTAAAGTACTTACTACAGACCTTTCAATGGGATGGATTATCGCAGTTGCGGTAATTGCGATTTTAAGCCTAGTCATTGGTTTATTTAGCATCGCGATTCCTAAGTTTAAGCGTATCCAAAAGTTAGTAGATAAAATTAACTTAATCACTCGTGAATCTTTAACCGGTATGCTCGTTATTCGTGCTTTTAATACTCAAAAACATGAAGAAAAGAAATTTGAAAAAGGAAATCAAGATTTAACAAAAACAAATTTATTTGTAAGCCGTTTAATGTCATTTATGATGCCAATGATGATGTTTATCATGAATGCCGTTACTGTACTTATTATTTGGGTTGGATCACACCAAGTGGATATGGGACATATGCAAGTTGGTGATTTGATGGCATTTATGCAATATACAATGCAAATCATCATGGCCTTCTTAATGATTTCAATGGTATCTATTATGGTTCCACGTGCTTCAGTTTCCGCACAACGTATCGCAGAAGTTTTAGATACTGACATTACCATTAGTGATGTAAAAGAGCCGAAAACATTTGCTTCAGACAAGAAAGGTTACGTTGAATTTAAAAATGTTGGCTTTAGATACCCAGGTGCAGAAGAAGATGTGCTTTCCAATATCACCTTTACTGCAAAACCTGGTGAAACGACAGCTTTCATCGGAAGTACAGGTAGTGGTAAATCAACATTAATCAACTTAATTCCACGCTTTTACGATGTCACAAGCGGCCAAATATTAATAGATGGCACGGATATTAGAGAAGTATCTCAGAAGGAATTAAGAGAGAAAATTGGTTATGTACCGCAAAAAGGAGTTCTCTTCTCAGGTACAATCGAGAGTAATTTGAAATATGGTAAAAAAGAAGCAACTGAAGAAGAACTCGAAAAAGCGGCGGAAATCGCGCAAGCTATGGAGTTTATTAACGCGAAGCCTGAAAGCTTCCGCATAGAAATATCACAAGGTGGTACGAACGTTTCCGGTGGTCAAAAACAAAGACTTTCTATTGCGCGTGCTCTTATGAAAAAATCGGAAATCTTCATATTCGATGATAGTTTCTCAGCTCTTGACTTTAAGACAGACGCAGCATTGCGCAGAGCTTTAAACAATGAGATTACAGGAAGTACTATTTTACTTATTGCCCAAAGAATCAGTACAATCATGAATGCCGATAAGATTATTGTACTTGACGAAGGAAAAATAATTGGAACTGGTACTCATGAAGAGCTTATGGAAAACTGTGAAGTTTATAAGCAAATTGCTTTATCACAACTTTCAAGAGAGGAGTTGTCATCATGAGTGATAGAAAAATAGATAATAGAAAACAAAGCGGCCCTGGTCCTGGCGGTGGCGGTCATATGGGCGGCGGCATGAGAAAGATTGAGAAAGCAAAAAACTTCAAAGGAACGATGAATAAACTCCTTCAATACTTGAAGCCCTATAAATTATCAATCTTAATCGTTATCCTTTTCGCAATCGGCAGTGCAGCCTTTACAATCGTTGGTCCAAAAATTTTAGGAAACGCGACAACAAAACTTTTCGAAGGACTCGTAAGCAAAGTATCAGGAGCACCAGGTGCGGCCATTGACTTTACCTATATCGGAAACATTGTCATTTTACTCCTTGGATTATATATACTGAGCACTGTGTTTGGTATTATCCAGGGGTACATTATTTCTGGAGTAGCTCAAAAAGTATCTTATAACTTCAGAAAAGAAATCGATGAAAAAATTAACCGTATGCCGCTGAAATACTTTGATAAAACAACGCACGGCGAAGTATTATCGAGAATTACAAATGACGTAGATACGGTGAGCCAAACTTTAAACCAAAGTATGTCGCAAATCATCACATCCGTTATTACAATCATCGGTGTACTTATCATGATGTTATCAATCAGCTGGCAAATGACATTAGTGGCGCTTTTAATATTGCCAGTATCGATGATTCTCATCATGGCAGTCGTAAAACGATCACAAAAATACTTCAAATCCCAGCAAGAATATTTAGGACACGTAAACGGTCAGGTCGAAGAAATTTATAGTGGTCACAATATCGTAAAAGCCTTCAACAAAGAAGAAGAAGAAGTAAAAAAATTTGAAAAGGTAAATGATACCCTTTACCATTCCGCATGGAAATCTCAATTTTTATCTGGAATGATGATGCCGATTATGACATTTATCGGTAATATTGGTTACGTCGCTGTATCTATTTTAGGTGGATGGCTTGCGGTAAAGAGAACCATCGCAGTTGGAGACATTTTAGCCTTTGTGCAATATGTTAGAAGCTTTACGCAACCAATCGCTCAAGTAGCACAAATCGCGAACGTACTTCAATCTACTGCAGCTGCTGCAGAAAGAGTCTTCGAATTTTTAGAAGAAGAAGAGGAAGTGCCAGAAGCAGAAAATCCAGTGAAGCTGCAAAAAGTTCAAGGAGAAGTTACCTTCCAAGATGTTCAATTTGGATACAATCCAGATAAGATCATCATCAATAATTTCTCATCTAACATTAAACCTGGACAAAAGGTAGCAATCGTCGGACCAACCGGAGCTGGTAAAACAACGATTGTAAAACTGTTAATGCGTTTCTATGACATAAACAGCGGTGCAATATGTATCGACGGTCACGATATAAAAGACTTCACGCGAGAAGACCTGCGCAACATGTTTGGTATGGTACTTCAAGACACTTGGCTATTTAACGGCTCCATCATGGAAAATATACGTTACGGTAGACTCGATGCTACAGACGAAGAAGTAATTGAAGCAGCGAAAGCAGCTCACGTTCACAACTTCGTAAAAACATTACCAAATAAATATCAAATGGAACTAAACGAAGAAGCAAGTAACGTATCCCAAGGACAAAAGCAACTACTAACAATTGCACGTGCCCTTATAGCGGATCCGAAAATATTAATACTTGATGAAGCAACAAGCTCCATTGACACTCGTACAGAAGTACTGATTCAAAAAGCGATGGAAAACCTTATGGAAGGTAGAACAAGCTTCATTATCGCTCATAGATTATCAACAATACGTGATGCAGATTTAATCCTTGTCATGAAAGACGGAGATATTGTAGAACAAGGTAATCATGAAGAGTTATTGAAAGCTGATGGTTTCTATGCTTCGCTTTATAATAGTCAGTTTGAAGGTGCGGATGCTTCTTGAGTTAGGTGAAAGTCCATTTAAATAACTAAACCCACGAAGAAAATGCATTTTCTTCGTGGGTTTTTATTATTTTTAAGGTTCTGTTACAAAGTTTTTAAAAGTAAGCTAGACTTTTGCAAAACAGAGTGAGGAGCATGATAAATGGGATGTTTTAAAGGGAAACAATTTAAAAAGAACATTAGAAGATTAATTAATACATTCTTGTAATTCTTCCCGATTAATTGTTGCACAACGGATAACCGGTTTAATTAAAGGGAATTATCAAAAAGGGTACTATAAAATAGAACAAGCCAAAGAAATAGATAAGGAGTGAGCAAGCGATGGATAAAATGATTAATTCGGGCAACTTTGGTTTACAAAGGGGACCTGCTCAAAAAACGGTTGGTCAGTATTTGTTCGATTGCCTGAAACTCGAGGGCATTACCGAAATTTTTGGTGTGGCAGGGGACTATAATTTTACACTTCTTGATACTTTGGAGTGTTATAACGGCATCCGTTTTATAGAAGGACGAAATGAACTAAACTCGGGCTACGCTGCAGATGGCTATGCAAGAATCAAAGGAATATCGGCTCTTATTACGACATTTGGGGTCGGGGAGCTCAGTGCATGCAATGCGATAGCGGGAGCCAACAGCGAGCATGTGCCAATTATACACATTGTGGGTGCGCCTCCTGAGAAGGATCAAAAAGAGCATAAGCTTATGCATCACACCTTAATGGATGGGAATTTTGACGTTTTTCGCAAGGTGTATGAGCAGATTACGGCATATACCGCGGTGCTTACGCCGGAAAATGCCAAGATTGAAATTCAGACTGCGATTCGCATTGCTAAGGAAAAGAAAAAGCCGGTATACCTGGTTGTGGCTAATGATTTAGTGACCAAGCCAATTAAAGTCTGGGCAGAACCGGTACCACCACGTCCAACATCCAATCCGAATACCCTTCAGGCTGCAGTGAATCATGTCCGTCCGCTTTTGGAACGTTCCCACCGACCAGTTATCTTGGTGGATGTGAAAACGATGCGATTCGGCCTTCAGACAGCGACTCGGCAGCTAGCCGATGCAATATGAATGTGCCTGTTGTAACGATGATGTACGGGAAGGGAGGATTCGACGAGAACCATCCAAATTATATCGGAATGTATCAAGGCTCTTTCGGGAGGACTGAAGTCCAAAGTACGGTAGAGAATGCAGATTGTATCATTGCGATTGGCATGGTATGGGCGGACACAAACACCGCAAGTTTTACCGCAAAGCTGAATCCGCTGATAACTGTCAATATTCAACCGGATATAGTTAAAATCGCTGAGGCGGAATATCCGAATGTTCTTGCAGCCGACATGCTACTTGCCGTTCAGAAGGTGAATTATAAGGGCAAAGGTTTGACAAAAAAATTGTCATTCCCTTATGAGCAATTCACAACTATTGCCGACGGACCTCTAATGGCGGACGGCTATTATCCACGTTTTCAGCGCATGCTGAAAGAGGAGGATATTGTAATCGCCGAGACCGGAACGCTTTATTACGGAATGGGAGAGATAAGACTGCCGGGCAATGTAACATATATTGGACAAGGTGGATGGCAGTCCATCGGTTACGCAATCCCTTCGGCGTTTGGTGCTATTATGGCCGCGCCGGAACGCCGAGTATTGGTGTTTACAGGTGACGGTGCCCTGCAGCTAACGGTACAGGAAATCAGTTCTATGCTCTATTACGGCTGCAAGCCTATAATCTTTGTTTTGAACAACGATGGTTATACAATCGAGAGATATTTAAATGTCAAAACAGAGGATCAAAAGTACAACCAAATCCCTCGATGGTCTTACACCAAGCTGGCCGAAGCTTTTGGAGGTAACGCGTTTACCGTTACGGTCCGGACCTATGGAGAGCTTGATCAGGCTATAATCCATGCTGAAAAGGAAAGCGCCGAAAGACTCTGTATAATTGAAATGATCGCAGGTAATCCAATGGACGCACCTGAATATATGCGACGGATGCGCAGTTATATGGAGAAGCAGGAAATGCAGCGCAGCCAGAAATAATATCCAATTCTCTAGTCCCTAATTGGATACTAATTAAACAGTTCTAATCATATTCTTTTAATAAAACGCAATTAAAGGGGTGTAAAGTAAGTTGACAAAAGTTAAGGTTAGTTTACGACCCATTGCAAGTAAGTTCAATTTACCTACTGTTTTGAAAACAACTATACTACCAGGTGACTCAATTGAAAGGTTATTTATTGCAACCCAGGTAGGAGAAATCTTTTACATAGGAGACGGAGTTATAAGGACTTTTTTAGATATTCGCCCGCGAATTATCAAATTAGGCACGTTTGAAGAAGGTGTCTCTAGTAGCGGTTATGATGAACGCGGATTGCTAGGACTAGCGTTTCATCCACAATTTTATCAAAACGGTTTATTTTACCTTCATTATTCAGTAGCTGGCACTCAAGGTCCGGGTGCCCTTTCTGAACCTTTTAAACCTAATCCGTGTGATCCGAAAACTTTAAACTTAAAGTGGGTAAATAGAGATACTCAATATGATCATATTGATACGGTTGAGGAATGGATTTTACAATCACATAGTCAACCTCAAAAACGACGGATATTACTTAACATAAGAAGGCCCTTTTTTAATCATAACGGAGTCAATAGTTTAAACTTTTCACCTGAGAGTGGAAAACTTGTTTTTACAAATGGAGATGGTGGATCGGGTTATGATCCATTTAATTTAAGCCAGGATGATTTAGAAATAGCGGGTAAAATAATTGAAATTGATGTAAGTAAAAATACATTCATAAATAACCCTCCAGTAGTTACACGCTTTAATGAGTTTCCTTTATCTATACAAGAAACACTTACAGTAATTGCGAAAGGAGTTCGGAATATAACAGGTATTTCATTTCAAAGGTTTTATAATCAGTATATCAAATATGCTGGAAATGTCGGGCAGGATATTGTAGAGTCTATTTTTTCGTTTGTTCATTATAAACCCATACCGGTTACCGAACTTGTTCAAACGCATTTAATGAGATCCACTCCCAATCAAGATGGATTTATTAATTTTGGTTGGCGAGGATGGGAAGGAGAATTTCCTACTTCTTTTATAAGGCACTGTTCTGAGAATCCTACTTTAGATGAGAGAACAATGGCTTATTATAATGAAACAATAGAAACATCAGTGAGGCGCATACAGCCCCTAATTAGTTATTTTCATAAAGATTCCAGAGCAGATAAGTTTGGAGGAACCTCACTTACAGGAGTACAACCATATATGGGAACTACAATTCCTAGTTTAACTGGTAGTATCGTGTTTACTGATCTTGCTAAGAAAGAAGAATTTCAATCTCCAGTAAAGGGAGTGTTAGCTTTTACTAGAGCAGCTCTAGACGGGAAACGTAATGATTTTCATGTTATTGAAACCACTTATGATTTTGGGACTCAAGCAGCTTATTATGTTAGTTTAGGAACAAACTTAGATCAAACTAGATTATATTTAGGAGTTTATGGTTCTATGAAAGTAACTGAATTTAACAAAGGTACTATTTTTGAAATTGTTCCATGATACGGTATAAACTCTTAGTCTAAAAATATATGGAATTCATACTTTTTCAAACGCACGACTTAGCGCCTCTTAAAAAACCTTCTATGGATAAACATCTATTGTATAGTGATTCCTAACAAGCAGAAAGTAAAACATAACCAATAAGTATTTGAATAAAAATAGAAAATGGTGAATTAAGTCTCTTTAGGGGGGAATTTGATGAATCGCTTTAGAAGCTATTGGTATCAATGGATGATAGAGCAGGATGCGAATTTTGTTCATAAAAGAAAGGTGACGCCTGCAAGTAGGTTAGTCATTACAGCATTACTCGGTTCATTTGCTGCTATTTTTCAATCTGCGGGGAACTTAATCCCTGGAATTGGGTTATTTATTAGTCCTTTCGCGACGCTACCGATTTTTCTGGCTATTTGTTATTCTATTCGTGAGGGAGTACTTTCTTATATTCTTACTATTTTCCTATTATTCATTATTGAGCCAAGTGAACTAATTGTCTTTCCCTTTACTACAGGCTTATTAGGTATAGCGTTAGGAGTATCCTTTTTACAATTCAAGAGGAGGATTTGGGTAATTTCCTTTTCAGCGATATGTCTACTTATAGGAATTATGATCATTCTCGATATCTTCCGTTTTCCTGTACTTGGTCCTACTATTCATACGACTATGGATATAAAAGTTATTACATTAATATTTATACTGAGTTTTTTATACTGCTGGATCTATGCAGAGTTGTGTAGAATAATAATGAATAGAGTATATAAAGTATGGTCTTAGCAATTGCATAAAATCTTTTTGAACAAATACACTTTCTCATATATTTTCAAAGGTTGGAGATGTAAGCCATGTATAACATTGAAATTAGAAGGCCGAATTCGAATGATTTAGATGAATTACATTTGTTTTTTCGTCTTGTTATTACTAATACATTTAAAAACGAAGGGTTATCACATCTATTAGATGACATAGAAAATGAAATTAACTCGAAAAAGAAATATTTAAAAAATGATTTTGATAGTAATGGAGAAAATCGTTACTTTTTATTAGCGATAGATACAAGTAACGATAAAATCATTGGAACGATTGAAATCGGTCCAGCAAGTGCATTGATTAATAGTTGTACAGACGGTGTACTTAAGGATTTGTATGAAATAGGAACTGTATTTATACTTCCGGAGTATCAAAGAAAAGGTATAGGGAGTTTACTACTAAATACAATGTATCTTACATTACTTAGCAGAGGAATAACCGAATGCTGTTTAGATAGTGGATACAAAAAAGCACAAAGTATATGGACAAAAAAGTTTGGAGAACCTAGTTATATGCTGAAGGATTATTGGGGCGAATCAAACGATCATATGATTTGGAGAAAAAGTTTACATGATATACCTATAATATTTGAATTATAAAATGAAATATCTCTCTTAACATAGCTTTTCTTACATACTTATGCTATTATTTATCTTTATAATAAAAGAGGACGTGAATGAACTTGATTAAAATTAATATTCCTGAAGCCGATGTTTCAATTACTGAACGTAACCAAGTTATTAAAGGAGACGAGCCATTAATTACTCCAATTAACGGTTTTATCGATTTCCACTTGTTCCCTAGAGATAAAGGCGGCATTTTTATGTTTTACAATATTAATGACGAACTTCTTTTCGTAGGTAAAGCTCGTAAAATTAGACAACGTATTAAAAAGCATTTTGAAGATAATGTTTCACCAATCAAAAATAATCGTGATGAAGTATACCGCATCGATGCATGTATCGTAGAAGATCCAACTGAAAGAGAAATTTACGAAACATACATCATTAATAAGTACAAAGCGAAATATAACGTTGATAAAGTGTTTTATAAATAAACAACATTAGCGAAATGAAACAATCCTAGTACATACACTAGGATTGTTTTTATTTATATAGTTTTGTAATTTTTGTCCGTAATGATTTTCCTCGCATTTGTTCCTCCTTATAAGGGAATAGATTATTTAATCGGCAGAATTTTTTCGTATTTTAAAGTAATGAGCGGCAATTAAACAAAGTACCCCTATAAATAACATAATAATTCCAAAAGTTTTATGCTTTCCTTCGAAGAAAGGTATGTCTGTAATTACATTTGTCATACATAAGCCTAAGAACACAAGAATTTGTCCAATCCAAAGTAATATGTTGCCTAATTTTGTGTGTTTCTCCATGTAAACCCTCCTTTTTTACATATATATCCATCTTTATCGCAATCCATAACTTCTAAATAAAGGTTAAAGTAAATCCCCAAGAGAAATATATTTTCTTTCATAACAAAAATTAAAGCATCATATATTGGTACAAGCAAATGAGAAAGGAGATCATCATGAATTGGCTAGAAGCTTTTATTTTAGGAATTATTCAAGGGCTGACAGAGTTTTTACCTATAAGCAGTACAGGTCACCTATATTTAGGGCGACATATTTTTCAGTTAGATGAGGCAGGTTTGTTTTTAGATACGATGCTGCATATAGGGACGTTACTTGCGGTGTTTATTTATTATAGAAAAGAATTTATTTATTTAATAAAAAATCCATTTTCAAAGCTTATGCTATTACTTATTGTCGGGACGATACCTGCGGTTGTAATCGGCTTATTATTTAAAGACTTTTTTGAAGATATTTCAAAAACAGGTATAACAATAGGTTGGGAGTTTTTAGTGACGGGTTTATTTCTTTATATGGCCGATAAACAAAAGAACGGTCGTAAAAAAATGAATGATATTACATATAAAGATGCATTCATAATTGGTTCATTTCAAGCAGTAGCTATATTTCCAGCAATTTCCCGTTCTGGAATGACAATTGTCGCTGCATTATGGAGAAAGTTAGACCGTGAAACAGCGGCGTACTTTTCCTTTTTATTATCAACACCAGCTATTGTCGGAGCTATCATCTTGCAATTTGCAGATGTTTTTCAAGGGAAAGCTGAATCTATTTCTAGTACATCATTAATTGTCGGAACATTATCAGCAGCGTTCTTTGGTTACATAGCAGTTTCATGGATGATTCAATATTTAAAACGTCATTCTTTAAAAGTATTCGCGTATTACGTATGGGGATTAGGTATTTTAATTTTAATGTTGCAATTCACACAGGTGTTTTAAATATAATTATGAAGGAATTATTAGTTAAGATCCTGTTCCATTCATACACGACAGGATCTCTTTTCATTAAGGGGGAAAAATGTTTACTAAGGCTATTGTTATTGGTGGAAGTATCGCAGGAAAACTCGCCGCAAAGGCTTTATCAAATACGTTTGAAGAAGTAATCATTGTAGAAGCTGGTGAAGAATGGGATGGAAAAGGTCCGCGAAAAAGAGTTCCGCAAAGTAATCATCCGCATGTGTTATTAAAAGGCGGCGAAGAAGCACTTGAGGAGTTGTTTCCTAACATTACTAATGAATTAATTGAAGCAGGTAGCATCGTAAATAATTTTACTCGCGATTTAAAATGGCATCAGTTCGGCCTATGGAAGCAGCCTTTCAAAGGCGAAATAAATATGATTCAACAAAGTCGTCTTCTGTTAGAATCGCATATTCAAAAACGAATTGAACAAGTTTCAAATGTTACTTCGAAGTATGAAATGTTGGTTGAAGGATTACTAGTAGATAACAAGCTTAATAAAGTCTATGGAATAAGAGCTAAATGTTTGAAAACAGGAATGAAAGAAGAACTTCATGCAGATCTTGTTGTTGATGCAAGTGGATTTGGTTCGAAAAGTATAGATTGGTTACAAGAATACAATTTCGAAGTACAAGAAGAGAAAGTAAGAATTGATTTGTTTTACGCAACTAGAATGTTTAGGCTCAAAGAAAAAGAGAAATTAGACTGCTGTAATATGCTTATGTCTCCAAGTTTTCCTGAGAATCCTTATGGTGTTCTAATTCAAACGATTGAAGATGATCGTTATTTTGTTACTTTTAGTGGATATGCAAATGAAAAAGCACCGCAAACAGATGATGAATTTTATGATTTTGCTGAAAACCTATCAATCACTAATGTTACAGAGTTTCTAAACAAATCTGAGGCGATTACCGATATAAAAACGTACAAAATTCCATATCAAGTACGCAGGCGATTTGATCTAGTTAATAATTTGCCTGAAGGATTGTTAGTAGTTGGAGATGCGCATTGTCGTTTTGATCCAGTTTTCGGACAAGGTGTTTCAGTTGCAGCTATGGAAGCTCACCAATTGCAACTAATTCTTCAAGGGAGAAAAAGGCTTGATAAAACATTAACTCGAGAGTTTTATAGGAAGACTGCTATGATTATCAAAACACCTTGGGAAATGACCACAACGGAGATAGCACGTCATCCTAAGTTACAGAAAGAATTAACTACGAAACAAAAATTTCAGCAATGGTATACGAAACAAATATATCAACTTTCTGCAAGTGATTCTGATATTTATATTCGGTTAGTCAGAGTTATGAACTTAATTCGTAGTCCATTTCATCTTTTTCATCCTAGAGTATTACTTACTGTATTACTCAGACGAAAGAAATAGCAGGAAAATTATCGTTTAAAAAAGAATGTATAACAGTTAGTAAATCAAGAAGGGGTAAACGGGATGGAAATATACATAGAACAATTAAAGAATCAAGACGCTGAAGATTTATTTAATTTTGAACTCACGAACAAATCATTTTTTGAAACAATGGTACCAAGTCGTGGCTCTAATTATTACGTGTATGAATACTTTCAAAAGCAACTTGCCGAACTATTAAAAGAACAAACTGAGGGGATTTCTTATTTTCATCTCATACGTAATACAGAAAAAGAAATTGTAGGACGTATCAATTTAGTTGATGTAGATAAGGAAAAACGAATTGGGTCGTTAGGCTACCGAGTTGGAGAGGGTTTTACAAAAAAAGGAGTTGCAGCAGCATCTGTAAAATTGATTTTGGCTCAAGCAAGAGTCTATGAAATTAATGAAATACATGCTATGACAACAACAAATAACATAGCTTCACAAATTGTATTAGAAAAGAACGGATTTTCTCGTGAAAAGGAAGCGGAGACAACTACTGTAGATTTAAACGGGGAAAACGTAAATTTCGTACATTATATTTGGAGGACTACTAAGGGTTAAAAATAATAGGGAGGGACATGTACATGAAGGATTTACGTTATCCAATAGGTCAATTTACTTACGTAGGAACTATTACAGAAGAAATAATTGATAAATGGATTCAAGAAATAGAGGATTTACCTAATGAACTAGCAAGAGCGATAAAAGATTTAGATCAGAAGCAGTTAGATACACCGTATCGCGTCGGCGGATGGACTGTTCGCCAAGTTGTTCATCATGTTGTTGATAGTCATATGAATAGCTACATACGCTTTAAATTAGCACTGACAGAAAAGAATCCAACTATTAAACCGTACAAAGAAGAAAAATGGGCAGAGCTACCTGACTCGAAATTACCAGTAGATGTTTCACTTGTAATGCTAGATTCATTACATAAAAGATGGATTAACTTATTATATTCTTTAGAACCGGCAGATTTAGAAAAGACATTTAATCATCCTGAATCAGGAGAAACAAAACTTGCTGCTGCAATTGGACTATATGCATGGCATGGACGTCATCATACAGCGCATATAACTTCATTAAGAAAGCGACTAAATTGGTAACATGGAGATTACATTAGAGAAGGCGACAGAAAATGATGCAGCAGTTTTATTTCAAATGCAAATAGACTCATTTAGTCCTTTATTAAATAAATATAAAGACTATGAAACAAATCCAGCAAATGAATCTATTGAAAAAACTATTTTAAGAATAAATAATCCGAGCAACAACTTTTATAAGATAATAATAGATTCGAACCTTGTTGGAGCGATATGTATATCCCAAAAAGAAAGACCTTATAAATTTTGGATCAGTCCAATGTTCATTCATCCAATCTATCAAGGGAAAGGAATCGCTAAGAAGGTACTTATTTTAATTGAAGAGATGTTTCCAGAAGCACGGAGTTTTGAACTTGCTACGATTTTAGAAGAAAAAAGAAATTGTTTTCTATACGAAAAAATGGGGTATAAAAGAACAGAAGTAATAAAGAAATTAAATGATAAAACTACACTTATTTATTACAAAAAAGAAAGGTAAAGCATTTGAAATACGCTTTACCTTTTTATATTATTTTAGATTAAATATACAAAAATAATGCATATTCTTCCAAGATACTCGGGTTAGTAATTTCGATAATGAATAAACATACGGAAAGGCGTTATTTCGTCGTATATGTTACTAACGCTTTTTGAATGCTTAAAACACTATCGTCACCTTTAAATTCTTTCGTAATTGGTGTACTCAAACTAGATACCCAAATTTTAAGTTCTGCATCTAAATCAAAATGCCCAGCTGTTTCAATGCTAAATTGTGTAATGCTTTTATAAGGAATAGAATGATACTCTGTTTTTTTACCTGATATCCCTTGTTTATCAACTAAAATAAGACGACGATTTGTAAATACGATTAAATCACGAATTAATTTATAAGCATGCTCAACTTTTTCATCATCTAGCATAATCTTTTCTAAATCACGTTCAACGCTTTCTGTACTCGCACTTGATGCATTTCCTAAAATACCACTAAATAAACCCATATGAAATTCCTCCTTTATAATATGTGGAATGAGTTTCTTATATTGTACCATGCGAATGACTAATAGATTATGACATTGCTTCAATAGTTTTTTGTTATTATTGCAACTAATTTATATAACCTCATCCTAAAATCTTGTGCTAACATGTAATTAAGAAAACAGAAGCAGAGGGATATAGCATGAAGAATATCGGTTTAGTATTAGAAGGCGGCGGAATGAAAGGTTTATATACTGCAGGAGTACTCGAATATTTTATGGAAAGGGACTTATTCTTTCCGTATGTAGTCGGTGTATCCGCTGGAGCGTGTATGGGAGCAACATATTTGTCACGTCAAAAAGGAAGAAATAAGAAAGTAAATACAGAGCTAGTAGGAGATCACAGGTATATATCTTATCGAAACTTAATTCGGAAACGTGAATTATTTGGAATGGATTTTTTATTTGATGAAGTACCAAACAAAATTGTACCGTTCGATTTTCAAACTTTCCTAAATTCAAATGAACAGTTTGTAATCGGAACGACTGATTGTGAATCAGGACAGGCAGTTTATTATAATAAAACAGAACATGGAAATGATATTTTAAAAATTATTCGTGCATCAAGCTCTGTGCCGTTTATAGCACCTGCTGTAGAATATGATAATCGAAAATTGTTAGATGGAGGGATTATAGATCCTATTCCAGTTTTTAAAGCGCAAAATGATGGTTATTTAAAAAACGTTGTTATAATGACAAAGCCAGAAGGGTATGAGAAGCAGCGAAACAAATTTTCAGGCCTGGCTAAAATGTTATATAGAAAATATCCGAATATCGCACAATCTTTAGTAGAACATTATCGTTTTTATAATGAGACGATAACTTATATGAATCAAATAGAACAAAAAGACAATTTTTATATCATTCAGCCTAGCGTACAGCTTCCTATAAGCGGAATAGAAAGAAATAAAGAGAAACTTGTTAACCTATATAATCTTGGCTATACAGATGCTCAACATCATTATGAAAAATTATTAAGTTGGGTAAGGAAATAAAGGGGTGGAAAATTGCTATTAGGTAAAAAGGTTATTTTTAATGAATTGCAGAAAATGCATAGTCCGCTGCTTAAACCGTTTCCGAATTGTGACCTTCGAAAAATACGAAAAGATTTTAATAATATGTTTACAGAAGATGATTGCATAAGCGCTGATTTAAATTATTATTGGATGCATACAGCAGGTACTTTAAGTTACATACTTAATAACAACGAAAAGGAGATTGTGTTTGATCAAATAAAGTGGCTAAAGAAATCGTTTTTTGAATGGTTTCCGCAATATCACTTTCTAGAAATAGAAATTGTGAAGTATCCCATTTTGTATAGAGATTTCATGAATTTTGAGAAGACCAGGAAACTACTACTATATTACCTTACTGAATAAAAATAAAAACGTACAAGTTATGCTGCTTGTGCGTTTTTTTGTTCATAAAAAATACAATTTTAATACCTTGTTTATATAGGGATTCTAATACGAAGAAAGAAGTACATATAGAATGATGTAAAGGAGGGAGAGGTGTTTAGATACCATTTTCCTTTAATTCATTATCCAATTCGAATATAGTTAGTTATTTATGATAAAATATTTCGAGTGAAATCAAGTACTTATTATATCCAGTATTAAATAAGTTAAGCCAGGAGGAACAACAGTAACATGGAAAACGTATCAAATATAGATAAATCGGAATCAATAAAATCTTTACAATCGACTATTCGTAAACTTGAAAATGCACTATTACAGATGACTCAAAAAGGTGCAAATACTACATTAGTGAAAAAACGATTTAAAGCTGTTTGCATAGGGTTAGCAGTGCTAGAAAACGTGTGGAATCAAGAAAGCCACCAGTATAGTCAAGAAGAGTTAGCAGAAGCTCGTAATATCCTTGCTGGTTTGCTTCCATCAATAGAGAGGGCCTATGATAAGGCTAAAGCTGGAAGTCCTCAAAGAACACTTTTAACAAGACGGATAAAAGCGTTGGAACTTTCTATTCAGGCAATTGATAAACCTTCTAATAAATAACTCATCTAAATACATAACATACTAAGGCGATTTTCATATAGGAATTCTAATGAGAAGAAAGAACTACATATAGAATACTACAAAGGAGGGCGAAGAGTGTGTTCTATAATTAGTCCTAAGTTAGAGGAACTTAATAATCAATTAAAAAACGGAAACGAGAAAGCAATTTATACTTTTTTGCATGAAATAAAGTCAAATAATACGCCACTAATAGAACAATGTCCTGTAGAAAATCAGTATAAGCTTATAACGTATATATGGTTAGGGGATCAAAAAACTGAAAACGTTTATGTATTCGGTAGTTTTCCTGGTTGGGATCTGTCTGTAAATCAACTACAACGGTTGTTACAGACAGATATTTGGTATGTAACGTTTAGGACGGATGAGAGTTTTATTTCAACGTACTATTTTTCAGTAAACGATTTTTTCGAAAATGATTGGATAAAGCGCAGTGAAAAGTACCAACTAGATCGATTTAATAAAAATACATTTGGAGAAGATGCCAATAAAGCGTCTGTGTTAAACATAGGAATGGAAGTACAGTATAGCAGTCGTTTTCCTTCAGATCATTATCCATCTGGAAAAATTGAAACATATTCTTTTCATAGTACGATTTTAAATGACACACGTAAAATTTATATTTATACGCCTCATGACTATTCTCACACTTCACATCTTCAAGAACTTCTCATTGTGTTTGATGGGAATTCATTCATTAATAACCTTTCAATCGCAAGAACACTCAATTATTTAATATACGAAAAAGAAATCCCATCTTGTATTGCTGTTGCAATAGAACCCGTTGATCGACTAGAAGAGCTAACTTATAACGATAAAATGAATACATTTTTAACGGAGGAACTACTTCCATGGATTCAAGCTAGGTATCACGTATATCAAGAAAAGAATCATACAACAATTGCTGGTTTCAGTCTTGGTGGCTTAGCAGCTTTTTATGCAGCGCTTCAAAATCCACATGTTTTCGGAAACGTGTTGTCAATGTCTGGATCCGTGCATTGGAAAAAGGATGGTTATGAAAATCAAATTCCTTGGATTGAAAATCAAATTTCATCTATAGATTCTAATACGAGTCAACCTCATTTTTACATAGCAGCAGGAGAACTTGAAAACAAACCTCTTTTAACGGCTAATAGACGCCTGTATAAAGCTTTAAAAGAAAAAGGATACCAAATTACTTATGAAGAGTTTCAAGGCGGTCATGACGGTGTTTGGTGGCGAGAAAAGTTATTTGATGGGTTGAAAGCATTAAAACATACAAAAACCACACTATAAAATAAAAAGGAGAGAGAATCTATGAATCAAGATGAGCTAGATAAAAAACTTAAAAAACAAGAAATTTTAGTTAAAGATGAAAAAGTTTGGTCGTTCACGTATGAGGATCATATTAGCTCTATCGTTAAAGAAGCAGAAAAGAAAGGGTCTTTTGATAATTTGCCAGGTAAAGGGAAACCTCTAAATCTAGATAAAGATCTTTCGTATAATCCTGAAAAACAACTGTATAGAACTTTAAAAAATAATCATGTTTTACCTAGGTGGATTGAGCTTTCAAAGGAAATTGATGATTTAAAAGAAAGGCTAAAAGAAACTACAAATACTGCAGAAGCAGCGGATTTAATTCGAACTATTAATAAAAAGGTTTTAGAACATAATTTACTTTGTCCACCAAGTGCGCAAAAAACGAGGGTGAAAACGGATATTTAACGATTTTCAATGAAGTTATCTTTTGCTATATAATTAAGTAAGGCATTTTCAATTCATTATTAAGGGGAGGCAAATGTAATGAAGAATACATATCAACTTCAAATTCCGAAAGAACTAGAGCAGTATCGTAGTATTTTAGAAGAAAGTGTGAAACCTTATATTAAAGCGTCTGGAACATTAGCAGAGACAACGCTTTTTGAGAGTAAATTTGGTGGTTATCCGTATTTACCTATAGATCAAGAGCATCCTAAAGATTCAAATGGACAACCTATGATGTTACTTGCGCAGCTAAACTTTGAAGAAATGCCGCATGTTGAATATATGCCTCAAAAGGGTATGCTACAGTTTTTCGTAAGTGCTGAAGATGAGCTTTACGGAGCAGATTTTGATCATCCAACAATCCAAAAAGACTTTCGAATTATTTATCATTCTACAATTATAGAAGATTTAAATAAGGTTATTACTGATTTTAGTTATTTAAACACTTCAGAATTAGAGGACTTTATCATACCTGAAGCAGCGAAATTAAAGTTTGAATTGGGTTATCAACCCGTAACATCAAGGGATTATCGATTTGAAAAGATGTTTAGTGAGGAAATTGATTGGGAAGAAATTGTTGATGAAGAAAATAATACAGAATTAGGCGAACTGTATGATGATTTATGTAAAGATCAAGGGCATAAAATTGGTGGTTATCCATTTTTCACACAGACAGATCCAAGGGAATGGGAAGAAAAATACCAGCAACATGATATGTTATTGCTGCAAATCGATACAGATGATTCATTAAATATTATGTGGGGAGATTCTGGTGTTGCTAATTTCTTTATAAAGAAAGACGATTTATTAAATCAAGATTTTTCCAATGTTATTTACAATTGGGATTGTTACTAAAAATAGATAAATGGATTACTAGCTAGCAAAAGAAATCTTCCTGAAGGTGAGGAGGATTTCTTTACGTTAAAAATAAACGTTATGTTAACTAGAATGAAGAATACAATGAAAGTCAAGCGTAAATAAAAGAAATAACAACAAAAATATAAAATAATAAAACATATGTAATTAGCAATAAATCTATAAAGCAAAACATAAAATGAAATTTATCATTTGTATAGAAAAATTTATTTCGCATAAAAAAAATTCCGTGCTAACCAAAATTATTTTTGACTCGTTAAACGATAATTAATCGATTAAGATTTGCTGTGATTAATTTATAGCAAAATAAGCGATAAAAACTGTAGAAATTCATTTAGATAAGATTTTATGTGAATCTCATTAAAAATACCCGTTCCGTCTCATTAAGTATAGTTTACTTGGTTTTTGATACAGATAAACACTTACTCTATACAACTTCGTATAATATATATTATGTTAACTAGTAAAAAGTAATAAACTTATTATATGTTAGTTGCGGTTGTTAGTCTCCCCTTTTTAATTGGGTTCATAATGTGTTGTAGATTGTGTGGTTATTTGTTTTTTAAAGTTATTTATGTTGTGTTATTGATAAGAATGTTTCCGTGTATAATTTATATTTTAGTTAATAAAAAACGCAATTCATTTAAAGTGAACGAATTACGTTGATATGATTAAGAATAAGTTTTTAAAATTAGTTTGCTACAGCAATTGCTTCGATTTCGATTAATAATTTATTGTTAATCAATTTGTTAACTTCTACAGCTGAACTTGCTGGTGGATTGTTTGTGTTGATGTATTGATCTCGAATATCTCTAACAATGGCCATTTGAGAAATGTCCGTCAAGAAAAATGTTAATTTTACTACATCATTAAAATTTAAGTCTGAAGTTTTTAATGCGATTTTAATATTTTCAAATACTTGTCGTGTTTGTGTAGCTAAATCATCAATTCCAACTATTTGACCGTCAGTATTAATTGCTACTTGTCCTGATATGTAAATGGTTCGTTTAGCATTACTAACTTCGACTACATGTGAGTATCCAAAAGTTTCTGGCATTGTTTCTGGATTGATAAATTTCTTTTGCATGCCTCTTCTCTCCTTTTAATATCTTATTTTCTTTATATTAGGTTTTGATTTCGGATTATCCTCTATTTACTAATTATTGTCTATACATCATTCAGCTGCTACATATGCAAAAGTATATTAGTCACTTTAATTTAAAGTTTTTAATAGATTATGTACGTTTGATTTTTTTGAGCGCTTGTTATAATTACACCTTTTTGTATTAATTCTTCAGTTACTTTTGTATAGAAAAAGTGATACCACCAAATAAAAAATTCTTCGTAAGTTATTTCTTTTGAGTATCTGCTGCTTGCAAAGTATTCTTTTAAAGGCTTCTCATTTTCTTTACATAATAAAATCAAATCTTCACTGATCGTGTTCGCGATTTCGTTAAGTATAGATAAATCTACGGCTGTAAACACTGGGATAACAGGTTGTGAATTTTTATATAAGCCTAATTTTTCGTATAATACATTTGAATTTAAGTCTACTTGTCTATCTACTGCTACAAAATTTTTAACTAATTGTTTTTTGTATAATTAATATCAGTAATAGCATCGTGAAAATATGCTTCAAACGTTTCTTTATTCGCAGTTATTAAATTTAAAGTTGTATATCGAGTGTTTCCATAAAGACCAATTTGATATTCCCCTAAATCCAAATACGTATTACCATACATTCCAAAGGACTCTTTGTCTGTTTGTTCTTGTTCTAGAATCGCATAATAATATATTTTATTGTTTCTCAAAGGCCGTTCTGTTTCTAAATAGTTTTCTTCAATGTTAATTATTTGTCCAAAATCTAATAACACACCACTATATAGTAAAAGACTATACGATTCTTTAGATAAATGATTAAATGTCTCGATTCTTTTAGACATAGCATCAATTTGATTAGAATACTTTTCAATTATGTTAAGTGTAGGTTTAATTAGAGGCTCACATAGGTTATACAGCTTTTCTCCTTCATGAGCTGTTATAACCATACATGTTGGATAGTAACTCCCTTCTGTCTTATTCAATAAACCTTCTAGTTCTAATGCGTGCATTTGTTTTTCGAATTCCTCGTTAGTCCAATTTAGCTTCGTTTTTATAGCATTTGATTCTATGCCCAGATGGAGCATTACAAGTAAATATTGAAGGTTTGTTCCGCTTATTTTTAGAGTTGGATAATTGTCACCTGATGAAATCATTTTTGTCTCATAAGTTGTTTTAAGTATTTTCTCCGGAGAATAATTAGCAAGCATTTTAAAATCCCTTCTTTTTTAGTAATTTAATTGTAAAATCTATGTATTTACTATGTTCTATAAATAAAAATAAGTATCCTTTAATGATTTCAAATAAAAAACCTTAGTATAGCTATGTTAATACCTATACTAAGGTTATCTAGAATTCTACATTTAGTTATTGCTATTTGATAGTTTACATTTTGACTTCTTTTTTCTCTCTTCCAGCATTTATAGACTCTCCTTCCTGTGGATAATTAGTTACCTATCTGCTTCTATAACATATAAAGAAACATACGGTCTTTGTTGTTTATAAGAAAGAATGTACTTAAACAAAACAATTCACAAATACATAATATTAGTTTTAGCTGCTGCTAAATGAATTCAATTTTATATATATAAATAATAAATTTGAAGAATTTATGAAATGTACTGCATTAAAGATGAAAGGTAAAACGATATAGTTTACACTAATAACAGCTAGAATAACAACATACGTATATTGTTAAACGTAAAAAGGAGAACTAATGAAAAAGAAATATATAAATCAAATTCATACTGATGTAAGTTTTAAACCAAAAGATATTATCGGTTTAATGACTGATTACTTTAAAATGAAAACAAAGCTGCGTCCTATAAAGAATTTACCTATTGCTTTATCGAATAAAGATAATGAGTCTTTAGATAGTGTTACATGGTTTGGACATTCTGCTGCTCTTTTAAAAATAGAAGGTAAAAAGCTGTTATTAGATCCTATGTTTGGCGATGCCTCTTCCCCATTTCCTGTGTTTAATAGTAAGCGGTATAGTGGTGCTTTTTCTTTAGAACATGATGAATTTCAAGAAATTGATGCGATTATCATTTCGCATAATCACTATGACCATTTAAATTACAAAAGTATTATGCAGTTAAAAGATCGTGCAAAGCACTTTTATGTTCCGACTGGAGTTGCGCGTTATCTTATTAAATGGGGTGTTTCACCTAGTAAAATTAGTGAGCATAATTGGTGGGATGAAATTACGTTTGATAATATTAAATTAGTTTGTACACCTGCAAGGCATTTTTCTGGACGAAGTATGACAGATAGAGATAGTTCGTTATGGTGTTCATGGGTTATCCTTGGTCAAGAAACGAAAGTCTTCTTTAGTGGTGATAGTGGATATGCTCCGCACTTTAAGGAAATTGGTAATAAATACGGTCCATTTGATCTTACTTTAATGGAATGCGGGCAATACGATACGAGATGGTCTGCAATTCATATGTTGCCAGAAGAAACAGTACAAGCTCATATTGACGTTAAAGGAGAATTGCTTGTTCCTATTCATTGGGGTGCTTTTACATTATCATTACATGAATGGAGTGATCCAATTGAGCGAGTTACGAAAGAAGCAAATCGTTTAGGGGTTAATATTGCAACGCCACAAATCGGTGAAGCTATTCCGTTAAAATCTAGAGAATATCCTACGTCAGCTTGGTGGCGAGAAGTATAATTATAATAAAAAGCGAACCAATTTAATATTGATGGTTCGCTTTTTATTCATTTATGACTCATCTATTAATATTCTTTGTTTTATCTATTGGAATTGCATTTGCATTTTTTCTTTTTTCATGAGCCCCTCCTTCTATTAAATATTAATCGCCCCTAATTACTACTTTACTATATTTGCTTTCCCGCTATCTAAAACTCTACTTGTCGGCACGGAGGTAATATCAATGACTGTATTCATGCTCTTATCAGTTAGTTCAATGAGTTCGTTTTCGTGATTAATTTTATTTAAATCCCACACCATTGCATTGAACTCGTTATGCTGTCCACTCACCCTTAAAATATTTTTTGTTTTACTTGAAGGTTGTATTTGTAGATTTGTAAATTGATTCCCGCTAATCTCATTTGGCGTAGTTAAATTACTATCCATATAAATCATATTTACACAATCCTCTAGAGAGAAGTTCATAAAACGGTTGGCATTTATCCAGGAATGTCCAGCTTTCGTTTTTTTCGCTACTAATTTTAGCCCTGTTTCCATTCCTGCTACTTTAATGTTTTCGAAGTTAACAAACGAAATCTCATTTTCTTTGCCACCGGAGTATAAAGAAATCCCTGTACCTTTGTTCGTTTCCGTCCAATTGATAATGTTAATATCTTTTACTTGTGTTTTGTTCCAAGTGTTATAGTACTTATTTTTGCCGTCTAAATATATAACTTCAGAATTAAATTTAGGATCGTCAATAGCTATATAAGCTCCTTCAATAGAAGCATTTTTTTCTAGTTCCAGAACCCTAAAGTTTCCCTCTACAACAAATTGTGTTCCATAACCGAATAATAGTTTTACACCTTGTTTAACGATAATTGGTGAAGTGATTTTATACTTTTTATCATCGAGCAAAACCGTTTTAATTTTACTTGATTCTGCTTTATTAATAGCTGCTTGAATTTTATTTGAATCATTTTTACCTTTAAAGTCTTCAACAAACAGTTTATCATTTTGAACTAAACTTTCTTTATTGTAATGAAAAAAAGCAAAAGTAATTAGAACAATACCTAAGAGTAAAGCGATTATTTTCTTCATAATACTCACCCTCACGTTAAAATTTATCTTTAGTTACATTTCGATTACACTAACTATTTTCTGTTCATGCTTGCACTAATTTATGTATTGAATCTATTGGGCTGGTTTGCTTAGCTAATTCTTTATTCTCATAATCTACTAATTTATGATTTGATAAAATGCAAGAGTGCTCTAATATTAATTCATTATAAAGTACTTCAGTTAAAAATTTAGGTATCATCTCTCCTACGCCGTAATTATAGTCACTTAGAATCCAAGATACCTCTTTCCAATCTAGAATTCCTTCTGAGACTTTTTTTGGAGTGTGATATGTAAATTCATTAAGTAGCTTTACTAAATAGACATACATGCCACCAGAATATGAGGAATCCTCCCATTTAATAATGCCTTTAAATTGAATTTGATTTTGTTCAACATCTATATTTGTTTCTTCTTTTATTTCACGAATTGCATTTTCTAACGGTGTTTCTCCTTTTTCTATCTTCCCTCCTACACCATTCCATAATCCTTTTACAGGATCATATTCTCTATTTAACATAAGTATTTCTTCATCTCTTTTTATAAAACATAAAGTGTGCTTGTACATAATTTAATTCCTTCCTTTGTTCTCAATAAGTTCTAACAGGTGATATTAAATATACTGCTGCAGATTGTTCACCTGCTTCAATTAATATTGGTCTCATGGAACCACCAAAACTTAAAGTAACTCTATCTTCTTTTATTGCTTTTAAAGTATCGACCATATATCGTCCGTCGAAAGATATATTTAATTGCTTTTCACCGTGAATCGCATCTATTTGTTGTGTCTCGGATATTTTACCAATCTGAGAAGCATTAGAAGAGATTTGTATTGTGCATTCGTCGATGATTTCTAAGTTAACGTTGTTGTTTGCCCATTCACTAGCCAATAAACTTGACCGATCTACACCTTGTAAAATCTTTTTTCTATCTATATTAATAATCGTTTGGGATTCATTTGGAATTAGGCCGGATATATTAGGATATTTCCCTTCAATTAGCCTTGAATACAACGTAATTGTACCGAATTTAAAAATAATGTGACTCTCTGAAAGATCTATGTATACTAAATTTGAATTATTGTTCATTAATTTTAGTAGTTCACTAATAGTGGAACTTGGTACAATGCAATTTGCTTTCGCATGAGATGAAATTAATATTTCACGTAAAGCCAGTCTATGTGAATCAGTCGCAGCGCAAATTAATTTATTATGCTCAAAAACGATATGTACGCCAGTAAGAACTGGTCTAGATTCATTTTTAGCAGCTGCAAAGACAGTTTGTTTGAATACTTCAATCAACTGTTCCGTGTCTACTTGTATTTCTGCATGTTCGTCTATAAATGGTACATTTGGAAAGTCGTTCGCCGAGAATCCATTTAAGTTTAAAGTAATTTCATCAGATTGAATTGTAATCAACTGCTCATTCATGCTTTTTATTAAAATATCACTTGGCATTTTCTTAATAATTTCAATGAAATACTTTGCTGGTACAACAATACTTCCTGCTTTTAAAATAGTTGTAATTTGTACACCTTCAATTGAAATAGGTATAAATTTTTCAATGAAAATATTCGAATTACTTGCGATTAAAGTAATTCCAGATTGATCTGCTGTTATTTTTATTCCGGATAATATAGGAATTAAAGTTTTTGTTGAGATAGCTTTACTTACTTCTGAAAGAGCTTGTGTAAATTGTTTGTGTTTAACGATAAACTCCATTTTTCCCCCGCCTTAAATGAAATACTATCTTTATGAAGATTGATGAATAATAGTTCCATTAAAAATATAAGGAACTGTTTCTTTCTTTTGTAAAAGGCTTTTTAAGTGTTCTGGTATACGTAAATAAGGTTCTGCTGAATCTAATTCCATCCAGGTAATCTCCTCAATCTCTTTTGGCCGTGATATACAGATTTCCCCTCCGATTATTTCTCCTAAAAAATTAAAGAAGATTGCATGATGGCCTCTCTCCTCAAAAAAGGCTTCACTAATGGAACAAACCCCTTTTACGGATATGTCTAGCCCTGTTTCTTCTTTCACTTCACGAATTGCTGCCTCTTCTAACGTTTCCCCGAATTTAACTGCTCCACCTGGTAAAGTGTAATAAGAACCATTTTCCCCTTTGTTTTTAACCATTAATAGCTTTTCATGAGTTTCATCATATAGAAGTGCGTATGTAACATTTACTTTTTTCATATGTAACCCCCTTGAATGGTGAAAATTTTCTGTCTTTATTTTATTCTATCATTAAATTGTTTTGATTCATAAAAAGTAATTTGAGTAAATAACTAATACGAAACGATATCGTGTTCATAGACACACAAAAGAAAAGAGCATATTTTGAAAAAGATTAATCATAATACACTCTTTAATGATTCATTTATAACCTTTTTTCTAAATAGTAATGATTATGCCCTTTAGGATAATCTTCACTTACCCCTATCACTTTATATCCATGCTTCTTATAAAAATTAGGGGCTTGGAAACTAAAAGTATCTAATTTGATTAGCCTACATTCTTTTTTTATTGCAAATTCTTCAATAAGATTCATTAAATTGCTTCCATAACCTTCATGCCTGTATTCTTCAGAAACCCATAGGAAGTCAACATATACATGGTGCCAAAATGTGATTGCCGTTATCCCTCCTACTATTTCTTCTTTTTCATTCTTCACTATAAAACTAATCTTTTCTGAAAGTGTTTTTTCTTCATTTGAAAGTTGTTTTTGGTTATATTCAATTACTTTTTCTCTTATGTAATCACTATCTTCTTGTACCCATTGCTTTACTATTTGCATTTTAACTATCACGCCCCTTTACATTATTTATTCAATTTAATAATCGGAATTTCCTATCTTTTTTAATGTTAGTTATGTAGTAAGTACAGGGACAAAATTAGATTTTTTGAATGGCATCCATTGTTTATACATTATGCTGTAATGAAAAAGAGCCCTAGCATAAGGGCTCTTTCTTAGCATTAAGCTATTTTTCGATTTAACTGTTTTATTTCCTTCTTCTTTTCTGCATTTGGAGGGCGGATTACTATAGAGATAACGAAAGATATAACACATAGAACACCGATTGTAATGAAGGTTGGTTGAAATCCGCCAAGTAGTGCTCCAATGAATGATCCTGCAAGTGCACCAAATCCGAAACCTTGGTAAACAATCCCGTAGTTTGTACTATGGTTTTTTAATCCGAAGAAGTCTCCCACAATGGCTGGGAATATGGTGATATTACCACCAAAGCAAAAGGCGACACTTGCTACACAAGCAAAATAAATCCCGTAATTTAGTGGAATAAAACTTAAAGTGAAGACGGATAATCCAATAATAATAAATGTAGCCGAGACGATTTTTAATCGACCTATTTTATCTGATAACGTTCCAAGAATAATTCTACCTATTGTATTAAAGATTGCGATCATTGCGACGGCATTTGCGGCAGTCGCTGCACTAAGACCAACGAGCTGCACCCCGATGTCTTTTACCATACCGATTAAATACAGTCCGCCCATACATGATGTGAATAACATGAAAAATAAGAGATATACTTGTTTCGTTTTCATCATTTCACGCGGCGTATAATCATTGTGTAATGTTTCAGTTGCAGTGTTACTTACAATTGCTTCACGTAAGAAGAATGATCCTATCAACACTAATAGTAAGACGATAATACCCCAATATAAAAATGCTTGTGATACTCCAAGACTGTTGATAAGATTTCCGTTTATATATCTAAAGATTAAGCTTCCCATTCCATATGCCGAAACAGATATACCAGAAATAAGTCCTTTACGGTTTGGAAACCATTTAATTAAATTAGATAGTGATGTAATATATGCTGTTCCATCAGCGTATCCAACGACAACACCGGCTAATAAATAAAGTAATGGTAATGAGGAAACTTGTGAACTAAGTATTAAACCGAGTCCTAAAACAATTCCTGCAGTAGCGATAAGTTTACGAAGTCCAAATTTTTGTTGTAGCTTTCCTGCAAATAGAGTTGAGAATGATAAAGAAAAACTCGTAATTGAGAACGTGATCGCGACTGAATTGAGGTTCCATCCAAACTTACTTACAAGGGGTTGATTAAATAAACTCCATGTGTAAATTGTTCCTAGGCCAATTTGAACAATGATTGTACCTAGAACAATTAGCAATGGATTTATAGATGTTTGTTTCATGCTAACTGTCCCCTTCTTTTATCATGACATGAATTTTCACAGTTAGTATATCCATGATAAATTGCAAGATACTGTACGGAAAATGGAAATTGAGTTAGCTTACACAAAAAGACACTTCATCACGAAGTGCCTTTTTGTAGGTTATATACAGCATTTAAAGAAAGCTTTGTTAAGATAAGACATTTTCGAATGCTTATGTATATATGTTATCAAATAATTCGCTGAAAGTGATGAGACTTAAGACGTATTTTTCTTTCATAAATAAGTCGGAGAGAAAATTAATATTCAATTTCCTCAAAGTCTTTCGGCTGCGGTACAGTTTGCATATTAGCTGCATCTTTCGGATCGCTATAAATCGCGTTTTGTTCTGTGTTTACATCCTTTATATTTTGCTTTTTATTTTTATTCACTTCATTTTTCATTAAAGTTCACTCCTTTTTATTATAGGAGTAGTTATACCCTAACCATAGTATTTTTACTGCTACTAAATGTATCAGCGACTAAATTGCTAAATTCACGTAAATAATATAAATAATTATCCCCACCATAGTTGTATCTTTTATTGTACATTCTAGCAACGACGACATTATATTCTGGAATGACTAATATCGTTGGTCCTGTAATTCCTAATATTTGATAGGAACCTTTAGGAACTCGCTCACCAAGTTCGCTAAATAAAGCAGGTTCATTTTGAACGAACCAAAACAACCCGTTTTGAGGTAGTTCTTTATTTGTATACTCAGGACTTTGTAAGCTCGTAGCAAGTGCTATAACTTCTTTTGGCACAATTTGTTTACCATTTAAAAACCCTTTATTTAAATGAAGGTTACCCCAAAATGCAAATTCTCTCGCAGAGACAAAAAGATTTTTCTCGGAGCCGTCATCTACTGCACCAACACTATTTATTGCATCTTCATCTGGGTTTACAACAACCTTAACTAAATTATCATCTTGTTTTATTCTCCATCCAGTTTCATTGAAGTTGGCAGGTAGGAATACACGCTCCTTTAGTAATTCAGGAAAACTCTTATTATACAGCTGATAAATAAGCTGCGTCACCATTCTTACATTAATATCTCTGTACGCCCAAGCTTGTCCCGGCTCAAACTCACGAAAAACTGTCCCATTATCTGTTTCATTTAAACCGTGTGAATGAGTTACTAAATGTCTAATCGTTGTCTTCCCGAGTAATGAAGGATCATGTTTTTTAAAATAATTTACTACCTCGTCATCAAGAGATTTTATTTTCCCCTCATAAACAGCATAAGCTACCATTAATCCTAAATAGCTTTTTCTTGCGGAAGCGACATTGAACTGTGAAGATATGGTTACTTTTTTACTAGTAGGAGTATTTGAATGCGTTCCACTATAATGCTCTAGTACAATCTTATTATCTTTAATAATACAAAGTGCTGCTGTAGAACTTTGATTTGTCTCTTTAATGTTTTCTACCCATGAAATTAATTTTTCATATTTGTACAAATAAATATCCCCCTAAAACATATAAAAATAACAGCATGAAAGAAAAGTTTCAATACATTATAACTTTGCATCTGCACTTTTCTTTCATGTGAAATATTATAGATCTATAATACTTAAATAATCCACCAGTTCCAGCAATTAGAACAGCTGAAACAACCAACACAGCCTACACAACCTACGCAACCGCCGCAACGTCCGCCGCCACAACCACCACAGCGACCACCACAACCGCCGCAACGTCCGCCGCCACCGCATCCACCACAACGACGTGCATCGTCTTGAATGTAGTAATATGGATATTGATTTTGTTGCTGATCCCAATACACAACATTACCAGGTTGATAAGCATTAAGGTTTAACGCTTGTAGTTCTTGTTGAAACTCATTCATTATGAAACCCTCCATTTACAAATGTAAATTCCGTCCAAATTTCCGAGTTTATTTACTTTTAAAAATAAAGTAGAAATAAGGCTATAGACTAAATGCGTACATCAACAAAATATGACTTTACACTAGGTGATGTACCTTGTTTATGAGCCTATTTTCTTTATATTCTTTTAGTGGACGGAATTAATATAAATAGAGACAATTAAAAGTTGCTAATCCAGCAAGTTAATAGTTCATCACTTAATTTTCTTTCTAGTAATTCTTTTACTGAAGGTGTCGGCATTATTGTATAGGAATTTATATTTTCTTTATTAAAATCAATCCAGTGAAATGCTAAATGGGACTCTTTAGATATTGGAGTGAAATCGGATTTTAACTCATTTGAATCTATTTCAAAAATGTGGTTAATTTCATGGTGGAGGGTTTCTTTGGCTTGCCATTGATTTTCTATGACGCCTAAAAATTGTTTTATACTGCAAGTTACTCCAAGTTCTTCTCGTAACTCTCTTATTAGTGCATTCTCTGCTGATTCCCCAATTTCAACATGGCCACCGGGTAAAAAATAGTGATGTCCTATGTATTCAGCAACTAGTAATTTTTCATCTTTTATCATGATAGCTCGTACAATATGATGGAATTTACTTTTCATTTTGTATTCCTCCTAATCATTCACTTTATACTTGCTCAAAAATTTTCATTTAAAAGTGGGATAATATAAATCATAGGTGTTTCATATGAGTGAATTTCATTAATAATTGCAAGAGTACCTTTTACAAGTTCTCGTTTATACGTTAATTAAAACTAATAATTTTGATAAATAATTCTAAAAAAGAGTATGTTTATGAAGAAAATTATCAAAACATACTCTTAATATTTTTAGTTGATTCATTCTTTTACAATAAGGTTTGATTAGCCCTATTCTTTGCGGCCTCAAAATCGAAGCCGTAGCTAAAGTATGCAATCACTACTATTCCCTAAGCAAATCTATTCTCTACTTCAAATTTACCTGCCTGTACAAATTTTAGACTCTTAACGAACCACGAAAACCTCTTGCGGCATAGTAGGATTCTGCTCCATTGTGATACACAAAGACATGTCCAAAGCGATAATCGCAAAAAAGGGCACCGCCAAGTTCTCTAATATCAGAAGGTGTTTGCACCCAACTCGACGTCTTCATATCGAAATTTTCAAGATTATGTAATGTACGATATTCTTCTTCCGTTAATAGTTCAATACCCATGGCAGTTGCCATATCAATAGCGTTATTTTCTGGTTTATGTTTCTTTCTTGATTCTAGCGCTTCAAGATCGTAACAAACACTTCTACGACCTTTAGGACTTTCTGCTGAACAATCATAAAAAATATATTCGCCTTTTTCTTTACCAAAATCAACAACATCAGGTTCGCCACCAGTTCGTTCCATTTCGTTGAGCGACCACAACTTTTCAGTATTAGCATCCAGCCTTTCTTGAACATTAGCCCATTCTAAACCTTTATGACGGTTCATATTATTCTCAAAACGATCTTTCAATGTTTGTAGTAATTCTTCACGTTGCTCTAGTGACAACTCTTTTTTATTGCTTTCTTTCATATTAGTTCCTCCATTGATGTTTTTATTAATGATAGTTTAAGTATATATAAATACTGTTTTATAATAAAATGTTTAAATAATTGCGTGAATTGAGTTTGCGATAATTTATATGAATTAGTACAACCAATTCTCCGCAATATGACCCTTTAACGGAACAACTTATTGTTTCAAAACAGTACATCTTTATTTCAACAACAATAAGCGATATACTTCCTCACCGTCATATACATTTCCTAATGGTTTAAAATCATAACATTCATATAGTTTCTTTGCAGAAATATTATCTTTATGGACAGTTAATCTAATTTCCTCACACTCTTTAAAGTTATTTTTTATTAAGTTAATGATTTCCTGTAATGCTGCTTTTCCATATCCTTTTCCTTGCTCTTTTTCATCAATGATAAATCCGTTAATCCAATACATATCTGTTGACTCTCGTACAAAAGCATGCATAATAAAACCAACTATAAGGTCACCATCATATATAGCGAATGGAATATATTCGACATTTTCACCATCTGGTTTTATGTATACTTTAGCAAGTGATACTGCCACTGCGGGAACAAGATGGATTTGATTTTCTTTAACTCGTAACTTTAATGCGTCTTCCCAATTTTCTCTCGTAACAATTTTTAATTGAACGTTCACTATTTTAAGCTCCTTTAAAAAGAGAATTTATCTTTTATATTCAACGGAGTGAAATGATTCCCTTTTTCGACATCAACTTATAACATGATTTTCATAAAATCCTGAATAAATTTTTCCTCATCTAATTGTAACGCTATACGCGCCCCTTCAGATTTAGAGTGTGGGCGAAAATCAGCAAAAGTTTGTCCCTTCGTTTCGCCACATATATCCACAGTCACTTTTCGGGATGTATAATTTAAAAATGTAGGATTCACTAAACCGCTTATAGCAAGTACATCGTGTAATAATGGCCCTTCAATATATGGATTGAGTTTTTGGTATGCTGATAAATAATAATCGTACAGGGGTTTCATAATCGGCTTAAATGGATTTTGTGTATTAACTAAAATATAAGTAAATACACTTGGGGTTAAAACCGTTTTATTTGTTACATTTAAAGGGAATAACGTTATATTTTTCGCTTGCTGAAATACAATTTGACTTGCTATAGGATCTCCGTACACGTTTGCCTCTGCTAATGGAGTAACATTCCCTGCTTCTAAAAAGACACTACCCATAAAATAAATTCCTTTTATATTTAACATCAAGTCGTTCCATAAATTAAAAGCAATCGCGAACGAGGTAGATCTTCCTACATCGACAATTGTTAAATCTTCTCCATACTTTACAAGAATCGCAGCAATACTACCAAAATTGTATATAGGAATAGATAACACACTTTCCGGTACATGGATGGGCCCTAATCCTTCTGGTCCATGAATTTCAGGGTAATACGTTGTAATTTCATTTGTAAGTGGGCCTGTTGCACCGCTAATTACAGGAATATCTTGTCTGTTTGCTAACTGTAAAATATATGCGGCATTATGAGCGGCATGTATATGTTCAACATTTCCATATCCAGTTACGATACCAACAATTTCAATTTCAGGATGCAGTAAGCCATACATAATTGCAAACGAATCATCAATACCTGGGTCTCCAAAAAATAAAACCTTCTCCAAGAAATGCACTCCTTTCATAGGTAAGATAATTATGTATATGTGGAAATAATTTAAATCTATACAGTTCTAAGCAAATATTAATGGTGAGTAATGTATTGATAAAAAAGAACTAGCATATGCTAGTTCTTTTGCAGATAAATAATCTACCAGTTTAATTAAATCTCGTACAAATATTGGACTAGCTGATTTTAATATAGATTTTTTTCACTATATTTATAGAATTGAAAGCCTGTTATTAATCCGAAATTTTGCATTTAAATTGCAAATACTCGCAGGGATGTCTTACCATACTTTTTCACTCTCAATTTGCTTATAATCATCTTTATTAAATGTTAAATGAGCAATCACAACTCCAAGTATAGTAATTCCCCCTCCAATTATCGAAACAAAGGTTGGCACCTCACCTAACCATATCCAAGCGATAATACATGCAGTTACTGGTGTTAAATATAGAGAACTTGTTGCCTCAGAAGCACTGGCATGGGATGTAATATATGCTAATGCAATATACGGCAGTACTGTCGGGAACACACCTAAATATATAACACTCAAAGTAATTTCTATAGGAGCTGTTACGATTTCTTCATAAATCCCTGGCAAAAAAATAAGCATAAATACAGTACCAGACCAAATTGTATATATTGTAAATGGCAAGAAACCGTACTTTTTTAAGTATGGCCTTTGAAAAACGAAAAATAGACTTTCTGAAATTGCCGCCAATAATATTAGTAATCCCCCACTATTCAATTGAATGGAATCTCCTTGACTTAACGATAAAAAAGCAATTCCTACAAAACTAATTACACCACCGATCCAACCATTTAATTTCATTCTTTCATTCAAAAAAACAGAAGCAAGAATTGCCGTTAATATAGGTGTTACTGATACAATTAAACTAGCAGGTCCAGCATTCACACTCTTTTCACCGTAGTTCAGTGCAATATGATAAATTGTAAATCCAAGAGCACCAAATATAAAAATGACTGGAATATCTTTCAAATCAGGTAAACGTAATTTGTATATAAGTGAAAACAGAAAAAGAATCAAAGAAGCGATTAATAATCGTAGCAAAGTAAGGTGTTCAGGGGTGTAAGCTTCAAGCCCCATCCGAATTCCTGGAAAAGCTGTTCCCCATATAAGAATCGTAAAAGCGTGAGCACATACAATACGAAAATCCCATTTTTTATTATGCATATTTTCTCTCCCTCTCCAATAAACCAGCCATTTTCTAATTACCAATTATTTCTTTTCATCATATTTAATAGTTGATACAATGTCTTCAACCAGTTAATCCTCGAAAAAACCAACCACTTTGCATTTTTAAAATGAATGAGGGAGTTTTTAATATGTCTACTGATAAAAAACTGCCTAAATATCGGCAGATAATAGACTATATGAAAGAAAAAATTGAATACGGAGAATGGCCGATTGGAAGTAAGGTTCCTAGCCAGCGGCAGTTAGCGAAATTATTTCATGTAAATCGTAGTACTGTAATAACTGCACTAGAAGAACTTATGGCAGATGGCTTAATTCAAGGGAAAATCGGGTCAGGAACAATTGTAACGAATAATACATGGGTCATTATTAGCCACCAATCCCCCGCCCGATTGGAGTGAATATGTAAAGGCTGGTATTCATAAACCAAGCAAGTTAATGGTACGAGAAATAAATGAAGCAGAAGCAAATAAAAAATTGATTCATCTTAGTAAAGGAGAACTTGCACCTCATCTTTTCCCGTTAGAAACTATGCAATTCATTATGCGTAACGTATGTGAGGAACTAGATTATTTCGAATATGAAGAACAAAAAGGATATCTCCCTTTACGTGAAGCAATAAGTAATTATGTAAAATCATTTGGAATAAATACATCACCAAGCTCTATCTTAATAGTCTCTGGTGCATTACAGGCATTACAATTAATATCAATCGGTCTTTTACATAGAGAGTCAACTGTTTTACTTGAACGACCTTCTTACTTATATTCTCTTCACGTATTTCAATCGGCTAATATTCACCTTTCTGGAATACAGATGGATCAACATGGAATTACCCCTAATGATTTGTTAAGAAGAATTAATTATAGTCAAAAGAAAAATATTTTATATTCGATTCCTTGTTTTCAAAATCCGACGGGTGTATTAATGTCCAAGGATCGACGAAAAGAAATACTAAGAATATGCGAAAAAGAACAATTGCCTATCATTGAAGATGATATTTACCGTGAGTTATGGATGGATGAACTACCGCCCCCTCCTTTAAAGTCGATGGATAAATATGGACATGTTTTATATATCGGTAGTCTATCTAAAACACTTAGCCCAGGACTTAGGATTGGTTGGATTATCGGACCAGAGCCTGTTATTGAGAGATTATCAGACATAAAAATGCAAACTGACTATGGGTCAAGTTCTTTATCTCAAAGAGTTGCTGCAGAATGGTTCAGTAGAGGTTTTTATGAGGAGCACGTAGCCAATGTAAGGATTCATCTAAAAGAACGAAGACAAATAATGATACAAGCATTAAATATGTACTGTGCTGACATTACTACATGGGATATTCCTAGTGGTGGATTTTTTATATGGCTAAAGGTTGTGCCTAACATTTCGATGAAAAAACTATTTTCAGAGGCTCAATCAAAGGGAGTTCTTTTTAACCCGGGACGTATTTATGAGGAAGAATCAGATCAGTTTATACGTTTATCTTATGGGTATTCTTCCCCTGAACAAATTACTCAAGGTATTATTATATTAAGTAATTTGATTCGTAAGTTAATGGCATAATAAAAAAATCCTCTTTTTATAAAGAGGATTTTTTGTGTGCCTTTTTTACCATAATCTCATTTCCTGTCCTAATAAAATAAGTTCTTTATAGGGATCACCGTCAATGTTTAATACTTGAGCAAAAGCCGGTTCTGTTTTTAACCCTTGTTCTTTTAATTCAATTACTTCTTCTCTAATGTGTGGGTGCTGCATTAATAGCATGTGCTCCACTATCATATGTTTATATGCATTTTGGTTACGTACTGGCCGCGGTTGAGCAAATAATTCAAATTCAAAACCTACAAATTGAAAATTCACCTTTATTGTTAAGATATTTTTAATGATTTTCTTTTTCATTTCAAATCCTTCGTATGAGCCATACAATGATCTAATTTCCTGTTCAAAAAAATCATAATTATGTACTTCCATTACAATGTCTAAGTCAGAATGAAGGGTATCAACTCTAATAGGGATTGTCCCGCAAAGTACAGGGCTATATAAAGCTAAATCCTCCATTATGTTTAGTTTATTAATAACTTCGTAAACTTTTTGTTGCTTATCATTCCCAGATTGTAAATATGTAATAGATGTAAACATAGAAGTCTCTCCTTCATTTAACGTAATACTCGTCTCACTAAATTTGAGAAAAAATTTAATCATTCCATTTTGTTCTAGGAGTACCTTTATTTCAATATATTAAGGCGAACTAACTATATTGTTCAACTTTTCTCCTATACTGCAATACTATAAAAATAAAAAAGGAGGAACTTTTATGAGCATTTTCAACATTCTTTTGACCATACACATATTATTTGGAACCATATGTTTAATTACTGGTATTGTAGCGATGGTTGCTCAAAAAAAGAAAGGAAAACATACGGAATGGGGCGAAATATATCATGCGTCCTATGTTGTCATAACCCTTACTGCAATTATATTGTCTATTTTAAACTGGGATAAAATCGCATATTTATTTTATGTAGCAATTATCTCCTATTCATTTGCGATTTACGGATATCTCGCAAGAAAAAAACGATGGAGAAATTGGTTGCAACACCATATTAGAGGTATGTTAGGCTCTTATATTGGTGCAGTTACCGCACTTTTAGTAAACATTGGTATGTATATCCCTATTTTAAATCTACTTCCACCAATATGGTTTTGGTTCTTACCTACTATAATCGGTATTCCTCTCGTAGCCAGTGTATCAAAAAAATATAAAAAAGAAAGGGAAAATTAATTACATTTTGATTACTTTCTGACAAAACTTATGAAAAATAATAATCAATATTGTATTATATCAAGTTTGGCGTATAGAACTAAAAAAGAATCCAATATGTTTATTGGATTCTTTTTTGTTTATTACTCCCTTAAGAATAATACTTTTTAATTATGACTTTTCAAATCTAATACTGAATGTAAACGATCCGGATAATTAGTAAACATCCCGTCGACGCCCCAAGAAAGTAACTTTTTCATATCTTTTTCATTATTTACTGTAAATGGATGAACTTCTAATCCATAATTCTTTATTTTTTTTACGTAGGCTGCATCAATATATTTATAATTCATACCAAGACCTATGCAGTATGTTTTATACTTTTCTATTTCTGAGTCTGTTAATTGAACTGCTTTTTTATATGATAATAATTGTACTAACGGTATATTATCATTTGAACTGTGAATCTTTCGCAGACTTTCTTCACTAAATGATTGAATAATAACTTTATCATTTATTTGGTAGTGATTAATAATTTCTAATAGTTTTTCCTCCATTCCAGGATATTCATCTGGTGATTTTGTTTCGATATAATAATTAGCATTATGTCCAAACGTTTCAATAATCTCTTCTAATATTGGAACTTTAGTATCTTCAAATTCTTTCTTTGCTAAATTTGGATACTTTTTATTGAAAAAAGAACCTGCATTCAGTTGTTTTATTTCATCTAATGTATGATCTTTTACAAAACCAGTACCGTTTGTTGTGCGGTTTAATGTTTCATCATGCATAGCTACTAAATGTTAAATATATCATATAAGAAATGTACCTATTTCTATAAAAATATCTCTATAAATCACTCTTTGCGCCCTAAAAGAATTAAAAATGATATAACGTTGTCGGAATGAAAAAAGTGGTATATAATAAATATTAACATTACTAGTAATTATTTTAGGTATTCCTAGAATAAAGGAGCGATACATATGAAAATTACTATTTATTTCGGAAGTCATGAGGATCAAGATGTTCGTACTATGGACTGTCATTTAGATGTAGAAGATACAGAAGAGATTGTTTCTGTATCATAATATAAATAGTTGGGATGAACCCTCTTCCCTACAGCGTTTAAGGCACCTTTTACAGGTGTCTTTTTTGTTGTTTTTTCATCAAAAACCCTTTACTTTAGAGCGTTTTAATAGTAAAATATAAATATACGAACAAACGTTCTTTTTATTTTAATTGTACATGAAGGGATGATTTTAACAATGACTCAAGCAAAGCGCAGAGGAAGAAAAAAGCAAACACCTATTATTTCAAATACAGGCTTTATCGGCTCTGTCTTTATTGATACATTGGAGTTACAAAAGAAATCCTATTATTTCGCTCGTAAAAAACTTCAAATTGTTCATCACGTACTAGATGGTCTATCTGGGGCAACGAGTGCATTATTTAAAGAACATAATATATCCGCATACATGTCATGTGTGTATTTACATAAACAAAAGAAAATCGGCTTTGTTCTTTCAACAAAACCTTTTGAACAAAGTGATGGTGTTTCTTATTTTATAAATTATTTGATCGAAAAGAATTTTTATGGTGACGAAGATATTGAATATCAAGAAGTATTTAATACAGGTTTTATTGGTGTAGTATTCGCGGATTTATCTAGTATAGATCGCTTTAATTTTGAGTTTGAAATGGGTATGTTAACGAAATTAATGAAAGATATGATCATTCCTGTTAAAGAACTCTTTTTACGCCACAATGTACCGGCTTACATCTCCACTTCTCATTTAGAGGAGCAAAATAAATTAGGTTTCGTTTTATCTGTAAAGCCATACGATGAACGTGCAGAAGCAGATTTATACTTCGAAACATATTTAAAAGAACGTGGATTATTTATTGGTGATGAAGAGGATGATATTGATAAGATTGTTATTAGAAAGACGGCTGAATTACGATAGTTTTCCAGTGCAACTCACATTAATAAATTGTTCAGTATTTAATTTAAACTTAATACCTTCCTATTGCCAATAGGAAGGTATTAATAATTTATTAGCCCTTATGCTTTTCATACATCTCTATTTTTTTATTTAGTAAATCTTTACCCCAGACTTGCATTGCTTCTAATACAGGTATAAACTTTTTCCCCTGCTCTGTTAAAGAATATTCTACCTTTGGTGGAACAACTTTATAAACTTCTCTGTGTACTAGCTCGTCCTCTTCAAGCTCTCTTAATTGTCTAGTTAAGATTCCTTTTGAGATACCAGGTAACATCCTCAATAATTCATTAAACCTAATAATTTCATTTTTGCTTAAATGCCACAAAATCACGATTTTCCATCTTCCTGCAATTGCATTTTGGGTAACTGTTAATGGACAAATTTCTTGCTGTGTTTCTTCAGAAACCGATTCATCTTGATAACTAAAACGTGCCATAATAAAATCTCCTTTTTCGCTAAGTACTATTTTTATGACTATGTTATTAAATTGTGCCTACTTACATAAATCCTTCTTAAGAAATAGTATATGTAATGTATACAAAAATCAAAAATAACGCTGTATTAACGGAGGAGATTGTATGAAAGTTTTAGTAACAGGTGCAAACGGAAATTTAGGTTCTGAAATTGTTGAGTATTTACTTACCAGATTATCAATTGAAGAAATAATTGTTGGTGTACGTAATGACAAGTCTGAAAAAGCACTTAGCTATAAGGAACAAGGCTTAGAAGTACGTGTAACGGATTTTGAAAATCAAGAAACTTTGTTTTCAGCATTCAAAGATGTTGATCGTTTATTCATCATGTCAACATTTGGTGACTTTGATACAGTTATACGTCAGCATACAAATGCAGTAGAAGCTGCCAAAGCAACAGGTGTAAAACAAATTATTTATCCAAGTGTTACAAGAGCAGAAAGAAATGACTTCTTCCTAGCGGGCATGCATAGAGCACGTGAAGTAGCAATTATTGAATCAGGTATTCCTTATGTGATTCTGCGTAACAACTGGTATGTAGAAAATGAACTTGGTACAATTCAAAGCTGTATGGCTGGTGCCCCTTGGGTGACTTCTGCAGGAGAAGGGAAAATCGGTTGGGTATATCGTCCGGATTTAGCTGAAGCAGCAGCGAATGTTTTGGTATCTGATCGTCACAAAAATCAGATTTATGAACTTTCTGGTGAAAATTTAAAACAACAGCAATTTGTTGATACATTAAGTGAAGTATTAGGAAAAGAAATTCCTTTATTAGAAGTAGATGACTCTTCTTATGAAGAAATGTTAAAAGGTGCTGGAGTACCTGAAGCCTACCTTCCAATGTTAGTAATGATTCAAAAAGGGATTCGTGAAGGAGGATTAGAATCAACACATACCCATTTGAATTTCTTATTAGAACGTCAGGCTACACCATTAAAGCAAGCATTAACACATTTATTAGTAAATACAAAATAGATAAATCAAATTCCACAGCCGAAATCAAATAATAAATTTTGTATTTAAAAAAGTGCCTTTACTTCGACCACCTATCACTTTAGTTAAAGAAGGATTTTTAAACAACATTATTATTTTTTAAAGGACTTTATTGCAAAATAAGCATCTTTTTTGTTACTTAACAAGTTCACTTAGCTACGCAAAACACTATAATCTTTTGAATGAATTTCTAAATTTAACTTATTTGAGTAAGCCTTATTCAAAATAAGAAATACTATCCCTCCTGTAATTGGAAGCGTGTAAGCAGGGATATAATTTAATACTAATCCTGATAATGCCAATGCTATTGGCTGCATCATTTTACCTATACTTAATCCAATACTGAGTACCCTCCCCCTATATTCATCAGGAATCTCTTTTTGCATGAAATAAATTAAAGGAATATCAATTAACGCTATTATTAGCCCTAAAAAGAACATAACGACACAATACGTAATAACGTATACAAAATCATTTACTTCAAAACTTTTGAATAGAACTGGAATTCCTGAAATAATCATAAAAACTGCCAACATTGAACTTAGCTTTTTCAAAAGATAAGAGTAAGAAAAACGATTAGTTATCTTTTTTACTAAAATTGCACCAATTATCATCCCTACTGGAAAAGTCCCTTGAATGATACCAAATTGCTTAGAACTAAGATTGAGAACTGTGTTAATAATGTATGGCAATGGAACAGTTACAGCAAACCCTAAGAAGAAATTAAGTGAAATTAAAATTCGAAACGTATTCTTTAAGCTTTCCTTTTCAATTAAGCATGAAAACCCCTCTTTTATATCTTTAATAAAATTAATTCTCCTTTTTGGGCATTCCTCATTTATATTGAACTCGAACAGTTTAAAATGAATAAATACTATGGATATACCCGAAAGAATAAATGAAATACCGTTTATAATTATAAAAATTTTAATATCAAAGACTGCAAAAACGATGCCACCTAACATAGGACCGAGAATTAAAGATACAGAATCGATAATTTTACTTATAGAGTTAATACTCATAAGCCGCTCTTTAGAGACGATATTTGGTTTTGCGGCTTCTAATCCTATTCCAAAAAATGTTGTAAATACCGTCATAAGAAAGGTAGTAGTATAAACGATGGATAAGTTTAATCCATAATAGCTGCTTAATATATAAACAGTTATTAATAAGCATCCACTTAGTAAATCCATACAAATAACCAGTTTCTTTTTATCAACCTTATCAGCAATTACACCGGCAAATGGATTCATAACAATCATTGGAATCGTTCCTAAAATGAGCGTAATCGCAAAATTTAAAGCAGATCCGGTTATTTGTAAAACATATAATCCTAATGCGAAACTATATATAGAGCTACCGAATATTGATACTGTTTTTGCAATTGAATATAAACAAATATTTCTTAGTTCTTGGTTTCTTTTTTTATTTTCTATATGTAATCGTAAACTTCCCATAACATTTCCCTCCCGCTGAACTTTGTATTACGTACAGTGTAAGTTCTCGGGTCAACCCAATATCAATATGCTAGTATTAAAAACTTTTAAAAGAAAAATTAAAAAAGATGGGGTTAACCCCATCTTTTTCCGAAAAATGAATATGTATAAATTTCTTCTCCTTGAACAAAGAAATCCTCGTATTTTCCTCCTCGTTTTATATATTCTGAAGTTCTTTCATCTATGGAATTAAACTGTAGCTTTTGGATTTCTCCCTTGACTTTTGAAGACGTAAAATTGTCTCTTAATCTAGTTGTAATTTGGCTATTTATGCTAAAATTTTTAAATACAATAAATGAACTTAATAAATAACAATCAGGTTTGAATAGATAGTTTAATTCGTGCAATAAAAAATTTTCATGCTCAAAACTGTAATTACTTGTACCAGACTGATCAATTACAATATCAACAGAATGATTCTGAATAGGTATACTTAAAAAATCAGCGCAAATAAAAAGAATGTTTCTTTTGGAATTTCTTTTTTCAATTACATCTTTTAAAAATAGAAGTTTATTCAAATCTCGATCAACAGCAATATATAAACAATCTTCTGGTAGTTCTTCATAAATATTTCGTAAAAAGAACCCAAGACCCGATCCTAAATCAAGTAACACCTTATTATTTAAATCTAGCTGCATTAGTTTCTTTTTCGCCCATTCTCCTCCTCTTTGTATATTCTCCAAAAAAGTAGTATCTGTTTCATTGATATAATCTGAAATATACTCTTCAAGTAAAGTCCTTTCATATGCTTCAAATGATTTTCCAGCTGTTAAAATCCCTGAGGTAATCTTGTATTCTTCACCACAATTGCAAATTAGATTTCCCTCAACAATTTGGTTCTTATTGATAATGCCATCTTCCAGAATTAAATTTCCGTTACACTTAAAACATTTAAATAAATTAAGTACTGTTAAATCTATCCCTAAAATTGAATTCGAAATTTTAGTTGCTGTAGATAAATTATTTAACGCTGTCTTTAATTTATCTTTTCTTTCCTCTAATGTTTTTATTTCTTGTTCAACCTTTTCATATTTCAATTTAAATAAAGATTGATAAGAAGTATCTGTTTCGTAATTCATAGATTTCGCTAAATTTTTATAAAGAAAAAGTTCTTTAATTTCATTCAAACTAAATCCTAGCCATTTGTACTCTAATATAAGCTCTACATCTTTTTGACAATATTCATCAAAAAAATAGTGACTTCCCTTTTTTTCAGGAATAACGAGTCCTAGGTCTATATAATGCCTAATCGTATCTACACTTACACTATTTACTTCTGCAAACTTACTGATTTTCATATTATCACTACCATTTATGTATTTGTTTATATATACTTCTTTTTTATTTTTTAAAATCCTTTTATCTCCCTATGCAAGATTATTTATAGTATGAATTAGGATTGCCAATTCTGCATCAGGTTCATAAATAATAACTCAATCTTTAAGATTACCTGTGCCACTAGTGTACGCCACACTTAAAACCTTATTAATATGCATGGGGGCACCAACGTTTTACAGATTTCGTACGTTTAGATGAACCACCCTCTTTTCTCTAACTTTTGCGCTAGAAGTCTTACTCTGCCTGCTAAAGAGAGCTACACAAGGCCTCCCAGCTCCCACTTTCATTGTCTAACCTACATATCGATCTCCTACCTTGTCAAAGAGTACTATACTTATAATTTCATTCCACATCCACATATTGACATTGATAATCATTCTCGATAAAATACCTAATGTAGAATATTCTAAATATATCAATTGGATTTATATAAGGACCTCAAAACAGAAAGGAGTTTCATTATGGTGACAAAAAATAAATTAACTGTACAAGGTTTTATGAATACTGGGCTTTATACAAGTATTTTACGCATATAAAAAAACAGCTATTTATTATTACTCATGACCCTGAACTGATTGCTCTTTCTTGTGATGAAACACTTGAAATTGCAAACGGTCGTATAAAAGAAATTAAAACATTTACACTATAAAGGACGTGAAAATATGGAACATTATACACACCCTGCTCAAAAGAAACATTGGATTCACTCGATTTTACAATTTGCAGCTTCCTTTAGACACTTAATGATTATTTCTACTTTCTTAGCTATTATTAGCGTTATTGGTGGACTCGTTCCTTATGTAGCCATCTATTATATTCTTAAACTATTAATAGACGGTACCCAAACTATAAGTAGCATTAGCTATTGGATTTTCATTGCTACCTGTGGCTATTTCGTACAAACAGTATTTCATGCACTCTCAAGTTATTACTCACATCAAGTTGCTTACAGTATTTTAGAGAATATTCGTTTGCAATTAGCTGAGCGTCTCATGCGTGCGCCACTTGGACACATTATCAATCAACCTGTTGGTAAGATGAAAAATGTCATCGTTGATCGTGTTGAAACATTAGAACTTCCACTTGCCCATATTATCCCTGAAGGGCTATCCAATATTTTATTACCAATTGGTGTTTTTATTTACTTGTTAACAATCGATTATCGAATGGCATTAGCTACACTCATTACCGTACCAATCGCGTTCATGATTTATATGATCATGATGCGCAACTTTAATTCACAATACAAAAATTACATGGAGGCTAGCAACCACGTTAACAGTGTGATTGTTGAGTATGTAGAAGGAATTGAAGTCATTAAAACATTTAATCAAACAAACAAATCTTATAAAAAATTCTATCATGCTATTACATCATTTAAGGATTACACATTGAATTGGTTCCGTAGCACATGGCCTTTAATGACTCTCGGGAATGCGCTCCTCCCCTCAACGCTTGTTGGAACACTTCCAGTCGGATTGCTTCTTTACCAAAATGGTACTATTGAACCAGCAGAACTTATTATCTCATTAACTTTATCGATGGGATTAATTCATCCGCTCATACAATTGACAACTTTCGTTAATGATTTTAAATCTATCGAATATGCAGTGAATGACACAAAGGACTACTTACATCTAGAAGCATTATCGGTTGCCCCTACTTACAATCTAGTACCAACTCACTTTCAAATAGAGATGAATCATGTTGCATTTGGTTACAACGAAGAACATACAGTTATCCGCGATCTATCGTTAATTATTCCTGAGCGTAACTATACCGCACTTGTAGGTCCGTCTGGTAGTGGTAAATCCACTATCGCTCGGCTCATAACACGCTTTTGGGATGTATCTGATGGAAGTATCAACATTGGTGGCATCAATATTAAAGATATTCATCCAAACGATTTCAGTAAGATGATTAGCTATGTTGCACAAGATAATTTCCTTTTCCGTACAAGTATATTAGAGAATATTCGCATGGGGAATCCCAATGCTTCAGACGATGAAGTTTTCCATGCAGCTCGCCTTGCTCGTTGCGATGAATTTATTAAATCATTACCAAATGGCTATCAAACGGACTCTGGTGAAGCTGGAAAAAAACTATCTGGCGGTGAAAAGAAGCGTCTTGCGATTGCTCGTGCTATTTTAAAGGATGCACCAATTATTATTTTAGATGAAGCAACAGCGTTCACAGATCCTGAAAATGAAGCTGAAATTCAAAAAGCATTTAATGAGTTAGCTTCAAATAAAACACTAATTGTTATTGCTCATCGATTATCAACGATTAAACACGCTGATCAAATTGTCGTCTTACAAAGTGGCAATGTTCATACTATGGGTACCCATGACCAGCTCTTACAAAGTAATAATTTGTATCAAAAACTATGGCGAGCACATATTGGTGCAAGTAAAAAAGACATTCAATCAGACTATGTAACTAAGGAGGGGCATTCCAATGTTTAAGATTATAAAACGAATTCTGAATTGGACCGGTCCTTATAAAAAGCGCGTATATCTTGGGTTCGTCTTCTCATTTTTCCAAGCTATTTGTATTGCTTTACCCATTGTCATCTCTGCTAAGGGACTGCAATATATGCTCGATGACTATCATGGTACAAAAGAATTAACCTCACAAACAATTTGGTTACTCCTTTTATTTATGGTGATAGCAATTTTAGGACGATTCCTCTTTTCTTATTTAAAAGCTGTTTATCAAGAGAGTGTCGGTTATGAACTCGCTGCATCACATCGCATTCAGCTTGGGAACACATTAAAAGGAGTTTCACTCGGCTTTTTCAATAAGTACCGTACAGGTGATATTAATGGTATTGTAACTACCGATTTATCATTTGTGGAAATGATGGCAATGAAAATGATTGATATTGTTGTAAACGGTTATATCATGACATTTACAATGATTTTATTCTTATTGTTCTACAATCCCATTATGGCACTTATTGCAATTGCTGGCGTTATACTATCTATGATCTTTTTACAATTACTACAAAAACATAGCCGGAAAAAGGCACCCGTACATCAACAAAGTCAACATGAACTCGTTAACAATACACTTGAATACTTACGTGGTATGTCGGTTGTAAAAAGTTTCAACCAAGAAGGTATAGCATCACGAAATATTAACAAGGCCTTTAAAAATAGTAAAAATGTTAACATTGAAATTCAAAAGTCATTCGGTATTTATAATGTCGGTCACCGTATGGGGCTGAAACTTGCATCAGTTTTACTTGTTCTCGTTGCTTCGTCACTTGTTTTATCCGGTGATATGGAGTTTTCTGACCTGATCTTAATCACACTATTTTCTTTCGTTATGTTTGATAGTATTGAACCAATTAGTGATGCCACACACGTTCTTGAAACAGTTGACAATATGCTAGATAAGCTGGATGCTATTGAACAAACAGAATTTGTCGATACAAAAGGTAAAGATATACATTTAAAACATTTTGATATCACGTTCGATCATGTTTCATTTAGCTATAGTGATCGCCCAATTATCCAAAATGTATCACTTCATATAAAAGAAGGAACAACAACTGCAATTGTCGGTCCGTCTGGTTCTGGTAAAACGACACTATGTAACTTAATCGCTCGTTTTTATGATGTAGATAAGGGGGCTATTACAATTAATGGTATGAATATTAATGAATTAAGTCTTCATACATTAATGTCATCGATTAGCATGGTATTCCAAAATGTTTATTTATTCAATGATTCTATTTATAACAATATACATTTTGGTAATCCTAAGGCGACGAAAGACCAAGTCATTGAGGCGGCAAAAAAAGCGCAATGTCACGACTTTATCATGTCACTTAAAGATGGGTATAGTTCGGTGCTAACAGATGGTGGATCTTCTCTATCTGGAGGTGAGAAACAACGTATTTCCATCGCCCGTGCTATCTTAAAAAACGCACCAATTATTATTTTAGATGAAGCAACCGCAAGCCTTGATCCTGAAAATGAATCGCTCATTCAATGTGCACTTGATGAGCTGACAAAACGAAAAACCACACTCATTATTGCCCATCGACTTGCAACAATTCAAAACGCCCATCAAATCGTTGTACTTGAAAACGGAAAAATTGTTCAAAAAGGAACACACGAAGAACTAATCCAACGTGAAGGTACATATCGTCGTTTCATTCGTATTCGTCATGAAGCAGAAAACTGGGTTTTAAAATAATTTCTCCTATTTGAAAGAAAAACGAGTATAAACCTAGATTCGGTTATACTTGTTTTTTTTCCTATTAAGCATGCCCTATTGCTTGTAACACAGCTTCATGAATTAATTCTGATAACGCAATAAAATCTCTCATGGCTTGTTTTGGAGAAACATCGATTTCTAAGCTTGATGGAGGTGTGTCGGGACCCCATTTTTGATTTAATTAAATAAAAATAAAAAACCCGCGAATTATTCACGGGTTTTCCTCTTAATAACTAATTGCTATTGTTCCTTCACCTGCATGAACAGCAAATGAAATCGGCAATGGATACAGTTTGAAATCCATTTCAGGAAATGATTGTTTAATATCTGAAATCCATTCTTCAGCTCCATCTTTATCGTTAGCATAGAACATATGAAGTACTTTTGGTAATTCTTTTTCAAGCTCATTTTTAATGTATTCTCTACATTTTTGGATTTTACGCACTTTCTTTTCAAGTAAAAGTTCCCCGCCTTTTACTTCTAAGATTAAGTTGACACTTAATAAACTTCCAAGTAAAAATTGAACTCCCTTTACTCGACCACTTGCATATAAACCTTTTAAGCTTTTTGGAAATACATAAAAAGGCCTTCTTTTTTCATCTACTAATGTTTTATGTATATCTTGTAAAGTCATACCATCATTGTATAACGTTTTAGCTTTTCTCAAAAGTTCATCCATTGGATAACTTGTCGTTTCACTATCTAATACAGTTAAAGGGAAACCTGCCATATCAGCAGCTAACTTCATATTTTGATAGGTCCCACTTACTTTTCCGCTAATAGCAACTGCAAAGCCTTCTTCATATTCTTCTTTGCATTTAGTAAATAATTCTACCATTTCCCCTATGTTAGGTTGCGAAGTAGTAACTGTTCTTCCATCATTTAACGCTTCATAAAGACGTTTATGAACTCCTTCTTCACAATCCTTATAAGACACTCCATCAATAATAACTTCAATTGGGATAACAAAGTTATCACCATCTGTTGTAAAACTCGCAGTTGTACTATCAGTAAACCAAGCAACACGCTTCATGTTGTTCCTCCCTTATTCTGTTCCTCTTTTCTGACTTTTCTATATATTTATCTTACGAAAAGAGAATATCCCCTGTAATAGTAACAGGACTTTATTATTTTGGCTATAGTAGATGTAATAATAAATGTGAATGTTTTTTGTCTATTTATCAAAAAAAAGAAAACCACAAAATTTACCGGCCTTCTTTTAACATTACTTAAATGTTTCGTTATCTAAAATTACAACATAATCATTCGTCAATCGGCCAGCTTCTTTCGTATAATTAACAAGCCTTTGTATGTTATCACAGCTAAGTTTTGCTCCCCATACGAGTAATGGTACGCCGATAAAGTCGATGTGGAACCTTCTAGAAAACAGACCACCGAAAGTCATTGGTAAAGGAACTGTTGGTGATGTATTAGAAAAGATAATCTTTTCATGGCTATGATAATGTTTTTGCAGAATCTCTCCTAAATGCTTCATCGCAGGTACAACGACTTTGGATGCCCCGCACCCAATTGTATATACAGGATTTTCATATTCATCTTGTCCATGAAAAATAATCTTTCCCATATCCTCTGTTTTCAATTTATTAAAGTAATCTACATTTAATATTTCTTCTTTCGTTAACTTACGATCTGTTGGTAATTTATTTAAATGATAAGCTGCAGCGAGTGCAGTTGAATGCGTTCCACCGAAATCTGTGTAAATGAATATCATATTATCATCCCTTGTTGTAAAAGTTCAATATTATTTAGTATTACCATTCACAGCGTTGTTAAACAAGGGACGAATGTATTTACGCTTTTTGTGTTAATTCATTATATTTTTTCCAAATATAATAGCGTCTACTAATTACGGTACCTAATGTAATACATAAAAAGGCATTCGTTACAACCATTAATGTGTGGTGAGTACTGCCAGGAAACATACTTTGCTTAATCACGATTTTTGCACCTAAAATAACAAGGAGAATAATTGTACTTAACCAATTTCCTTTTCGTAATACATGACCTGTTTCACTATCTAATCGAAATGTTAAAGCTTTTCCCCTAATAACTCCAAGACCCAATCCAATTCCAAGCATTGCAACGAAGAGAAGTCCTTGCAATATATTTAATTGTCCCATATGAATAATGGACTGGATTGTTACAAAGCACAGCAAAGCCGGAATGAGCCAAATACGATTAATATTCACTTTGTATTCCTTACCTTGAATTAATACAATTATAAGAATAACAAGTAGAATAACAAATAGAATATCCATTTAGAGTCCTCCTATATACTTGTTTACCTTTGAAAATTATATTCGTCTCTGTTCATATCATACTTGAAATACGATAGCTACTTTAATTTGTATAATATGGAATGTGATCTCCCATCAGCCTTAAGCATAATTCATAAAAGTAAAAAGACGTACTTTTTACTCATACGTCTCCTACTACTTGGTCTTCATATATAGCTACTAGTTCAATTGCGGGATTTTCATATTTTTCTTTCGCTCTAAGTACATTGTCATAATATGCTGTATCTAAAAAAGATAACGCACGGCAACGTACCTAGCCTATTTCGTCTTCTTTTTTATATGCACTAATTTTTATATCCATGTAATTAAAAAGCTACTTCTATTTCTACCATTAGTTTTTCAGGTCCTGCCCCTTTATGATAGCAGTAAATAATTTGCATCCTGAGGCAATTCCAAATCTTGTTTGTAGTGTATTGTTTATACATTCACTTCGGTTAGCATATCCAAATGAATTTTCATAAATAATATCATCATCTTTTTTTATTAAGACTACCCCAGAAAAATCTATATTCTGATGTATTTCTTTTACAATTTTCTCTATTTGATCTTTTGTTTTTATCATAATAACCACCCTTGTTTATTGGTATTGTTCTTTCCCCTTATTATTTTTCCATATATAGGGTAAAGAAACCTCCTATTCACCCACCCTTTAGTTTCAAATAAAAATCAAGGTAACTATTTCGATTTTATTGATTCAGCGGAATATATCTTAGACTGCGATGGTAATAAGGTAAACACGCACAATATGATAGTAATAAGTAGCATTACCAGTACTCCTACAATGACCACAAGTTGCATAGAAGTGAATTGAGTTGCAACGCCGAACAGAATCGTTATAAAAATTGTTAAAACAGCTATAATGAGCCCATATATACTCCCGATTCGTCCCATCATATGAACCGGAACGTTATTTTGATAAAATGTGTAAAATCCTGTATTTACATATGCCATAGAGAAAGATAGAATAAAGAATCCGATAGCAGCTATTAAAAACTCACTTGAAAAAGCATAAATCAAATATCCGATTGCAATGAATAATGATCCTATCCCAATTAGAAATGAAGGTGCTAATTTTTTTGATAAAATTGTATTTGTTATGGCTCCTAAAATAAAACCCGCTCCAGCGATACTAACTAGGAAGCCATACTCACTATCTGTTAACAATAAAACTTCTTTCGCAAACGATAGTTCAAGTGAATCTATAGCGGTAGCTAAAACCATCATTCCTTGGAATAGGAAATAAACACATACTATATACACAGATTTTTTGCTGAAATTTAAAACTATGTTCCAATCTTTCTTTAATACAGTTAGTGATAATTTATCATTGGATGTATTAGAATCGTCTTTTTTATCAAGATTAGGTAAAAGTAATGTAATGAACCCTGATAGCAAAAATGCTATAGCATTCATATATATAGCAAACTCTGGTGTACCAGTAATTAATAATATCCCTGCTACTGCTGGACCGATTAAAAATGCACCAGATCCTATTAAACTACGTAGTGAGTTGAAACGTTGTCTTTGCTCTACTGGAATTAATTTCGTCATATATGTCATAGCAGTTGGTTCATAAATCGCACTGGCCATGCTTATAAAAAATACTAAGAGATAGATAATCCAAAGGGATGGAACCAAGGGTAAAATAGCGATAAATACTACTCGATATATATCGAGGTGAATCATTAACTTTCGTTTATTTAAACGATCTATCATACTTCCTGACCAAGCGTTTGTAAATAAAGTGGCTAATCGTTTTATCACATATAAAGTAGCGACAGCTAAGGCTGAGCCACCCATATTATAGACAAGTACATTCAGTGCGATTAAATAAATCCATGCACCTAAATTCGCAATACCAACTCCGGACAATAGTAATAAAGGATATTTCCAATCTTTAAGTAATTTTTTCACTTTAGGCACCCGCTTTCTAAATTGTTTTAAAACAATAAAAAAATCCCACCCCCAAGACTTAAAGTCTTAGGGACGAGATTTATCATCGCGGTGCCACCCTAGTTTGTTAATATGTCGCCATATTAACCTTATCAGGTACTGCACTATTTTCATGCTTATACCTTAGCTCTATAACGGGAGCTCCCGTCACACCATCCACTTTTAAAAGGTTCCGATGTGCTGCTCAGAGGCTTGGTTCAATAAAGAATTTTTGCTCCTTTTCAGCTAAATGGAGCTCTCTGTGAAAAATTCATTTTATCTACTCTTCTCTTCACTGCATTTGGTTTTTCCATATTATCACATATCTATTTGACTGTAAATAATAAATAATCAGATAGTTTAAGTTATGCCAATGTTAATAGTCTTATTTATTATTTTTTTAAAAAATTACGGTGCGTGAAATTAGTTGAATCTCTAAAAAAAAGAGCCAATTATATATAGGCCCTTCAAAATTTCCAAATTAATTCGTATTTGCCTCTACTAACGGTTGTAGCGGTGGTTCTAATTCTAGTTCTAAAGTGTCACCCTCTTGTAAATCTTGTCCTTTTTCAATGCTTTGACTCGTTACATACCCTGTACCTGTTGTTTTTAAATCTAATTTCAACAACTTAGAGAAATACATAACATCACGCATTGACCAACCTTTTAGGTTAGGCATTTTCACATTACTTCCTACTAGAAATATGCGATCTCCTTCACTCATTACCTCGCCAGTCTGTGGATATTGTTTTATTATCTTTCCTTCTCCTAATAATACCGGTTGAAGTTTCTCTTTTTCTGCAATATTTTTTACAGTATCCATTGTTTGATTTACATAATTTTGTACTTTTATTTCAGATTGCTTTGTTGCATCTGCCATTTTCTTTTCTGTATATGGTTTCACTTTTAAATATTCTAGACTATTTTTCATAACTGGTTTAAAAATTTCAGCAAGAGGCTGAGCACCGTATTCATTCCCCTTTAATTTAGGTTGCTTAATGGCTAAATATACGACTAATTGCGGATCATCAATTGGAGCCATTCCTAAGAATGAAAAAATATAATTATCTTTCCCTTCCATATATCGTCCATTTTCAGGATTCGGAATTTGCGCTGTCCCTGTTTTACCACCAATCGGATAACCATCAATTTTATACATCGTTCCCGTTCCCTTAGATGATGTTATAACACGCTCCATTAAGTTCCTTACCTTATCTGCGGTTTCTTTTTTAATCGGATTCCCTATTTCTTTAGGTTGATTTTCCATAATAACTTGTTTATTTGTTGGATTTACAACCTTATCAACAATATAAGGTTGCATCATTTTCCCGTCATTTGCTATAGCTGTGGCCGCTTGTACGATTTGAATAGGAGTTACAGTTGAGCCTTGGCCGAAAGAAGTAGTAACTTGTTGAATTTGAGTATTTAGCAATAATGTATTTTTACTTTCTCCAGGCAAATCTATACCTGTTTTTTGATTGAAACCAAATTTATTCATATATTGCTTGAATTTATTTGGTTTCAGTAACTGGTCTTCTAAAATAGAAAAAGCAACGTTCGATGACCGTTCAAACCCTTCATCAAATGTAATTGAGCCCCATCCATAGCCGCCATTATGATCTTTAATCTCTGCTGAACCAACTGCGTATTTTCCTGATTGGAAATATTCTTTCCCGTTATATACACCTTCATTAATTGCAGCAGCTAATGTAAAAACTTTCATTGTAGACCCTGGTTCGAATGCATTCGCAATTGGATCGTTTAAAAAATATTCAATGTCTCCCTTGTTAGGATTATAACTAGGCTTACTAGACATTGCTAAAATCTTACCTGTTTTTGGATCTGCAATAATTCCTACTAACATAGAAGGGTCATAGTGTTGCTCAGCTTTATTCATCGCGTCTTCTAAAAAACTATTAATTTGTTTATCAAGCGTAAGGTATACGTTATTTCCATTTTTAGCAGGTTCTACTTTTCCTATATCATTTGTAAGTGGGATTCCTTTTCTTGAACCTACATATGAAACATTACCATTTGTAGAGCGCAAATATTTATCCAAACTTTCTTCAAGCCCAAACTTCCCCACCGCATTACCTTTATCGTCTGGTCTTGCAAAACCAAGTATATACGAGGCGAAATCTTCATTTGGGTATACTCTGGCTTTTTCTGTTGTGAAAGATACACCTGGTATTTTCAAATTATTAATCTCTTCCTTCGCTTCTCTAGATAAGTTACGTCCAATTTTACCAATTTCAACTTGCGTACGTCCTTCGTGAAAATTTTTCATGATCTCCTCTTTATCAACTTCAAGCGCATCTGCTAAACGTTGTGCGGTATCTTCTTTATCTTTTAATTTATCTTTTCCTTTTAGGTTTACAACGATGCGATATGTCGTTGAGTCTTGGACTAATACTTTACCGTTTTGATCATAAATTGTCCCGCGATTTGCCTCTAAAACTCCATTTTTGTTTTGTTGTTCCTTCGCAAGATCCTTTACATTAACATTATGCACGACTCCTACTGCTTGAATATAAAATATACGTAAAAGCATAGTAAGAAACAAAACAATAAAAGCAATCATCATATATCGAGCGCCTTTATTCGTTTGAAGTTTATGCATACTAATCTCCTTTCCTTTACAATGCATTAATGCGAAGATGCGCTACTAAATATGTTCTTTAATATAGTAGATACTATATTTTTCGAAGTTTTTTTACTAATTCCTCTATAACAATAAGAAAACCAGTTCTGTTGCTATTTATTTTTTATTAATTTTGTATTTTTTAATATAAAATACGGTAAGTGAAATTTAAGAATATTCAAAAAAGAACCTACTTTTTGTAGGTTCTTAAGATTAAGCTATATGGTTATATTTCGCTAAAAATGGCAACCGTTTTGCTACTAGTGCATACATTTTGAAAATAAAACTTGCTAACGGTTCAAATATACGTGCGCTTTGCATCACTAATCCACTTGTAATAAATGTTAAGAACGCAGCACCCAGTATATCTAGAGGATAATGAACGCCTACGTACATGCGTGATACACCGACTAATATTGCCCATATTAACGCGATATATTTAAGTTTTTCTCCTCTTAGAATAAATACGAAAGCAATCGAAAATACGAGTACAGAATGATCACTTACAAATGATGAATCTGCTGCATGCGGTACTAATTGATTTATATGATGTGTTATAAAAGGACGCGGATGGTAATATACCGCATGTATAAGAACATTTACTAATAATGCAATACTAACTGAAAGTGTCGTATATAACACTGTATATTGTTTTCTAATTGCATTCTCTTTCTTTCCATTATTGAACCATAGGATAAGCATAAATAGAATAGCTACATATGCAGCACTATTTGTAATAGCGATCATTAGCGTATCTAATAGCTTGGATGATCCAGCAAAGTTATTAATCCATTGAAATACTGTGTAATTCATATTACTCTCTCCTTATTTTTTCTCATTGTACTTTAAATAAAGATACAAGCGTTCTTGATTTACACAGTATACAACATCAATATGAAAATGGGTTTAAACTTTTCTCATCAAATTCTCATTTTGCTACTATTCATTTGACAATGGTGTAACTATTTACACGAGCTAAATATGTATAAAGGTTGTAAACCATTTTAAATAGTATGGTGAACACTCTATGCATGGATATAATACATAACATATTCATTTAAATATATTAGTTACGAAATCATATTCTTATTCCATACGAAGGGCAATATTACCGAATTGTTCTCCTTGCTGCATTCGATTTAAAGCTTGGATTGCTTCTTCTAATGGATATACTTTATCAATAATTGGTTTAATATTATGTTTCTCTATAAAATGAACCATCTCATTAAATTCTTCACGGCTTCCCATTGATGTTCCCATAATATCAATTTGATTATAAAATAATGCTCGTAACGGTAATTCGATTTTATCTCCTGAACTTGCACCAAAGTTAACGATTCGTCCATTTGGTTTTAATATATCAAAATATTTTAAGAAAGTCGCCGGACCTATACTATCTATAATTAAATCCACTTTTTCTCCATGTAGGCACTCGTCCCAATTACCAGAACTATTAAAAGAAAAGTCTGCTCCATATTTTTCAGCAGCCTTTCTTTTGTCCTCTATCCTTGAAGTAACACTCACCTTTACTCCAATTGCTTTAGCAAATAACATAGCATAAGTAGCTACACCACCGCCGATTCCCGGAATTAGGACATGTTCTTCAGGTTTTAATCTACCTTTTGTAAAAAGCGCTCTATATGCAGTTAATGCCGATAAAGATAAAACGCCAGATTCTTCCCACGTAAGATATGATGGCTTTTCCACTACATTTTCTGCTGGTACAATAACATATTCAGCAAATGTTCCATCTGCTGGTCCGCCTAGTACTTCAGGTAACTCTGGTATTTCATGAGTATTATTCCATCCAATACTAGGGTTAATAATAACCTCGGTATGTAGTGAAATATTTGAAACTCCTTCTCCTAGTTCTATAACAATACCTGCACCATCTGACCCTAAAACTAATGGTAGTTCCATTTCTTTTCTATTATTCATTATAAATAAATCACGATGATTTAAACCTGCTGCTTTTAATTTCACTTTAACCTCTCCAATGTTAGGAGTTATCTCAGGTGATAATTTATATTCTAAACCTTCTAATCCTTTTTTATGTTGATGTACAATAGCTTTCATTAATTATTCCCCCTTAATCCTTTCAATTTACTTTAAATGTCGAAATAAATAAAATAATTTGATTGTAACAACTGGAAAATAATAAAAATCATTATGATGAAAAAACAAAATCCTCCCCACACTTTTTTTGTAGGAAGGACTTTAATTGATACTACTTATACTTTGTTAATACTCTTTTTGGCCAATGTTAATATATTTTGAATAAACGGTGCTTTTGCATTTGTATATGAAACACGATCAAAAGGATATGTAGCAGCAAGCATCTCTTTTAATACTCTATATTCTTCACGTGCCCACTCATGATTTATTAGAAAGTCTCGAAATAAAAGGTTGTTCCTCCATTCCTCGCTATTATAAATATAAACATGTAAATGGTGGGTACCAGCTCTCCATTTACCTTTTCTAAAAAAACGCCAATTAGGTGTTTTTTTAGGAACATATTCATAGCCAATTTCTTCTAGGGCTTCCCTCCAATTTTCGGTAATTTGTAAATTTGTTACGCCGATCATCATATCAATAAGAGGTTTAGCCCCTAACCCTTCTACAGCTGTGCTTCCGATATGTTCAATAGCAATAATTTCTTCATGGAGTAACGGCACAAGTTTATTTTTTTCATTTAAAAACTCTGTATGCCAATATTGTTGGTACAGTTTAATTATGATTTTTCCATCCATTTGCTTTCCTCCTTATAACTATATATTATTATATTTATAAAATTTAAGTTTATAAATATAGGAATTTCACAAAATATGTCGAATACTGTAATGGACAACTTAATTATATTAAATTTGAGGTGAATTATGAAAGATATTCCAGTTAAAATTCAGTTAGATATTATAACATTCCAACTAAAAAAACATCATAATTTTGATTGGCTTACAAAACTAGGTACAGTATTTGCGGTTTTTGACCAACAAGATTCCGGTAATATAAGTTTTGGTGTTGAAAAGAATGGGAAAAAGAACTTTATAAAATATGCAGGGGCACAAACACTCGCATATAATGCTTCTACAAATGAAGCTATACAAAGATTAAAAAGCTCAGTTACAATATACAATGAATTAAAACACGTTTCTCTTATAAATTTAATTGATCACTACCCTGTACAGCATGGATATGTTTTAATTTTCGATTGGTTTGACGGTGAATGTCTTCACTCGCACTGGAGTTTCCCACCCCCAGCAAAATATAATGATCCTAACTCACCATTTTATAAATATAAAAAATTATCCGTTAAAAATAGGCTAGTTTCATTAAATTCTATTTTTAATTTCCATACTTACGTTGAACACAAAAACTATGTAGCTATTGATTTTTATGACGGTAGTATTTTGTACAACTTTAAAACTAATGAAACAAAAATTTGTGATATTGATTTATACAGTAACAAACCGTATGTAAATAAGATGGGACGAATGTGGGGGTCATCTCGTTTTATGTCACCTGAAGAGTTTCAACTTAATGCTATGATAGACGGGAAAACTAATGTATTTAATATGGGGGCTATAGCTTTCGCATTATTAGGTGGCGGGCAAGATCGTTCCTTTATGAAATGGGAAGCTAGTGCAGGCTTATATGAAGTAGCATACCGTGCTGTAAATGAAAATCGTAGTGAGCGCTATGCGTCAATGGAAGAGTTTAATAATGCATGGTTAAAAGCCTATAACACTGAAAATCTATAAAAACTAAATACATTGTAAAAGTACATGTAAAACTTGTACTTTTATAATGTATAATACATATGGGATTGAAATTCAGGATAACGGGGCATGTATTATGAACTTTGTTTACATTAATCAAAATGTTTTAAATAATCTTCTTTATATTTTAAGCAGTATATTTGTTTTTTATTTTATTTATGATAGTGGGTACTTCGGGAAGAAATATAAGAAACTACTTATCATTCTTTGTACGAGTATCCCACTAATTTTATGTATGCGGTACCCCATCTATATGGATGAAAATTATATTCACGATTTAAGACAAATCCCCTTTTTAATTGGTACACTTTATGGTGGATTTCCAGTCGGTATTGCATTACTCATGATTTTATTAATAATACGTTTTATGTTTTATGGTTTTAGCCTGTTAACAATCATTGTTTATGGAACGATGTTAATAATTACAGCATTCGCATCATCAAAATTTAATACATACAATAGGAAAATAAAAGTAACTTCATCTATGTTTTTAACTTTTTTCCTTGCAATATTTACAACAGTAATTGTTTTAACTCTATCAGATTTTGAAGTGAATAATTTGTACATTATTTATTTCATTCTATTACCAACTATTTTAATATTATTTATGGTCTATTTTAATGAGGTTTTAAAAGATGCAATATTTATGCGATCAAAATTAATAAAAGTTGAAAAAATGGAGATTGTCAGCCAACTCGCTGCAAGTATTTCACATGAAGTAAGGAATCCATTGACTGTTGTAAAAGGATTTACACAACTTTTAAAAACACCCAATATAACTCAACAATCCAAAGATGAGTATATTGAACATATTCTTGAAGAGTTAAATCGTGCACAAGCAATTATTGATGATTACTTAACTTTTGCCAAACCGGCTTCAGAAAAACTAGATCATATTTCAGTGGAGCACGAGTTAAATCGAGTTATTAATATGATGTTGCCTTTTTGTAACATGAATAATATTAATATTACAAAAGAGTTCTCAGAGGGAACAATTATTGGTAATACACAGCACTTCCATCAATGTTTTTTAAATTTAATAAAAAACAGTATAGAAGCAATGCCATGTGGCGGTAATCTAATTATTTCTGCAACTGTTAGCAATAATAAGGTCATAATAAGGATTCAAGATAGTGGAGTTGGAATGTCGCAAGAGCAAATTAATCGATTTGGCGAACCATATTTTAGTACAAAAACGAAAGGTACTGGTTTAGGTACGATGGTTGCTGTTAAAATTATTGAAACGATGCGAGGCAGTTTAAAAATCCGAAGTATCGTTAATAAAGGAACTACTTTAACTATTACATTCCCAAAATATAATAATGAGAGCACGTTGCATAATAAATAAAAAAGGAGCATAATGGCTCCTTTTTTATTTCGATACAAAAAGTATCTGCTATGTTTTTTTAATTTACATTTAGAAGAGACTAATTAGAAATTAGTACCCTTAGCTCCAACAGCTACATCCAACAATAATTAATAAAATAAATAACACAACTAATAAAGCGAAACCTCCACCAAAACCACAAGAACCGCCGAAACTCATATTTTTTCCTCCTTTTGGTTTGAAAACTAATAGGTAGTTGATCATTTTAACTGGTTCGTATTATACAGTATGTATATCTCCCTTTTTTGAGCATGTCTTCATAAAAATTAGTAAAAGCACTCTATTGAGAGTGCTTTAAAATGGGTACCAGAAGCTTTGGAATACATTCAGCTTTAAGTAAACTGCAATAATCAAAATGATAATACCAACAAAAAGTGTGATGTAATCCTCCTTTTGTGCGTCTTTTGCATAGTACCACGTTCGTTTATCCTTTTTTCCAAAACCTCTTAAATCCATTGCATTTGAAACAGTATCAATCCTTTCTAATGAATGAATAATAAGTGGCCAAAAAATTAAAACACGGTTTTTCATACGAATCCACAAGCTCGCTTCTCCTTTTTCAAAAGGTACGCCTCTTGCTTCCTGCGCGTGTCTAATGATTATATATTCAGATTGAATACTTGGTATATAACGCAGTGCAATATTTATTGCATATGTAATTTTATAAGGAACAGCAAATTTATTTAAGCTGCTTACAAATTCACTTGGATGAGTTGTATAAATAAAAAGAAGTGTAAATGGTAATAACGTAAAATATTTCAATGAAAGTGTAGCTGCATAAAATAAAGTTTCATATGTAATTGTTGCATAACCTATATAAAAAAAAGAGGTATACGATCCCGTTAATTCCGATCCATGGGTGGGCGTAATGAAAAGAATCATAACGGAATTTAATAAACTAAATGTAAATATAACGCTGAAAATAACTATAATTTTACGCAATTGAATTTTTGCAATTAAGAGGCCGATACATCCAATAATAAATAAAATTAGCAATATACGAAAATCAAAAAATAAAAAAGTAAGTGTCATACAAAATATAAATAAAGATAATTTAATTGCACCATCCATACGATACAAATACGTATTATGCATATTCCTCCCTCCTATTAGCTTCAATATAAAGTTTCACAAATGCTTCTGGAGTTGGAATTCCGCTTAATTTAGCTAGTTTTATTAATGAAATCTCCCGTAGATTAGCTCTTTGTAACGTTCCTTTATCCCCTAAAACAGCAGATACAGTATTGTCCGCAATAATTTTCCCTTCATGCAGAACTACCGCTCGATCTGCATATTCTAAAGCAAGATTCATATCGTGTGTGATAATAATAAAGGATATGCCCCTTTCAGCCAGTTTTCTAATAAACGACATAAACTGTTTGTAATGGTAATAATCTTGTCCAGCTGTCGGCTCATCTAATACAATAAGTTTTGGGTTTGTTATAAGTACAGATGCAATAGTAAGCCTCTTTTTTTGTCCATAGCTTAATGCCTGAATTGGCCAGTTACGAAATGGATATAACCCACAAATTTTTAAAGATTTTTCGACTCTTGTCTCAATCTCATCTTTAGAAACCTTTTTTAATTTTAATGAATATGAAACCTCTTCTAAAACAGTAGGCTGTGTAATCATTTGATTTGGGTTTTGCATAACGTAAGAAATAACTTCCCCGCGTTTACGAATAGACCAACAATTTATATTTTCTCCATCGAATGTTATTCTCCCATTCTTTGTTTTATTTATTCCTATAAGAGTATGAGCTAATGTCGATTTCCCTGCTCCATTATGACCCAATAACGCTACTATTTCTCCCTCTCCTATTGAAAGGTTGATATCTTCTAAGGCTGTATGTTTGTTATTGTACGTAAATGATAAATTTTCTATCTTGCATAAAGCTTTTTTAATATATTTGTTTTTTGATGAAACTTGCTTATGCATCCAGTTCTTTAATAGGCTATGAACGCCTGCATTACGAAGATTTTCAATTGGAAATACCCTAACATTATTACTATCAAAATTTAATTTCTTTAGCGCCTCTATATAAATAGGTTCTCTTAGTCCGATATTTGGTAATATATTAGAATTTAAAATACTATCCGGTGAACCAACGGCAATAACTTCTCCCTCATCCATTAAAATAATTTTATCTAAATCAAGGTTTAAAATTTCTTCTATTCGATGTTCAATAATTACAATTGTTTTATTATATTTCTCATGTATATTTTTAATGAGTTCTATTGTATTCAAACTACATGCAGGATCCAAATTAGCTAACGGTTCATCAAATAATAATATATCGGCATTTGTCGTTAGCAGACCTGCAAGAGAGACTGTCTGTTTTTGACCTCCTGATAATTCATGCGGACTTTGTGTATGAAAGTCCTGCATGCTTACCTTTTTTAAAGAATCCGTAACAATCTTTTTCATTTCTATTTGATTTACACAATCGTTTTCTAATGCAAATGCTACATCCTCTTCGACAGTAAGGCCTATAAATTGTGAATCTTGATCTTGTAATATTGTCCCTACGTGTTTACTCTGTTCAAAAACACTACCTTTTCTCGGATCCTTTCCAGCTATTAAAATGTTACCGGTACTTATCCCTTCGTAAGAAAATTGGATTAGCCCATTTATACAATGAGCTAATGTTGACTTACCTGAACCACTTCGTCCAGCGATAAGTACCTTTTCCCCAGGATATATTTGAAATGTAATATCTTTTAAAGTAGGCTGCGTGGTATGCCTATATTGAAAGGTAAATTGTTCAAAAGAAATAATTGGTTGCATGTATTCATCCCTACTTTTCAATTTTTAAATGTGTATGTTTCTTATTTGATTTCGCTAGACTGATCGTGATTGGTAAGCCAAGAACTAAAAATACGATAACGTCTGCAATTGTTGCGCCTAGTACTTGTATAACTATTTTGTCAAACGGTTCTCCCATCACAATAATATCGAATGCTCCAGCAAATATAATTGCTATGACAATACCAATTAACCCTGCAATTGCAAAATAAGAAATATCACGGTTATTATACGTTCCATGTTTTACACTAAAACCAACTCTTTTTTGTATGAGTCCCATTGCTAAACCAATAATACCTGAACTAATAACCCATCCCCACCAAATACCCCAACCAGCGATCGTATCTGTAACGGTATGACCGATGAGTCCTATTAAAAGTCCTGCTACCGGGCCAAATAACGCTCCAAAAACTGTTAAAATAGCCAATGCGGGTTTAATAAATGTATTCGGTGCGATAGAAAATCCCCAAAGCCCTAATACCCCGTATAGAGCTGCTCCAATTCCAATAGCTACTACTAGCTTTGTCGTTAATTTGTTCATTACAATTCCCCTCTCGTATTATTCAACTTTTAATACTCTATATTTATTTTGAAAAGGAATTATGCATCGACACTTCCTTTCTATACAACAAAAAATGACCTCTTAAATAAGAGGTCATTTTCTTTCACGTACAAGAATCCCCTTATCTTTCAAAAGACACATAGTGTCCTCTGCGGAATTAGCACCTTCCTATGTAATTACATAGGGGTTGCTGAGGCTTCAAAGGGCCGTTCCCTCTACCTCTCTGGATAAGTATGTATTTGTAATCTGTATTATGGCACTAACAATAAATAATTTCAATACTTTTCTTACTATTTTTATTTTTTGATAAATAGTTCATTTAAATCATTGTATTCTCATCGGAATTATGAAATAATAAATTCAAAATTGTTACGGGAGGAATGCATGATGAAAGTAATTGGCTTAATTGGCGGACTAAGTTGGGAATCAACATCGTTATATTATAAACATATTAATACACTAACTCTCTCTCAATATGATCAAAATGCGAAGCTTGTTTTATATAGTATGGACTTTGGTGAAGTAACTACATTATTACAAAATCATCAATATGAAGAAGTGAAAAATGAATTAGTCGCAGTAGCAAAAAAAGTAGAACACTCTGGAGCTGAATGTTTACTAATGTGTTCTAATACTGTACATCTATTTGCTGAGGAAGTAGAACAAGCAATATCAATCCCACTTCTTCATATCGGTGATGTAAGTGCTAAAGAAATGGTAGAACAGAATATAAAACGGATCGGATTATTAGGAACGAAACAAACAATGGAAGAAGATTTTTATACATCACGACTAGCAAAATATAACATTGAGACAATCATCCCAAATGACGAAGAAAGAACTTTTATCCATCACGTCATATTAAATGAATTAAGTAGAGGAATTATTTCAGAAACATCAAAAGAAAAACTAATACAAATTACCAATTCATTAATTAATAATGGGGCTGAAGGAATTCTACTTGGCTGTACGGAAATTCCTTTGCTCATTTCCCAAAATGATCTATCTGTTCCTGTTTTTGATACTGCTTATTTACATGCGAATACTGCTGTACAATTTGCTGGATAATAATATAAAAGCATACAGGTAGAGCCTATATGCTTTTATATTATCCGAGCTATTTATTTAAAAGAGCATCAATAACTGCAATGGCTCTTTTGGAACCACCACACTCTAAAAAACTTTCATTCAGTTTTTGAATGCCATGTTTATACTTTTTATTTGAAAGAACGTCTGTTACCGCCTTTTTTAAAGTTTGCACATTAACATGCTCTTTCAATAATCTATGTGCTGCCTCAAGCTCAGTTAATCTTTGCGCTATCATAGGTTGATCTTTATCATGCGGTATTATCACAAATGGGACATTATAATGGATTGCATCGTGCACACTATTCATTCCACCATGTGTAATAAAAACATCTGCTTCACTTAATATTTCTGATTGAGGTACGTAAGGGGTTATAATAAAGTTGTCTGGCGCTTGCTTAATTTTTGAAATATCATTTCTATCACCAATCGCCATTACTACAATCCCTTCGAAATTTGAAAAAGCATCAATACAAGTATTAAAAAATGGTTCGATCCCTTCGAGAAGTGTTCCCATTGAAATATAAATAACTTTCTTTTTTGAAAGCAATTCAAGTGGAAACTTTACATTTGTTTTGCGCTTTATAATACTCGGTCCAATAAAAACATTGTTTTCTCCGAACGAATCGCTATTAGGTTGAAAATAACGACTTGTATACACGAGACTAATATCTCCCTTATTATGCATAAATTGAAGATTATTTTTGGGCTTTACTCCAAATTCATGTTCCATTTGATACAGTAACTTTTCAGAGAGTTCATCGGGTTGGAATTGTATTTCTGCATTTGGATGAAAAGGCAAGGTTTCCAATAATACTGGTGGAATTAAAAATATAGGAGAGGAAACTATGCCTGGAACTTGTAAATATTCCTTTACTAACTCTCCAGCACCAAATATATCATAAACTATGAAATCAAAATTAATGCTTTTACATAATCGTTTCGTAATTTCTAATATGTATAAAGAAGTTTGAACATGTACATGAAAGAAAGTTTTTAATCCATATGAAGTTTCATTATCAATAGAAATCTCCTTTAATAAATCCGGATGAGTATGTACAATGGCTCCCAAAACTTCAAGCCTTTCCTTAAAGCTTTCCGTTGTAATATAGTGTACGTTATCACCTCTTTCAGTAAAGGCCTTTACTAAACTTAATGTAGGATTTACATGTCCCTCTGCAGGGAAATTAACTATTAAAATATTCATCACTTATTTCTCACTCCTACAATTCAATGTTCTTATTAATCGTACTGTTATTATTACAAGCAATCTTCCCTTAATAGTCCCAATATACTTACTACTTTAGGTTGATAAATAATTATCAGACATTGAAAAAGGCATCTACATAAAATGTAGATGCCTAACTGTGATAAGGAGTGTTCTGTGAGGTTAGGATAAGCTTTTCTGCTTGTCCTATGCTATCAATATATGATTTATTTTATAAAACGTGCATATCTAATAGAATTATTTTAATCAGTTTATTTGATCAAATGGATAATATACCATTTTCACTTTACCTATTATATTTGACTCATCAATTAGTCCAAGCGTATTCCTACTATCTTTACTATGATTTCGATTATCACCTAACACAAATAATTTATGCGTGGGAACTTTCATTTCTCTACAGTTTGAAAAACGATTTGATACTTGTGACATATCTAACTGTATATACGACTCATCACGCTTTTTACCGTTAATATATACCTCATCGTCTCTTAATTACATGTTATTCCCCGGTAATCCAATAATTCGTTTCACGTAGTATGTAGCCGAGTCTTCTTTTTTTATTATTACAACATCACCATGATGAAAAGAAGAAAAATAGATGCTAGCCTTATTAACAAGTATGCGATTATTCTCATTCAAAGTAGGTTGCATCGAAATTCCTTCTACCATACAAAATAAAAATGACTTATTAATAAAAATAATTCCTATTATAATTAAAATATAGCTACATATTTTTCTCCGATCTTTTAGAATCAATTGCTTCATATATACCTCATTTCTAATCTATTCGTATGTAAAAAACGTCTCTAGTTCATATAATTGCTAGAGACGTTTCGTATATTTTAATTCTCTTTAGAGTCATCTGTTTTTGGTGCTTCGCCAGTTAATCGCTTATTTTTTAATTCAAAATAAGCATCTAAAACTTCTTTTCCAATATCAGAGTTAATACCAGATTTATCATTAATAACCCACGGCACAACTACAGAGAATGCTACTTCAGGATTATCATACGGCGCATATCCTGCTAACGTTAAATTATAACATTCCCTTCGCTCACCTTTTTCATTTCTTCCAATATCACTTTCTCCACCGTATACTGTCTGTGCTGTCCCTGTTTTACCTGCTGGCTTATAAGATGCTTTTTGGAACGCCCTTACTCCTGTTCCATCACCTTCTTGGAATACCCTTCTAAATCCTTCTTTTACTTGATTTATATATTCCTCTTTCATATCTATCTTATTTAAAACGATTGGTTCTACTGCATGCACCACTTTACCAATCTCATCTTTTTGCGACGTTTGCTCTCTTACCTCTTGAACAATTTGTGGCTTCATTCGATATCCACCGTTTGCGATTGTTGAAATATACTGTACAAGCTGAAGTGGCGTATAGGTGTCATACTGGCCAATTGAGTAGTCTAGTAAAAAACCAGGTTGATTATCTTTTTTACCAATTTGTCCAGCTGTTTCATTCGGTAAATCAATACCCGTTGGAACACCTAATCCAAATTGCCTGAAATAATACCTCATTTTATCAAAGTACTCCTGTTTAATATTTAATGAACTATTTTTCACATAATCTACACCTGCAATTTTTAATGCTGTATTAAACATATAAACGTTAGAAGAAACTTGTAAAGCTCTTAGATCATCAATATTCCCGAAATCTTTCCAAGACTTTTTCTCCTTAGTTCCTTTAAACTTCATAGGCGCATCATAAAAGTAAGTACCTGGTGTTATAGCTTTCGTTTCGAAACCAGTCAATATTGTCGCACCTTTAACTGTTGATCCAAGCTCATATGAACTTGTCATCGTACCTAAAGCATAATCTTCAACTTCTGTTTTCCCATCTTTTTCTACTAATTTTTTCCCTGCCATTGATAATACTTGACCATTTTTCGGATTTATCATTACAACGAAAGCACGGTCCAACATCGATTCTGAACCTTTATAGGCCTTTAATATTTTTTCTATGCTCTCTTCTACTTTTTTCTGTAATTCCATATCTATTGTTAAAGTTAAATTCTTACCGCTCTTTCCCTCAGAAACGGTTTCCGTTCTAATTGTATTACCTTGTTTATCTGCAACGCTTCTTACTTCTTTTTTTGTACCATGAAGTACATCTTCATATTGCTGCTCGATATAACTTTTTCCAACCCTATCATTTCGGCTATAATCACGTACCAAGTAGTAATCTAATCGTTCACTTGGTAATCCTTCATCGGAATTAGAAACATTTCCAAGAACAGATCGGAATAATCCATCATTTACATACACTCTCTCCCAATCCACCGATACGTCTACACCTGGGAGATTCGCTAAACCTTCACTAATTATAGTAAATTCCTTTTCACTAACATCTTTTTTAATAATTTGAGGTGCCATTTGATAACCTGAAGTCATCTTACTTTTAATAGCTAACACTTTTATATCTTTCTCTGTTAATTCCTGAAGATTTTTATCTGTAACCCGTTTTCTTTTTAACTCTTCTATTTTTTTATCTAGCTTCTTGCCGCTAATATCCTTTTCTCTAAATGTATCTATTTCTTTTTTCGATACTAGATTTTCAGCCAGTTGCGGATTTAATTGCATCCAAAAATCTTTCTTATCTGTCTCATTTAACTTATCTATATCTTCTTGCGGCATTTCAATTATGTCTACAAGTTGTCTTGCAGTTTTTAATATATCTTCTGATTTTACACCTTTCATCTTTGTGTACGTGATCGTGCGTAAAGATGTATTATCAACAACTGGATTCCCTTCTCGATCAAATATTTTCCCACGTGGGACAGATAGGCTCACAGTTGCATTTTCTCTCTTTTCTACTTCATTTTTATAAGTCTCTCCATCGAAAATTTGCACTTTACCTAACTGTATAATCATTGCAGAAAATAATAAAAATACACATAGAAATAAAATATTTAACCGCATCGGTATTGCTCTACCACTTTTTTTCACTTGCTTTTTCACCTTGTCATAATCTCCTCCTTACAGTATTTCTAATAATAATTGAATCTATATATTAAAAGTAGTGCACATTTTCTATACAGTACTTTGTACAAATATTAATATACTGATAAAAACTTAATAGAAATTAAAACAAAGGTTAAGAAAAGGTAAAGTTTACTAAATTAAATATAAAAATACCCAATGAAAAAAGTTTAGCTTTTTTCATTGGGTATTTAATCATTTATTTAAGAGTTAATACTAGAACGTATCGATATACATTTATCATCACAATTTGATAGAGATTGTTTACTCTGAATTTTCGGCAAGTAAATAGTTACAGTTGTCCCGACGCCAACCTCACTCATTATACTTATTGTTCCTTGATGACCTTCAATTATTTTATAACTTAACATCAATCCAATACCGGTACCTTTTTCTTTCGTACTATAGAAAGGTTCACCTAATCTTTTAATTCTTTCTTCAGGTATTCCTATTCCTTCATCTATTACACTAATAATGACACCTTTTTTATGTATTTCTTTTATATGGATTGAAATTTTCCCGCCATCTAGCATTGCTTCAATTGAATTTTGCAAAATATTAATAAATACTTGTTTCAATTGATTTTCTGAGCATTCAATGATTATCTCTTTGGAATCTGTAAATAGTTCAACTTGAATATTTGTCATGATTGCTTTTGTATTAATTAATGATACGACATTTTTAAAAATTTGATAAATATTTTTCTTTTCTGTATTTATTTCATCAGTTTTAGCAATCGACAAAAACTCTTGGAGGATTGCTTCTATTCTTTCTATTTCGGAAAGCATAAGATCAAAATATTTTTCTTGATCTTCTTTATTAATTTGGAATAACTGTATAAATCCTTTAATTACAGTTAATGGGTTTCTCACTTCATGAGCTACACCGGCTGCTAATTGACCAATTGCCGCAAGTGTATCTGATTTATTTAGCAATTCTTCTGCCTTTTTCCGCTCTGTGATATCGCGTACAATGATCATAATTTTATCTTGTAATAATGGTAAACATCTAGCTTCAAAGAAATCGATACTTCCATTAATTGTTAGAATATATTCTACAATTACATTCTTTCCTTCTTCTTTCAATTGGCGAATTGCTTCTTGAAATTGCTGTGCTACTGGAGACGGTAATATTTCGTAAAACTTTTTTCCCATAAAAGCTTCTGCAGGTACGTAAAATTTTGTAGGGGATCCTGCTTTATAATCTATAATTGTCCCATCATCTTCTGTTAAAAAACATAAATCTGGTAAAGCTTTAAAAATTAATTCTAATTCAGACGTTTGTTGTTTTAATTGCTCTTCTATCGCTTTTAAATGTGTAATATCTACCCCAACAGCCCAGTAACTAAATCCTGTTACAGGAAACTGTTCTGATATATTGGACCACATTATCGTTTTAATTTCACCATTTTTACATGTTAAACTCATTTCCCAATCTCTAAAATTTTTTCCACGAGTCAAAAATTTATTTTGTATTTGATGGCGATAATTATGGTCAGGATACAGTAATTGAAGAGCGTTTGGATTCCCAATTATTTCTTCAGCAGTATAACCTGTTACAATCTCGCATTCTCGATTCCATAAAACAAAATCTCCATTATAGTCAAGCGCATCAACCATAACAGGCATGTTTTGTAAGATCGTATGTAGTTCTTCCTCTTTTCGAGAAAGTAACGATGTATTTTTACTTTGAACTGCTTTTTTCATCCCAGTTATAATGAGGTTAGAAAGCATTTCAAAATATTTTTGGCAATTGAAAATTTCGCTTCGTTTGGACCATACAATAAAAGATCCTAAATATTGATTGTATAAGAAAAGGGGGATTTCAATTTTGGGAAGTTTACATACTTTCATTTCATTAATTCCAAATGAAAATATACATTCGTTTTCAGCATCAAGAAGTTGATGTGATATGTTGGTTAATTTATAAAATTGTTCTGCCATGGTTTCTATTGTACTCACATCAATAAGTTCCATTAGCCGCGCATCCATTCCTTTTTCACCTCGATATGTAAAAATTATACAAATTCAAAATTCATACTTCTTCATTATACGAAGAAAGTGCTCCTAGGTATATAGCTGTAGAATAATTATTCGAACAAATTCTATTTTTCAATTAAAAACAGAAAATAATATGGGAGTGTTACGCGCTGCTAACAGCACTATAAAAATACAATAAACATAAAGTTCACAATTTTTTCATAATTTTCATGAAAAATATAAACATTTATTCCAATATATTCTATATAATTAGGTGTAATAAGGCTTCTATGAATCACATAGAATACCTTACCCCTAATAAAAAGAAAAAAGAATCTATTTGGATTCTTTTTTCTTTTTTTATTACATTACATATTTATATAAAGCATGTGCGACACCATGTTCTTCATTTGTTAACGTTTCGTATTGACACATCGCTTTTATTTCTTCAACTGCATTTCCCATTGCAATTGATATATTTGCTCTCTCCATCATAGAAACATCATTTAGGCCATCACCTATTGCTACAGTGTTTTCAACTGGAATATTAAGATGTTCTGCTAAAGTATATAATCCATTTCCTTTTTGAGCATCTCGATGATTAATCTCTAAATTATGCCAATAGGAAGATGTAATAGCTAAATCTGTATTATGCAGAAACGTTTCTTTTAATTTTTTTAATTTCTCTATGTCATAAGAAAACGGTAAAAGTTTATGCACATGTATATCAGTTTCTACAATTGGTTTACAACTTTCTGTACTATGAAATGCTGTATGTTCAAGATATAATGCTGCAATCGTTTCTAACTCTTTCAAATCGAAATTTTCTTTTGCATTCCTCACATACTCGATTTCATTACGTACACTCTCTACTCCATAATCCGGTACATACACACCTTTATTAGTATAAAGCTGATAATACAAGCCATTCTCTTCAAGATATTCTACAATCTCAAGTGCCTGCATATTTTGAATTGGATATCTCTTCATCATTTTTTTATCTTTATATATAAGGGCACCATTTTCCGCGATAATCGGACACTCCAAATCAACTTCTAACAATAGTCGTTCAATATCCACAATAGAACGTCCAGTACAAATTGCTACAACATGGCCTGCTTCCTGACATTTTCGAATTGCTTCTGCATTTTCTTTACTTATCATTTTATTACCGGAAAGAAGGGTTCCATCTAAGTCAATTGCTATTAATTTCATTATTTCTTCACCACTTTCTATAAATACACGAGATCTATTTAACAAAAAGGTATCGTTTTCATATTGAGCTCGTTAAGTACTTCTTATTTATAATTTATGAAAAGCGTTTCAGGTCAAGAAATAATTAAAAATAAAATCAAAAGCTTTTCTCTTTAAAGAAAAGCTTTTGATTTTAAACTATGAACTATAATTAATATATTTTGTCTCACACATATACACATTCTTTTCTTCAGTTGGGACATATACTTTAAACTTTTCTAAACGTTTTCCGTAAATATGAATCGTGACAACGCTTTCACATTCAGCTATTTTAAGAATATGACAATCAGCTGGTGGAATGACTTTATCTGTTTCTCCTTCTCCCAAATAAAGATTTCCTGTATGGGTTAAATAAACAAGTGAATTTTCAAGTTGCTTAGTTTGTATAAAGTTCTTCACCATTATCCTTCCTGAAAAAACGCCTTCTACTCCCCATGTACCATCATGATCATGTAAAGGTGTAGATTGTCCATCTTTCCATACAAGAGCTAATACTTCAAATCGCTTTAAAGGATCTTCATATAACAAGTGTCGTGCATATTGGGCCGAATTCGCCTTCTGTTTTTCTAGCGGAAGCCATGTTTTTTTTTCTAAAAGTTCTTCTAGTAATTTTTCAATCGCACAAACAATTTGATCTTCTAATAAATTACTATCAATTAAATCCGTTACAGCTTTAATAAATGTTTGAAACGTTTTACTTCCATTACACGTTAACATAAGCATCCTCCTCCACTCTTCTTTCACACACTTCCATACTAAATAGACCACTAAAAATTTACAATTGAGAAATAAAAAAACAAGGTACAGTAATTTTGTACCTTGTTGAACGTTTTACCTAGTTTTCAAAAGAATAGGTAAGTATTTTAATGTTTGTTCATTTTCTAATATACATTTTTCTAAATTGAACGATGGAGATAACTCTATTTTTTCAAAGGCATTTATAAAGGTAGTTAATGCAATCTCAGCTTCTAAACGTGCAAGTGGCGCCCCTAAGCAAAAATGAGGACCTTTACGAAAGGTTAAATGCTTTTCATTTCCTATTCTGTGTAAATTAAATTTAGAAGCTTGTAAGAACTTTTTCTCATCTAAATTTGCTGCACTAACCCACGCAACAATCATTTGATCCTTTTTCATAAAAGGTCCAAATATATTTGTGTCCGCTGTAATCCTCCTAGCTAATGTAATGGGAAAGCGATAGCGTAAAACTTCCTCAATCGCTTTTGAAATTAACGTAGGTTCTTTTCTTAACTCTTCATATATTCCAGGTGAATCTACTAAAAAGCAATAAAAGCTGTTAATAATTAAATTTGTAGTTGTTTCATTACCTGCTATTCAATCTTTACATGTTAGCTCATCTTTTATTACAGAAGTCATTGAATTTAGTAAATCACGTATTGAACATGAATTGCTCTGGATTGCATCACTTATGAAGAAAATATGAAAAAATAAAAAGAAAAGTTAAAAACAATGAATGAAAATGAGATTTATTATCAATACTATAATTAATAAAAGGGCAACCACGATTTGGCTACCCTTCAAAAATTTATACTTCTGGATCAAAAGTTTTGCAATCTGTTTCTTCAGTTGTAGATGCATGTTTACCTTTATGACTTACTACATAAATTGCATCTGCACTACATTTATTGCCGTTAGCCCAAAATTTACAGTTGTTTACTTCACATAAAACGTCTTGTGCCATAGTATCACACCTCCTTGTTCTATTATCATTAACAAAATTCGGAGGTATGATACTCTTTGTCATGCATTTTTTATTACCTTTTTAACTTTCTTAATGGTTCAATATCTCCTTGTACAATAGCATCTATATTTTCGGTTATTTTTTCAATGTCAAAATGCCACCATTGAATTTGCAATAATTCTTCTATTATTGTATTTGTGAATCGTTCCTTTATTTTATTTGCAGGGTTTCCGCCAACAATTGTATATGGTACGACATCTCTAGTCACAACAGATTTTGCTGCAATGATTGCACCATCCCCTATTTTTATTCCAGGCATAATCGTTGTATCCATACCAATCCATACGTCATTTCCTATAACTGTATCCCCTTTGTAAGGTAAATCAGACAAATTAGGTGTATACTTCTCCCACCCATTCCCAAATATATTAAATGGATATGCCGAAAATCCATCCATCCGGTGATTCGCTCCGTTCATAATAAAGGTAACTCCATTTGCAATACAACAAAACTTTCCAATAGTAAGATGATCTCCAAGAAATTCATAATGATGTAATACTCGATCTTCAAATGTTTCTCCATCTTTCGCATCATAATAAGAATAGTCACCAACAAATATATTAGATTTCGTTATTGTATTTTTTATAAAATGAACGTTTTGATTTCCTTCAATAGGGTATTTAACATTTGGATTAGGATTCATGTTGCACAGCACTTCCTTTACCATTCATTTCACTTTCTACTGCTATTACTGGCTTTAAATTGTATATAGGCAAAATAAACAATAATCCAATAACAAATAGTAGAGCCGTCCCCTCATACATCGTACCTAATGAAAACATCTCCTTTAATGAACCAGCTATACTCATCGTTACTACCATTGAACCGGTGAATAGTGGACTTAAAATGCCATTTACTCTACCAATAAAATCCGTATCACTATTTTGTATAATAAGTGTATTTATCCCTATTTGAATACAAGGTAGGGCTAAACCACTGAAAAGTTGTGCTGTAAGTGTCACCCATAAATTTGTAGAGTAGCCTATAATAGCAATTCCAATTGCCTGACCAAGCATACCTACAATTAACATTTTTTGCGGAGCAACGTTTTTCGCAAATACCATCGCTAGAGCTCCGCCAACAATCATCCCCGCACCATTTACTGTTAGTAACCATTGTAAACTCTCTTTTGATAACCCTAACTGCTCAGTCACAATAAAGATGCCTAGTGGCTGAATTAAACCTATACCTAGTCCTGCTGCCATAAAACAAAACCCTAGCAAAGTTAATGCTTTTTTCTTTTTTACATATTTAATACCATCCAGCATTTCCTGTAACAGCGTAATTTCTTTCTTCTCATTATCATTCTCAAGATCTTTCGGAAGAAATAACAACACAGCTGCTGCAAGTAAAAAAGCGATACCTGTTATGATGATTGAAATATAAATTCCAAAACTATGAAAAATAAATGTTCCAAGAATCGGTCCTAACACCATAAAAATCGCAAATATTGTTTGATATATAGACATCGCTAATTGAATTTGTTCCGTTGATAAATGCTGTTTAAACAACTTCATACCGGATGGTTGAGAAAACTGCGAAAGGATTGCAGAAATAAGCGTCACAAAAAACACGATTTTCCACGTTCCAAACATAAGAGTAATTAATACAGCGAATACGGAAATAGAACTTAACGTCTCACACCATATCATTGTCTTCTTTGGCTTCCACCTATCAGCAAAAGTTCCACCAATGAATGAGAAAATAAAAATGGGAGCAAATTCAGCAACCGAAATCATCGAAATAGCAAAAGCATCACCTTTCGTCATTTCCATAACATAAAGTAATATCGCAAAGTTACGAACCCAAATTCCAACTTGTAAAAATAATGCTGATGCTAGAATCCCTTGCACAAATCGATTTTTTAATACTTGTGATACCCCATGATTTTGTTTCGTTTCTGCAGTCGTCGACATAAAAAAGCCTCCTATTTCGTGTTCTGAACAGGAGGCAGCACAAATCATATGAAAAGACTATATATTCGCAGTGCGAAACACATCCCTTTTCTATACATGCACATACTAATCCTATTCAGAAGAATATTTCGTTTTTTAACGAAGATCTCTTACAAATAGAATTAGTTGATCATTGGGATGTTTTCACCCTTCCGTTTCGAATTTAAATAACACATACATACTCTATGTTAATCATTTGTCGTGTATGCATGTCTCAATATAACTATTCTAAAAAGACAATGGTAATTCCTCTAAAGAACGCATTAAATAATTACCTTGCCAATTAATTTTTTCACGCTCACCTTTTATTTGTAACGATGGCATTCTTTTAAACAGAGCAGTAATAGCAATCTTTGCTTCCAACCTAGCAAGTGGAGCTCCTAAACAGAAATGGCTACCATGTCCAAAAGCAATGTGACGGTTATTCTCACGCATAATATCAAATACTTCTGGGTTTTCAAATACTGTTTCATCACGGTTTGCTGAAGCTAATGCGATAATAACCATATCTCCTTTTTGGATTGTTTGGTCATGAATTTGAAACGGCTCAGCCGCCCATCTTGCAGTCGTCACCTCAACTGGAGAATAATAACGCAATCCTTCCTCAATAGCTGAATCAATTAATTCCGGATTTTCTTTTAATAACTGTAATTGCTTCGGATTTTCAAGAAGTGCTAATACCGTATTTGTTATTAAATTCACTGTCGTCTCGTGTCCGGCTACAATTAATAACATGATCATTGAATATAGCTCTCGAGCACTAAGTTTATGCCCTTCATTTTCTGCAAGTATTAACGCACTAACCAAATCTTCTTTTGGATTTTTTCGTTTTACATCAACTATATATTGGAGATATGTAATAAACTCAGATAGTTGTTTTTCGGTTTCTTTTATTTCTTCAGGTGTTTCTGGCGATGCAATGACAGCATGAGACCAAATTCTAAATTTCGCTTGATCCTCTTTTGGAATTCCAAGCATCTCACTTATTACAATAATCGGTAATGGGAATGAATAATCATCCACAAGATTTAATGTACCTTTTCGCTCTATTTCACTTATTAAATCATCCGCTATTCTCTGAATTCTTCCGTCTAATTGTGAAATCATCTTCGGTGTAAAAGCTTTTTGAACTAAAGATCGCAAACGACTGTGGTTAGGTGGGTCCGAATTTAACATGTGCGTTGTTAAATGATCACTATTGTCAACGGAAAGATGCATGTTCTTTGTATCTTGAGGAAACACATTTGCCTGATCTTTTTTTAAGCGATTATCTTTTAAAAGCGGCAGAGCATCTTCATATCTTGTAATGAGCCATTCTTTACCGATTTCAATTTGATTTACAAATAATATAGGCTGTACTTTTCTCGATTCTTTATAAATTTCATAAGCATCTTCTTTAAACTGAGCAGAAGCTAAATTAATGCCATCCTCTATTTTTCGGCCAACCTTATTTTTTATTGACATTACATTCCCTCACTCTCAATTATTTGTGTAAATCAACCTAACATTTGAATTATACTTCAATAAAAACTAGAAAATTGTAAATTTTTAATTAAAATCTTACTTCGTATATTGAAAAATAAAAAAGTGAGAGAGTAAAATTATGCTACTCTCTCACTTCCTATTATGCGAAGCACATAAAATTACTAATTTGTTGATATCGATAACTTACTTTACGACGACGACCACCTTGCCAAGTGTAACCTGAAACCCCGCTTCTTCTTACCTCGGTTGGAAAGAACCATAAATCTCTTCCGAAAGGACCAGGTCGATGTAAACGTAAATAGCCCCATCTTCCTAGACAGTTACACATCCAAGATTTCATATTGCCTGCTTGTGCTGGAGAAGCAAATGTGGACGGTAACGACGGAGCTTGTGACGGTGGTGGTGACGTTGGAGCATCTTCCGCATCATCTGGTCTATAGTCTTCTTGTTCAATATCTCTCACTTCATTTGTAGATTCATAACCGTAGTTTTGTGGATTATAATACATCTCTTGATCATATGGATAGTTTTGTTGGTTATACATAATAACCCATCACCTTCTTTTCATTTGTTTCTTTTAACATTCATATGTGATACGCCATTCATAGGAAGCTTATGTATAGCCTAAATTCATCTAAAAAAAGCTCGTATTTTTAAAATACGAGCTTTTTTATAAACAAAATATGTTTTTTATTTTATTAACTTCACACTATAAAAACGCATTTGATCTAACGAACCTTCATATTCAAATACCTCTTGCTTAATTAATTCTTTCAAGCGATATTCCAAAAACGTATCCCCAACCAATTGATCCGCAAGTCCAAGTGCTTCACCTATTACTCTCGGAGCTTTATGAAATTCTTTATCTGCTCCTACATTTTTCGCACACTCAATAATGAATTGATCAAAATAATCTTCTTGTACAGAATGCACTTCATCGTCTTTCCAAACTCTTAAAAACTCCGTGCTTTGCGATAATCTATCCCACTCATGTGCAAACTTCATTCGCTTCTCTTCAGTTAAATACGGAAATTCCACAAAACTTTTTTGGAAAAGAGCTAAACTTTCAGGAGATAATTCTCCAGTTCCACGGATATCATAATCTTGTTTTAATATTTCTCTACTCGCTTCAGAAGTATTCATAACACGAATATTTTTCTTATCTTTTAATTGCGCAATTGCAAAACAAAGCCCTACGTGCTCATGGGCATTATCCGCCTTCCAAACGGTAATCGGTGTTTCATTCGGAATTGAATGTAGCTCTTCTAAAGTCTCCTTAAATCTTGGTAAATACTCTTCTTCAAAATAACAATCATAAGAAGTTAAGTTATTTAATAACCACTGTGCCCTTGCTAATTGACCTTCATTCGTATGTAATTGATGTATGGGACCAATTGAAAAGAATTCAGAGTATGAAACAACACTCTCCTCGTGTAATCCTTCTTGTTTCAACATATATTTTAAACATCCGGCAGTTGAATCATCAAAGGCAATATGAATGTGTGTGCTTTCTTCTAAATTTTTTCCCTGAGTTGTATGACTCGTCAATTGCTTAGGGATACTCGTTAAATTTTTTATCATATCTTCGCTATAATTCCCGTCTAATACATCTAACTGTATTAGAATACTTTGAAGTAAATGTTTTGCTTCATCTTCATACATATCCTCTACAACATTTTTAATTTTATCTATCATATAAATCCCTCTATTCATTTCTAAAATAACGTAGATTATAGTGTATCATTTTAGCCCAGATGTTTAAAAGTCTTTTTAAATTACACAGATTGCTGCAGCCATCTAAGTTTTTAACAAAAGCTTTCTCTATGTTCCTCTCAATCTATAGATCTATAATATTTTTTTCTTCCTCCTTATTTATCTCCCAAAATCACATTAGTTGCTAAATAATTTTTAAACACTTTGTAAATCTTTTTATTTAAATGTATAATTATATAGAAAATAAAAAATACAGGAGCAATATTAATGGCGAAAGTACTTACTAATTATAAACATTATTTAAAAAATTGGAGATTTATATTTATTTGTATATTACCTGCTGTCGCTTTATTGTATACATTCGATGTCATCTTTGAACTACTGTGTCACCAAAATTTCTATTTGTCTAATTTAATTATTGCTATCATATTAATCTTAATATTTATTAACGTTAAAGAAAACTATAATTGAAACGAAACCGTTGTGAAGCTACATTTTTCATAAAAAATTAGAGCACCCTGCTATTGGATGCCCTAATGTGATTAGAGGTTTTTTCTGAGTATTTAGTAGGACACGAAGATCTTGTCCTATTACATACTATATGCTTATACTTATTACATTGTGCACTAGAAAGCACAATGTCTAGATGCCAAATAGATACATACACATTGGAGTAACTAACACGCTAGAAAAGACCTTTCTATATCCATTCATTCTTAATAGCCTACATTATTACTAATAAAATTTTCTCATACTTTCATTGTACAATTTCTTTATTTATAAACAAAAAACATCCCCATGGATGTTTTTTATCTAATTACCTTTAAACTTCCATAAATTTAGCAGGTACACCAATTTTTTCAACTACAGAAGATATATTAGTAGGGTTAATCATTACATTTTCAATACAAACTAATTTATTTTCTAATAATCCATTCTCTGTAGTAATAAACTCTTCAAATCGTTCTAAAGTCATTGAGAATTTGTGCTCACTTCCACCATTCATACTGACTTTTACATACTTCATAGTGTCACCGCCTCTCTTAATTATCTATAATTCGCTAAAAATACGCTTACATCCTTTTATTAAAACGTGGATTTATCACTTTTATCACTTCCCACTACACGTTTGAAATGATTTTGAGAAAAAAACTACTAAACACCACCTGTTCTTTTCATTAAAATTTCAATAGAATGTTTCTAGAATTATATATCTTTGGAAAAGATTATATAATAGTACTGATTAAATATTAGGAGTGTTATTAATGGTTGATATAATCCGACTCTTAATCATCATACTTATCGCAATTTTTTTATTTTCATCAATTATTATGGAGTTTAAAAAACCTCACAAAAGTATGTTTTGGTTCTCAATTGAAGTCTTGTTTCTGCTAGGAATCGTACTTTTAATGAAAGAATTTTTCATCAAACTTTCCGCATAAGCCCTTAAGTAAAACATAATATCCCATCAATAACGCAGGATAAATTATGATTGTTATTTTTTTCACTGAAGTTAATAATTTAACTTCCGATAGTTATCTTTTATTTATAACTACTTTATAAGCTTCTGCTAATTACTCTTTTTCGTATATTATCATGAAGACTAGAGCAAGCATGCCTTGTCATATATTAGATAAGGGATGTGATAACATTGGGTAACGATAACAATCAATTTATTTTTCATGTAGTACAAAGTTCGGCAATTAAAAGATTTATAATTATCGATATAATTGCTGGAACAGGAATTTATTGGACCGTAAATTTCATTTCTTCAAATGCATTACTCGCAATTATTAGTTGTTTTTTGGGGACAAAAAAAATGAAAAAAATGCATCATTCATAGAAGCAATAACTAAATCCCAATTCATTTCTTTCAAATTTGTGCCTTTACTCTTCTTGAAGTGGGAAAGCAATTTTTCACAGTTGGCTAATTCATCCGACTTTCTGGCAGACAATACTTTTGATTGTCTGCTTTTTGTATGAGATTTTTCGTTTGACATATACTACTTTTGAACCTGTATACCAATACAAGCCATTTTGGTGTTTGGGATTTCTCTTCCTGGGATAAGTATTTTTGAACTTATCCCTTTTTGTATAGGCATGTATATTTGGGATAAAACTAATTACAAGCAGATTTTCTGTTTATTCGTAGTTCTTAACCAAAAGACTTTTCTCCTTTAAAGGACAGTAGGTACGACTGCTTGTCCTTTTTTATTAATATTTCACACACCATTTTTTGCCCCCTTCTAAGCATTCTATTACAGCTCCCAAATAGCCAATGTTTATAGTCATACAAAATAAGCAGTTGCTGATACTTTCCTTTTTGAGTTACACAACACAATAAAAATGTGTAACTATAGATTTGAATCCATGTCCCTCCTATCTCAAAAGCTCTCCTAAGTAACTAAAAAAAACACCTTAAGTGGGTGTCCTTTTTTCTTTATGTAAGAGAACATACAGATAACATTAATCCTCCAAATGTCACTGTTCCTAGTAACCCCAATACAACTCCTGTTAAACAAACACAATCAGCAAGACAAATTGAAGATTGCGATAATGGAACAAATGACCTACTTGTGCTCGATCCATAATGTTTTATTTTTTCATAATTTATATCCAACATGAAATGTAGACATGATACACAACCCTCAATAGTTTGAAGAGATTCATTTTCTAACCGCTCCAATAACTTGTTATTTAAAGCAAATGGTAGAGGGTACTGCTTATCTAATCATCTCTGTTGCCGTATAAATCCCTAGTTTAGTTTGTAATAAAGTATTAAAATAATGCTGGTTATATGTTCACGTTATTATTGCTAATAAGAAGGATAAAGATAAAAATGCACAAAGTGGTACATATAAAACAGTATCCATTCTAGCAAACTGCGTATCTTTTTTTCGTTTAAAGATACCAAAATAATGAAACTCACCAATTACTCTTATGAAAAAAACAACCATACAAACCCAGGATCCCATTTGAACAAAAACATTGGGAAGTGCGGAATGAACAATATTTGCTTGTTGTAATAAAATCATTGCTGCCATACTTAATAATAACGCAATGAACAATGTCATTCCTGTACCTGGTGTAAACGCCTTTTCTCCAGCTTTAGTTGGAATGACACTATTTGTCGCCCACTTACCTCCGAAAGCCCAATAAACATGTAAAAAACTAACTAAGAATAATATGCAAACAGAAATATATGTAATAATAAGCATTTTGTCCTCCCATTATTTTATTTAAATCCTTACCTTTAAAATATGCTATGAATCCTTCATACGCAACCTATATTTAATTACATAAAAAAACCCCTTAATGATTTATCAATTTTACGATAAATCATTAAGGGGTTAGTGAAATTTATTATGCATTATACCTATTTTTTCGACGTTCCATCCTAGTTTGTCCTTGAACAGTACTTTCTTTATATTGATCTATTTGCTCTGCCATTTCATATGTTACAACTGGTTCTTCGTTATTACGCTCATGCATTATTTCTGGCGTTTTACGTTTAGAACCTTTTCCACCAAACTTAAATAATTCCATCTTAAATTTCGGTAATCTTGGAAAGCGGATCTTAAATGATAGCCTTTTACGTCTCTTTTTTTGTTTAAATAGATTTGTATTTTCTTTATTATTATCTTTCTCTTTTCGATGTATTAACATCGCAAGTAATCCACCTAATATAAGTCCTCCAACCAAGAGTAGAAGATATACGTAATTGCTTGTCATTAAACTCGTCATACGCTCAAGTATGACTAACGACTGTACTTCTTTTATGTCCCATAATAAAGCGGTCCATAATGAGAATAAACCTAAAGTAAGCCCGTATGTACGAAAGCGGAATATACAAGGTATTAAAGCGATACAAGCGGCAATTTTTGCATTTGCTATTATAGCACTTGTTGAAATATCCTGATTCCAAATAACTAACAGTAGTGTTATAAATGGTGCATATGCTATCCAGCTACATATACGTGAATATATCTTTTTCGCAAAGTAACTACCGAAACTAGTAAAAAATAAAAGTCCTCCAATATATAAAGATTGTTCAAGAGGGATTTGCTTTAACATTCCTGCAATTGGAAAGAGGCCGCTCAGTAGCATTAATAATACATCTAATTTCTTCACAATTCCCCATTCCTTTCAAATTTTCTTTTCAATTAATAAAAATCGCTTTTCCATATGATGTAGTTTTTGTATTTCTAAAAAACATCTTAATCCTGTATGTAAATAAAGTAAATACGTAAAAGAAAAGATACATGACAAAGGATAGCCTTATTTACATGAAAAAATGACAAATCCTGCTCATTATTACTAGCAGGATTTGTACACTATTATTTATATTAATATCAATGTATCTTCTTTTTCTAAAATTATTACATCTTCATCTAATTCGTCATTGAATTCTTTAAACTCCCTTGAATCAATATCGGTAGTATAATTTTTAATTAATTTAGCCATATGCATTACATACGTATTATGAATATTTTGTTCTGAGAGCAAGGTTGATTTACAGCACATGTAATGTATCATTTTGGCGATTTCTTCTCTCTCTTCAGATTTCACACCAAGCGGGATAACTTCGAGTATGTACTGCTGTACTATCTCATTACAATCTAATTCGTATGCAGCCGTGCTATAGTAAATTCCCATTTGATCTACAAATAATCTCGTTTCATTCATAACATGTTCTTGGTCTCTAACAATATAGTTCGGTACATCTGAGTTAGTATTAATTCTAATTATGTTTATATCCTCTTTTAAATTTGATATTATTTCAGGTGAACCCCCAATATTAACGCTTTTATTTTGCAATTCCTCTATCCAATATTCCCTCATATTGGCATCTACAATAAAATAAACTTCTTTATTTTGTTTATGTGCATCTTGTGAAATTTCAACTAATGTTTCTGACATAAATTGTTTAAAACTGAATCCTATATCATTCCTTTTTGATGGTTGTGGTAAAAACACTTTATTATTACCTATATTTAATAAAGTATGATCAATTGTGCCCCATTCTTCTTGACCATATAATTTATATAATATTTCTCTCCCATTTATTTTTGAAAAAATAGGTAAGAAATCATATTTAGACATTTTCTCAATTGATAAATTTACAATTACCCCCGGTAATTTTATCTTATTCCAACTACACTTTAAGAACCCCTTTTGTTCTAACAAACTAAGAATGGCATTAATAATTTCTTTTTTAGATACACTTTGTCCGATAAATAAATTAATAAATGCTGAAATACGTTCCGTTTGAGCGAATCCTTCCCGAATAATTTGCTTTGGATTAATTTTTTCGCGACCATCACAATTTTTTATTGCAATTAATGCTAATTTCATTTCATTTTGCTCACCTGCCGTAGCATGTACAGCTTTTACGACATCGTCTACTAGTTTCTTTTTGTTTTTATGGCTATATTGCATTCTATATGGATTTTGTAACAATTTCCTAATGTTATATCTTACTATTTTTAACAACACCGGATTGTCTGCATTTAATACATAGGAGGAATCTCCGTTTTGAGCTAAAACTATTTTGCTATCTAATAACGCTTGTTCTATCTCTATTACTATATCATCTGACCATACTTCTAACGTAATTGAGTCTAATCCCTTTGGGGCAAATAAAGGTAATAACTCATTCTCATTATTAGTTAATACATTTTCACATTCTGGAAGTAATGTGAAATATGGGCATATTCGTTGGAATTCATTAAAAAGTTCCTCTTTTTCTCTTACTTTTATACCAAATTTTATTTTTGTTCCTTGAACTTTATATATATTTTCGTTATATGGAAGAAGCACTCTTATCTTTGTTCCTCTAATATACTCTTTCGGACATTGGAGAATGTTCTCTAATTTAACTTCTCCCCCTATCCTATAATCATCTTTTAAATTTCTAAAACGTTTAATCCACTTTATTCCTTTTACAGCTTGTTGTACTTTTAACTTTACAAATCTTTGCTTTTTATTATTTGATTCAAATTCAGGAGTTGAAATCAGTATTTGGCTCCGCTTTCGCCCTAAAAGTATAGGGATATCTTTATGATTATATTGTTGATAAAACCTCCTAATCCCTACAGATACTTTTAATAGCGGAATATTCTCACCTCCACGAGTTACGTATTCAAACCGATATACATAAGAGAAATAATCATGTGTTTCTTCATCTTTAATTGGCTCAGACATCGCTTCAGAAACATGTTGTGATCGCAGTGGTGAAAAATATATTTCTTCCTCATTTTTATTTTCCAAATGTAAAGGCTGTTCGCAAAAAATATGAGTAATTAGAGCTGGTACCCATTTAGAAAACGTTTTTTTATCATGTAATGCTGGCAAATTACTAATTAAATCATACTGCCATTCTAAATGTGGTGGATCTATTAATTTATTAGGTTTCCAATCATGAATAACCTCATACCAGCTTTGGAAAATATAGTCTAACTGTTCTTGTTTCATTGGTTCTTTTGCTACAATCCAGGGCGTATCTTCCTTTAATATATATGGATTATGCTGAATGAATAATATATCAGAAAACATTTCATACAATCTTTCATTTACAAGTTTTAATTTGCTCGTTAATAAAAATGTTCTATAATGTATCTCTACAATCTCAAGCCATTCAATAGGAAAATAAATATACGATACTTTCTCATTATAGAGGGGTTCTACTATATTTTTAAATGCTAATAACTGTAATTTTTCCATATTATTAATACTTCCTCTCTTAATTTATATTGATCATGAATAATACTAGAAAAGATACCAATTTTTTAAGCATTAACGAATCAAATTTTAACCAAGCACATTAAAGGAAATAGCTAAATTACATTTGATTATACGAATAAAACATTATTAAAATCAAATTAATATAAAGTAACTATTAACATATAACTACCTCCTTATGGGACTTTATATTATAAAATCATTATAATGAATTATTATATTTTTTATCTATGATTTACAAAAAAATTACAGAAACTAAATATAATAAAAGGTATCGCCTCTTTATATAGCGATACCTTTTATATCCTCTTAATTAAATAACACCTTTAACTTCTTCATTCACCGGCCATTTTTCTAATGTATATGCCATTTCCCAAAATGAATATTCATATTGACTACTAAAAATAAAATGTTGTCTCATACGATTACGGTCTGCCTCTGTTACTTTTTCAGCGATCGTATCTAATCGTGTGATTTGCTCTTCTACTAGAGTACGGAACCAATCAGATCCATATGCAGAAATCCATTCTTGATAAATTGGCTCTTCTGGTTGACATTCTTTTAATCGTTCACCGATTTCATAATATAACCAATAACAAGGTAAAATAGCCGCAATAATATCTCCTAAATGCCCTTCATAAGCTGCACGATACATATGAGATGTATATGCATATGCAGTTGGCGCAGGAATAAAATTATCTTTTTCTTCTTTTGTAATCCCTAATTTCTTTGCGAAATTCTCATGTAATGATAACTCAGCTTCATACGTATTTTGTGCATGGTGTGCCATACGAGCTGTCGTTTCTAATTCAAGAGCCTTTGCAGCACCTAACGTTTGTACTCTAGCAAAATGACTCAAATAATAAGAATCTTGAAGCACATAATATCGAAAACTAGCTAAATCTAATGTTCCTTCACCTAGTTTTTTTACAAAAGGATGGTTAAAACTTGCTTCCCAAATTGAATCTACTTCTTTACGTAATGATTGTGAAAAAGTCATTTAAATCCCTCCAAATAATGTAAAAAATATACGTATTTATCCACAATTATTAAAGCTGTAAAATAAAAAAACTTTCTTTACAGGCGTAAAGAAAGTGAAATTGACAGTATTTATTCGTTAAATAGCAACGTCTTTCCCACTTCCCTACGCTGGCATTAACCAGATCAGGTACTAAGAGTCTCAAAATTTCATCTGATCTCAGCCTATAAAAGGCCCCCCTAGTGGATAAATATTTAGTTGTCGTATTGTAATTATCATAGCATAATTCGTGGAACTGTCAAAAGAATTAATTATATAACTACCTTAAAAACCTTCTTCTTTCCTTACTTTTAATGAAGTTTCAATTATCATATCTAATAGTTTGCTATAATTAATTCCCGCTGCTTCCGCACTTTTTGGCAGTAAACTTGATTGTGTCATCCCTGGTAATGTATTAACTTCCATTACATATGGAATTCCTTCCTTCACCATCATATCAACCCTTGCATAAACACTACATTTTAATGCTTTATAACAAGCCAGTGACGCTTTATTTACACGTTCCTTTATTTCAGCTGGAAGTTCGATAACTTCTTCAACTGTACTAGTATCATCATATTTTGCATTGTAGTCAAAGAACACAGCAGCATGTCGAATCGAAATGATAGGTAACTGTTGCCCATCAAAAATTGAACATGTAATCTCGTCACCTTTTATATACTTCTCAATTACTACTTCAGAATCCCATTCGAATACAGTTTCTAGCATAGAGATTAATTCATTTTTATCATAGACAATCTTAACTCCAACACTTGAGCCGCCAGAGTTTGGTTTTACCACTAACGGAAATCCTAATTTATCTAACTCCTCAAGCTTTAGATCCTCCATTTTTGTAAGTTCAATCCAATCTGGTGTTTCTACTCCTTCATAACGCAAAATCTTTTTTGAAATATTTTTATCCATACATATACCGCTAGATAACATATTGCTGCCGCTATATGGAATACCTAAACTCTCAAGCGTCCCTTGAACCGTACCATCTTCTCCGTATTTTCCGTGTAATGCTAGCAATGCAAAATCAATATCTTTCGCTTTTTCAATTAAATCCATTTTTTCATTTAACGTAATTGGAACGATTTCATATTTACTCTTATCTAAATGTGCAATCATTTCATTCCCAGTCATAATTGATACTTGTTTTTCAGAGGATACTCCTCCCATAATAACGCCAATTCTCATTTTCTCAACTCCAAGTTTCATTTTTTAAAGTTTCACCAATTATTTGAATCCCGCTAACAATTTCCTGTTCTTTCAAACGTGAAAATCCTAATCGGAATGTGTTCGCTCCTCCTCCATCAGAGTAAAAAACATCTCCAGGAGAAAACGTAACTCCTTTCTCATAACACTTTTGTAAAAGTGTGCGGGCTTGAATTTTTTCTTCCAACTCTATAAACAAATGAAGTCCACCGTCTCCAGTCATTCTTTTAAACGGAATGTACTGATTACACGCCCCAACAGCTAACTCATATTTTTTCTTATAAACAGATCTTGCTTTTTTTAAATATTTTTCAAAATATCCTTCATGTAAATATTGAAACAGAACAGCTTGATCTAACGTAGATGTGTGAATGGTTCTGGCTCTTTTAACACTTTCTAAATAATGTATCAGTTCTTTATCTGCAATGATCCAACCTACACGTAAACCAGGGAAAAGCACCTTTGAAAAGCTACTAATATAAATCACATTATTACCAGCCCCTGCAAAAGTTAATAATGGCGATAAATGTGAACCCGAATAACGTAATTCTTCATTAAACCCATCCTCTATAATAGGGATCTTGTATTTTGAAAATAACCTCATCAATTCCGTTCTTTTCTCCGAACTCGTAACAATACCAGTTGGATTATGATAAGAAGGGATTAAATACGCGAAATCAAAATCCTTTTCACGCAAACTTTTTTCTACTTCATTCGTATCAATACCATCATCATTCATATTAATTCCATGAACTTCAAGTCCATGTAAACGAAAAAGCTTCAATGCAGCATGGTGAGTTGGGTTCTCACAAATAACACGCCCTGATTTCTTCGATAAAGAAGATAACACAATATCTAATCCTTCTGTAAATCCATTTGTAATTAGAATATCTTTGTTCGAAATATCTACACCTTTCATTTCCATGTAATGAAGTAAATAATTCATTAACGGTCTATAACCTTTTGCATATCCGTAGTTCAATACGATATCCCCTTCAATGGACATACGAGTAAGAAAAGCTCTTTTGAAATTTTCAACATCAAATAGCTTTTCGTCCGGGGCTATACTATTAAAAACAATCATTCCTTTTTCCCAGCGAACTCCATGCTTCATTAAGTCTAATTCATCCGCTAATGTGGTAACTGTATTAAGTTTATTTTTCCAATCTATTTCAACAGACGAGGTGTTACTTATATCCACCTTCGCAACGAAATTTCCTTTTCCTTTAACTGCATAAATGAGTCCTTCTTGTTCTAAATCCGCATATGCAGAGAGTACTGTATTTCTGCTCACTGATAATAATTCACTCAGTTCCCTTGTTGATGGGATTTTTTGGTCCCCCAACAAATGCCCTTTCATAATCATCTTTTTTAAATAATCCTTTAATTGAATATAAACGGGACGATCTTTTACAACTTTAAAATCTTTAAACAATTTCTTACCCCCTGCAATTATTTTTACATATTTATTTCATTCTCAAAAGGTCCACTACATATGTATTTTTTATTAATAGCGGTACGGTTATAAAGCCTATAAATCATTTCGATATAAATTGATTACATCTTTTAAAGCAGCAGCTGCAGCTCCGCGTGGATTAGAAGCTCCACCAATTGTAGTGACTTGTCCCATTGTATCTGTAAAGAACGTAATTCCTTTTTCCGTGCCATTTATATTTGCTAACGGATGTTCTTTCTCTAAATTACAAGGTTGTACACTAAGGTTTACTTTTCCATTATCGTCTTTATATACTGATGCAATTAATTTAATTGATTTATTTTGTTCCTTTGCATTTTGAATTTGTTGCGTTGTAACGTGCTCTATTCCGTTTATTTTTATATCTTTGAGTGAATAATCGTTTCCCATTAAACTATTCGTCAAAAGTAATAATTTACAAGCGCTATCCATCCCGCTTATATCTAATAACGGGTTAGTCTCCGCAATTCCTTTATTTTGTGCTTCTTGCAATGCTTCTTCAAACGTCTTATATTCTTCATGCATCTTTGTAAGAATATAATTTGTTGTCCCGTTCAATATTCCTTCTATTTTTTCAATATGGCAACCTGCTAAACTTAGTTGTCCAATGTCTAATGTCGGTAACGCAGCGGCAGTTGCACCGCTATATCGAATGCGTGAGCCTGAAATACGTGCTGCCGTATTCAGTTCACTCCAAGCTGTAACAAGTGCACCTTTTGAAATAGCTACTATATCCATTTGATTTTCAATAGCTTGTTTCATATACTGTTTCCCTGGATTTCCATTTTTAAGATTTGTAGCAGTTGATTCAACCAATACAGTACCATTTATATTAATCGTTCCGCGTTCCTCTGGATAATGTTCGATATATTTTTCAATTGCAGCAGAACCATCACCATACGTCAATAAATCATTAATCTGCAAACCTTTCCCGTTATATATTGCAATATTTCTTCCTATCACTCCACTAACAACTAAGTCAATTCCATATGTTTCATTTATATATAAATATTTTTCGTTTAATAATTTAATAAATTCTTTACCAACTGTCCCATACCCCGATAATACAACTTGAATTTTCATAAGATCACCCCATGTTTTTTTTGCCAAATCCCTCTTTCAATATAATATAAAGCGCCCTCGAATTCCATCGAGAGCGCTTTATTATTATCTATTTCGGTAACCGTGATAATTTTTCTGCAATTGTTCTATAAAACTCTTGAATATTAGAAAAACCTAACGTGTCTGAAACGCTTAATCCTACCATATCAAGATGGTCCCAATTTGCTTTCGTTTCGATATGATTCCATTTTCCAACCTGTAAAGACTCATTATCATTTGCAGCAATATTAGATGAAGGTGCAATCATAGAATTTGTATTTACTACACCGTCATTTTGCCACCAAGAAGTATCTATTAATGTTCGATTCTCTTCATATCTTGCATAGGAACCTAAGAAAAATGCATTACCCATTAACACTTTATTCATCGTTATATGAGGTAAATGTAAACCTGTTATTGGTGCTGCTTGCGATGCATGTCCACTATAGGATAAGTAATATACATCCGATTGCGTCTTTACCCAATTATTTAACTCCTTTGCTCCATCAGTACTTAAATCCCATTGACTTATATCTTTTGTATTTTCCCAAATTGAACTATTTAAAATACGATCAGTATATTGGAAAAAGGACTCTCCATTATTCTTTTTTATACCCCATTGATCCAATTTAAAATCATATAATGATAAATTATTGTTTCCACCTAAACTTGCAGCTGTAATGAGTAAATCTTTAACGAACGGCAACAGAAGACTTCCGTCCGCGAGTGTTGTACCGTTATGAGGAGTTGCTAAAGTTGTAACACTATGAACATACGATTTGCCACCTTCAAATAGTGGTGATATCTTTGTGTTCGGATGATTTTTCACATAATCTTTTTCTTCATAACTTCCTTCTTTTAATAGCTGCACTAATGTTCTTGTCGTTTGTCCACCCATGCTATGCCCAACTAAATGAACTTTATTTGTTTCACTCCAATTCGGTGCAAATCCACTATAAGTTCTACCAAAACGATTATGTCCATGTTTCTCAGCATGTGCCGCACCGTAGTCTACTATTCCACCGTTAATTTGCGCATATAATTCACATGCACGATCCCAGTTACTAGAAACTGGTCCAACAGCTGCAGTATGTACTGTATAACCATTTCTTTTTAAATCTTCTTGTATATCATGAACACCACCCCAATATTTTACCCCTAGCATTTCCTCTCTACCCCATCCAGCAAATCCATTCACTAAAATGATAGGATAATTATTTTGTTGTCTCTCTTCAGCGTATGTTGTTTTCGCTGCGAATGAACAAACAGTCACTAATGCGAAAAAACATACTTTTAAAAATAATTTCCCCATACTTTCTCCCCCTCAATAAAACGTTTACATTTATCTTTGAAAAAAAATACAAAATTAGTTTGCAACTTAAACATAATGTAAAGTATTTTATATACGTTGTATATATAGAAAACATATACAAATGTTGATAAATATTAATTCTAGTAAGCATTTACTTCTTATAACACAACTTGTAAATCTGATTATTTGAATTTATAATCAAATATAGTTTCCTCATGTTAAATGGATTTAAAAATCATAAGAAAACTAATTTCATTGCTTGAAAAGGAGGAAAAAAGCATGCAAGTCGGATTAAACATTCATACATTAGCTCAACCTTCTAAAATAACCCCATCTAATCTTGAGCATAATACTATCTCTTCTACTAAGCATGAAGATAAGAAATCTAATGATCTAATCAAATTTGATATTCGTACATCTGAACAAGAAATGAAACAAGCGGATCATAAATTTAGCGAATTAGACTTATGGAAAATGCTAAAAGACAAAGGTGTACCTTTATGGATGATTTTAGAAATGTTACAGAAATTTCGTAAAGAAAAGGAATCTCAAAATGGTTCGGTTCAACATTCAAATGCGATTGAAGAAACGAGCGAGACTCGATTAAATGAAGTCATGTAAACTATGTTATCTGAATGGTCTATAACTAAAAAGAGTTCAAGGTTGATAGAAACTTTATCAACCTTGAACTCTTTTTTAAGATTTTTCTTCAATCGTTAAAAACTGAACTGATACTTCTCCCTCAAAATCTTTAATTAGCTTTCTTACTTTTACATTTTCATTAACCAATGTATTATCCGTCGACATTTTAGGGTTTTCGTCACCTAAAGATTTTTTTAATTGAAGAAGATGCATTTTTGTTTCATTTGCTTTTATTTCCTTATATATATTATTTTTTGATACAATCACATACCATTGCGTTGGATAATTACGCTTGTTACCTATCCAAGCGTCACTATTGTATATGACAGGAACCTCTTTTCCTTCTAATTTAATACTTTTCAAAGTCTTTTCGTCTTCTTGTGCAAACAGTAGAGAACCCTCTTTTGGGAATTTCGGTAACGTATTTACAGGCATAAAATTGGAGCCATTATCTCGTTTACGGAAAACTTTAGCTTTAATCAATGCTTGTGCTGTAGACTCATTTAAAATTAATACTTGTCCGTTTCCATAAGTACCTGTTTTCACAGAAAACACTTCATTTTCTTTCGTAATTTCTTGATAACGATTAATAATTGGTGAAATTTTATTTTCATTTCCAATGATTAATAAACCGTTTGCAGGAAATGGATTCTCCTTTTTAGAACATGCACTAAAACTTATTAATAGTAGTATCGTTAACATAAAAATAGTTAAAGTTCTTTTCATCGCGTTTCCTTTCATCATACAGTTCATTTTTTCCACATACTTTAATGTAGTCTTACAAGCTAATAAACTCTATTGCTCCATAACCTTATAAAGCTTTTGCAGGTAACGCCAACGGGTTATAAAGAAATATAAAACTTGTATACATATAAATGAAATTAAAATAACGATAGAGCTATTAATTATAGAAAAATCGACTAATTGCTGTAATGCCGTATAAGCGACTACAGTATGAATCACTGCAACAATAATCGGTAAGAAGAACATTAATAATAACTGTCTCGTTACAATTTTTTTTAATTCTCGTTTACTTAATCCCATTTTCGAAATCATTTTATATTGCTGTTGATCGCGATCCAAATCAGTATATAATCGGAAATAAATAAAACTAGCAGCGAATGTGAAGAAGACGATTCCGACTAAAACACTTGCCATAAGTAATAATCCATTCGTTTGCTTTGCACTTAACAAATCTATAGTTAAAGCCCGAAATTGAAAATTACCTACTCTAGTATCTTTCTCAAATCTACTAATTAATTCGTTTGAAATTCCCTTCGTTTTCATCCAATCGTCTACAACAAATCCGTAAGTACGATATTGAACATCTTTATTAACTGGGTCACTAGTAAGAGGTATTCCATCATATACCTGATCTTTAACAGCGATATAAATAGTTCTAGAATCATGTGGTAAAACTAAATTTTCTACGGCTTTTTTCACATGAAATGTCTTTGTCCAATCTCCTTGAATGACTTCTATATTCTTTTTATACTCGCCATTTTTAAATTCTTGTTTTTGTGATACGACTCCAGGAATTAATAAAATTTCATCTTCTTTTTCTATTGTTTCTTGTTGATAGCCTAGTGCTTTAGCAAGATCGTTATATTCACTTAACTTCATTACATCTACACCATTTTCCGTGTATATATATGAAGATGAAGCCATTCGATACGGAATATTAGCATCAGAAAGGTGTTTTTTTATAATAGAAAGATTTTTATTTAATACTTTGTCGTTTTCAAAACTTCCATACAAAAATGTATACGGATTTGTCATCCTTACCAAATCCCTATTTCCAATTGCAGCTGTTGTACCAATCGCTGTAAATGCAACTGCTGAAACAATAGATACTATAAAAAACATCGTTGCATTATCTTTCATACGGTAAATTAATTCAGAAAATGTTAATATATTTGTTCTCTTTAAAAAGAAAGATTCTCTCCTTTTCGCAAGGTGCAATATATAAACGCTACACTGTGTATATAAAAAGTACGTTCCTATAATTACTAGGAGCACCCCTATTCCAAGCGTAATAAAATTAGTACTTGGGATAAAGCGAAATACTGAAAAATATCCATACCCTATACTAATTAAAGAAAGTAGCGATAATAAAATTGATGCTTTCGGTTCTGGCTTTGGCTTTTCCTCTGCTTGTATAAGTTCCACAAGTTCTGTTACTTTTATCATTTTAAATGTAACGAGCGAAACAATTAAAAATAATAAAAGAAATGTGATGACTGTTAATAATACAGCCTGCACTGGTATATAAAAAGGCAAACCATTACTAATCATTAATACACTTGCGCTTATCAATAAAACTAGTTTAGAAAATACGAGTCCAATGAGAATTCCTATACAAATTGAGCCAAGTCCAATCAACATATTTTCAATTAATAATAATTTCTTAAGCTGTCTCATTGACATACCTTGCATCATTAATATCCCAAATTCTTTCTTACGCGTTTTTAAAAATGAACTAACTGAATATAGAATGAAGAAAAATGAAAATACAAAAATCAAGCCTTGCGAAACTGAAAATCCCAATGTACCAAATGCACTTATTGTTGCACTTGTCGATTTTAACTCACCTTGTAAATCAGGATGAAATAATAAAAGAGCATACGTAAAGAAAATCATAATAGAAAATGCACTACTTAAAAAATGAGCTGCATATGTACGCTTATTGCGAAAAATATTATTAAATGCGAACTGACGAAAAGTCATGCCTTTTCCCTCCTAACAAAGAAAGGACATCCATAATCTTTTGATAAAATGCTTGCCTACTTTCACCACAATAAATTTCGTTATATAGTTGACCATCTTTAATAAATATGACTCTGCTGCAAAAACTCGCTGCATACGGATCATGTGTAACTAACATCATCGTAGCTTTTTCTTCTTTATTTAAAGTATCTAGCATCTCCATTACATCATTTGAAGATTTAGAGTCTAAATTCCCTGTTGGTTCATCTGCAAGTAATAATTGCGGCTTATGAACAATTGCACGAGAAATTGCTGTTCTTTGAGCTTGCCCCCCTGAAATTTCAAAAGTTCTTTTACTCAATATATCTGTAATATTTAATTTCTCTGCAATTTCTTCAACTCGTTTGTTCATTTCTTGTACAGAAACACCATCTAATGTCATCGGCAATACGATATTTTCCTTTACTGTAAGTGTGCTAAGTAAATTAAATGATTGAAAAACAAATCCTAATTGTTTCCTACGGAATAAAGCCAAATTATCTGATGTCAACTGGAAAGGATTTGTACCATTTATTAATATTTCTCCCGATGTTGGAGAGTCGATAGTAGATACCATATTTAATAACGTTGTTTTCCCGCTCCCTGATGGCCCCATAATCCCTATAAATTCACCTTCTTGAATTGATAAATCAATATCTACCAATGCTTTAAAAGGTACTTTCCCTTTATATACTTTACTAATACTTTTTGCATGTAGAATTTCCATTTATATTCTCCCTTCATTTGCACTTCTCACAATATAGTGTAAATGAATTGTTTTATAGCACATATTGATTCATCTTACACGCTTGTAAGATTTTTAAAAAAACTGATAACAAATCTACTTTCAAACTATAATCAATTTATATCTATCTTATAATATTCGCAGGGTAGTATGAAATACAATGCTATTTATTTCTAATCTTTATTATATTAATGAAAAAAGACCGATTGTGGTCTTATCCCTGTCAAGTA